>JBFLZZ010000001.1:0-154614 GCA_040755255.1 Thermodesulfobacteriota bacterium
TGTCCCTGGCCTCGGCCACGAACTCGTCGACGAATTCACGAAGGTCTTCCATCTTGACTGCAACCTGTCCGCCCGGGGATGAGCGATGGGAGGCGGCTTCTCAAGCCAGCCCCAGATCCCGGATGGTCTCCTTGAGTTTGAGGAAATCGATGGGCTTGACCAGATAGGCCTCGCAACCACCCTTCATGAAGGAAGTCATCACCTGCTGCGGGTCATCGAGGGCGGTGGTCATGATGACCTTCGCCATCTTCGAGCCGCCGATGCCGCGCTCCTGCTCCTTGGCGCGCAGCCGCTGCAGGGCCTGCTGCCCGTCCATGCCCGGCATCATGATGTCCAGCAGGATGAGATCGTAGGGAGCCCGGTTCGCCCAGGCGATCTCCACCGCCTCCAGCATCTCCAAGCCATTCACCGCCACATGGCAGACGCCGTAGGCGGAAAGGTTCTCGACGAGAATCTGCCGGCTGATGAAATCGTCTTCCACCACGAGAATTTTCATACCCAGCCCCCACCGGTTTTTTGGTACGATGGGTATTATTTCATCACATGAACCATCATTCAGTCAAAAAAATACGTAGTTCTACCGCAAAAAAAACCACTGTCGAAATCCCCTTGCCTCCCGAACCAGGAGAGCCGGGCAGATACCCCTTCCGTCATCAGCACCATCATGCAACTTCCCGGTAAGCTCGCGGAGCGCCCCCCGCATTTCTACGCCGCCGCCGCGCTGCTCCTCTGGCTCGGCCTGCTCGCCGGTTCGCTGGCCTGGTACCATGCGGCAGAACGCCAGCATGCGGTGACCGCGGCGAAAAACGACGCGCTCATCCACTTCAACAAGGACCAGGCCTTCCGCTTCTGGGCGGCGAGCCACGGCGGCGTCTACGTGCAACCCGACGCGGACACCCCTCCCAACCCCTTCCTCACCGCCGTGCCTGACCGGGACGTGGTCACCACCTCGGGCAAACGCCTCACCCTGATGAACCCCGCCTACATGATGCGGCAGGTGATGGAGCGGTACGCCGAGTACTACGGCGTCCGGGGCAAGATCACCAGTTCCCGCCCCATCAACCCGCAGAACGCCCCGGACGACTGGGAGACGGCGGCGCTCGCCGCCTTTGAAAAGGGCTCCCCGGAAGAATCGGCCTTCACCGACATCGACGGCCGGCCCCACATCCGGCTGATGCGGCCGATGCGCGTCGACGCGTCCTGTCTCAAATGCCACGGCTACCAGGACTACCGGGTGGGGGATATCCGCGGCGGCATCAGTATCGCGGTGCCCATGGCCCCCTACCTGGCCATGGAGCACCAGATGGCGGGCTGGATCTACTTCTGGCACGGGCTCATCGGGCTCGCCGGCTCCGCCTTCATCGCCTTTCTCCTGCAGCGGTCGCGCACCTATCTCCGCCATCAGGCGGCGGCGCACCGGGAACTCGACCGCTGCGCCGCCAACTGGCAGCACACCTTCGACGCCATGGGCGAGGCGGTGTTCATCATCGACCGGCAGCACACCATCTCCCGGGCCAACGCCGCGGCCCGCGCCCTGTTCGGGCATCCGCAGCCGGAAGGGCTGTTCTGCTTCACCCTGGCCCACGGCAGCGGCTGTCCCCTGGGAACCTGCCCGGTGGAGCAGGTGTTTGCCACCGGCATCCCGGTCAAAAAACTGGAACTCCAGGAACCGCATCTCGACAACCGCTGGTTCGAAGTTTCCCTCTACCCCGTCTACAATGGACAGGGGGAAGTGGAATATGCCACCCACATCATCAGCGACATCAGTGAACGAAAGCGCACAGAGCTGATCCTCGCCGAATCCCGCCGCCAGGCGGAGGAGGCCAACCAGGCCAAAAGCCGGTTCCTGGCCAACATGAGCCACGAGATCCGCACGCCGATGAACGGCCTGATGGGCATGCTCGACCTGGCCCAGCGCCGGGAAACCGACGAGGAGGTCCAGGGCTATCTGGAAATGGCCAGGACCTCCTCGGAGCGGCTGCTGCGGGTCATCGACGACATCCTCGATTTCTCCAAGATCGAGGCGGGAAAGATGGAGCTGGAACGGATCGGCTTCCATCTGCGGCGCTGCGTCGACGGCGCGGTCAAGCTGCTGGCCGCCCGGGCCCACGACAAGGGGCTTGAATTCAACTGCCTCATCGACCGGCGCGTTCCCGATCAGCTCGTCGGCGATCCCGGCCGGCTGCGTCAGATCCTGCTCAACCTGGTGGGCAACGCCATCAAATTCACCGAGCAGGGGGAGGTAACGGTCACGGCGCAGCTCTGGCGGGAAGAGGAGGACGACGCCGATCCGTTCCTCCTCCATTTCCAGGTGCGCGATACCGGCATCGGCATCGCCCCGGACAAGCAGCAGGAGATCTTCCAGGCCTTCCAGCAGGAAGATTCCAGCACCACCCGCCACTACGGCGGCACCGGTCTCGGCCTTGCCATTTCCTCCCAGCTCGCCGCACTCATGGGCGGCAGGATCTGGCTGGAAAGCGACAAGGCCCGGGGTTCCACCTTCCACTTCACCGCCCGGCTCGGCCGGGACGGCACCAGCACCGCCATGCCGGCGGCGGCGGCGCTGCCCACCATACCGGTGCTGGTGGTGGACGGCAACGCCACCAGCCGCTTCATCCTGCGCGAGATGCTCCAGGACGCCGGGCTTTCCGTAACCGTTGCCGACAGCGGCAGGCAGGCCCTGGCGCTGGCCGCCGGCATGGAGCTCGCCCTGGTGAGCGGCAATCTCCCCGACACCGACATCCTTGTCCTCAGCCGGCAGTTACGGGAGCGGCAGGCAGGCCTGCGGGTCATCTGCATGGCGACGGTGGGGCAGCGGGGCGATGTCGATCGATTGCGAACGGCCGGGATCGACGGTTTTCTCCTGAAACCGATCAGCCGGGAGGAACTGTGCGGCGCCGTCGCGGATGCCGTCGGCATCGAACCGCCCGGCGGCGAACCGGCCCGGGCGATGATCACCCGCCACTCGGTGCGGGAAAGCAGGAATCTCCGCATCCTGCTCATCGAGGACGAGCTGATCAACCGCACGGTCACCGAGACCCTGCTCCGGGAGGAGGGGTTCACCGTGAGTGCCGCCGGAGACGGCAGACAGGCCCTCGCCCTGCTGGCGGCAGAGGATTTCGATCTCATCCTCACCGATATCCAGATGCCGGACATGGACGGCTTCGAAGTCGCGGCCCGGATCCGGCAACTCCGGGAAAAGAAGCGCCTCCCGATCATCGCCCTCACCGCCCATGCCATCAAAGGCTATCGCGAGAAATGCCTGGCCGCCGGCATGGACGGGTACATCGCCAAACCGGTGCGGATCGGCGCCCTGCGCCGGGAGGTGGAACGGATCCACCGGGCGCTTCCCGCCGGCCGGGCCGCGGGGGTGCCGGCGCTCGACCATGACGCCTTTCTCGTCAGGAACTGCCGCGGCAACCGCAGACTCGCCCGGGAGATGATCGAACATCTGCTGCGGGAAAGCGGACCGAAGTGGCTCGCCGAGGCCGCCGCAGCCATCGCCGGCAACGACATCGAACATCTGCGCGCCGTCTGCCATACCGTGGCCGGCGCCGCGGGTATCCTCTGCGCCGCTGAATTCGGGGAGGCGGCCAGGGCGCTGGGGACCATGGCCAGGGAAAATCGGAACGGGGAATTCGGAGAAGGGCTGGCTCGGCTGGAGGCGGCCTTTGCCCGCATCCGCGAGTGGGCCAAGGGGATGAACTGATCTCTTCCGGCATCCCCCGCGAGAACCGCGGCGATCCGGACTTCCGGCGGCACACCCGGAAATCCCGCGCGTCTCGACTCAGGGGAAGACGTGGGCCAGTACCTCCGCCGCCTCATCGATGGTGACGATGGTGAGGCTTCCGGTCAGGATGGGCGGGAGATCCCGCAGGTCGGCGGCGTTCTTCGCCGGCAGGACCACGGTGGCGATGCCGGCGCGGCGGGCGGCCATCAGCTTCTCCTTGACCCCGCCCACCGGCAGGATGCGGCCGGAAAGGGTGAGCTCGCCGGTGACCGCCACGTCGAGCCGCGCCGGTTTCCGGGTCAGCAGCGACAGGAGCGCCACCATGATGGTGAGGCCGGCGGAGGGGCCGTCCTTGGGGATGGCGCCGCCGGGGACATGGACATGGATGTCGGCGTCGGCGAAAAAATCGTCGGCGATGGCGAAGCGGGCGGTGTTGCTGCGCAGGTAGCTGAGCGCCGCCTGCGCCGATTCCTTCATCACCTCGCCCAGCGAGCCGGTCAGGATCAGGTTGTTGCCCCCCCGCATCCGGGTCGCCTCGACGAAGACGATCTCGCCGCCCATGCCGGTCCAGGCAAGACCGGTGGCGACGCCCAGCCGCTCCCGCACCTCGGCCACCTCGAAGTAATACTTGCGCGGCCCGAGCAGTTCCTCGACCCGTTGCGGGGTGATGGTGAGATCCTCGCCGCCCCCTCCCCCCTTCAAACTCTGCCGGGCGAGTTTCCGGCAGATCGATTCGATCTGCCGCTTGAAATTCCGCAGCCCCGCCTCGCGGGTATGTTCGGTGATGATCTTGCGCAGCGCCTCGTCGGTGAACAGCGGCGGCATCGATGCCAGGCCCGCCTCCTCCACCGCCCGGGGAATGAGGTGGCGGCGGCCGATCTCCTCCTTCTCCTCCTGCAGGTAGCCGGAAAGATGGAGGACCTCCATCCGGTCGAGGAGCGGTGCCGGAATGGCGTCGACGTTGTTGGCGGTGGCGATGAACATCACCCGGGACAGGTCGAAGGGCACGTCCAGGTAATGGTCGATGAAATGGGAATTCTGCTCGTGATCGAGGACCTCGAGCAGGGCGGCGGCGGGGTCGCCCTTGAACTCCTGGCTGATCTTGTCGATCTCGTCCAGCATGAACACCGGATTCTTCGCCTCCGCCCGCCGGATCTCCTGGATGATCCTGCCCGGCAGGGCGCCGATGTAGCTGCGCCGGTGACCGCGGATCTCCGCCTCGTCCTTGATGCCGGCCAGGGACAGGCGGATGAACCTGCGCTCGAGACAGCGGGCGATGGACTTCTGCAGCGAGGTCTTGCCGGTGCCCGGCGGCCCGGCGAGGCATAAGATCGGCCCCTTGTTTTCCAGCTGCAGCCGCTTGCCCGCCAGGGCCTCGGCGAGGGTGGCCCGCAGTTCCTCCAGCCGCAGGGGCTTGGCGAGGACATGGTAGGAACCCTGGCGCATGGCCTTGACCGCCGTCGGCGTGGTCGCATAGCCGGTGACCATGACCACGACGATCTCCGGATCGATGGCCTTGGCCCCTTCCAGCACCCCGAGGCCGTCGATCTTCTCCATCTTGTAGTCGGTAACCACCGCGTCGAACGGTTCCGCGGCCAGCAGGCGCAGGGCCTCCTCGCCGTCGGCGGCGGTGCGGACCTGGTAGCTGTCCTTGGCGAGGGCGTGTTCCAGATTGCGACGCGCCACCGGTTCGTCGTCCACCACCAGGACGCGGAACCTGGTGGACAACCGCAGGATGCGCACCGCCAGATGTTCGAGGATGCGCTCCTTGACCTCGGTCAGGCCGAAGTGATCCTGGTCGAGGATCCGCTCCGCCCGCTCCATGTCCAGGTTGTCGGGGGTGGTCCGGTTCCAGGGCAGGCTGACCAGGTATTCGAGATAGGTGACGCCGATGGTGTATTCGGCGGCGGCCGGGGGGAGCCGGGCGAGATTGTCCACCTCGCCCAAGGCCACCTTTTCCACCCGGGCGGGCAGAGCGGCGGCAAGGACCGAGAGGCGCAGCTTCTCAAGTTCGGAAATTTCGTCGGCCGCCTCGGTTTTCTCCTCGCCCTTGCCAAAAAGCCGCATGCATCACCTTCCTTCGCCCGCCCAGGCCCATCGCTCTTTTCTTCCTATATACCGGGGCGGCGTCCGGAAAAACAACGGCATTTTTCCCGGCAGAGACAGCGGCCCACTGCCTGTTGCAAAAAGAAACACGACAGCCTTTTTCGCAACATCGCCTAACCCGCCGAAACAATAAGGATTTCCCAATAACACACCATCTGCCGTTGCCGATTGCAATCTCCAGCGCGCCCCCTGGCCCAACAACAAACCTTGCAATATCAGGAGATTACAGAAAGCCATCCCTTGGCACGGGTCTTGAACCACTGGAAGGCGAAACCCGCTTCCATCTCTCCGTGCCCGGCAAGGACACGGACAACCATCAGTCAAGGAGTGAACGCCATGAAGGAAACAGCCAACCTCAATTGGTTCGACAGGATCATGATGGCCATCAGTTTCGCCGAGGCCAACGAAGCCGAAACCGCCCGCGCCATCATGAATGCCGACAAGAAGCGCAACGTGGCGCGACCGGGCGCCGAACAGCGGCCGGGGACACGCCCCTCCCTCAGGGTCTGACCCATCCCTACCGGCGGCGGCAGGCGAGGCCAGGGCGGCCCACCCGCAGCAACGCAAAAAGGCAACCCGCGAACTCGCCGCGGGTTGCCTTTTTTTTCGGCCATCCTCGGGATCATCCCGGCGGGCGGCCACCACCAGCGCGAGGCCGGCACCGCTCAGACCGGATAGGAAATCTTCAGGGAGGTCTCGTCCTCCTTCTCCTTCACCTTGACCTGCAGTTCCAGCTGACTGGTGCGCAGGCCGAGGGCGAGCGGCAGCTCACCGCCGTCCTTCTCCAGATGGAGGATGGCTTCCATCATCTGCAGCATCCGGTCGAACAGCGGGACCGGCGGGATCGGCAGGGCCTTCTTCTCGCCGTCGATCTGTAGCAACACCTTGATTTTGCCGTCCTTTTTCTTCTTCATCTTCAGCTCGTCCGCCTGTTCGCTCACCCCGTACATGATGGCAAGGGCGAGATATTTGACCGCGTCCTCGTCGAGATCCTTCGCGTGGCCGTGGCTGATCGCGTTCAACTGCTTGGCGAAATCGGTCTCCAGGTAACAGTCGCACATCTCCAGCAGTCGCTGATGCAGGTTGGGATCGGCAAGTTGCATGGGTTCCTCCTGTGGTTTGCAACCTCGTGGCAGGCGGTCATCGCCCCCATTTCCCCATCGATACAATGGCCGCAAGCCTCCTGTCAACCCCCACCCATCCGGGGCGATCACTTCGATGAAGGGTGCGCTTGCCGCCGTTCCGCGCTACCATTGCGGGTAACCGTTCAGCAGCACCCCATCTTCGGACGATCGGCCCGGCTTACGTACGCGCAGTACGCGACGCCGGTCCGCTTGTCCGAATCTGGGGCACTTCTGAACGGTTACAACGCAGGTGGTTGTGCACCATCGTACCTGTGTGATGAACGGCTACCATTGCGGCAAACTCCCCGAGGAAACCATCCGCCATGCTCACCCACACCTTTTCCCACATCCCCGGCATCGGCCTCAGAACCGAACAGCGGCTCTGGCAGGCCGGCATCCGCTGCTGGGACGACGCCCGCAGCCAGCCGCTGCCCCATTTCCTGGCAAAAAAAGAAGCGGCGTTGCGTCAGGGTCTCGATGCCTCCCGCCTCCGGCTGGACGACGATCCCGGCTTCTTCACCGCACGGTTGCCGCCCTCTCGCCACTGGCGGATCTTTCCCCATTTCCGCCAGCGCACCGCCTACCTCGACATCGAGACCAGCGGCGGCGGGCCGGAAGGCGACCACGTCACCGCCATCTCCCTCTGGGACGGCGCAACCCTCCGCAGCTACGTCTGGGGCGAGAATCTGGAGCAGTTTTTGGACGACGTCCTCGCCTACCGGGTGCTGGTCACCTTCAACGGCAAGTCCTTCGACGTACCGGTCCTCGAACGCCATTTCCGCACCCGGCTGCCGCACGCCCAGATCGACCTCTGCCACGTCCTGCGCGGCCTCGGTCTCAGAGGCGGCCTCAAGGCCGTCGAGAAGGCGTGCAACATCTTCCGGATGGAACTGGACGGCATCGACGGGTACGCCGCGGTGCTGCTCTGGCGTCACTACGAAAAAACCGGCGACCGCCGCGCCCTCGACACCCTGCTCGCCTACAACGTTCTCGACACCGTCAACCTGGAGGCCCTGACGGTGGAGGCCTACAACCGCCATGTCGCCGCCACCCCCTTCGCTGACCAACTGCGACTGCCTTACCCCTGGCCGCCGGCCAACCCCTACCGAGCCGATCCCGACCTCCTGGCGGCCTGCCGGCGCGGCTGGATTTGAGCGTGCCGGGATTCCGCTCTGCTTCCCCTGCCGGCAGAAAGCTGCATTCGATGCCGCCTTCCCGCCCGGGGGCGCCTTCCCGATCCGGGGCGCTGGCGGAGAACTCGGAATTATGTTCCGGCCGGGTCGGTGCCGGGGTGGGCAAGGAGCAGTTCGCGGATGCGCCGGTACACCGCGGTGTCGAAGGCGCTTCTGACGTGGTTGACGGGAAAATCGAGATGTTCGGCCCCGGGCAGCCGGGCGCTGGCCGCGGTGACCAGGCCGTCGCCACGGCCGGCGGCCAGTTCCGCGGGCAGATGTCGCTCGGGCAGGGCCCGCAGCAGCAGATCGGGCAACCCCACCCGCCGCCACTGCTGATCGCCGCCGATGCGGAGGAACAGGGAAAACAGGACCGGATCGACGCCGCCGACGGAAAACAGCCGCAGCCTCCCGGGCAACGCGAGGGGCAGGCGGCGGATCCAGTCGGCATCCGGCCGCAGCTCGGTGATCGCCGGACTGCCGAGAAAATCGGCCATCCGGGCCAGGGCGCCGGTGAGCCGATTGCGGCCGGTCTCGGGAAGGAGCCGCTCCAGGAGTCGCCCCAGGGGGGTGAGAAAGCGGGACAGCACGGCAAGCTCGGTGCCGGCGTGGGGGGAACAGATGGTGATCAGACCGCGGATCTGCTCGGGGAAACCGCCCCGGCCCAGGTAATCGCGGCCGACCAGGCCGCCGCGGCTGTGCCCCACCAGGTAGAGGGGCCGGCCGGGCCAGGTCTCGCGGACGATGGCCACCAGCCGTTCCAGTTCGGCGACGGCCAGGGCGGCCGCCCCGAGGGGCTGCCGCTGACTCCAGCTCGCCACCGGGAAACCGTCGGCGGCAAGGCGCAGGGCCATGCCCTTCATGCCGTTGTCGGCGGCGCCGGTGGAGACCCCGAAGCGGGCGGGCTGATTGTCGGGTGGATCCTTGAGGAAAACGGCCAGCGGCGCCAGGCCGCCCAGCACGGAACTGGAACCGGGATCTTCCCAGAAATGCCCGTTCATCCCGAACCCGTGGATGAGCAGCACCCCGGGCAGGTCGTTCCTGCCGTCGATCAGCCGAAGGTCATGGAGGCGGTTCATCCTCTCCCTCCCCTGCCGGAGGTTCGTACCTGATCACGGGATAGGTGCCTGCGCAACACCCCTGCCCCCAGGTTTTGTATGCGGTTCAGCCGCCGGGTCGGGACGGTTCCCGGCCGGCGACGCTTCCGGAGGCTTCATACCAGAGGCGGGTTGCCCCCACCACCCCCAGCGGAATGCAGAAGAACTGGACAAAGGGAACGACCAGCAGACAGAAGACCCCCAGGCCGAAACCGAACATCATCGCCCGGTGGGAACGGATGAAATCCCGCTGGTCGCGGAAGGTCGCCCCTTTGCGGGCAAAGACGTAGCCGGTGTACTCGACGGCGAGGAAGAAAACGGTGAAGCCGAGGGAAAGCGGCGGATAGAGAAGCTGGCCGAGACCGGGCAGGAGGTGGAGAAACAGCAGCAGCACCATGCCGAGCAGGAAGAGCCCCATCCGCTTGCTTTCCTCCCGCAGGGTGCGCGCCGCGTCGCGGAGGAAGTCGGCGGCCGAGAAGGGCCGGTCGTCACGGCGGCCGGCCAGCACCTCCTCGGTACGTTCGGAGAGAAGATCGTTGAAGGGCGCGGCGATGAGATTGCCCACCACGGTGAAGGTGAAAAAGACGAGGATGAGGACGACGGCGATGGCCACCAGCCACAGGAACCAGGAGAGGAGCAGCCAGTACCAGGCGTTGCCCGCCGGCAGGTAATGGTCGACGATCCGGTCGAACACGGAAAAACCGAGCCAGCCCGTTCCGGCGAAGACGCCGGTATTGATGAGAAAAGGGATGAAGACGTACTGCAGCAGCCGCTTGTGGGCGAGCAGGAAACCGGCGGCGCCGAAAGGCGCCCCGAAGCCTTGACGAAAATCACCGAGCAGGGCCATCTATCTCCCGCAGCATTTCTTGAATTTTCTGCCGCTGCCGCAGGGGCAGGGTTCGTTGCGGCCGATGCCCGCGGCGGCGGGTCCGGCGGTGACCGCGGCCCGGGCCGCCTGCTGCCGCAGATGTTCGAGGGAATCGCGCCACAGGCTGAGGTAGAGCCGCGGCAGCAGGGCGAGGAGGTTTTCCTCCCTTGCCGCGAAGTAGCCGGCGAGCTCGTCGAGTTTTGCCGGATCGGCGAAGTACTGGAGCACCACGAACCGGGACATCCCCTCGCGCTTGCGTTCCTCCGCGGTGAAGGGAACCGGTTCGGCGCTGGCCATCCACCAGGCGGGGCGCAGCAGGAGCGCCGCCAGCAATCCCCGGCACCAGTCGCCGGTGGCCCGCCGGTCAGCCGCCAGTTCCGCGGCAGGAAAAGGCAGGGTCCCGTCCCGGAACCGATCCCGGAACCGGTTGCGCAGCCGGACGACGATCTCCTGAAGGTCGCGCAGGTCGGCTTCCGAGGGGAAAGGGATATCGCCGTCGCCGAACAGGGCGGCGAGCCATTCCTCCGCCTCCATCGCCATGGGGGTGAGGGCGAGACCGGTGAAAAATCCGTCGAGATGAGCGGCGGAGAGCTCGCGGCCGCCGGCACTGACGATCCGGAGCAAAGGCGGCAGGCGCCGCTCCTCGCCGCTGGTCAGAAATCGCACTGTCTGCATGTCTCCCCGCCCGCCTCCGCCCCTTGTGCCGGGCTGGTCCGTTCTTATAGTTTGTTTCCAGGATTGCGATACCATAGAACATCGACCAAACCGGTGCAAGAGATGAAATTCCGCCCCCTGCCCGGCAATATGGGCATGATATACCAGCCGGAACTCCCGGCCGGCACCTGCCGCAAGAACCCCTGCCCCGACTGTTTCGCCTGCCAGTGGTGCAGCGAGGACCGCTGCCAGAGTTGCCGCTGCTGCCGGCGTCAACCTCCCTGCGACGGGGAAGAAGCCGCTGCCGCGGACCGTCCCGCCGGCGAACGCCGGACGTAGACGAGCAGTTCGGCGTCCTCGGCTGCCGCCAGGGGCTGTCGCCGCAGCAAGCGGAAATCCCCTTCGTCGATTTCGGGAAACAGCACGTCACCCGCCACCGGCCGGGGCAGCACGGTCAGTTCGATCCGATCGGCCAACGGCAGCGCCAGGCGGTAGATCTCGCCGCCGCCGGCGATGAACACCAGCGCCTCCTCGCCGCACAGGGCAAGGGCGCTGTCGATGTCGGCCGCCACCCGCACCCCCGGCGCGGCGAAATCTCGGTTGCGGCTGACGACCACCGTACGGCGGCCCGGAAGCGGTGCGCCGATGGACTCGAAGGTACGGCGACCCATGATCAGCGCATGCCCCATGGTCCGTTCCCGGAAACGACGCAGGTCGGCGGGCAGATGCCAGGGAAGGGAATTGCCGCGACCGATGACCCGGTTTGCCGCCATGGCGGCGATGATTACAATTTCCACTTGCCTTTTCCCGTCATTGCCTGCATATTCCCGCGATCCACCCCATGCTGCGCTGCCACCCGGCAGCACGGCGGAACATCCATCCCTTTACCACGAACCACCATGAGCGGGCAAACGGTCCTCTCCCTCTCCGGCAACCCCTGTCTGCAGTGCGGCGCCTGCTGCACCTGCTTCCGGGTCTCCTTCCACTGGTCCGAGTGCGACGATTTCCGGGAAAACGGCGTGCCCTGCGCCATGACCGAAGCGGTCACCCCGCACCGGGTGGCGATGCGGGGCACCAATTCCCCACAGCCCCGCTGCATCGCCCTCCAGGGAACGGTCGGCGAGGCGGTCTACTGCGCCATCCATCCCCGGCGCGCCTCCGTCTGCCGGGATTTTCCCGCCTCCTGGCAGGATGGGGTCGGCAACGAACGCTGCGACAGCGCCCGCGCCGGATACGGCCTGCCGCCCCTGACCCCGGACCACTGGCGCACCACCCCCGGCCAGACCCCGGAAACCACGCCGCGCCTGCCCAGGGCCGCCTGAACGGCGGCAACCAGCGCCGGCCGCCTCTCTTGCCCCGCCGCTCCGGAAGGGGTATGCTGACCGCAGTTCTCCCTCCCGCCAACCACAGGGGCACACCATGCTGAACCGATGGATTCCGACCGCCGCCATCGCGGTCTTCCTCCTCCTCGGCGCCGCGGCCGCCGGCCAGGGGGCCGATCCGCCATCCTGCGGCCAGCTGCTGGTTAACCACTGCGACAGCTGCCATTACATTTCCCGGCCCTGCCAGCTGCTCGGCAAGAAAGGCCGCTGGCGCTGGAAACGGTCCCTGGAGGCGATGGTGCGCTACGGCGCGAAGATCAACCCCACCGAGTTGGACCGGCTTCTCGACTGCCTGGTCGACCAGGAACCTTCCCTCCTCGCCGCCTGCAAGGACCCGCTGCGTTTCAAGGACGCGGCCGGAAAAGATCCGTACCATCCCCCGGCAGCGGAATGATTTCTCCCCCGGCCCAGGAAGAGGTGCTCATCGTCGACGAGGACGACCGGCCGGTGGGCACGGCGCCGCGCTGGCGGATGCGCCGGGACCGGCTCATCCACCGCGCCAGCTACATCCTGGTCTTCAACCGTGGCGGCGAACTCTTCGTCCAGAAACGAACGGCGACCAAGGATATCTTCCCCGGATACTTCGACATCGCCGCCGGCGGCGTCGTCCTCGCCGGCGAAAGCTACGAACAGGCGGCCCGCCGCGAGCTGGCGGAGGAAATGGGCGTGGCCGCCGAGCTCGTTCCCCATTTCACCAACTACTATGCCGACGGCGGCAACCGGGTGTGGGGGAAGATTTTCTCCTGCGTCCACGACGGCCCCTTCCGGCTGCAGCCCGAAGAGGTCGAAAGCGGCTGTTTCATCCCCCTTGCCGCCATCGAGGCGATGGCCGCCACCCATCCCTTCACCCCCGACGGGCTGATCGTCCTGCGCCGCTACCTCGCCCTGCCGGACCGGGGCAGGCCCGGTAGCAGGCCCTGACCGGGACGATCCCGACCGCCGCCGGCCCGCCGCCCGGCCTGTTCCGACAGTTTTCCCGCCGCACATTTTTCCGCACCCTGCAAAAAAAAGCATTGCAAAGCACCCGAACCATGATATATGAAGAGACAGCATTGCATTTATTTCAGTACAGTTATCAGGGTTCGATACCACCGCATTGCCCCCCGTATCCCAGCAAAGACGAGCTGATCACCCGATAGTAACCCGCCTGGTGCCTTGATTCCCTTCTGATCCCGCGAGACCATACTATTTCCCCTGACTGAATATATTTCCCCTTTATCCGGATCTTCGATGCATCCTCTCCGCCGGTGTACCGCGGCCCGTCGCCACGGCCGCCCCCATCGCCACGAGAGCCATGCCATTGACGGTATACGCTGACCCGCTGTTGGACTGGCTTGTGTGTTGGTCATTCAGCAGCATTATTTTCAATAAACACACAAGCAAAGGAGACAAGTTAATGAACCTGTACGTCGGTAATCTTCCCTATGCCATTTCCGAGGACGATCTGCGGAACCTTTTTGCGGAGCATGGCGAAGTATCTCGTGTGAACATCATTACCGATAGGGAAACCGGCCGTTCCAAGGGCTTCGCCTTCGTCGAGATGCCCAACGATCCCCAGGCCGAGGAAGCCATCAAGAACCTCAACGAAAAGCAGGTCATGGGCCGCAACCTCAAGGTGAACCAGGCCCGGCCCCAGGCCGACCGTCCGGCTCGTCCCGCCGGCGGTGGCGGTGGCAATCGCCGTCGCTTCTAATCCGACACAGCATCCGGGCCGCACGCCGGCTCCGGATTTGAAGTCTGCATTGACCTAACAAGGGGAAAAGGCGGCGGCATGCCGTCTTTTCCCCTTGCCTTTTTCAGGCGCCAACCCGCCGCCGGCATGGCTCTGCGGCATCAGAGCGGCGGCAATCCCAGTTCCCGGCGCATCAACCCGACCAGGTCGTGCATGACCTGGGAATCGGTGAGGTCGCAGCCGTGGTGATGCTTGGCGTTGAAATTGTTTTCGATGGAAAGCCGCATCTCGGGCGAGACGGTGCGCACCGACTTGCGCAGCAGCCGGTCGAGACAGGAACGGACGTAGGATTCCGGGTAGAGGACGAAGCCGTAAACCCGGTTGCCCTCCGGCGGCAGATGCGGACCGACGAGGTTCTGCATGGCGGTGTGGCCGCGATGGGCGCCGGCCTTGGAGATGACGTACAGGGAAAGATCGGGGAAAAAGAGCCCGGGCGCGTCCATCATCAGCCTGGCGGCGCGGGCGCTTTTCAGCACCTGAAAATGGCGGATGATCTCCCGGGCCGAGGTGGTCAGGGTTTCCGCCAGGGAGCAGATCGTTTGCCGAAGTTGCGGCAGGGACGGATGTTCGGTCATGCGGCGCGTCTCCTCGCTCGCCGGCTCGATGGTCCGGCCTGGTTCATCGGACAAGGGTAGTCGGCAACCGCCTGCCCCGCCAGAAAAAATTCGCGCCGGCGGCAGGGGGTGGGCGGTCGGCAACCCAACCATCCGCCGCTGCGGAAAGCGGCTTCACCCAGCCGCCTCTCTCCTGGCCCGGGCAACGATCTGGTGCGCCAGGTCGCTGAACACCAGGTGGTGGAAGGGGGACACCGCGTACCAGTACAACCGGCCGAGCAGCCCCCGCGGCAGAAAATGGGCGGTCTGCACCAGCCGGTCCTCCCGGATATCGAACTCGAGCCAGGCGTGCCCCGGCAGTTTCATCTGTGCCAGGAGCAGCAGCCTGCGGTTTTCCCGGAGATCGGCAACCTTCCAGAAATCGAGGGCGTCGCCGACCCGCAGTTCCCCCTCCGCCCTGCGTCCGCGGGACAAACCGCAGCCGCCGACCAGTTTGTCGAACATCCCCCGCAGCCGCCACAAGGGCGAATACCGGTACCAGCCGTGGCGGCCGCCGATGGCGCAGGCGGCCCGGAACACCGCCTCCGGCCGGGCCCCTGCCAGCAGGATCTCCCGCCGATCGCGGAGAATCGACGACGAAGGGTCGTCCTGCCCGAGGATGTCGCAGACGGTGCCGGCCGAGGAATCGCACCAGCGGCTCAGCACCCCGTCTTTCGCCATTTCGTCCACCGCCGCAGCCACCGCCTGCCGGAAGGAAACGGGCCGGATATCGGGAAACAGCCGACCGGCGTCGTCGTTCAGCACCACGGTTTCCGACTTGAGCCCCTCCACCAGGGCACTCGCCAGCCGGTAAGGAACCGGCGTCATCAGCACCAGCCAGTAGGAAGACAAGCGGGGGGACAGCACCGGCACCGGCAGGATGCGGCGGCGCAGGCCGAGAACCGCGGCGGTGTCCTCCAGCATGGCGCGGAAACTGGTCACCTCGCTGCCGATGTCGACGACCCGGTCGCCCTCGACGTCGACGTCGGCCGCCGCCTCCAGATAACGGACCACATCCGCCACCGCCACTGGCTGGGTGCGGGTCCTGACCCAGGTGGGGGTGATCAGCACCGGCAGCTTCTGGACGAGGTGGTAGATGATCTCGAAACTGGCGCTGCCGGCGCCGATGATCACCCCGGCCCGCAGCCAGATGGTCTGCAGTTTCTCCGGATGGGAGGAGAGGATCTCGCCGGTCTCCAGCCGGCTTTGCAGATGCTCGCTCGCGGTTGCTCGCACGCCGAGCCCCCCCAGGTAGACCAGCCGCCGCACCCCGGCGCGGACGGCCGCCTCGCGGAAATTCTCGGCGCTGCGCCGGTCGAGTTCGCCGAAATCGCCATCCTGGCCCATGGAATGGATCAGGTAGTAGGCGGTATCCACCCCGGCCAGGGCCCGGTCGAGGTTTTCGCGCTGGAAGGTATCGCCTTCGACGATCTCCACCCGGTCCCGCACCGACGGCCGCACCTTGTTGCGGTTGCGGACCAAAATGCGGATGGCGAGATCGTTACGGGCCAGCAGCCGCTCCTCCAGCCGCCGGCCGATATAACCGGTGGCGCCGGTGATCAGTATCCGGCGCCGGCCTCCGCCAATGGGGAGGGGTTGTTGACGGTTCACGCCTGCCTTCTCCTGCTTGAGCTTTTTCCCCCGCCGTGATAGGAAATATCATGGACGGCGGGCTTCATGACCTCATCACCACCATCAGGCACAACTGCAGCGTCTCGGACGCCCGCGACTCCGGCGTCTTTTCCATGTGTACACTTTTTTTGCGTTTGCGCAATCTGTACAAATGGGAGCAGGGCCTGGAACCCTGGCAGGAGGAGGCGCCACCGGTGCTGCTCGACTGGATCGACTCCCGGGAAGCGGCCTGGGGGCCGCTGGCCGGCGCCGGTTTCGCCGCCCTGCCGCTGGCCTGCGGCGCCGTCGACCCTTTCGCGGTGACCGAGGTCGCTGCCGCGCTTGCCGGCCACTCCCCGCGACTTATCTACGGCGCCGGCTACGGCCGCTCGATGAAGGCGGTCTTCTTCGTCGGCGAACGCATCGAGGAACGCCGGCTCGCCGGCATCCCGGTGCACATCTGCGGCCGGGAACTGGCCCGGGAGCTGGCAAGCCCCTTTGCCCTGCTCCAGGACGACCGTATCGTCTTTCGCCGCGATCCCTATCGCTACCATCTCTGGGACTGGATCCAGGAAGGCGCCGCCGGCGGCCGCCTGGCCCTGCGCCACGCCCTCGGCCACTACCGGCTGCTGCGCGCCGACGCCACCGTCGACCGGGAGCGGCTGCGCCGGGAGTTCGACGCCATGGTCGATGCCGAGATGGAAGCGGTCCTCCACCACGAGGTCGGCGAGATGCAGCCGTCGCCGCTCGGCCGCGGCGATTTCCAGCGGCTGATCGAGACCTTTCCGGCCTCGCCGATGGAACTGGTGGTGCGGGCGGTGAAGGACCTGCTCGCCGACACCCACGAAATGGGCATGCTCGGCCACATCATCGCCCAGCGCAAGGTTTCCTCCCTGGCCTTCTATGCCGCCACCCTGGACGGCATGCGCCGCCATCTGGCCGGTGAACTCGTCGGCGCCTGCAACCAATTTTTCACGGACCGCAACTGGCGGCTGCTCGACAAAAACCGACGCCGCTGCCGCGACGTCTGCCTGGATCTCGCGGCAAGGCTGGCGGAACTGGCCGCCGCATTGCCGGCCCTCCCGGAAGAGGGGCGGGCACGACGCGCCCGCGCCATCCTCCATCCCCTGGGTCTCACCGACGGCGACTCCATCCCGACCGCAGGGGACGACTGAACCGCCATGGCCAAAGATCCCACCACGGTGCCCTCCCCGCCGCCCCCCCCCTTCTCCACCGCCATCCTCGACACCCTGGCCGACGGGGTCCTGATCACCGACCGCGACTGCACCATCACCTACGCCAACCGGGCGGCGGCGCCAGCGGCGGTTGTCGGCAGGAAATGCCACGAGGTCTCCCACCAGTACCCGCTGCCCTGCGACTCCGACTGCCTGGCGGGGGCCCAGTGCCCCATCCGCCAGGTATTGGCGAGCGGACGGCCGGCATTCGTCCGGCACCGCCACCCCCAGCCGGACGGCTCGACGCGGACCTTCTCCATCACCGCCTCGCCGCTCACCGACGGCACCGGCGAAATACGCCAGGTGATTCAGGTGCTGAAAGACGTCACCGACCAGAAAAAGACGGAGACCGCCCTGCAGGAAAGTCTCGCCCGCTACCGCAACCTGTTCGAGGAATCGCCGCTGCCGCTGATCGTCGCCGATTTTTCCGCCATCAAGACCTCCCTCACCGGGTTCGGTTTTCCCCCTTCCGCCGATATCGCGGCCTATTGCACCAGTCATCCCGATATGGTCGCCGCCCTGCTGCAGCAGCTCCGTCTCATCGACTTCAACCGGGCCGCCCTGCGCCTGCTGGGGATCCCCGACAAGACCCAGGCCTTCGCGAATCTCGACCGCATCCTCGCCTCCATCCCCCTGCACGAGACGCCGGAAGGGTTGGTCGCCATCGCCAGGGGCGAAGTCCAGTACTCCCATCCCTTCTCGATCCGGAGCATGAGCGGCGTCAATCTCTCCTGCACCGTGCACTGGCAGGTGGAGCCGGGCTACGAGCATTCCTATGGCCGGGTACTCTTGTCCCTGGTCGACCACACCGAGCGGGCAAAGGCCGAAGCGGAACTGCGGCTGCTCCGGGGCCGTCTCCACGACGCCGCCGAAAACGAACGGCGGCGGCTGGCCCGCGAGTTGCACGACGATGTCGGCCAGAAACTGGCCGCCCTCGGCATCAATCTGCACCTGCTCCGCACCACCCGCGGAGTCGCCGATCCGGAACGCTTTCATGCCAGACTCGACGATTCGGTGCAGATGGTCGAGGAGATGGTGGGCCAGGTACGTTCGGTAATGACCGAACTGCGGCCGCCGCTCCTGGACGACTACGGTCTGCTGGCCTGCCTGCAGTGGCTCGGCAGAAGATTCGCCGACCGGACCGATGTCGCCATCACCGTCACCGGCGAGGAGCCGAGGCCGCGCCTGGCCTCTGCCCGGGAGACCGCCATCTACCGCATCGCGCAGGAAGCGCTGACCAATGCGGTCAGGCACGCCGGGGCCAGACGCATCTCTCTTTCCCTGCTGGAGACCGGCGACTCCCTGCTGCTCAAGGTGGAGGACGATGGCCGGGGCTTTGATCCGGAGGCAACGCCCGGTCAGGACGCAGACGCCGGCCTGGGTCTCGTCGGCATGCGGGAGCGTGCCGAGCTGCTGCATGCCAGGCTCAGGATCGACAGCAGCCCCGGCAAGGGTACCACCGTAACCCTCAGGGTGGCGCGATGACCATCACCGTGTTTCTCGCCGACGATCACCGGATGGTGCGGGACGGACTCAGGGCCCTGCTCCAGGAGCACGACGGCCTGCTGGTGGTGGGCGAGGCGGCTTCGGGCAGCGATGCCCTCCGGGACATCCCCCTGCTGCAGCCGGACGTGACCGTCATGGACATCTCCATGCCGGACCTGAACGGCATCGAGGTCACCCGCCAGTTGCGCCACCAGTGCTCCCGGTTCCGGGCGGTGATCCTCTCCATGCACGCCACCTGCGAACACATCCACCAGGCCTTTGCCGCCGGCGCCACCGGCTACGTTCTCAAGGAGGCAGCGGGCAGCGACCTGATCGCGGCGATCAGGGCGGCGCACTGCGACCGCACCTACCTGAGCCCCCGCGTCCGGGAACTCTTTCCCGACATCCTGGCCGACCTCGGCCGCGACCTGTCGCCGCTCTCCCGTTTGAGCCTGCGGGAAAAGGAGATCCTGCAACTGGTGGCGGAGGGCCATTCCAGCGCCGCCATCGGCCTGCGCCTCGCCCTGTCGCCGAAAACCGTCGAAACCTACCGCTGCCGGTTCATGCAGAAGCTGCACCTCCGCGACCTGCCTTCCCTGGTCAGGTTCGCCATCCAACACGGCATCACCCCGCCCTAGTCCAGCCGCCACCCTCGGGGCAACCCGATTTGTCAAACTCTCCCGACATGCGCCCCCTGCGGCAATCTGTTACATTTCCTGCCAGACAGGACATGCAAGGCCGGCGCGGACGCCACACGCCACCGAAAGAATGCAGGAACCTCATGCCCATCCCCAGCCCCGCCACCAGCCAGGTCTGTTTTCTCCACCTGCTCACCTCCCTCCCGGCGGGCGATCTTGCCGACCGGGCCCTGCAGGCGGCCGGCGAGCCCATCATGGTCTTCGACCGGGAGCTGCGGGCGGAGCTGGTCAACGCTGCCGCCGCCCGCCTCTACGGCCCTGCCATCGGCCAGGGCAGCCTCTGCCGCGACATCTTCCAGGCAGGCGGCGGCTGCGACAAATCCGCCGGCCAGTGCTGGCTGCAAACGGTGTTCGCCACCGGAACGACCCTCTCCACCACCGCCCGGCAGTCGCGCCGGGACGGTTCTTCCCTCTTCGTCGAGATCACCGCCTCGCCGGTAGCGGACGAAAGCGGCCGGGTGGCGCAGGTGGTGGTCCTCCTCCGGGACGTCAGTGACAAGGAGCAGTGCCGGGAGGAGCTGGCGCAGATCAGCAGCCACCAGCTGCTGTGCGACAACAGCCCGGACGGGCTGATCTCCCTGGCCGGCGACGGCACGGTCACCAAGGCCAACCGCACCTTTCTGCGCCTCGTCGGCTACCCGACGGCGGAGGTGGAGGGGCGGCTGCGGCTCGCCGACCTGGTGCAGCCCGACCAGGAATACTTCTGCGCCGACGCCCTCACCCTGCTGCGGGACGGCAAGTGCGTCTCCTGCACCGAGCTGGAATGGCTGCGCGCCGACGGCTCGACGGTCTGGACCCGGGTCAAGGGGGTGCCGGTGGTCCACGCCGACGCCGTCGGGGTGCTCTCCATCCGCGACATCGAGGAAACCCCGCTGGAGCCCACGACGCTCGACACCGCCAACCGCTTCACCCGGGCGGTGCTGGACAGCATGGGCGAGGGCCTGCTGCTCCTCGACACCGAATACCGCATCCTGCGTGCCAACCAGCGTTTTCTCGATCTCGCCGCCACCACCACCGCCGAGGTGGTCGGCCGCCGCTGCTACGAGGTGAGTCACCAATCGAAGGTGCCCTGCTGGCAGCTCGACGCCGAACACCACGAATGCCCGACCCGCATCGCCATCGAAACCGGCAAGCCGGCGGTGGCCACCCACCTCCACTTCGACAGCAAGCGCGCCGAGCACTTCATCGAAGTCCGCGCCTTTCCCCTGAAGGACCGGCAGGGCCGGGTGGTGCAGATCATCGAGACCCACACCGACATCACCGAGTGGAAACAGATGGCGAATCGGCTGCGGCAGGCCGAAAAGATGGAGTCCCTCGGCACCCTGTCCGGCGGCATCGCCCACGACCTCAACAACATGCTCACCCCGATCATCGCCTATTCCGACATGGAACTGCGCCAGCTGGCGGACGACCACCCCCTGCACGAAAGCCTGCGCGAAATCCGCGACGCCGCCGGCCGCGCCAGCAGCCTGGTGCGGCAGATCCTCGCCTTCAGCCGTCAGACGGTCCTGCAGAAGAAGGTCCTCGATCTCAACCAGGTCATCGTCGGTATCCACAGGATGCTCGCCCGGCTGATCCGCGAGGACGTGCGCCTGGAAACCCATCTGGCGGAAGACCTGCTGCCGGTCTGCGCCGACCATTCCCAGCTGGAGCAGATCCTCGTCAACCTGACGGTCAACGCCCGCGACGCCATGCCGGAAGGGGGCAGACTCACCATCGAGACCCGCAACGTCCGCAACCAGGACAGCCTCTGCCACACCTGCGGCAAGGCGCTTGTCGGAACCTATGTCCTCCTGCAGGTGAGCGACGAAGGCCACGGCATCCCGCCCGGGTTGCTCCACCGCATCTTCGAGCCGTTCTTCACTACCAAAGAGGTGGGTAAGGGCACCGGCATGGGCCTGTCGACCATCGTCGGCATCATACATCAGCACAACGGCCACGTGAACGTCTACAGCGAGGAGGGGATGGGCTCGGTCTTCAAGGTCTACCTGCCGGCACACCACGAGACCCTGGCGGCGGATGGCGAAGGGCACAGGGAGCAGGCACCCCCGCCGGGCCGGAACGAAAGGGTGCTGCTGGTCGACGACGAGGATTCCGTCCGCCAGGCCTTCGCCGCCATGCTCGGCCGGGGGGGCTACCGCGTGGTCACCGCCAGGGGCGGCCGGGAGGCCCTGGACCTCTTCACCAACGCCATTGACGAGTTCGACCTGGTGATCACCGACGTGGTGATGCCCGACATGAACGGCCGCGCCCTGATGGCCAGGATTCAGGCCCTGCGGCCGCAACTGCCCGTGCTCTTCATGAGCGGCTACAGCGCCAACGCAATCCACCACCATTTCGTCCTCGACGAAGGCATCGACTACCTGCAGAAGCCGGCGTCGGTGGATGAGCTGCTGCACAAGGTCCGGCAGCTGCTCGACCGCAAGGAAGGTTGCTGAACGAAGGCGAGCTGCCGGCAAGGTCCCTCGATCCGGCGGCTCGGGCGCCGGCGATGGCGGGAACCCGACGGGTTCGGCGATTACGATTACGACAACGACAACGAGAAGAATGCCGCCCCTGTGATGGCCGAAAGGGGCTTCCCCAAGGGTCGTCATCCGGTGCCCCAGGGAGGTGCACATCCTGCCGTGCCGCTCTAGGCAGCGGCAGCGAAACGGTTGTCGTTGTCGTAATCGTGGTCGAAAGGGCGATGCCGGAGGCAGACTGACGGCTCCGACTGGATTGCTTCGTCGCTGCGCTTCTCGCTATGACGAGGAGGGTGAGACCGCCCCGGGTGTCATCGCGAGCGAAGCGTGGCGATCCACTCCCCATCCTCCTTCCTTCCTCCGGGTGCGAACCGTGCATGGCAACTCAGGCGTGGTTGCGCAGCTTCAGTTCCAGCGGATGCGGATGGAGGTAGAGTTGGCCGGCCAGGTATTCCTGGCCGTACTTGCGGACGTAGTGGTTGAGCAGGGTCACCGGCACGATGAGCGGCACCAGCTCCCGCCGGTAGGACTCGATGATTTCGAGCAGTTCGCGCTTCTCGCCCGCGGTGAGATCCTTCCTGAAATACCCCATGACATGGGAAAGGACGTTGGTGTTCTTGCGCACCGTCGCCTGCAGCCCGAGGGCGGCGGCAAGCTGCCTTTCGTACTCGGCGAACAGTTCGGCAAGCGGCGCCGCGGAGGCCACCAGCCGGCCCAGCAGCCGATAGTGTTCGACGCTGTGGGCCATGATCAGCAGTTTGTGGGCGGTGTGGAAGGCGACCAGGCCGCCGCGGGTCCGCGTCACCCGCTGCCAGCGGTGGGCGACGAAGATGCGCTCGATAAAATTCTCCCGCAGGCCGAGATCGTTGAGCCTGCCCTCGTCCGCCACCGGCAGCAGCGGCAGCCGCGCCGTCAGGGCACGGGCGAACATGCCGACGCCGCCCCTCCGGATGGTGCCCTCGCCGTACACCTTTACCCGCATCATGCCGGAAGACGGCGATCCGCTCTTGAACACGAAGCCGCACAGGCCCTCTCCCGCCAGCTCCTCCGCCCGCTTCGCCGCCCACGCCCGCATGCGGTCGGTGTAATCGACTCCCGACCGGAGGCCGATCATCCGTGGTTCCCGGGGATCGCCCACCAGCCGCACCGGCTCCCGCGGCACGCCGAACCCCGCCTCCACCTCCGGGCAGACCGGCAGATACTCGACAAAAGCGCCGAGGACATCGACCAGAAAATCGTCACGCCTGCCGGTGCCGTCCCAGCGCACCCGGTTGCCCAGAAGACAGGAACTGACGCCGATGCGCGGTTTCGCGTCGAGGGTGGCGGTGGTCACGGGCTGCGCCTCCTATCGCAGGGAAAGCAGATGGGTCCGCAGGTTGCTCCCCGAGCCGGTGAGACCGAATTTTCTGCGGAGACTTTTGCGGTGGAATTCGACGCCGCTCGCCGAAATCGCCAGAATTTCGGCGATCTCCTTGCTGGAACGGCCCTCGCGGATCAACGCCGCCACCTTCATCTCCTGGGGGGTGAGAAAACTGTTCAGGTTGTGCAACCGATTGAGAAAGGGCGAGGCGAGGTCGTTGAGTCGCGCTTCGGCCACGGCGATCAGTGCCAGTTCCCGCCGCGTCCGGTTACCTTGACGCAGAGCGGCGATGCCGGGCAGGATCAGCCGGCGGACATTGGCGGCGATGTCCTTTTCCACCTGGAGCCGTTCCTCCTCCTGATGGCGAAGTACCACTCGCAGGGCGGTATTGGCCTCCTGCAGCTCGCGGGTCTGCAGCGCAAGCTCTGATTCCTTGCGCCGCAGCTCCTCCTGCGCCGCCATGATCGGCGTGATATCGTCATGGCTTACGATCAGGCGGGGAACAGCGGAGGAGGAAAACGGCACCACCCGCACCGTGAACCACCGTTGCCGGGCTTGAGAATGGCAGGGATACTGAGTGAAAAATTCCCTCCGGCCGCCGGCGAGGATCGACCGGATGCCGGTGGCCACCTGGGCCGCCTCGACACAACCCTCCCGGCTCGCCCGATCGCAGACCGTCAGGTAATCGAGACCGACGCAGTCCGCAACCCCGGGAAGGCCGTTGTCGGTGGCGAAACGCTGCCAGGCCCGGTTGGTTTCGACAATGACGCCGGCGCCGTCGAGAAAGGCGACGTGAGTGGCCAGCGAATCAAGCGCTGCCTTGTGAATATCGGCCATCCCCCTTCCCTCTCTCCTCCGATGCCGGGGTGCGTTTCCGGTAGGTTTTCCCTGCCATTTTCCTCTCGGTTTTCCACGGTTGTTCTCTTGTGGCACAGGACCTACTGTTAAGTCAAGCGATAAGAATTCCAATACCGAGCACAAAAGGAGGAAGCCATGACTGACCCCAGCAAATCCGGCGGCTACGAGTCCATGGTGTGGGTTCGCGACAAGGACGGCAAGGAATACGCCTGTTACCTGAGCGACATCAAGGGCAAACTCAAAACGAAAGAGGAGCTGACCGAGGAAGAAAGGAAGAACTGTCTCGATGTCAGCCTGATAATCGGCACCGAAAGGTGGTAAGCACAGGGGCTTCCTATCGGGGAGCCCTCTTTTCTTGGAGGACGCCATGCATCTTCACGAATATTTCGCCAACACATCGGGTACGGGTATCCTGGCGACCGCCGACAGCGGTGGCCGGGTGGACGTTGCCATCTACGCCAAACCCCACGTTCTCGAAAACGACACCGTGGCATTCATCATGCGCGACCGGCTTACCCACGCCAATCTGCAGTCCAATCCCCATGCCGCCTACCTGTTCCTGGCCGAGGGCGAAGGCAGGGAAGGGCTGCGCCTTTTTCTCGAGAAAATCCGAGAGGATGACGATTCCGAGCTTATCGCCGCCATGACCCGCCGCCACCTCTCCCCGGAAAAGGACCGGGAACTTGGCCCCAAATTCATCGTCGTCTTCCGGATCACCAATCAGCTGCCGCTGGTGGGCGCGGGGAATTGACGCCCCACTCCTGCTTCCTCCCTGCTGAAGGATGAAGATCGCGCGGCGGCATACAGGTTTTTTCTTTGCAAGGGGCTGTTGCCGTGCTAGTCTGCGACCACCCTGGAAACAGGGACGATTCCGGCAACGTAACTGATCACGGGGTAGCACCCAAGGTATCCACCCTGAACCGCGCAATTTGCAAGCGGTCACAGGGTGCGGTAGATCCGCGAAAGCGGCCTGTCCGCTATACGCCAGGTATGCGGACAGGCCGATGACAATGGAGATGCCGTGCCCTGTGATCGCTTACCCGGCAACTCCTCCCGTCAACCGAAGGCCTTTCCCGTGGCAGCGACTGCCCCGAAACGGGGCATCATCTATATCCTCGACGACGAGATCATTACGGTCCGCCGGCTGGTGCAGAGCCTCGTCCGTGACGGGTACGACGCGGAAGGGTTCACCACCGCCGCCGAAACCGTCGCCCGTCTCGCCGAACGCCCCGCCGACGTGTTGATCTCCGACATCCGGCTGCAGGACGGCGACGGCATCGACCTCCTGCCCAGGCTCAGATCCCTGGCCCCGGCGATGGCCGTCATCCTGATCACCGGCTACGCCTCGGTGGACCAGGCGGTCAGCGCCATGAAAACCGGCGCCTTTCATTATCTGGCCAAACCCTTCCGGCTGGAAGAACTGCGCCATGCGGTGCGCGAGGCCCTGCGGCGACAGAGCGCCGCCGGTCCCGGCGCGCAGCGGCCGGCGGACCCCGCCCATCTGCCCGACCGGTTCGGCGACATCATCGGCGCCTCCCCCCCCATGCAGGAGGTTTTCGCCACCATCCGCCAGGTGGCGCCGCTGAACTGCAATGTCCTCCTGCAGGGCGAATCCGGCACCGGCAAGGAACTGGTGGCGCGGGCGCTGCACCAGTTCAGCGACCGCCGCACCCACCCCTTCATCCCCTTCAACTGCGGCGCCTTCAGCGACGACCTGGTGGCCAACGAACTGTTCGGTCATGAAAAGGGGGCCTTCACCGGCGCGGTCAGCACCAAGCTCGGCCTGCTGGAGGCGGCCAACGGCGGCACCGTCTTTCTCGACGAGGTCGGCGAGATGCCCTTGCCCATGCAGATCAAGCTGCTCAGGGTCATCCAGGAGCGGACGCTGCTCAGGGTTGGCGGCATCCAGCCGGTGAAGATCGACGTCCGGCTCATCGCCGCCACCAACCGCGACATGGAAAAGATGATCGCCCAGGGCGAATTCCGCCAGGACCTCTACTACCGGCTCAAGGTGGTCGCCATCGACCTGCCGCCCCTGCGGGAACGGCCGGGCGACCTGCCGCTGCTCGCCCGCCATTTCGTCGGCCAGGCGGCCCGGCAGTTCGGCAAGGCGGTTCCCGTCATCGCCGCCTCCTTCCTCGACGGCCTTTCGGCCTACCCCTTCCCCGGCAACGTCCGCGAGCTGCAGAACATCATCGAACGGGCCGTTGCCCTGACCCGGGAGCCCGAACTCACCGGCGCCAGCCTGCCCGCCGACATTCTCCTCGCCACCATTCCCCCCCGGCCGGCCGAAAAAACCGACACCCAGCTCAAGTCCCTGGAGCGCGACCATATCGCCGAAGTATACCGGCAGTGCGCCTTCAATCAGACCGAAACCGCGAAAAGGCTCGGCATCTCGCGCACAACCCTCTGGCGCCGTCTCAAGGAATTCGACCTGGCCCCCTGACTGTTGCATTTCTGAACAGCCTGAACGGGGCTCTGTTTCAGCCCGCAACACCCGCACGTTCCACCTCCCCCCTGCCGGCAGATCTTTTCCTTACAAAACAACCTGTTACTGTTATGGCATCCTTTATGCTTTTCTCCCGGGCAACGGCTGAACTGAAACAGGTCATCACGGGTTTATAGCGCAGGATCGTGCATGCAGATCGGGATCGCTCTTCTTCTGCGGGGCGACCGTCCCGACCGAACCGCGGCGGCGCACGCGCTGGAGCTGGCCGGAAGAAACGGCTGCATCCTGCACGCGGTGGCCATCCGCACCGACCTTGCCGGCCATGCCGGCAAATCGGGTCCGCCCGGCGGCCAGGCGATCGCCGCGGCAGCGGCGCAGATCCTCCTGCCGCCAAACGCCCGCAATGGCCAGGAGGATGTCCGGGTCCAGTTCCACCTGCTCGACAGCTTTGCCGACGGCAGCCTGGCCCGATTCATCGCCGCCCACCGGATTCGCCTTCTGGTTTCCGGCATCGCCGCCCCGGAGGAGGCCGCGCCCCTGCTGCAGCAGGCGGCGCGCCTGGGCGCCCGCCTCGGACGCGAACGGTCGGCGTACCTGAAAACCCTGTGGGCGGTCCTTGTCGAGCCGGGAGAGGGGGAAGAGGCCGGAGCGATCGTCATCCACGCGGAGAGGATCGTCTGGCGCAACAGTGCCTGACCGCCCGTTGCAAAACGGTGCGCCGAAGCGGCGATGGGGCCGCTTTCCACGCAAGCAACAACGCAAAAGGAGAAATGGAGGAAATCATGTACATGTATCTGCCGATAGCCCTCACCAGCGTCAATTACCTGCTGGTGGTCGGCCTGGGTCTTGCCGTCGGGCTGCTGTCCGGCCTTTTCGGGGTCGGCGGCGGCTTTTTGATGACGCCGCTGTTGATGATGATCGGCATCCCGCCCACCATCGCCGCGGCCACCGACGCCAATCAGATCGTCGCCGCCTCGGCCTCGGGCTGCTACGCCCACTGGAAACTGGGCAATGTCGATTTCAAGATGGGCCTGCTGCTGCTGCTGGGAGGGTTCGTCGGCGGCGCGGTCGGCGTCCAGATCATCAAGATCCTGCGGGCCACCGGCGGCGCCGATTTCCTCATCAAACTGACCTACGTGGTCATGCTGGGCGGCGTCGGCTCCTTCATGTTCTTCGAAAGTCTGAATGCCATGAAGAAAAGCAGGCGACCGGCGGCGGGCGCCAGCGGCGCAACCGGGAAGACGCCGGCCAAAAAAGGGCTGCTCGCCTCCCTGCCGATGCAGGTGCATTTCGTCAAGTCGGGGGTCAGCCATTCGGCCCTCATCCCCCTCGTCCTCGGCGCCTTCGTCGGCATCCTCGCCGCGATCATGGGCGTCGGCGGCGGCTTTCTCATGGTGCCGGTGATGATCTACCTGCTGCGGATGCCCATGCACGTGGTGGTCGGCACCAGCCTCTTCCAGATCCTTTTCACCTGCGTCGAGGTCACCTTCCTGCAGTCCTACCAGAACCACACCGTCGATTTCATCCTGGCGCTCCTGCTCCTGATCGGCTCGGTCTTCGGCGCCCAGATCGGCACGGCGCTCGGGAGAAGACTGCACGGCGAACAGCTGAAGATCCTGCTCTCCATCATCGTCCTCGCCGTCACCGTCAAGATCGTTCTCGAACTGGTGCTGGAACCGTCACTTCTTCTCGCCCTTGCCGGAGGTCACTGATATGAGCCAGATATTTCGTACCCTTGCCGGCGGCCCCCTGCTGCCGGCCGTCCTGACCATCTGCCTGTTGCTGCTCGCGCCCCGGGACTGCCGGGCACTCACCGCCCAGGTCACTCCGGCCGCGGTCCCCATCACCTTCACCTATCATGGCGCCGAACTGAAGATCAGCGGCGACAGCGCGGTGGACGACGACATCATCGTCAAGGTGAGCAGCCCGGCCGCCGATGTCGAGATGAAGTTCAAGGACAAGGTCGCCGGCCTGTTCTGGATGAAAAAGGGCAGCCTGGAGTTCAAGGGGGTGCCGGGGGTCTACCTGCTCGCCACCTCCGCCGCCCTCGACAGTCTGCTTCCGCCCCAGATCCTGCGGAGGAACATGCTCGGCCTCGATGCCGTCGTCGCCGGTGCCCGGGTGGAAAACGACGGCGGCGGCGAGGCGGACGGAAAATGGCTGGAGGAGTTCGTCCGCTTCAAACGGCACGAGATGGTTTACGCCGTCCAGGAAGGCACGGTCGTCCGCAGGCACGGCCCGACGAGCAACGCCTACGAGGTGACCGTCGCCTGGCCTTTCCAGGCGCCTCCCGGCACCTATGACATCGAGGTGCTGGCGGTGCGCGACGGCAGGATCACCGAACGCACCGCCACCTCCTTCGTCGTCGAACGGAAGGGGGTGGTGGCGGCACTGTCGAAAATGGCGATTGACCAGGCCGCCCTGTATGGAATAATGGCGATTGTCATCGCGATGGCCGCCGGCTTCGCCGTCGGCGCCATCTTCAAAAAGGGAGGGGGCAGTCACTGAGTTCCGCCCCTCCGGGAGACGGCATGGCATCACTGGAAAAACTGCGTTCCGCCCTCCGGGCCTTCCTCCCCGGCGGCCGCTCGTCATGCCGTTCTCCCGCCCTGGTCTTCGCCAGCTTCCAGGCGGTCCTCGAATCCAACAACCGGGCGCTGGAGATCATCGCCGACATCGGCGAGAAGCTGAGCGGCGATTTCCTGTTCGACCGCCGCTACATCGAGACCTCGGTGGACGACCTCATCCAGTCCGTGCGCCGCTCCATCGACGAGATCAACCACCTCACCGGCGACCGCTGCCTTTCGCTCCGTCCCATCGCCGACGCCCTCGCCGAACGGCTGCGGACCCTGCTCGCCGGCCGCGACGATCGTGGCGGCCCGCTGCTCATCGATCTCGACAAGGTGGAATTCAAGAACTGGCCGCGGGTCGGCGGCAAGGCCGCCCATCTCGCCGAGATCAACCAGAACCCCCCGGCCCGGGTACCGGAAGGTTTCGTCATCACCACCCGCGCCTTCCATGATCTGGTCGACGGCAACGGCCTGCGCCGCGATCTCGATTCCCTCGAACGGCTGCTGGCCGATCCCGCCGCCGGTGATGCGGAACTTGAGCGACGCTGCCGCGCCCTGCGGGAAAAAATCGCCGGAGCCCGCATGCCCGCCGACCTGGCCGCGGCCATCGCCGACGGATTACGGCGGCTGCGGCCCGCGGGAGTCGCGCCGCGTTATCTCGCCGTGCGCAGCAGCGCCCTGGAAGAAGACATGGATTTCTCTTTCGCCGGCCAGTTCCACTCGGTGATGCAGGTGGAAAACGACAGCGACGCCATTTCCACCGCCTATCTGGAGGTGGTCGCCAGCCTGTTCAACATCAAGGCGATGCGGTATCGGCGCCAGCTGTTCCCGGAGGGCAGTCCGCTGGCCATCGCCGCCTGCTGCCAGCGGATGATCGACGCCCGGGCCAGCGGCATCCTCTACACCGTCGACCCCACCGAGCCACGATCGGCCGCCATGGTGGTGGTCGGCTCCTACGGTCAGGGACAGGCGGTGGTGGAGGGCCAGGTACCCACCGATTATTTTCGGATCAACAAGGAAAATCCCCCCCGGATCGTCGACCGCGCCGTCGCCCGCAAGACGGCAATGCTCCTGCCGGCCGCCGGCGGCGGCCTCGGCTTGCAGGCGGTCGCCGCCGGCGATGCCGACCGGGCCTGTCTCGACGACGGGGAACTGCTCCGGCTCGCCGCCAGCGGCGAACACCTGGAAACCCTGTTCAAGCGCCCCCAGGACATCGAGTGGTGCATCGACCGCCAAGGCGAGCTCTACATCCTCCAGTCCCGGCCGCTGCTGCTGATGGAAGGTGAAAAGGAACGGCTGCCGCTGGCGGAAAAACTCGAAGGCTACCAACTCATCGCCGCCGATGCCGGCCGGGTGGCGCAACGCGGCATCGGCGCCGGCCGCGCCTATCGGGTGGACACCTACGCCGATCTCAAGGATTTCCCCGAAGGCGCGGTGCTCCTCACCCACCGCGACGCCTCCTATCTGGTGCCGGTGATGCGGCTGGCGGCGGCCATCGTCACCGAGGTGGGAACCCCGCTGAGCCACATGGCCACCCTCTGCCGGGAATTCCGGGTGCCCTGTCTGGTCGGGGTCGGCGACGCGGTGCGGAACGTCGAGACCGGCACGGAAATCACCGTCGACGCCGAGGACCGGCGCATCTACCGCGGCCGGGTCCACGAACTGCTCACCTTCCAGGCGGCCACCGCGGTCAATCTGGAGATGACCCCGGAATTCCGCCTGTTGCGCCGTGTCCAGCGCGAGGTCTCACGGCTGAACCTGGTGGACCCGCTGATGCAGGAATTCCGGCCGGAGGGCTGCCAGACCTTCCACGACGTGCTGCGTTACATCCATGAGACCGCGGTGCTGGAACTGGTGGATCTCGGCCGCGACGAGGGCTGCCTGCTGGGCGACAGTCTGATCCGGCCGCTCACCCTGCCGATTCCGGCGGGGATCCTGGTCCTCGACATCGGCGGCGGCATCGCCCCCGGAACCGCCCGGGACGGCGTCGATTTCCAGGCGGTGGCCTCCGCTCCCTTCCGCGCCATCCTCGAAGGCATGCTCTTCCCCGAGGTCTGGCACGACGTCCCCATGCACGTCGGTTTCCGCGACATGATGCACTCCATGCTGGCCACCCCGCGCGACACCCTGACCGGCCAGTACACCGGCCACAACATCGCCATCATCAGTCGCAACTACGTCAACCTCTGTTTCCGCTTCGGCTATCATTTCAACATCATCGACGCCCACTGCCACGAGGTCGAGCGCGACAACCACATCTACTTCCGCTTTTTGGGCGGCGCTTCCGACCTCAGCAAACGCTCGCGGCGGGCGGCGCTCATCGCCATGATCCTCAAGGCCTTCGACTTCAACGTCCAGATCAAGGGCGATCTGGTCATCAGCCGCGCCAGCAACATGATGCCCGCCGAGGTCAACCGCACCCTGGAGATCCTCGGCCGGCTCATCGGCTTCACCCGCCAGCTCGACGTGCAGATGGAAAGCGACGCGCTGGTGGAACGCTATGCCGAGGCCTTCCTGATGGGCGACTACGGCATCGTCGCCCGCGGCGGCTGATGCCCCGCAACCCCCATCGACACGAACCATCTCAACGGACAGGAGATACCACATGGCCAATGACAGCAACCGACAGCCCTGCCGCCTGCTGGTGGTGGACGACGAGGCCATCGTCGGCAAACGGCTCAAGCAGGTATTCGGCAAGATCGGCTTTCACATCGAATCCTTCACCGAGCCGGCGGCGGCGGTGGCGGCGATGAGCGCCAACCCCTTCGACATCGTGGTCACCGACCTCAAGATGGAGGGGATGGACGGCCTCCAGGTGGCGCAACGGACCCTGGCGGTCAACCCTGCCGCCCGGGTGATCATCATCACCGGCTACGCCTCGCCGGAGACCGCCGAGGCGGCCAGGGACTGCGGCGTCTTCGCCTTTCTCGCCAAGCCCTTCCGGTTGGACGAACTGAAGGAGATCATCGTCCGGGCCATGGCCGCCGGCGGGCGGGACGAGAGCGCCGGCCGCTGACCATGGACCCGAGTCAGGGAAGCCCCAGCGGCACGGCGACGGGTTCCGGCGAATACCCCATCGCCGGAAGCCGCGCCCCCCGGTCCCTCAAGGGGAAATTCATCATCGGCCTGGTGATCGTCTCCCTCCTCGGCCTGGTGGCCACGTCCACCGCCCTCTACGCCATGTGGAGGATGGAGGACAAGACCCGAATCATCGAATCCTTCTACGAACTCAACCAGAAGATCCTCGAGGTGCGGCGCTACGAAAAGAACTACCTGCTGTTCAACAAACACAGCGACCTGCTCGCCGCCCTCGACTACGTCGACGAGGTGCGGGCGGCCCTGGCCACCATCCGGCCGATGCTGCCCGGGGCAACGGCGGAACTCCGCTCCTACCAGGAGATGCTGGAAGCCTACGCCGCGATTTTCCGCAGCCTGCGCAAGCCGGAGCTCGCCGCCGGCCAGGGCCGGCTGCTGGAAAACCAGTTGCGGGCCTACGGCCAGGACCTCACCTCCGGCATCTTCGATCTCGACAACCGCTCCCGCATGCAGGTGGAACGGGAGATCCGCAACTACGAACGACTGGCCCTCTTCATCCTCGCCCTGGCGCTTCTGGGCGGCGGCCTGTTCACCGCCTATCTCATCAAATGGGTGACCCGGCCGCTGAACGCGATCAGCCAGGCCTCGGCGCGGATCATCCGCGGCGAGACGACCTTCATTCCGGTGGACGAGATCATCAGCGCCTCGGTGGAGAGCCAGGAACTGGTCAATTCCCTGAACCTGATGCTGAAGGCCCTGAACGACAAGCAGGCCCAGCTCGTCCAGTCGACCAAGCTCGCCGCCATCGGCAAGGTCACCGCCGGCATCGCCCACGAGATCAACAACCCGCTCAACAACATCGCCCTCACCGCCGAGGTGTTGCTGGAGGACCTGCCCAACCTGGGCTGTGCCGAGCGGCTGGAGATGGTCAACGACATCCTGGTGCAGGCCGACCGCGCCCGGGAAGTGGTGCACCACCTGCTCGCCTTTTCCCGGACCCGGCGGGCGATGGGCAACGAAAGGCTGTCCCTCGGCAGATTGATCGAGGATTCGGTATCCCTGCTGAAAAACGAGTTCCGCCTGAACCGGATCACCTGCCACGCCGACACCGGTGCGCAAGAGGTCTGGGTGGAGGGCAACCCCAGTCAGCTGCAGCAGGTACTGGTCAACATGATGCTGAACGCGGTGCAGGCGATGCAGGCCGAGGGCCAGCTCTCCGTCTCGCTCGCCGCCGAAAACGGCAAGGCGGTGATCTCGATCCGCGATACCGGCTCCGGGATCTCCGCCGAGGATCTGGAGCACATCTTCGATCCCTTCTTCACCACCAAGAACGAGGGGACCGGTCTCGGGCTTTCGCTCAGCTATTCCATCGTCAAGGAACATCACGGCGATATCCGGGTGACCAGCCGCGCGGGTGAAGGCACCACCTTCACCATCCGTCTGCCTCTCGCCCCCGGGGGTGATGCATGAGCGCCCGCGATCCACGGGCAACCGGCGGCGAAGCCTCCTTTGCCGCCGCCTTCCGCCAGTTCCGCCGCATCCTGGCGCTGAACAACGCGGTGCTGGAAAAGATCGCCGCCATGGAAAACGCCCTGGCCGGCGAGTACGTCTTCGACCGCACCTTCCTCCTCCGGGTGGTGGCCGAACTCAGCGCTCTGGTGCGCGAGGTGGTTGCCTCGGTCAACGACCTCGCCGACGCCCGTTTCCTCCCCCTCTACGACCGCTACCAGGAGATCGCAGACCGGCTGGCGGCATTGGCCGCCGGCGACACCGGGCCGGCAGACCGCAGCTTCACCCTCGACTACGCGAGCTTGAACAGCGACCTGGAAGAGCTGGTCGGCGGCAAGAACGCCACCCTCGGCGAGATCCGCAACAACCTCAGACTGCCCGCCCCGGACGGCTTTGCCATCACCGTCGCCGCCTACCGCCGCTTCATGGAGGCGGGGGATCTGTTCGCCCGCCTGGACGATCTGGCCGGATCGGCACGGCAACGGGCGGCGGCCGCCGCCGCCATGCTGAGCTCGGCAGCGGTTCCCGAGGACGTCGAAACGGCGGTGATCGCGGAACTCGACCGGCTGCTGGCCCGTTGCGACGGCACCCCGATGCTGGCGGTACGCAGCAGCGGCGTGGGCGAGGACGAGGGCGGCCGCAGCTTCGCCGGTCAGTTCACCTCGGTGCTCGAGGTGGAGCCGCGGCCGGATGCGGTGCTCGTCGCTTACAAACAGGTGCTGGCCTCCCGTTTTTCCGCCGCGGCCCTGGAATACCTGGGCGACGCCGACAGCCGCGCCATGCCGATGGCGGTGGGGGTGCAGCCGATGATCCGCGCCGCGGTCGCCGGGGTGAGCTACAGCCGTTGCCCCGACCAGCCGGCGGGGAACCGGCTGCTGGTGACCGCGGTGCGCGGCGCGGCCCGGGAACTGGTCGCCGGCCGCAAGCCGGGCGACCGTTTCACCGTCGGCCGCAATTGGCCCTTTGCCCTTGCTGAAAGCGAAATCGCCGCCGGCACCGATGGCGGCGACACGGCTCTCGACCTGCAGGCCGGCGGCCTGCGCCGCGGTTCGGCGAGCCTGACCCCGGCGGAGTTACGCAGCCTCGCCGAACAGGCCCTGCTGCTGGAAAAGGCCTTCGGCGCTCCCCAGGACATCGAATGGGCGATGGCCGGCGAACCGGTCATCCTGCAGAGCCGCCCCCTCGCCCTGCCGGCGAAACCGCCGCCCCTGCCCGGCGAGATCGCCGCCGAACTGCGCGCCGCCACCCCGCTGCTCAGCGGCCGGGGACAGGTGGCGCAGCTGGGCATCGGCGCCGGCCCGGTGGTCCATGTCGACCAGGAGACCGACGCCGAGACGTTTCCGGTGGGGGCGGTCGCCGTCGCCCGTTTTCCCGGGCCGCAACTGAGTCCCATCGTCTGGCGGGCGGCCGCGATCGTCACCGACATCGGCGGCCCCACCGGCCATCTCGCCACCATCGCCCGCGAGTACCGCACCCCGGCCCTGTTCGGCACCGGCGACGCCAGCCGGCTCCTGGCCGAGGGGGAAGAGGTGACCGTCGACGTCGAAAACAAGACGGTGTACCGGGGCATCCTCCAAGGACTGGTGCGGCTGCAGGGGGCGGAGCAGGACCCGTACCGCGCCGCGCCGGAGCTGCGCACCCTGCGACGGTTGCTGCGCTGGGTGGCGCCGCTCACCCTGACCGACCCCGTCGCCGCCGATTTCCGTGCGGAAAACTGCCGCACCTTCCACGACATCATCCGCTTCAGCCATGAAAAGGCCATCGACGCCGTCATCCACTACCACGAACGGGGCAGCGGCCGCCAGGCCCTGGCCAGCCGACCGCTGCGGCTGCCGGTTCCCCTGCGGCTGCGGCTGATCGATCTCGGCGGCGGCCTCGACACCGCGGCCCGGGCCGGCGGCGACATCGACCTCGGCATGGTCGCCTGCCGGCCGCTCCTGGCCCTCCTCGACGGCCTGGTCACCGGCGCCGGCAGAAACCGCACCTCGATGCCCCTCGGCTGGCGGGACCTGCTGGCCGGGATGACCCGGCCGCTGTCGCTGCTCGGCAACTGGCCGGCAGGCGCCGGCGACAACCTGGCCATCGTCTCCGACGGCTACGTCAACCTCTGCCTGCGGCTCGGCTACCATATCAACGTCGTCGACACCTATTTCTCCGACGATCCGGACAACAACTACATCTACTTCCGCTTCGCCGGCGGCATGGCCGAAAAAAGCAAACGCGAACGCCGCGCCAGGCTGATCGGCTCCATCCTCGCCGGTCTCTACTTCAAGGTGGAACAGAAGGGCGATCTGGTCACCGCCAAGGCCCGCCAGCTGGATCCACCGCAGATGCAGCGGGTGCTGACCCGCCTCGGCGAACTGATCGCCTTCACCCGCCAGCTCGACGTGCAGATGAAGGAGGAAGCGGCGGTCGACGAGTTCTTCCGGCGTTTCCTGGCCGCTGTCCGCGACGACGATGGCGGGAGCGGGGCTTGAGCATGATTGGGTGGCTGCATCGGCTCGTCGACGGGCTGCGGGCAAGACGGCGGCAGCGCCGCCGCGCCGCCGATGACCTGCTCAAGGCCCGCTACCACCTCTTCAGGTCGCTGCTGGCCGGCAACAACCGCGCCGTCGACCTGCTCACCGAAATCGCCGTCCTGCTGCGCATGCGGGGAACCGACGCTGCCCTGGCCCGGCGGATCAGCCGCCTGATCGACGAAACCGCCGGGATGATCGACCGGCTCGACCAGCTCGCCTCCGGCGGATTCCGCGGCCTGTACCCGGTCCACCAGCGGCTGGCGGCCGCCATCACCTCCCACACAGCCGCCCTCGCACAGCCACGCGATCTGCCCCTTTGTCTGGGGCTGGACCGAATCGACGAACCGCTGCGGGAGATCGTCGGCAACAAGGCGGCGAACCTCGTTCTGCTCGCCGGCCACAATGGTCTCCCTATTCCCGACGGCTTCGTGATCACCGCGCCCGCCTGCCGGCTCCTCCTCGAACATGAGGATCTCTCCCTGCGACTCGCCCACCTGTTTACCGAAAAATGGAGCGCCGGGAATGGCGATCTCTCCGCCGAGACGGCGGCGCGGGCGCAGCGGCTGCTGGAACAGGCGCCGCTGCCGCCGGAGCTGATCACCGCGGCGACCGAGGCCGCCCGGCCCTTCTTCGCCGCCGGCAAGGCGCTGGCGGTGCGCAGCAGCAGCAGCAGCGAGGACGGCCGCCGCCATTCCTTTGCCGGCCAGTTCACCTCGGTCCTCAACGTCCGCGACGAGACCCAGCTGCTGCAGGCGATCCGCCAGGTGGCGGCAAGCAGCTTCACCCCCCGCAGTCTGTCCTATCGGAGTCATGCCGGTCTCGATCCCCTGTCCTTCGACATGGCGATCCTTTGCCTGGAGATGATCGAGGCGCGGGCCGCCGGCATCCTGCTGACCAGGGATCCGGGTGAGCCGGCCAGTGACCGGATGCTGCTGAGCGCGGTGCCGGGCCTGGGCGAGGCGGCGGTGGCCGGCAGCGCCGCCACCGATGTCTACCTGGTGGACCGCGACGGCAGCGTCGACTGGCAGCGGTCCACGGTGGCGGCCAAAGAACGGCAACTGGTGGCCAGCCCGGAAGGCGGCCTCGAATGGCAGGATCTGCCGGCGGCGGAGCGCGGTCGGCCGGTGCTGGACCGTGCGCAGACAGCGCGTCTGGTCGCCTGGGGGAAGAAGTTGGAAGACATGGCCGGCGCCCCGCAGGACATCGAATGGGCCATCGACGCCGCCGGCGAAGTGATTCTGCAGGTGCGGACCCTGACCGGCCTCGGCGGCGCGGCCACGGAGCCGGGCCGGCCATCGTCGCCGCCGCTGCTCGCCGGCATCGGCGCCGCCCCGGGCCGCGCCACCGGCAGGCTGCTGCTGGTGCGCGGCCGCCGTGATCTGCAGAGCGTCCCAGCGGGTCCGACGGTGCTGGCCATGCATGGCAGTTTCGTCGACGCCGCCGCCATCCTCCACCGGATCGCCGCGGTACTGGTCGATCTCGGCAGCCCGGCGGACCATCTTGCCTGCGTCGCCCGCGAGCAGGGGGTGCCGCTGATCTGCGGCCTGGGGGATGCCGGCAGCCGGCTGGCGGCCGGCACTTGGCTCACCGTCGACGGCGGGCAGGGGCGGGTCTATGCCGCGAATGCCGAAGAAACAGCCGCGGCCGAGGCGGAGTGGCATTCGACGGCAAAGGGCGAACGATCCCTGCCGGCACTGCCGGCGGGCCGCCGCGAGCTTCGGGAACTGGTGACCGCCCTCAACCTCACCGACGCCTACGGCCCCACCTTCTCCATCCTCGAATGCCGCTCCCTGCACGACATCGTCCGCTTCGTCCACGAGAAGGCGGTTCTTGCCATGTTCCACGCCGGCGACGAGATCCTCGAGGGACATCTGGCAACGGTGCACGTCATCGAGACCTCGGTGCCGTTCTTCGTCTCGGTGATCGACATGGGCGGCGGGCTTGCGCCAACGGCGGGCAGCAGCAGACGCATCGCCCCGGAAACGGTGGCGTCGCGTCCCTTCCGGGCCCTGTGGCAGGGAATCGTCACCCCGGGCCTGCGCTGGGGGCCGCCGCCCGGCGGCGCGCCCATGGGTTCGGTCGTCTCCTCCTTCCTCACCGACCAGAAGTCGGAGCGGCCGGTGGGCATGCCCAACTATGCCCTGGTGAGCCGCGACTACTGCAACCTCAACGCCCGCATGGATTTCCACTTCATCATGATCGACGCCGTCTGCGGCCTGCAGCCCGGCGACAACCACATCCGCTTCCGCTTCAAGGGCGGCGGCACCGCCATGGCGCGGCGGCGGCGGCGCGCCGCCTGCATCGCCGAGATCTTCGAGCACTTCGGGTTCGCCGTCGATGTGCGGGAGGATCTGATCAACGCGGTACTGCAGGGTGCCCCCTGTCGAGTCATCGAAGAAAAGCTGGTGGTGGTCGGCCGGCTGCTCGGCTTCACCCGGCTCCTGGACGCGGCCATGGCCGACGACCAGACAGCGCGGGCGGCGGCGCAGGCCTTCCTCGCCGGCGATTACGGACTGACGCGGCTGGAACGGCAAACCTGACCGCCGTCACGGCTGGTCTTCGGCAGCCATGACGATGTTTGCCGCGGCTGGAGTCCCGCCGGGGCTCCTTGTCAGCCGGCATGGAAGAAGCGCACCGCCGGCAGCTGCACCGCGGTGAGCAGATTGCCGTAGGCGGCGCCGGTATCGATGCCGATGCGGTTGACGGTGACGTAGGGGGTGAGAAAGGGGGTGTGGCCGAAGACGACCACCTTGCCGAAATCGGCGTCGCTCTCCAGGAAGGGTTCGCGGATCTCGCAGAGATCGGCCGGGGTCTGGCGTTCGAGGGGGACGCCGGGCCGCAGGCCGGCGTGGACGAAGATGTAGTCTTCGGTCTGCCAGTAGGGCAGCAGGGAAAAAAGCAGATCGCGGTGCGCCGGCGGCAGGAAGGAAAAGGTGGCCAGGTCGGCCAGGGTGAGATCGCCGTAGCTTTCCAGGGTTTTTTCGATGCCGAGTCCGCGCAGATAGGGCAGCAGCGCCGGATCGGGATCGCGGTGGTACTCCAGCAGCAGGTGTTCGTGGTTGCCCATCAGGGCGACGACTTGGAACCCCCGCTGGCGCAGCCGGCAGATCTCCTCCAGCACCAGGCGGGCGTCGGGGCCGCGGTCGAGATAGTCGCCGAGGAACACCAGGGTGTCGCGGCCGGGCTCGGCCGGCAGCCCGGCCAGCAGCCTGGTCAGCCTGGCGTGGCAGCCGTGGATATCGCCGATGGCGAAGATGCTTGCCGGCGCGCGGTTCACGATCCCGGCCGCCCGGTCAGTGCCCCTCGATGCGGTGGCGGAACCAGCGCACCAGTTCGTCGCGGACCGCGGCCATGTCCAGCTTGTAGATGTCCTGGGGGAACAGCATTTCGGCGACACCGGAATCGAAGAAGCGCTTCACCTCGTATTCGTCGTGGGAGGTGCCGCGCCGGTAGACGTAGTCCAGATAGGTCTGGTTGGAGTGGAGGATGAACTCCACCCGCATGCCGCCCATCCGCGCGAAGAACTTGAACATCTTCGTCTCGGGATTGCTGCCGGCGCTGGAGCTCCGGTGCACGCCGCCGGTCAGGGTGTCGGAGATGTCCTCCAGGGTCATCAGGGTGCCGGCGCGGGTGGCGCTGCTGGTCAGGTGCTTGAGGAACAGTTTGACGTCGGCCACCGAATCCACCACCCCCATCAGGCCGAGTTCGTCGTCCACCGCCACCGCCGGATTCTCCTCGCCCTTGCGCAGCAGCTTCAGCACCTTGGCCTCGGACGGCTTCTTGCGGATGGAGACGTAGATGGGGATCTCGCGACCGTTCACCGAGAAGCGCCGCCGCTTCACCAGGGTGATCTTCCGGCCGGGCAACCGCTCCACCTCCCTGATCTTCGGCAGTCCCACCACCTCCACCGCCCGGCAGGAAAAATCCTCCGGCCGGTGCTGGCTGACCAGGTAGGCGGTGGTCAGCTCGCCGATCCTGATCTCCTGGCTCCACACGTATTCATTGAGAAAATCGAGGAAATCCCGAAACTTGCGCTCGATCCCCGTCTCTCGCTCGCGCTGATCGATGGAACCGGCCAGATTCATCAGCAGGAGCTTGCGCTTGGCCTCGAAACGCGCCTTCTTGTGGTAGCGGTCATCGAACATGACCAGCATCAGCTCCACCGGATCGCTGGTCATGTCGATCTCGTTGGTCATCTCGATGTAGGGGGCGTAATTGGCCAGCACCTTGCCCTTGAGGTACCTGATGACCCCGTCGGCGGTGGCGGAATAGCTTTCCACCCGGGTGACCACCTCGCGCTCCGAGCCGTCGATGCCGAACATATTGCCCAAAAGGGCATAGGCGCGGCGGCTCAGCATCCGCTGCCGGGCCCTGTCCCCGATCAGGGCCGGGATCTCGTCGTAGGAACGGATGTCGAGAAACTCGAAGATCTGGTTGCGCACGGTCCGGTAGCGGGTGTCCAGGCGAAGACGGAGGAGCTTGCGGACCCAGTCGCGGCCGGTCCGTCCGGCAAACACCCGGCAGTGGGGCGGCCGCGCCCCGATGCGGAAGGGGCCGTGCTGGCTGAGCAGGCAGAAACTGGTCTTGGGGTCTGCTTCCATGGATTTTTTTCTCATGCACGGCAGGAAGCCGGATTTGCCCGGCATTGCCAGGGAGGAAGTACGATCACCGGTCTTTTATCCGGGAAAATACCGGACTCCGGGGTAGTTCAGGAAATCCACGTCCTGGGTCCGGACGGTCGCGCCACAGGCACGGGCAGTGGCGAGAATGATGCTGTCCGCCATGGGCAGCTATGCTGCACACTGACCTGCGATGCAGCAAGGGCTGACTTCACGGAAAGCTCCACGACCTGCCCCTTCATCATCATGCCACAGCTCCATCGATTTCGTTTCGGTGTTACCATAGCACCATCGATACTCTTCCGCAAATCGTGGTGCCCGGCTCCGTCTGCCCCCCTTGATGCGAGGGGCCAGCACAATCACAAAAAAAGAGAAGGGGGCAGAACCAGGGAAAGAACATGGCGCGGTTTGGGCCGGGCCGGGCCGGCGAAGGAGGCTCGGGACGAACTCCTTCGCCGGCTATAGGGAGGGAAAAACGAACAACGGCGGTAACCGTTCAGAAGTGCCACAGATTCGGACAAGCGGACCGGCGCCGCGTACTTTGCGTACGTACGCCGGGCCGCTCGTTCGAAGATGGGGTGCTGCTGACCGGTTCCACAACGGCGATCAGAAGGAAAAGGACAGAGTGACGCCGCCGTAGATGAAGTTGTCGTCGCCGCTGGCGCCGCCGTTCAGCACCTCCTGGCTCCAGCTCTCGATCAGGTCGCCGGCCTCGCTGGTGAGGGCGAAGGAGTAGTTGACCACCGGGGTGACGGAAATGTACTCGTTCACCGGGAAGGTGATGGAAGCGGTCAGAAGGCCGTCATGAAAGCCGCTGTAGGCCTCGTTGTTCGGGGCCAGCACGTTGACGCCGTCGTATTCCGGATAACTGCTGGCGTCGTCGGCGTTGAGGTAGCCAACCTGGGCGCCGAGGTCGAGGGCGATCGTGTCGGTGAGCGGTACGCTGTGGGAGATGCCGAAGGTGGCATACCAGCCGGCGAAATGATCGTAGTCCCGGTAGACGGCAAGCGTCGGGCTCAGCAGGGTGTCCAGGCTGGCCTTGACGAAGACCTCCTGGGAATCCAGGCCGATCAGGCTGTAGTAGATGTAGCCGACGGAAAGCCCCACCGGCCCGATGCTGTGGTCGTAGGCCAGGGTGAAATCGGTCTCCGTCCAGTTGTTGGTGTCCTCGCCCTCGGCGCCGGTGAGGTAGACGTCGGTGTCCATGTTGCCCCAGACATTGGCGGAAAAGCCCTTGTAGCCGACGGTCATCGACGGCTGGATGACGATGCTGTCCTTGCTCAGTTCAAAGCCGCGCCAGACGTACTTGGAAAGCGCGCTCACCGAGAGATCGGCGCTGGGCTTTTCCTCCTCGGCGTGAACGGCGGGGGCGTACAGCAGGCCGGTGCAGAGCATTCCGGTGGCGATCAGTGCGTGCAGTTTGGTTTTCATTGTCGATACTCCTTTCTCTTCAGTTGGTTGACATGATTTGCCGTTGCGGGCTGCGACCGCCCCGAGAAAATTCCCGGGACGGCCGCAAGCCGGGTTTGCTTTATTTGACGACGAAGTCGTTGTAGGCATGGGCGCCGTGCTCGCCGATATCCACACCGGTGAGTTCCTCCTCCTCGGTGATCCTGAGGCCGTGGAACAGGTCGATCACCTTGAAGAGGACGAAGGCGCAGCCGAAGGACCAGATGAAGGCCGCGGCCATGCCGGTGAGCTGGACGCCGATCAGCTTGGCCGTGACGCCTTCCATGTTGAACAGGGCGGCGGCCAGGGTGCCCCAGGCGCCGCAGACGCCATGCACCGACACGGCGCCCACCGGGTCGTCGATGCGGATACGGTCGAAGAACATGACCGACAGCACGACGAGCACGCCGGCGACAAGGCCGATGACGATGGAACTGGTCGGGCTGACGTTGGCGCAGCCGGCGGTGATGCCGACCAGGCCCGCCAGCGCCCCGTTGAGGCTCATGCCGATGTCGGGCTTCTTGAAGATCACCCAGGAGGCCAGCATGGCGGCCACCGTGCCGGCGGCGGCGGCGAGGTTGGTGTTGACGAAGATCATCGCGATGTCCTTGTTGCCGGCGGTGGTGGAACCGGGATTGAAACCGAACCAGCCGAGCCAGAGGATGAAGACGCCGCAGGCCGCCATCGGGATGTTGTGGCCCGGGATCGCCTTGACCTTGCCGTCCTTGCCGAACTTGCCGAGCCGGGGACCGAGGGCGATGGCGCCGGCCAGGGCCGCCCAGCCGCCGACGGAGTGGACCACGGTCGAGCCGGCGAAGTCGATGAAACCGAGCCCTTCCAGCCAGCCCTTGCCGTTCAGCAGGCTGCCCCAGGCCCAGCTGCCGAAGACCGGGTAGATGAAGCCGCAGATCACCGCGCTGTAGAGCAGATAGGCGGTGAACTTGATCCGCTCGGCCACCGCGCCCGAGACGATGGTGGCGGCGGTGGCGGCGAACACCACCTGGAACATCCAGAAGGCCAGCACCCAGGGATCGCCGCCCGGCGCCCAGTCGGAAAGGAAGAAGCCGCTGGTGCCGAACCAGCCGGTGGTGGTGACCCCGAACATCAGGCCGAAGCCGACCGCCCAGAACATCAGGCTGCCCATGGCGAAGTCGAGCAGGTTCTTCATCATGATATTGACCGCGCTCTTCGCCCGGGTGAAACCGGACTCCACCATGGCGAAGCCAGCCTGCATGAAGAATACCAGGGCGGCGGCCACCAGGGTCCAGACGTAGTCGAGATGGGTCTGTACCGTCTTGATCGCTTCGGCATTGCCGGCGACCGTCGGCGCCTCGTCGGCCGCCAGGGACAGCGCCGGGATGACCAGCAGCAACAGAATCGGAAATAGTTTTTTCATGGTCGTACCCTCCAGGAACTCAGTATGATTACACCGCGTCCGCGCCGCGCTCGCCGGTTCTGATCCGGCAGACCATCTCCACCGGCATGACGAAGATCTTGCCGTCGCCCACCTTGCCGGTGTTGACCGCGCCGATGATGGTGGTCACCACCTGCTCGACCATTTCGTCCTCGACGACGATTTCCACCTTCATCTTGGGCAGGAAGTCGACGACGTATTCGGCGCCCCGGTAGATCTCCGTGTGGCCCTTCTGCCTGCCGAACCCCTTGACCTCGGAGACGGTCATCCCCTTGACGTCCAGCCGCGACAGGGCCTCCTTCAGGTCGTCCAGCTTGAATGGTTTGATGATTGCCTCGATCTTTTTCATGGTCACTCTCCGTTCAAAATTGAAAGATATTCACCATCCGAAACGTACGATGAGACCATGCACATACAATCCCCGTGCCATCTGTCATTTTTCAATTTATATCCTTTATAATCAACCAGATAACCGGAAACCTCGGCTGCCCCCTCTTGCCTCATTTCAAATTACTCACATTATTGTTAACTTGAAATAGCGGTTGCCATACAAAATTGAACACTCCCCCGGCTACCCGGGCGGGCGGAGTTCGCTTTTCCCGGCGGCGCATCCTTTCGATCGCCGGCAGGCGGGGACCTCTATCATCTACAAAGGACAGGAGAAAGAGGGAGGGAGGATGAGAGGGAGGGGGACGAGGAGCAGCCCGGCCGCGGCCGCCGCGACATCGGCGTCCGAGGCCAGCACCGGCAGCGAGCAAGCCTGCCACTGATAATCAAACAGAAAACAACGCCCCCATGGTACCACCCCGCCTCGTCGGGAAACGGGCGGGGTAGCGAGCCAGCCGCAGGAGAGCGCAAGCCATCGCACGCAGCGGCCTTTTTCCGCACCACCAGACCGGCACGGGCAAGACCGCGGCCGGAGTCGCCCAACCACATAGGGGAGAGAATTTGACGAAATTGGCACATCTCGAATCTTCGATTGGCCCCGGGAATCTCCTCCGAAAAAAGCCGGAAGGATATCCTGGTAATCGAAAGGCCCGAGAGTCAAAAATGAGAAGTGGCGCCATTAGCCCGACAAAAGCCTGTGGCACCATTAAGGCGACCACAGAATGGCCCCATATGGGCGGTCAGCAACACCAGGCGGTCTGAAGGCAGCGCCGGCAGCGGACAAACAGCTGCCGATAATCAGATAGAAAACAAGGTCCCCATTGTCACATTTTGTCACACCCAGAACTACTCCGAAATTTGTATACTGCCCCCCAGAACTACGCGAATTATCGAGACCGTTCCGTCCATGAAAACCGGGAGCAAAACCCGGCGCAAGATAGTTCTGTATACTGTCCCCGGAACTTGGCCCTAGTTCTGTATACTGTCCCCGGAACTTGGCCCCCTAGTTCTGTATACTGTCCCCGGAACTTGGCCCCACCGGCTGTCATAGTCCATTACATCTAGTCCCGCATTTTCAAGCCTTTCCGTTGTCTCCGTTGAATTTTTGAGGCGTGGCTCTATGCGAATGAATCCCTTTTTGGGCCGAAATATTAAGAAATTGCTTGGTTGCCCATCTTTGGCCATGCCGATATAGAATTTGTTGTATTTCAATTCAAGCTTTTCATCGAACTGTTTTGCCAACTCCAGAATTGAATCGGCCATGGCAACTGTTTTTTTGCTCCCTCTGTTTTCCCAGTAGGTCCGGTCAGTAACCTCTTGTGTTTCTTCGTCTTCTTCCACAAGGCCAAGAGTCATTTGGTCAACAACCGTTGTGAATACAAGCCCTACCTGGTTTCCGATTTTGAGGGCGTTCATTTGGAGTGCCATGAGTGGGATCATGCCATTGAACAAGCTGACGATATTGAGAAACCTGCTTGTAATATCTTCAGCGATTATCACCGCTGTATGTTCATATTGTGGGTATCTTTTTCTTTCTATATCCCAATATTCGATTGTTCTAATAATGTGACTTTCGTCAGTAGAGCCAAGTTGAACCTCGACCTCATATCTTCGGCTGGAATCAGCGTCTTGCAAAAGCAAGTCAAGACGACCGGCACGAGGTTGTATTCGTTCTTTGTCTTTCAAAATAACGTCACCCAGGCCAAGGATGCGCGGGTCTTCTGCGATACGATCTTGCACCCACCGTTCACTTAATTCTGGATGGTTTTTGATCGAAATTTTCTCAAATTTTGCGAATTCCATTGGTTATATTCCTTTCCGCATATCGCTTTGCTTGAGGGGCCGGCCAGAAGCGAAGATGCAAAACGCTGCGGGTTCCCGGTCCCTCTCAAAGCGATTGTTGTGTGTTGATTTGCATTAATTAACATTATGAGGTGGAACAAATGAAGATTGAGGAATTTCTTAAAAGAGTGTCTGAAGCGAGCAACGCTGTTGGGGCTGAAACTGTTAAATTATTTTTCAATATTGACGAAAACTGCAATATTGTATTGGTTTCAGGAAACAAGATTGAGGTTACATTGCCTGCTAAAAAAGAAGATGCTGATTGAGTTGGCTTTTTGGAACCCAATGGTTCTGAACGACAACCTCAAAAGTAAACCCCTTGGATACGTTGGTGTATGTCTCATGGCCGAGTGCTGTATCGTCATCCCAGCATAGTTTGTCACCAATATCTATATTGTCATCATCGATTAGTTCAATAATTGTAAACCCTGTTTCAGTATTAATAGCGACCATCCCACGGTTTATGTTTATTTGCTCAACGATGCCGCACATTCCCATGATCAGCGCCTCCATTTCATTTTTATTTTCTTACCACACAACGCCATGTATCAGCAGTGGCGCCAATGAACTTGCCGCGTCAGCGCCGCCGCGCTTCTCGCCATCTGCTGCATACAATTGTTGTGTGATTGTGTATTAATTTCGTCGCGTCTTTTGATAAAAATCAAAATTCATTTCTAGTGTAGTAGGCCAGGGCAATCTTGAACCTGTAAAATTCAAATGTCCACCATTTGGATATTCATGTAATAAAAAACCATAAAAATCTTCAGGGCTATCAAACCAGGGCAAAAGAACAGAAATTTTTCCAAGGCGCGCTGATAAAGCGCTAAATGGCTTATCAATTATGTATAAATTTTTATCTGGGGAGTTCCGGGGACAGTATATCGAATGTAAGCGCCAGGAGTTCCGGGGACAGTATATCGAATGTAAGCGCCAAGCGAACCCCTGGTCACCCAGAAGCTGCGGCGGTCACCAGGCTGCGGTCGATGTGCTGGGGCAACAGCGTCCGGAGTTCTTCCTCGGTCTTCGCCAGAGCCAGGCGCTCGAACACATGTCGCAGGTACCAGTAGGTTTCAAGCTTGTTCGCCTTGGCCGTTTCGATCAGGCTGTAAAGGGTGGCGCTGGCTTTCGCGCTCGCGGCGTTGCCGGAAAACAGCCAGTTCTTTCTGCCGACGACAAAAGGGCGGATCGCATTTTCCGCGAGATTGTTGTCCGGGCGCCGGCGGCCGTCCCTGATGTAATGGCATAGTCGAGGCCACTGCTTTAACGCGTAGGCGATCGCCTTGCCGAGCAGGCTCAGCGGCGGGGCCTCCCGTGACTAGCTCCTGCAGCCACCTGTGCATCGCTTCGAGCCGCGGCGCCGCCTTTTCCTGGCAGCCGGACGATGCCGGCAGGGTCCAACCTCGCCGCCTTCGCCTCGTGTTCGATAACGTACAACTCCCTGAGCCGCTCCACCGCCTCCTCGGCAACCCCGGTCTTCTTCTTCGAACGCAGGCCGCCGGTCGCCTTCACCACATCAACAAACTTGCGCCGCACGTGCGCCCAGCAGTCCAGGTGGACGATACCGGTACGGCGGTCGAGAAAGTCGTAGCCGCTGTACCCGTCGGTCTGCACATTGGGCTAGGAATATGAGACAATCGCAGATGTGCTTTCATAAACGCTTCGCCGCACGCGGCTACCACGTGCCAGATGCTTCTTGTTTCCTACCCTTGGCCGGCCCCGGCCCCTCTCAGAACCGTGCTTGCGCTATTCACGCACACGGCTCCTCACCATTACTTTCACTTCGAAGTCAACAAGTTCACTCTGATTCGCGGTGTCGGCAGCGGAAATCTGGCCATGAGCAGTTCGAACTCCTCCCAACTCATGCAACCCCTCCTTCCACGCCGGTTGAGCCATTTGAAGAGCAGTTTCCGAACCTCGTACGCGAATCGATTGATTCCCGGAGAGTTGTCCGTAACCCCGTAGTAGGCAAAGTGACCCGCAAGCTTCGCGGCGGTTTTCTTCATCAATTCCGGGGTCGGCAGGGTGCGGCTTTTCTTCAGCCACTCCTTGAACTCTCGCAACTTGGCTCCGAACTTCTTCCGCGAGGTGACGCGTTTCATGCGAAACCGCCGGCCGCTTCGGGTCCGGCTACAGAAATGCGTCAACCCCAGGAAGTCGAACGTCTCGGGTTTTCCCCCTCGACGCCTTGCCTTCGGCTCGGCCAGAGGCCCGTACTCGATTATCTTGGTCTTCTCCGGGAGAGAATTTGACGAATTTGGCACATCTCGAATCTTCGATTGGCCCCGGGAATCTCCTCCGAAAAAAGCCGGAAGAATATCCTGGTAATCGAAAGGTCCGAGAGTCAAAAATGAGAAGTGGCGCGATTAAGCCGACACAAAAGCCTGGCACCACGAAGGCGTTCACAAAATGGCCCCATATGGGCGGTCAGCATCACCAGGCATGCCCCCCATGCCTAGCGGGTCGCGACATAGCGGCTCTCGATGGAGACGGAGAAGGACGGGCGAAAACGAGAGGCAGACCAGGCGCCGCCTCCGCAAAATCGGCGGCTGAAGGCAGCGCCGGCAGCGGACAAACAGCTGCCGATAATCAGATAGAAAACAAGGTCCCCATTGTCACATTTTGTCACACCCAGAACTACTCCGAAATTTGTATACTGCCCCCCAGAACTACGCGAATTATCGAGACCGTTCCGTCCATGAAAACCGGGAGCAAAACCCGGCGCAAGATAGTTCTGTATACTGTCCCCGGAACTGCGGGAGCAAAACCCGGCGCAAGATAGTTCTGTATACTGTCCCCGGAACTGAGGTCCGAAGCGCCAGCCCTCGGCGGTTTCCCGCAAAACCTGGAGGAAATCGCAGCGGTCGGCGTCCAACAGAAAAATATCCTCCCGACGCCTGCCGCGATTCATCACGTGATACCAGGCACCAGGAAATTCTATGCGCAATGGCCGGCTCATATTCGGAGGCTACCCCCTGGATCGAGAAAAGTCAAAGGCAGACTTGACCCCTTTTCTGACCCCTTTTCGCATGATAATCAGATAGAACACAAGGTCCCCATTGTCACATTTTGTCACACCCAGAACTACTCCGAAATTTGTATACTGCCCCCCCAGAACTACGCGAATTATCGAGATCGTTCCGTCCATGAAAACCGGGAGCAAAACCCGGCGCAAGATAGTTCTGTATACTGTCCCCGGAACTGCCGGCCGGGAGCAAAACCCGGCGCAAGATAGTTCTGTATACTGTCCCCGGAACTGCCGGCGCAAGATAGTTCTGTATACTGTCCCCGGAACTGTCTGGGAAATAGACCACTGGCTGCGGCGGCGGGTGCGGATGTGCTACTGGAAACAGTGGCGCTACTGCCGCACCAAGGTTCGCGAGTTGACCAGACTCGGCACCTTCCTGCATACCGCCATCTCGGCGGGAATGAGCAGGAAAGGACCATGGCGATTGTCCCGGACGCTGGCCACCCAGTCGGGCATGACCAATCGGTGGCTCAAGGATCAAGGTTTGTTGTCTGTCAAAGATCTGTGGGTGAACATCCATTACCCGGCCACGGCCCGGTAACTCCTGGGAACCGCCTGGTGCGGACCCGCATGCCAGGTGGTGTGGGGGCTGGGGGAGAAAATCCCCCGGCTACCCGATTAGGTTTTTTTCCTCGCTGCGTTCAGGTTGAAAAGTGTTGCCAATACTTCTGCTTTCTTGAACAGTTCGTCATAGGTGACTATCTCTACGTCCTTCATCGCTGACCTATAAAGCTCGAAAGAGCGCCTTTTCACCTCAGTGTCTAGTTCAGTTGCAGCGTCCCCAGCCACAACGACACATCTTGGGTTGAATAGGTCAATCTTTTTGTCAGTCTCCTTAAGGAGAGATTGGACATTTCTCGAAAGCTCTCGTCGATAGTCTAGTGCCTGAACTACTGAACCTGACAGCTCCGAGGATGGCTTAAACACGCCCTTCCTATATCTTGAGCCCAGTAGTTTCGTGACTGGTGTCTTCAGCTCAACAAGGATTGCATCGTTTGATGAATCGGTTGCGTACAAATAATCAACGAACTTGGCGTCCTGGCGGTCGATATTCATACCTCCCACATACGCATTGTCTCCGATAAACACGACCGGCACCGAGAAGAGCTGGCTCAAGACATATGGATTCTCTTTGAACAGTTGCTGCCAATATGCTTCCAGGCCGTTTGTCGTGTTGGCGTACCATTTCTTAAGAACCTCGACCAACCGACCGGCGGAATGTCCCATCCAAACGACTTCTTCCAGGTGAGTCTTGAAAACACACATTGATCGACAACGTTCCAACGCTCGCGTAGCCCAGGCCGCCTTTTTTGCATCTTGTTCTTCAACCGCATCTTTTGCGATGGCGCTGAATGTTCCGACTAGTAACGCCCACCATTCCAAACTTGATTGGTCTTTCTCAACACGAGCTATCGCCTCCTTGGCATCATCTTCAGATTCGAGATTAAGATCCGCGAGCAGTACTGAGTCCTCAAGGACCTTGTCCGCGTAAATGCGGCTTTCTTCAAGGAGCTCAGTGACCTCACTATCTTTCTTAATCTCTTCGACAAAGATTAGCTTTGCAAACCAACCCAATCCATGCTTGGTTAAGTGGCCGGTGCCCTTCAGCGGGTTAGCTGCAAGCTGCAGCCATCCGTTGGGGAACTTGAACTGATCACCTTTTTCGACTTTGATACCATGCCCGTTGTCCCCAGGCTCTCGCAGGTTGATTTTGCGTCCACATTGCGCGCAGGTCCGTTCCACATATGGGGTACTGAGATCTAAAATGTTCTCTAAGTGGGCGCATGCAGTGCAGCACATGGTTACTATCCTTCTTCAGAAACCTAACAAGTTATTAAGCCGTTTCCGTCTAACTCCGCAAACCGCCCTCCGGCGAAAACCGGTTTGCCGAAAAAATGGGGGAAGGGGCCGTTTCGCTAACGGTATAACTCCACAGATCGGGTACTTGGCAACAAACCGGATAACTCCGCAATGATCCCCATGTCTGTCGCTGGTCTGTCCATGTATGCCGCCTGGCCGCGAATGAGGAACAACGTTTCATGTTCCTGTTGGAATTACTCCTTCCATGGCAACGTCCCCATCAGCGTCCTCTGTCATACCAGAAACAAAATGGCCGCGTCGAGACAATTTTCATCAGGTCTTCACCTTTGCCCTGCCGGCTGACAAGTCTCCTTCAGCATTTCCTTCCGTTCCTGCCGGTGCCGGTCATTTTCCGGTTTGGCCCAGCGGCAGTCTCCTTCTCCCTCTTGGCGTTTTCAGCCACGGTCAGGCGATAATTGCCGGGAATTACCTCCCGGCGGAATCCGGTATTTCTCCGCTAGTCTTTTTTCAATCTGGTTACCGCGGAAATTCAGCCAATGTAACCGTTCACCACACAGGTGCGATGGAGCAAAGCCATCTACGTTTTCCCGGGGACGCCGTCCTTTCCATTGCCGGCAGGGGAGCGACTCTGCTAGTCTGGGAAAGACCGGGGCGTTCCACGGCCTTGGTTACAACTACCTGGCAAAAGGGGGAATCCATGCGGCAATGGAAGACGATGGGGGCGGCTTCGCTGCAGGACCGCCTGCAGGCGGCGGTGCGATCCCTGGGGGAACGGGTCTGGCAGCGGGAAAACCCGGGGGAAGGACTCATCCGGCTCTACGCGCTCCGCCTGCTGCGCCTCGCCTGGATCCTGGTCCTCGAGAGCCGTCGCGACCGTTTGCCCCTGCGCGCCAGCGCCTTGACCTTTACCGTGATCCTCTCCCTGGTTCCCACCCTGGCGCTCGGCACCGCGGTACTCAAGGGGCTCGGCGCCGGCAACCAGATGCGCAAGGCGGCGCACCTGTTCATCGACCGGATGGAAGACACCGGCAACATCTTCGCCCTGCCGGGCGCCGGCGGGCCGCCCTCTCCTGCCGGCACGGGAGGCGACCGGGGCGACGCCTCCCTCACCGCCCATCTCCACTCGGCGGTGGAGACCATCTTCGATTACGTCGACCGGACCGACTTCGCCACCCTCGGCGCCTTCGGCATCGCCGGCGTGGTCATCGCCGTACTGTCCGTTCTCGGCAATATCGAACGATCGATGAACGCCATCTGGCATGCCAAGGCGAACCGGCCGCTGGGCCGCAAGCTCATCGACTATCTCGCCCTCATGATCCTGCTGCCGCTGTCCATCAACGTCACCCTCGCCACCGAGGCGACCATCAAGAGCCCCGCCCTGTTCGGCACCGTCCAGACTCTTATCCCGCTCGCCTGGCTGCAGTCCCTGCTGCTGACCCTGCTCCCCCACCTGCTGGTCATCGCCACCTTCACCGTGATGTACCGTTTCCTCCCCAACACCAGGGTCAGACTGCTGCCGGCCTTCGCCGGCGGCCTCATCGGCGGCATGGGCTGGATGGTGGTCCAGGGCTTCTACGTCTCGCTGCAGATCGGGGTCGCCCGCTACAACGCCATCTACGGCTCCTTTGCCACCCTGCCCCTTCTCCTCTTCTGGATCTATACCGGCTGGCTCATCTTTCTCGCCGGCGCCGAGGTCTCCTATGTCGGCCAGGTGTGGCGCAACTACACCCCGGCCGGCCACTCCACCCTGCCGCTCACGCGGATGAGCATCGCCTTCGACATCCTGGCCGAGATCAACGACGCCTTCAGTCACCGCCGGGCACTCACCTGTTCCCAGCTGAGCACCGCCCTCGGCTGGCGTCACGCCGACATCCAGCACTCCCTCGACGAACTGGAACAGGCGGGGATTCTCCGGAAAGCCGCCTGCGGCGACGAGGACGGCGAGTACCTGCCGGCGGCGCCCCGGGAGGAATTGCGGCCGGCGGAAATCGTCGGCGTCGTGCTCGGCGAACACGCCGGCGCGCGGGTTCACCCCCTGGCGCGGGATATTCTGCAGGCGGCCAAGGAAACGGTGCGTAACCGGGAAATCCAGCGGTCGCCGCTGCCCGGGGGACAGGAACGGGAAGCACCGGTGCAGGCGGAACTGTTCAGCGAGGAGAAGAACCGGCCGCCGCGGGCGGAGCGAGGCTGAAAAGCGGCGACGCTTCATCCTGGCCGGCAAGATGGATCGCCGGCAGATCGGCGCCGCCGCCGAAGACCGCGGTCAGGGCCAGGCCGATGGCGTCGTGATGGTTGTTGGTCTCGGAGATGTGGGCGAGCACCACCTGCCGGAGTCCGGGGTGGAGCAGCTCGCTGAGAAAGGCGAGGGATTCGTGGTTGGCGAGGTGGCCGCTCTTCGACCGGACCCGCTGTTTGAGCGGCGGCGGATAGGGTCCGTTCTTCAACAGCTCGGGGTCGTGGTTGCACTCGAGGATCAGGGCGCCGCAACCGGAAAGACGGTGGCGCATGAGACGGGAGACGGCGCCGGTGTCGGTGCAGTAGCCGAGGCTGGCGACGCCGTCGTCCAGCAGGAACCCCACCGGCTCGGCGGCGTCGTGGGACACGGCGAAGGGGTGGCAGGCAAGCCCGCCGAGGGAAAATCCCACCCCGGTCTCGAAAGCCTCCACCCGGTGGAGACCGGCGAGCCCGTCGCCGGCGGCGGCCAGCGTCGCCCGGTTGCAGTACACCGGCAGGCGATAGCGGCGGGAGAGGATGCCGACCCCCCTGATGTGATCGCCGTGTTCGTGGGTAACGAGAAGATGACTGAGCGAATCGGCCGCGATGCCGACCCCGGCGAGCCGCCGTTCGATTTCCCTGCCCGAGAAACCCGCGTCGATGAGCAGGCGGACACCGGCGGCCTCCACAAAGGTGGCGTTGCCACGGCTGCCGCTGCCCAGGACGCAGAAACGCATGCCTTTTCAGCGGCCGGTATGGCCGAAGCCGCCGTCGGCCCGCGCGGTGTCCCCCAGCTCGGCAACGACGCTGACCGTCGCCCGCGCTACCGGCGCCAGCACCATCTGGGCGATGCGGTCGCCGGGTTGGATCGTATAGGCGGCCCTGCCGAGGTTGACCAGGCCGACCTTGACCTCGCCCCGGTAATCCGCATCGATGGTGCCCGGGCTGTTGACCACGGTCACCCCGTGCCGGATGGCGAGGCCGCTGCGCGGCCGCACCTGCACCTCATAACCGGGCGGGATCGCCAGGGCGAAACCGGTGGCCACCACAACGATGGCGCCCGGCTCGATGACCAGCGGCGCATCGAGCGCCGCCGCCACGTCCATGCCGGCGGCGAGATCGGAATGATAGCCGGGCAGATGGCGCGGGCCGTCGTGGCGGAGCCAGCGCAACAGCAGGGTCGGCCGCCCCCCCTGATCGCCGGGCGTCATCAGAGCCCTCCCCACCGCACCTCATGCGGTTCCATCGGCCCGACGACCGCGGCGGTGAGCGGCCGCAGAAACAGGCGTTTCGCCAGCAGATGGACATCTTCCGCCGTCACCCGGTCCAGGGCGGCGGCGGTTTCCTCGTAGGAAAAATACCGGTCGAAACAGAATTCGTTGCGGGCGTTTCTGGTCATCCGCGACTCCATGTTCTCCGCGGAAATATACAGGCCGCCGCGGGCGAATTCGCGGGCGTTGGCGAGCTCCTGCTCCGGCACCGCCTCCTCGGCCAGCCGGCCGACCTGCTCGGCGACCACCTCGAGGGATTCGTTCAGGGTCTCGGCATCCACCCCCAGGTAGATCCCCAGCATGCCGGAATCGACGAAGGAATCGACGTAGGAATAGATGGAATAGGCGAGCCCCCGGTTTTCCCGGATCTCCTGAAAAAGGCGCGAACTCATGTTGCCGCCCAACAGCACGTTGAGCAGCAGCAGCACGAAGCGGTCCTCGTCGTTCTGCGGCAGGCCGTAGGTGCCGAGCACCGCGTGCACCTGCTCCAGCGGTTTGGCGTAGACCCTCCGTACCGGCTGGTCGAGCTCCACCGGCGGCCGCCGCACCAGGCCGTTGCCCGTACCGCCGTCGCGCCGGATGCCACGGAGCCGGCGCTCCCAGAGTTCGACGAAGCGGTCGTGATCGACGCTGCCGGCGGCGGAGATCAGCACGTTGCCCGGCAGGTAGTAGGTGTTGACATGGTCGAGCAGCTTCTTCGGGTCCATGCTCGCCACCACTTCCCGCGTGCCGAGCACCGGTTTGCCGAGCGGGTGCCGCCCCCACAGCTGGGCGAAGAACAGATCATGGATCAGGTCGTCGGGCTGGTCCTCCACCATGCTGATCTCCTGGAGGATGACCTGCCGCTCCCGCAAGAGCTCCTCCCGGTCGAACAGCGAGTTGAGAAACATGTCGGCGAGAAGATCGACCAGGGCCTCCAGGTGGTTGTCGAGGACCGTCGCGTAGTAGCAGGTGTTTTCCCTGGAGGTGAAGGCATTGGAGGCGCCGCCCAGCATATCGAATTCGATGGCGATCTGCTGGGGCGAACGCTTGCCGGTGCCCTTGAACAGCATGTGCTCGATGAAGTGACAGCAGCCGTTGTTGAGGTCGTGCTCGTCGCGGGAGCCGACGTCCACCCAGATGCCCACGGCGACGGTGCGGCAATGGGGCACCCTTTCACTGGTGATGCGGATGCCGCTGTCGAGGACTGTCTTGCGGTACATGGGGCGAGGTGTTCCGGAATGATTGGGAAGAGTGGGCGCGGACGCCGTACGGTGAGACGGGATCACCAACGCAGGATCCCCGCCTGAGCGGGGATCCTGCGGGCCGTCCGGCGGCGGGGAAAGGAATGATCCGCCTTTCCCGCCCCCGGGATTACTGCTCGCCCAGTTCGGCCTGGGCGGCCTTCAGGCTGAGACGGATCTTGCCGCGGCCGTCGATGTCCAGAACCTTGACGGTAATGGTCTCGCCTTCGTTGATGACGTCGGTCACCTTGGCCACCCGGTGGTTGGCAAGTTCGGAGATGTGCACCAGGCCGTCCACCCCGGGAAGGATCTCGACGAAGGCGCCGAAATCGACCACCTTCTGCACCTTGCCGGTGTAGAGCCTGCCGATCTCGGCCTCGGCGGTGAGGCCCTTGATGTGGTTGACCACATCGCCGGCCACCTTGCCGTTGGGAGCGAAGATCACCACCTTGCCCGAATCCTCGATGTCGATCTTGACGTTGAAATCGGCGGTCATCGCCTTGATGATCTTGCCGCCCGGGCCGATGACGTCCTTGATCTTCTCCGGGTTGATCTGCATGGTGAAGACCTTGGGCGCGTGTTCGGGCACCTCCGGCCGTGGCTCGGAAAGCTCGACGCTCATCTTGTCGAGGATGTGCAGCCGTCCGGCACGCGCCTGCTCGAGGGCGGTCTCCATGATCCCGCGGGTGACCCCTTCGATCTTGATGTCCATCTGCAGGGCGGTGATACCCTCGCGGGTGCCCACCACCTTGAAGTCCATGTCGCCGAGATGGTCCTCGTCGCCGAGGATGTCGGAGAGGATGACGATGTTGTCGTCGTCCTTGATCAACCCCATGGCGACGCCGGAGACCGGCATCCGCAAGGGGACGCCGGCATCCATCAGGGCGAGGCTGGCGCCGCAGACCGTGGCCATGGACGAGGAACCGTTGGATTCCAGCACCTCGGAAACGACGCGGACGGTGTAGGGGAACTCGGTGTTCTCCGGCAGCATGGCGCGGATGCCTCGACCGGCGAGCGCCCCATGACCGATGTCCCGGCGGCTGGGACCGCGCAGGAAGCGGACTTCGCCGACGCAGAAGGGAGGAAAGTTGTAGTGGAGGAAGAACTGCTTGAACGACATGCCGTACAGGTCCTCGACCCGCTGTTCGTCATCGCCGCTTCCCAGGGTGGCGGTGACCATCACCTGGGTTTCGCCGCGGGTGAACAGGGCGGAACCGTGCGCCTTGGGCAGCACGGCCACCGAGCAGTCGATGGGACGGATCTCGTCGAGCCTGCGGCCGTCGATACGGTTGCGGTCGCGGACGATACGGTCGCGCATCATCGATTTCTTCAGATCGTAGAGCAGGGCCTTGGCCTCGTCCGGTTTTTCGATCTCCTCGCCGAGGGTGGTCAGCACCTTGTCCTGCAGATGATGGTACAGTTCATGCCGCCGCATCTTGTCGGCGGTGGAAACCACGACCTGCATGTCGTCGCGGGCGATGGCGGCGACCCGGTCGCGCAGCGCGGTGTTCACCGGCTTGACGGTGACCGCCATCTTTTCCCTGCCCAGCGCCGCCCGCAGTTCCTCCTGAATGTCGAGGATGGGCTGCATCTGCTGGTGGCCGAAGTAGATCGCCTCCAGGACCTCCTTTTCCGAGAGGTTGTCGGCGCCGCCCTCCACCATCACCACCGCGTTGCGGCTGCCGGCGACGATCAGTTCCAGCCGCGACTGCTTGAGCTGGTCCTGGGTGGGATTGACCACGTACTGGCCGTCGATCATCCCGACCCGCACCCCGGCGATGGGGCCGAGAAAGGGGATGTCCGAGACGCCGAGGGCGGCGGAGGCGCCCACCATGGCGAGGATGTCGGGATCGTTCTGCTGATCGGCGGAGAGCACGGTGGCGATCACCTGGGTCTCGTTCTGGTAACCGTCGGCGAACAGCGGCCGCAGCGGCCGGTCGATGAAACGGGCCGACAGGGTCTCCTTCTCGCTGGGCCGGCCGATTTCCCGGCGGAAATAGCTGCCGGGGATCCTGCCCACCGAGTAGAACCGTTCCTGGTACTCGACGGTCAGCGGAAAGAAATCGATGTCCGGCCGGGCCTCGCGGGCCGCGGTGGCGGTAACCAGGACCACGGTTTCCCCGTAGGTGACGAGCACGGCGCCGTTCGCCTGCTTGGCCAGCCGGCCGCTTTCAATGGTCAGCGTCCGACCGCCAATTTCGGTTGCAACTCTTTTCACTCTTGACTCCTTCGGGCAAAAAGGCCCGCAACGCAACTGCAAGAGCCGCCGGACTGCCGGCGGCTCCCTGAAGGTACTGCGACGAGGGCCCCTGCGGGCCGTCGCCTGATTATTTTCTGATACCGAGAGCGCCGATGAGGTCGCGGTAGCGCCCCATATCCCGCTCCTTCAGGTAGTTGAGCAGCCGGCGGCGCTGACCGACCAGTTTCAGGAGTCCGCGCCGGGAATGATGATCCTTCTTGTGGCTCTTGAAATGCTCGGTGAGGTACTCGATGCGGGCGGTCAGGAGCGCAACCTGGACCTCGGGGGACCCGGTGTCGCCTTCGTGCCGCTTGTATTTCTCGACGATGCCATTCTTCTGTTCAGCCTGTAATACCACGATAAACCTCCTCTATTTCTCCATACGTAGTGTCTTGTCGTTCAGTGGGGTCGGCGGCCAGAATTCCCGGCGAAGGCGAATCATGCCTGGCTGTCAACTCCTCTATATCCTCTATCTTGATCAATCGGTCAAGAAGCTTCTCGAAACCCGACCCGGCAAGCCCGGCTCCGTCGACGGCATCCGCCACCGAAAAACCGCCGCAGGCGGTACGGCGCAAGGCCGCCAGGTGGGCGCCGCAGCCCAGCTCCCTGCCGATGTCGGCGGCGAGCGAGCGGATGTAGGTGCCCTTGCCGCATTCGACGGTCAGCGCCAGGCGCGCCCGGTCCAGCCGGGTCAGGCTAAGTTCGTGCACCTGGACCGGCCGCGCCTCCTTGACCACGACTTCTCCCTTGCGGGCGTAGTGGTAAAGGGGCTTGCCCTTGTGCTTCAGCGCCGAAAACGGCGGCGGCGTCTGCAGGATCTCGCCGCGGAACCGGTCGGCCAGGCGGGCCAGCTCGTCGTCGCCGATATCGGGGACCGGCGCGGTGGCGGTCACCTGCCCCTCGCCGTCGAAGGAATCGGTCTCCACCCCGAGGGCAAGAATCGCCTCGTACCTTTTCCGTCCCTCCATGAACCGCGCCGACAGCCGGGTGGCCCCGCGGCCGACGCAGATCACCAGCAAGCCGGAGGCGAGCGGGTCCAGCGTCCCGGCGTGGCCGACCTTGCGAACCCCCAAAAGCCGGCGCACCTGCCGGACCATGGCAAAGGAGGAGGGTCCGGCCGGCTTGTCCACCAGCAGGACGCCGCAGGGGCTGACGCCGCTGCCGTCAGCCATTACCACCGCCGCCCCGGTTCCTCCCGGCCGCGCCAGGAGGGAATCCTTTCACCGCGCCCCGCCGTCGGCGAGCAGCGGCCGCAGGGTGGCGAGCAAGCGGCTGCGCACCTCGTCGACGCTGGTGCCGGACAGTTTGAAACCGGCGGCGTTGCGATGGCCGCCACCTCCGAACTGGCGCGCCACCGCCGCAACATCGTGGCTGGCCCCCTTGGACCGCAGGCTTACCGAGATGACGCCGTCCCGGGCCTCCTTGATGAACACCGCGATGCGCACCGTGACCAGCGAGCGGGGGTAGTTGATGAAATTCTCGGCATCCTGCTCCACCGCGCCGGTCTGGACGAACATGGCGGCGGTGACATGGATGAAGGCGAGCCGGTTGTCCTCGTAGAGCTCCAGGGTGGCGAGCACCGCCTTCAGCAGCTCCAGCCGGCCCACCGAGTAGTTGTCGTACAGCCGGCCCGCCACCACCGCCGGTTTCACCCCGCCGTCGATGAGTTCGGCGGCGGTCCGCAGGGTGGTTGCGGTGGTGGAGGAGTACTTGAACGAACCGGTATCGGAGACGATGGCGGTGTACAGGCAGAAGGCGACGTCGCCGGCGGCCTCAACGCCGAGCTCCCGCAGCAGATCGAAAACCATCTCGCCGGTGGAGGCTCGCGCCGGGTCGACCCAGCGCAGGTCGCCGAACTCCTGGTGGCCGGCGTGGTGGTCGATCACCAGGAAAGGGTGCGCCTCCAGCAGCCGCTCTTCGTTGCGGCCGAGACGGTGGGCGTCACCGCAGTCGAGGGCCACCGCGCAGTCAAAGGTGCCGACATCGGGCAATTCGGTAACGACGGCGGCGCTGCCCGGCAGAAAGTCGTAGAGATGGGAAACCGGCTGCTCGCCGAAAAGCACCACCTCCTTGCCCAGGGCGGCGAGGGCCTGTCCAAGGGCAAGCTGGGACCCCAGGGCGTCACCGTCGGGATAGACATGGGTGAGCACCAGCACCCTGGCTGCATCGCGCAGGGTATCGACGATCGGTCGGGGAACCGTCATGGTCATTCCTCACGCAGCAACCGGTCGATGGCCTCGATCTGTTCGGCCGACCGGTCGCGATGGAACTGGAGTTGCGGCGCGTAACGCAGCTCCAGCACCCCTGCCAGATGGGAACGCAGGTAGCCCTGGGCATGCTGCAGCCCCTGCTGCACGTCCTTGGCCGTTGCCTCGTCGCAGGCATAGTAGATCTTGGCGATGCGCAGGTCCTTGGTCACCGTCACCGCGGTGACGGTGAGGCCGTGCAGGCGCGGATCCTTGACCCCGGCGAGAAAGAGGGCGGCAAGCTCCCGGTGGATGGCGTCCGCCACCCTGGCCGGCCGCCGCGAGGGCTGCTTGCCGAACCCGCCATCGTAATCGAACTTCAGGCCAGTCATACGCTCACAGTTCCGCGGCGACCTCTTCCAGCACGAAGACCTCCAGGGTATCGCCGGTACGGATATCGTTGTAGTTCTCGATGCCGAGGCCGCACTCGTAGCCGGTGGCCACCTCGCGGGCGTCGTCCTTGAACCGTTTCAGGGAGCCGACCCTGCCGGTGTAGACGACCACCCCTTCGCGGATCAGCCGGACGCGGCCATTGCGCACCGCCTTGCCGCTGGTGACGTAGCAGCCGGCAATGGTGCCCACCTTGGGCACATGGAAGGTATCGCGCACCTCGAGGGTACCGATGACCTTTTCCTCGAAGGTGGGTTCCAGCAGCCCGACCATCGCCTTCTGGATATCCTCCATGGCGTGGTAGATGACGTCGTAGAAGCGGAGATCGACGTTTTCCTTCTTGGCGAGCTCGGCCACCTTGCCGGTGGCCCGGACATTGAAGCCGATGATGATGGCGTCGGAGGCGGCGGCCAGGAGCACGTCCGATTCGGTGATCGTGCCGGTGCCTTCATGGATGATCTTGAGGCGGACCGCGTCGGTGCTGAGCTTGGTGAGCGAACTGCTGAAGGCCTCCAGGGTGCCCTGAACATCGGCGCGGAGCACCACCAGCAGTTCCTTCATCTCCCCTTCCTTCATCTTGTCGAAGAGGTTGTCGAGGGAAATCTTGCTGGCGCTGGCCAGTTCCAGCTCGCGGCTCTTCATCTGCCGCTCGGAGCTGATGTTTTTCGCCATCTTCTCGTCGGCGACGACGATGAACTCGTCACCCGCCTGCGGCACGCCGGAAAGCCCCTGCACCTCCACCGGCACCGCCGGCCCGGCCTCGTCCACCGGCTGCCCCTTGTCGTTGAACAGGGCGCGGACCTTGCCCGAGTAGCTGCCGATGACAAAGGCATCGCCGAGCCGCAGGGTGCCGTGCTGGACGAGCACCGTGGCCGTCGCCCCCCTGCCCTTGTGCAACCGCGCCTCGATGACCCGGCCGCGCGCCTTGCGCTTGGGATCGGCCTTCAGTTCGAGGACCTCCGCCTGTAGCAGGATCTGCTCCAGCAGTTCCTCGATACCGATCTTCTGTTTGGCCGAGGTCTGGCAGAAAATGGTGTCGCCGCCCCACTCCTCAGGCATCAGGCCGAACTCCGACAGCTCGCGCATCACCCGCATCGGGTCGGAATCCGGCTTGTCGATCTTGTTCACCGCGACGACGATGGGCACCCCCGCCGCCTTGGCGTGGTTGATCGCCTCTTTGGTCTGTTCCATGACGCCGTCGTCGGCGGCCACCACCAGGACGACGATGTCGGTCACCTTGGCGCCGCGGGAGCGCATCTCGGTGAAGGCGGCATGGCCGGGGGTGTCGAGGAAGACCACATCCCCCTGGGCGGAACGCACGTAGTGGGCGCCGATATGCTGGGTGATGCCGCCCGCCTCGCCGGCGGCGACATCGGTCTGCCGGATGGCGTCGAGGATGGAGGTCTTGCCGTGATCGACATGGCCCATGACGGTGACCACCGGCGGCCGCGGCATTTCCTCGCCACCGGCTTCCTTGGTCTCCAGGTTTTCCATCACGTCCACCTCGGTGGTGGCCCGCTCCACCTCGTAACCGAATTCGTCGGCGATCAGGGCGGCGGTATCGACATCCAGGGCCTGATTGACCGTGGCCATGGTGCCGAAGCTGATCAGCTTGCGGATCAGTTCGCCCGCCTTGACGCCCATGCGATGGGCCAGATCGCCGACGCTGATGAATTCCGCCACCTTGATGCGGCGCTTGATCGCCTTGGGTGCCATCGTCGAGGCCTGGACCACCACCTGTTTCTTGCCTTTCTTGCCGCCGCGGCCGGCCATCCTTCCCATCCGCAGGTTGGCGGGCAGGGCGGCGCCGAGGTCGGCGACCTCGTCGATGTCGACGACGATGCGGCTCTGGCGCTTGGAGGCGCTGCGGCGGCCGGCGTCACGCTCGACCACCGGCTCCTGCTGGAATTTCACGTAGCGCTTGCCCTTTTTGGCGGCGCCGTCCGCTTCCTTGGCGGCGGCCGGAGCCGCGGTGGCGGCCGGTGCTGACCGCGGCGCGGCAGGCGGCCGCGGACCGACCGGTCGCCTTGCACCAGGACTCTCCCGCGGGGCTTCCTGGGGGATCTTGATCGCCGCCTTCTTGATGATCTTGGCGAACCCCTTGCGGCCTCGGTCGACAAGGGCTGACGCGGCCGCCTTTTCCCCTTCTTCGCCTTTGTCCCCGGCGGCTGCGGGGGGAGCCGCGGCAACGGTTTCGTCGCTCTGCGCAGCGGCGTCGGCATCGGCCTCGGCGACCTCGGTCGCCTCTTCGGCGGCGCGCTCCTCAACCGGCGGTTCCTCCCCGGTCGCCGCAGGCGCTGTCTCTTCGGCCGCCACCTCCTCCGAGACCGCTGCCCCAGCCTCTTCCTCGACGGCCGGCGCGGGTTCGGCCGGCGGCGCAGGCGCCGCGGCCCCTCCCCGGGACGGGGCTTCCGCGGCGGCCGGCGCCGGAGTCTCGGGTTCCTCCACCGGTTCCGGTTCGGGCAGTTCCTCCTGCGGCACCGCCGTCGTCCGCCGTCGCAGAATGGTGGTCCGGCCCTTGGTCTGAATGCGGGTCGTCTCGACCTTGGTGGCCTTCAATCCCAGCTTGATGCGGATTTCCTCGGCCTGCTGTTCCTCCACCGTCGAACTGTGGGATTTCACGTCGTAGCCCATCTCGATGAGCTTCGCCGTCAGGTCCTTGCTGTCCATGTTGGCCTCTCTGGCCAACTCGTACACCCTCACATTACCCATTCTCAACTCCTGCACTCACCGGAATGCCGCAAAATCCTCTTCACTCGTTCCACGAAACCAGAACCTATCAGCCTTCGTCTTCCGGCCCCTCCCCGGTTCCGGCGACGGCCGGCTCCGGTTCATCGGTCGGCTGCTCGCCGGCTTCTTCCCCGGGCTGATCGTCGACGACAGCCGGAGCCGGAGGAACGAGCCCGGTCAACCGCCGGGCGGCGGCGGTCACCATCTCGGCGCTTTCATCGTCAAAGCCCTTCAGGGCGGCGATGGCGGCGGTATCCGTGGTCGCGAGCGCCTCGACCGAAGTGATTTCGCCGTCGAAAAGGGCATCGGCGAGTTTTTCGGTCATACCGTCCAGCTCCAGCATCGCCCGGTAGTTCTCGTCCATCAGCCGGGCGTAGCGGGTTTCGCTCTTGACGTCGATTTTCCAGCGCAGAAGCTGCGAGGCCAGGCGTACGTTCTGGCCGCCACGGCCGATGGCTAACGAGAGCTGGTCATCGGGAACCACCACGAGCAGCGTTTTGGTCTCTTCGTCGACCACCACCATGGAGACCTGGGCCGGGGCCAGGGCATTGGAAATGTACTTGGCCGGGTCCGGACTCCAGGGCACGATGTCGATCCGTTCGCCGTTCAGTTCCTGGACGACGTTCTGCACCCGCGACCCCTTCATGCCGACGCAGGCGCCCACCGGATCGACGTCCAGCTCACTGGAGGAGACGGCGAACTTGGCGCGGAATCCCGGCTCGCGGCTCACGCCCATGATCTTGACGATCCCCTCCTGGATTTCCGGGACCTCCATGGTGAACAGCTTGGCGAGGAACAGGTCGCTCTTGCGGCTCAGCACCAGCTGCGGATCACGGGTGGAGTGCCGTACTTCGATGAGCAGGGCGCGGATGCGGTCGCCCTGCCGGTACATCCGCCGCGGCATCTGTTCCGCCTGGGGCAGGATGGCATCGGTCCGGCCGAGGTTGACGATGATGTTGCCGCGCTCGAAACGCTGGACGATGCCGTTGACGATCTCGCCCTGCCGGTCCTTGTACATGTCGAAGACCACGTCGCATTCGGCGTCCTTCATCTTCTGGATGATGACCTGCTTGGCCGCCTGGGCGGCAATGCGGCCGAGATCGGCAACGTTTTCCATCTTCGAACCGATTTCGTCGCCGAGTATGGCTTCCGGATCGAGGGTAAGGGCCTCGGCCAGGGAGATCTCGGTCTGCTCGTCTTCCACCTTGTCGACAACCTTGCGGAACTGGAAGAGTTCGATCTCGCCCAGTTCATCGTTGTACTGGACCTCCATCTCGCGCCGCTGACCGAACCGTTTCTTGGCCGCCAGCAGCACCGCCTCTTCCAGGGCTTCGACCAGCAGATCCCTGGATATCCCCTTGTCCCTGCTGATCTGGTCGATGATTCTCTGCAGTTCTGAAATCATTTTGTTTCTCCAAACATGCTCACGGCTCCCCGGCCGTCGATCCTAGAACTCGATGACGAGTCGCGCCTTTTTGATCATCCCGTAGGGTATCGCCAGCTCACCTTGTTCGGTGGCCAGCCGGAACTCTTCCTCGCCGGCACCGGTGACGCAACCGCGGACCTTGGCCACCGTTCCTTCCCGGCGGAAGGAGACGTCCACCTTCTTGCCCAGGTAGCGCGCGAAGTCCTTTGGTCCGGTCAGCGGCCAGTCGAGGCCGGGTGAGGTGACCTCCAGGTGGTAGGCCTGCCGGATCGGATCCTCCACGTCGAGGAGGTAGCCGAGTTCGCGGCTCACCGTCGAGCAGTCGTCCAGGCTGACCCCTTCCGGCCGGTGGATCACCACCCGCAGCACCTGGCCGTGCGCCTCCCGCCGGAACAGGACGGCGACGAGTTCGAGCCCATGGTCGGCGCAGATCGGCGCGATCATCGCGGTGAGCGCATCGGTGAGACGAGCGCTGGACTCTGTCGCCATTCCGTTACCCCATAAATAAAAAAAAGCGGGCGCAGTGCCCACTTTTGCAACCGAAAAACAAACTTTCAGCGGCAAAACGCCGAAGTCGGATCGTGAAAATCCGACTTCCGCCCCGGCCGCTGCCACGCGGCCACTCCGGCGACTGCCGTCCGGAGGAAAGGTCACTGGAGCGGGCAACGGGCCTCGAACCCGCGACCCCAAGCTTGGGAAGCTTGTACTCTACCAACTGAGCTATACCCGCCCAAATGCATCTCTAGCGAATACGCAATAATACACAAATGGCGGATCTTGTCAAGAAGCGTGCGCCGAACGACAACACTGCGGCATGCAGCGCAGCAAAAAAACGGCAGGGGGAAGTAAGGTTGGAAAAGAGATCGTCCCGGCGGCTGCAATTCTGGCTGGGGACGGAACAGTGGCTTGTCGCCTGTTGCCACATGGCCGTGCTGCCGGATTCAGCCGGCTCCAGCGAGGCAACAATTCGTGGAGCTTCCGCTGGTCGCGCCTGCCCGCATTTTTTTCACCGGACTGTCAGGCCGCCGGCAGACCACGGCGGTTCGGCGTTCCGCCTGGCAGGTCTATAATCCCGCTTCCTTCCGCATGATGTAGATCACTTCATGCAGCCCCAGCCTGCCGTCGCCGTCGACCTCGGCGCACCTGTTGAGAGTCGGGACGGCGACCGGAAGACCGGCTGACCACTGCAGGCCAACGATGGCGTCGGCCAGAGCCACGGTCCCGCCCGCATCCAGATCGCCGGCGAGCCGGGTGCCTGCCGAAACGGCGATTGCCAGGAGATTGCCGGCGGCATCGTAAGAGTAAGAGATGGTGGCGCAATTGTCATGGGTGACACCGACAAGGCGGTTGAGGGCGTCATAGGAGTAGGTGGCGCCCATGGCGGGCGAGCTGGTTCCGACCACTGCGAGCAGCAGGAAGACCGCCACACCGAACAGGGACATGCGTTTCATGAACATCGGGCTCCTTCCGTCATCAGGGGCGAGAATTCCCGTCCCTCCGGGTGACAAACGATTTGCGGCCGGGTCAACGATCATTCGCCCCCGGCAGGATTATCGAGACGGGACCAGTCCATCTCTTCGACATGCTGGATCGGTGCCTGCTGATCGGCGGTATCACTGGAGTCCGGAACCGGCTCGATCTGGACCGGTGGCGGTTCTTCCCCTTTCCCGGCCCGCCCCCCCTTCTCGAACCTGCGCACCGCCTCCGACATGGCGACCCCACCCAGGATACCGCCACCGACAAGGGTGTTCACCCCGGTAACCGTGGTGTTGACCGCCGCGTCGAAACCGAGCTTGGCCCCGTCCTTACCGAGCTCGACGGCGTTGCGCCCCCGGGCCTCGCGGTCGGCGTCGACATCCCCATCCTCGGCGGCCCGCAGGATGCCCTTCTTGGCGATATTGGCTTCCCTCGCTTTTTTGCGGCTGAGGGCCTCGTCGGTTTTTTTCGCGTAATGGTATGCCTCGCCGATCCAGCCCAACCAGCCGGTCCCGGCCGGGTCGATCCGATTGACCGGATTGCCGCCGACGTACTCATACAGGTTGAGTCCGCCGTCGTAACCGGTCGGGTCTCGCTGGAGGAACCTCCCCAGTCTGGCGTCATAAAAACGATTCTTCATGAAATAGAGGCCGTCGCCGTAATCAAGCACACCGTAGGCCCCCGCATAGGTGCACGGGTTGTCGCCGCCGTCACCGTCCACCGACTTCTCGCCGTAAGGCGTGTAGGCATAACGGGCGGCGACGTTGCCGGAACCATCGGTCAGGGCAACGGTGGAGCCGATGCGGTCGTAATGATAGAAGCGATACCCGGCCGCCTTCGTTCCCCGGGCGACGAGTCTGGCGCCGGCATAAATATAATTGGCGAGAACCGTGCCATTTGCGTCCGCCTCAAAGAGCAGGCGACCTCGGCGGTCACGGTAGTAGCGGACCGTTCGAGCCGGCCCTGCGACGAGGATCAGCTCGCCGTTGCCGTCATAGGTGAAGTTGGTCGTCCCGTCGCCGCGGGTCAGGGAGGTCAGCCGCGATTCGGCGTCATAGGCGCCGGTCATACCGGCAAACCCGGCCAGATTGCCGTCCGCGTCATAGGTACAGGGACTGCCGCCCCAGTTGACGATCTGATCCAGGTCGTTGTAGGTGATCGCTGCAACCGGAGCGGGCAGCGGCGGCGACGGCGTGCCGCTGGCCTCTTCCGACAGGCAGTTGCCCGCGGCGTCGTAGGAAGCGACGAAGCTCGCGAATTCCGCACCGCCTTGTCGCCGATGACGGATGGCCGTCAACCTTCGCCCACCGTCGCGCTGGTAGTCGGTAATGACCCCGTTGCTTCTGGTTTCGCGGACCAGTTCGGCGACGGCATCGTAGTCGAACGTCATCGCCCCATCCCCCCAGCTGAGGCTGATCACCTGGTTGCGTTTCTCGGGTTTGATTCCCACCTCGCTGTTGGCGGCGTTCCGCAGGGAGCGGGGCGGCCGCAGACGGTTGAGGGTATCGTAGGTGACGGTCACCCGGGTGCCGTCGGGGTAGTGCAGCCCGGCCAGATTGCCCACCGGATCGTAGGAGAAGGCCAGCTGTTTGCCGTCCGGATAGGTGATCCCGACAACCTCGTTCCGCTCGTTATAGGAATAGGAGGTCGTACCGGCGGCATCGGTGACCGAGGTCAGATTCCCCGCCGCATCACTGGTGAAGGCTGCCTGCTGGACAGAATCGTAGCTCTTGCCGGTCATTCTGCCGTCGGCGTCATGGGAGAAGGCGATCACCACCCCCCGGCCGTTGGTTATCGAAGCAACCCGGCCCAGTTTGTCCCGGGTATAGCTTATCGACGACGACGCCCCTGGATAGCGGATCGATTTCAAACGACCGGCGTTGTCGTAGGTGTAGCTAGTCGCCTTGCCGCGTCTGTTGGTCATCGAGGTGAGATTCCCCTCCGCATCGTAGCTGCGGCCCATGTTGCCGCCCAGGGGATCGGTGCTGCCGGTGAGCCGGTCCGACTCGTCAAAGGAATAAGCGGTGCTCCGGCCCAGGGGATCGACTGTTCTGACCAGATTGTTGGCCGGATCGAATTCGAACGAGGAGACAGCCCGCAGCGGGTCCACCGTTCTGGTGATGAAGCCGAGCATGTTGCGTTCGAAGGTGGTGACAGCACCCTGCTCATCGATGAACGAGGTCTGGCCGAAGGCATCGTAGGTGTTGCGGACGCTCCGTTCTTCCCCGGTGGGGAACGGATACCCCACCCGGGTGAGCCGGTCGTTGCCGTCATAGGCGAAGGTCTTGTCGTTCCCCCGGGCATCGGTCACCTTCAGGCAACGCAAGCCGTGGGCGTCGAAGGTGAAGGCGGTGGCGTTGCCGAGGGGGTCGGTCACCCGGGTCATATTGCCGAAGGCATCGCTGCCGAAGGCGGTGACATTGGCGTTGGCGTCGGTGTACGACAACAGCCGCCCCTGCCCGTCGTAGGAGAAACGGGTGATGTTTCCGACGGGGGTGGTCACCGCGGTCAGATTGCCGGCGCCGTCATAGCCGTAATCGAAATTGTTGCCCAGGGGGTCGGTGCGGCGCACGAGTCGGTCGCTGCCGTCGTAGACGAAGGTGGTCTTGTTGGCGAGTTGGTCGGAAACCCCGGTGAGGTTTCCCCGGTCGTCGTAGGTGAAACTGGCCTTGCGGTTGTTGGCGTTGGTGAAGACCGCGGGCAGGCCGTTGACGTAGCTGATCGAGCGCAACGCTCCGAGCGGATCGGTGATCGTCGCGGTACTGCCGTCCTGGGCTTTGAGCTCGGTCACCGTGCCCTTGGCGCTGGTGCGACGGACCCTGCTGTTCGAGTTGGGAAGAAAGGCATAGGCCGTCAGACCGTTGACCGGATCGTCGACCCCGGCGACGCACTTGTCGGAGCTATCCCCCGGCCGGGCCTGATAGCTGAAGGAGGTGGCGCGGCCGTCGACGGTCATCTTCGTCATGAAACCGTCGCCGTCGTAGAGGTAGCCGGCGCGATGCCCGTTCATGTCGGTGATCGAGGCCAGCAGACCGCCGCTGTCGTAGCCGAAAAGCAGGGTGCGGCCGTCGGGAACCGTGATCCGGGTGCAACGCTGGCCGTCGTAGGCGAAGAGGATGTCGCGGCCGGCCGGGTCGTGGATAGCGGTCAGATGGCCGCTGGTCAGATCCACGTCGAGGGTGACGACGTTGCCGTTCCTGTCGGTGATGGAGGTGAGATAGGCGGTGCCGGCCGCCGTCCCGGCGTCGAAGCGGAAGCTGCGGCGGCTCCGCTTCTCGACCAGCACCCAGTGGTCCCCGTAACAGGTCAGGGAATCGAAATTACCGAGCGGCGGCGTCAGTTCGATGGGGTTGTCGGCAGCAGCGCCGGCAAGGGGGGACGGCGCCGTATAGCGCAGCGGCTTACCGGCGCCGGTGTCGAGGGTGGCGGTGGCCCTGCCCCAGTGCAGGCTGGCGACATGGGAAAAATTCCAGCCTTTGCCGAACATGCCCGGCAGCGCGTCCGGCGAAGCGTTGAAGGTCAGGCGCAGATCGAGCGGCACCCCCCGCGTCTTCATGTAAAAAAGGCTGCCCTCGACCACCAGATTGAGGGCGGCGGTATTGACCCGGTAGACCGGCAATCCCACCCGCGAGGGCGGCTGATCGTCCGAGTCGAAAAGGGTGAAGGGGTTGTCGCGGCTGCCGCCCTTGCGCGACCGCAGGGAATTGGAACTCTGGATGACGCCCACCGAGGTGAAGCCGCCCTCGCCCACCCCCACCAGGGTATCCGCTCCCAGGGCGAAGGCGCGGCCGTTGAATCCGGAGATGACACCGTTGGGGAGGGTGACCGTGGTCCACGTCAGGCCATCGGGGGTGGTGAAGAGGGTGGAACTGCCCGACGAGCCTTTGGCGAGGACGAAGTCGCTGCCGGAATAGGCCACCGCCATGCCCTTGTCGTAGGTGTCGGGGGAATTGGCCGAAACGTCGGACCAGTTGATCCGGTCGGTCGAACGGAGGATGGTCGTCCGGTTGGAGAAGTTGGCGTAATAGCCGCCGACCGCGAGCCAGACGCCGTTGCCATGGGCGACGGCCAGCAGGTCGCTGCTCACCGCCGGGCTGACGTCGGTCCAGGAGAGGCCGTCGGCGGAGGTGAGGATGCGGGCGCTGCCGGAACCGCCCACCGCGACGAAATGGCTGCCGTCGAAAACTACCGCCTTCAGGGACTGGAACAGGTTGGCGGGCTGCACTGCCGGGGTGGGTTTCCGCTCGGTCCAGCTGAGCCCGTCGGGCGAGGTCAGGATGCCGTTGCCGCCGACGACGACGAAGATCCCGCCGAGACAACGGCCGGTAACGGCTTCCGTATCCAGGCAGCGGTAGGCGGCGGCGGTGGGAGAGATCTCCACGGGCAGCGTCCCCGTCTGCCAGACCAAACCGTCGGCCGAGGTGAGGACGGTCTTGCCGTCGCCGACGACGACGTAGATTTCCTCGTCCCGGCGTAGAGTGCCGTAGGCAACGCCCCGCAGAATCGGGAGAGAGGCGGCCCCCGCCAGGTCGATCCATCTTGCGCCATCGCCGGAAACCCGCATGGCACCGGCGCCCGAGCGGGCCCAGCTGCCGTTGCCGTAGTCGATGGTGCCCTCGCCGGCGGCAACGAAAAGCTCGCCGCCCCGGACGACGGTGTACAGGAGCGGCGTCGGGGTGGCGGCGCGCAGAAACCAGGAACCGGTGTCGAGGAGCGCGGCATGGCTGGAGGAAACATTTCCCGCCAGGATGAACGCAATGGGCAGGAAAACCACGCCGACCCGGGCGATCACCCCGCGTATTCCGTCCAACGTCCACAATCCTTTTCCTGCCGCCGGCATGTCGGTGTGCATGGTCTTTTCCTGAGGGAATTGATGGTGATCGATGGGTATCCCGCCCCTTTTCAGCTCGGTACGGAAGGACAATAGCATATTGTTGATTGCGGCTGGAGAAAAGTCAATAAACCGCGGAAATCCGGCAGAAATCCGGATCAGGGCAGCCGCGCCCCGGTCAATGCCCCGGCAGATTCCACCCCCAGTAATCAAGAAATCTGGGGAAATCACGCAGATCCGAACGATGCCGATCCCAGAATTTCAGGCTGGTATAAAATACGGCGCCCCCTTCCTCCGGGAGCCCCAGCTTCTTGTCCGCCCCGACATTCCAGTCGAGGGCCCACCAGCCGATGAGAAAACGCTCCAGCACCTTGTCGCTTCCCTTCACATAGCCCTTCTCCCTCCCCTCTTCATGGAAAAAGGAGGAGTACCCGCCGTCGGGGAGCGGCAGCCTTTCCAGGGCGGCCATGGGCATCACGGTCAATGCCACGGGTTCGATCCCTGCAAGGATCCGCTGCCGCGGAACCATGGCGATGCCCGCGATCCGGTGCATCTCCCCGGTCACCATCACCACCGGCACCGCATCGGCCCAGGCGGGATCGGCACGGAGGGTCCCCGGCAGGGAAATGCCGTACACCTCCTGTTTCTCCGGGTTCCACCCCGGCGGCAACTCTGCGCTTTTCAGATTCGAGGTGGGAAACATGGCCAGGTAGCAGCCGCAGGTGTGGACGGTGGTCACCAGCAGGGGGAGGTTGTCGCTGTCCAGGCTGATGATGACGATCAGCCCGCCATTGCGCCCCGCCGTCAGTTGCAGGGGCAGCAACCGGAAAGGAACCGCCGGAAAATGCACCCGATAGATGAGGTTGCGGAATCCGCCCCCTCCGGGCAGGTTCACCATCCTTTCCTCGGCGTAGACGACCGGTTGGCGGGGATCGACGTAGGTTTCCTCGGCTCCGGTGTCGTCCCTGCGGATGGCGGCCCGGCCGATGCGGTCATCGCTCGGATTTTCCTCAACGACGGTGTATACCGGGGCAAAGCGGTGCAGCAGGCTCCTGGTGGCGTCGCCGGCAACGGCATAGACCACACGGCGGGTGGCCGGCCGGGTTTCGGGATGTATGCCCGTGCTGCAGCCGCAGCACACGGCCAGCAGCAACAGTACCTGCCACGCCAGGGAGCGGAATACCGGCGGACTATGGCAAGGGATACGAACAAACACCGATCAGCTCCAGGGCACTGGACAAGGTTCGCAATTGAGCGGCCACGGCGGGCGCTGACCTGTCGCGGCCACCCTTTCCGGGGGCAGGGCCGTTCCGCCTGTCTGCACTCATTACTCTGAAAAAACTCCATTGTACAGTGTCATGACAGCGGTGACCGGGTTGGACGTTGCCCTTGAATAATTTCCGTTGCTGGCATCTTTCTTGATCCATCCGGAATCAATATCCCGCCGGAGGGTTCCAACGCATCGTCGAGTGAACTCCTTTCCCGGCGGGGAATTTTCTCATTTCCATCCAGGAGGGAACGATGGCGAGAATCGCAGTGATCGTCACCGACATGTTCGAGGATGATGAATACGTCGAGCCGGTCAGGGCCATGGAGTCGGCCGGTCATCAGGTGGCCAACATCGGACTGGAGGCCGGGGTGAAGGTATACGGCAAGAACAGGAAGACCGCGACCAGCATCGACCGCTCCGTGGCCGACGCCGAGCCCGACGAATTCGACGCCCTGCTCATCCCCGGCGGCTACTCGCCGGACCGGCTGCGCGCCGATGAAAATGCCGTCACCTTCGTTCGTCGCTTCATGGCCCAGGACAAGCCGGTGTTTTCCATCTGTCATGCGCCGCAACTGCTGATCAGCGCCGATGTCCTCCGCGGCCGCACCATCACCGGCTGGAAATCGGTGGTCCAGGACATCAAAAATGCCGGCGCCACGTTCGTCGACCGGGAAGTGGTCGAGGACGGCAACCTGATCTCCAGCCGCAGCCCGGCGGATCTGCCGGCCTTTATCAGAACGCTCCTCGCCCGGCTGGCGGATTTGCGGCCGCAGGACAACCGATCGCCATGATCAGCGGCCCGTTCCCATACCTGAGAGTGCGGAAGGCTGTCCCGTTTCGAAGGACGCATTCCTGCTGCGCAGGATCGAAATGACGCGAGAGGTAAGAAACAGGCAGCGGCAGGTACCGTGCGGATGCCACGCGTATCCTGCCCGCCGGACCGTGCCGGCGGCAGGTAAGGCAGGTGGTGCGAAACTTGCGTCGCCAGCGACAGGGACGGCAATCAGCAACCCGACGGCCAAAGGAGGCGGCAGATGACGGCAGCGGCCAGCAAGACGGAACTGGAGGCGATCGCACGGCAGATCCGTTTCAACATCCTCACCATGACCAGCCGCGCCGGCTCGGGTCATCCGTCCTCCTCCCTGTCGGCGGTGGAACTGACCACGGGCCTGCTCTTCGGCGGCTGCTTCCGTTACGATCTCGACCGCCCGGAGAACCCGAACAACGACCGGCTGCTGTTCTCCAAGGGGCATGCTTCGCCGCTGTTCTATTCCCTGTGGGCGGCGGCGGGCAGGGTGTCCCGGGACGACCTTCTCTCCTACCGCAAATTCGACAGCCCCCTGGAAGGGCATCCCACGGTCACCTTCCGCTATGCCGACGCAGCCACCGGTTCCCTTGGCCAGGGATTGTCCATCGGGCTCGGCATGGCGCTGAACGCCCGCCTGGACAACCTGCCCTACCGCACCTACGTGCTGCTCGGCGACAGCGAAATGGCCGAGGGCTCGGTCTGGGAGGCGATGCACCTCGCCGCCCACTACCGGCTGGCCAACCTGACGGCGGTAGTGGACGTCAACCGCCTCGGCCAGCGGGGTGCAACCATGTACGGCCACGATCTCGATGCCTACCGGAGACGGGCCGAGGCCTTCGACTGGCACGCTCGGGTGATCGACGGCCACGACCTGGACGCGGTGATCGCTGCCTACCGCCAGGCCGCCGCCACCCACGACCGGCCGACGATGATCATCGCCCGGACGGTCAAGGGCAAGGGGGTGTCGTTCATCGAGGACAGAAACGGCTGGCACGGCAAGGCGCTGGGCCGGGAGGAGTACGAACGGGCAGTCGCCGAACTCGGCGCGGTGGATGTGGAGATACACGGAAGGATCACCGCGCCCGATCCGCTGCAGCCGGCAAACCGCAAGGCGGTGGCGGCACCGCCGCCGGCCGCCCGGATCGGCGACAAACTGGCGACCCGCACCGCATACGGCAACGCCCTCAAGCGTCTCTACCCGGAATTCCCTGCCATCGTCGGCCTTGACGGCGAGGTGAGCAATTCGACCATGGCGGAATATTTCCGCGACGCGCATCCGGACCGTTTTTTCGAGATGTACATCGCCGAACAGAACATGGCGGGCGCCGCCCTCGGCTTCTCCTGCCGCGGCAAGATCCCCTTCGTTTCCACCTTCGCCGCCTTCATGAGCCGCGCCTACGATCAGATCCGCATGAGCCAGTATTCCGCCGCCAACATCAAATTCGTCGGCTCCCACGCCGGCGTCTCCATCGGCATGGACGGCCCGAGCCAGATGGGGCTGGAGGACATCGCCTTTTTCCGCACCATCCGCGGCGGCGTGGTCCTCTACCCCTCGGACGCGGTGAGCACCGAAAAGCTGGTGGCGGAGGCCGCCCGTTACCACGGCATCGTCTACCTGCGCACCACCCGAATGGACACTCCAGTGCTGTACGACCAGGAAGAAGATTTCCCCATCGGCGGCTGCAAGGTGCTGCGGAGCAGCGCCGGCGACCGGGTTACCCTGGTGGCCGCCGGCGTCACCGTGCACGAGGCGCTTGCCGCCAGCGATCTGCTGCAACCGGAGGGAATCGCCGCCGGGGTCATCGATCTCTACAGCATCAAACCGCTGGACGCCGCCACCCTGCGCCGGGCGGCCCGAACCTCCGGCCTGCTGCTCACCATCGAGGACCACTACCCGGAAGGGGGAATCGGCGAGGCAGTGCGCAGCGCCCTGTGGGAAAATGGGGTAAAGGTGGCGAGTCTCGCGGTCCTTCATCGACCCAAAAGCGGCACGCCGCGCGAACTGCTCGATTTCGAAGGAATTTCTGCCGGGGCCATCGCCGGGCACGTGCGGCAGCTGCTGGCGGGATAGGCGGATAGACCGGTGGCGGTTATGGTGAAGAATCCGTTGCTGGCACTGCAGGGACACGGCCAGAGCATTTGGCTCGATTACCTGCACCGCCGCAGTCCGCCGTTTTCTTCCGGCCGCTGCGCGATGCCTTCTCCGGCACGCGCGGTTGCGACAGCATGGAGATCAATCCACATCTTGTCCACGACACCGGCGGGACGGTGAGGTTGGGGGATGCCCGTGAAAGGGTCGGAAAATCTAGCAGGGAACGAAAACGGGAGCAGGTCCGGGATGGACGCCCCCACCGCCCGGCAACTGCTGCAGATCATGCTCGTCTACTTCGAGACCGGCAACCAGGAAACCGACGGGGCGGCCAAGAACATCTTCGAGACCGCGGTCGACTACCGTGGCCGCTGGCAGGAGGAGGTCGCCCGCTTCCGGCAGAGTTCCGACTGGAGTGGCCTGCGGGCACCGGAGGCCGAGTTGCTGGCAGCGGCCCTGCGCCACGTTCTGGCGGGGGAAAAGGCGATCGCCGAGTGAGTTTTGCGGGTGCGGCGGCAGGGGTTGTCCGCCGAAGCCACAGAAAATAACCGGAGGAATCGAACATGACCAATGTCCTGCACATCCTTGCCAGTCCGCGAAGAGAGTCGTACTCCAGCCGACTTGCCGAGGCCTTCCTGGAGAGCTACCGGCAGACCAGGCCGGCGGCCCGCATCGAGACCCTGGATCTGCGCCAGGCCGACATCCCGTCGTTCCAGGCGCCGGCGGCCCGGGCCAAGTACGCGGTGCTGGCGGGGCAAGAGCCGCGGGATGAAGCCGAGGCGGCGTGGCAGGGCGTTATCGAGGTCATCGACCACTTCAAACGGTTCGACCTGTACGTGCTGTCGTGCCCGATGTGGAATTTCGGCATCCCCTACCGCCTGAAGCAGTACATCGACGTGATCGTCCAACCCGGTCTGACGTTCAGCTATTCCGCGGACAAGGGCTACAGCGGCCTGGTGACCGGCCGGCCGCTGATGCTGCTCCTGGCGCGCGGCGGCGTTTACCCCCCCGGCAATCCGGTACAGACCTACGATTACCAGGAAACCTACCTGCGCACCATCTTCGGCTTCATCGGCTTTACCGATATCCGCTCGGTGGCCATGCAGGGGACACTGCAGAATCCGCCGGAACAGATCGACGCCGACATGCGGAGCTGCCTCGACATGGCGCGCATCGCCGCCACCGGGTTGGCCGAGTAGGGGTCGGTCGGCCCGATGGCGCCTTCTTCGCGCAAAAGAGGAAAAGGGGAGTAGGCAACCGGAAGGTCAGAGTCCGAGGAATACTGCCCACCACCGCACCTTCCCCCCCAGGGAGGAAACATGGGGAGTGCCCCCGGTTTCTTCTATTTTTTTCGCGATATTCGTGCAGTCTGCGGCAGGAAGGAATCGGAGAAGACATCGGTCATGCCCAGGGCCCGCGCCACGGGTTCGCTGGTGATCCTGCCACGATGGGTATTGACCCCGTGGCGGAAATGTTCGTCGGTGGCCACCGCCGGGAGTCCGCCGGCGGCCAGTGTCCGCACGTACGGCAGGGTGGCGGCGGTGAGCGCCATGGTGGCGGTGCGCGGGTAGGCGCCCGGCATGTTGGTGACGCAGTAATGGATGACGTCGTGGACGCGAAAGACGGGGTCGGCATGGCTGGTCGGTCGCGAGGTCTCGACACAGCCGCCCTGGTCGATGCTGACATCGACGATCACCGAGCCGGCTTCCATGCCGGCAACCATCTCGCCGGTCACCACCCGCGGCGCCCGCGCGCCGGGCAGGAGCACCGCCCCCACCACCAGATCGGCGGCCCGCGCCTGGTTGGCGATATCCGTCGGAGTGGAAGGAAGGTAGTCGATTGCTGGATGGATATGCCGCCGCAACTCTTCGCGCCGCTCCGGGTGGCGGCCGGCAATGACCACGGCAGCCCCCATGCCGGCGGCTACTGCCGCCGCATGCCGGCCGACGACTCCGTCGCCGATGACCAGTACCCGGCCGTGCCGTTCCCCCTGGACACGGCCGAGCTGCACCCCCTTGCCGCCGTTGATCCGGGCCAGATACCAGGCGCCGACGGTGACCGCCATATTGCCGGCGACCGCGCTCATCGGCGCAAGCAGCGGCAGTCTGCCGTTGACATCGGTGACCGTCTCATAGGCGATGGCGGTGGTCCCGCTCGCCAGCAGGGCTTCGGTGAGCGATTTCGGCACGCCGGACAGGTGCAGGAAGGCAAACAGGATCTGGCCGGAGAGGCGAGGGTATTCCGAGGCCAGCGGTTCCTTGACCTTGACCACCAGTTCCGCCCGCCAGGCGTGATCGGCATCGACGATCGCGGCTCCGGCGCGGCGGTAGTCCTCGTCGCTGAATCCGGCGCCGAGGCCGGCGCCGGACTCCACCAGCAGCCGGTGGCCGTCGCCGACCAGGACGGCCACCCCGTCCGGGGTCAGCCCCACCCGGTTCTCCAGGGTCTTGAGCTCCCTGACCGTAGCGATGATCATGCGCACTCTCCAGGCAGACAGTCGCAGCGAACGTGAATTTTACCGGCGCGGGGGCGACGGCGGAGCAGAACGCAGGTGGCCCCCGCGCCGCCATGAACGGCGGGGGAGCTGGCAAAGGCCATCACCCAGCGCCGCCAGCGGCCGCGGCAGAGCCATTTGACCATCTCGCCCTTCAGCACCGGCGCCGCGGCCGAGGACAATCCCCGGCCATGGATGATCAAAAGCGTCCGCAATCCCCTTGCGACACTCTCGTCGAGAAAACGATGGAAGATCTCCGCCGCATCCGCGGCGCCGTAGCCGTGCAGGTCGAGATGCGCCTGGATGGCGAACTCGCCGTCGCGCAGTCGCGCCACCAGGGTAGGCGCCACGTCCACCGCCCTGCCCTGCAGGTATTCCGGGGTAAGAGAGACGACGAAGCCGCGCCCCTCGTCGACCAGCCGCCGTAACTCCTGCCGGGTCGTGGGCGGCGCACGGAAAACCGGGGTCTCCCCGCATCGCTTCGGCAGCCCTGGCGGACTGGCAAAGGGTTCGACATCATGCATCAGTCGCCGGAATAGGGAGGGATCGTCGTCGCTGTTGTGGAGGGCGGCAAGCCGCTGGAGATCGGCTCCCAGGGCGGCGAAGCGGCTGTCGGCTGCGGCGCCCTGGCTGGGCGCCTTCAGGGCGGAGAGACAGTCGAAAGGACGGTAGGTTGCTGCAGGAGGTCCGGTCGGCATTGGCACAGCTCCCGCCGGCCATGGCCAGGTTCGGCGGGGCCTCCCCGGTAACGGCTCCCCCCCTCGTGCATCATCGCGGCCGGCAGGAGCACTGTACCACAACCGCCGACAAATATCGACCGCCCGGGCAAGGGCGGTCGCCCGCGCACGGGCACGGCCCGGCAGGCGGCAATCGGCGTGCCGCCGCCGCTCAGAGGATGGCGCCCACCGCCTGGGTGGCGACCTCCATCACCTGCGTCGGCATGCAGCCCATGGCGAGAATGATCACCATCAGGAAAACGCTCACCAGGCCGGTGAGACCGTCCACCGCCACCGCCGGCCGCTCCTCGGGATCGGTGCAGAAGGCGACCCGCACCACTGACAGGTAGTAGTAGATGGAGATGGCGGTGTTGAGCGCCGCCAGGATGACCAGGGCGAGGTATCCCTGCTGCAGGGCGCCGGCCAGCAGGAAGAACTTGCCCATGAAGCCGACGAAGGGAGGAATGCCGGCGAGCGCGAACATGCCGACCAGCAGGGTCAGGGCAAGCAGCGGCGAGCGCTTGTGCAGGCCGCTCAGATCCTCGATCAGCACGTTCTCCCCTTCCCTGGACACGGTGCAGATTACCAGGAAACAGGCGAGATTCATCAGCAGATAACCGACGATGTAGTACATCGACGCGGCATAGCCGGAGTCCTTCAGGGTGATCAGCCCGAGGAGCACGTAGCCCGCATGGGCGATGCCGGAGAAGCCGAGCATGCGCTTGATGTCCTTCTGCACCAGGGCGGAGAGGTTGCCGTAGAACATGGAACAGACCGCGGCCACCATCATCAGGTTGACCACCATCTGCCCCTCCGGCGAGATCAGCATGGTGATGCGGATCAACAGGGCGACGGCTCCCAGCTTGGGCACCGAGGCGATGAAGGCGGTGGTGGCGTTATTGGCCCCCTGGTACACGTCGGGCACCCAGAAGTGGAAGGGGAAGACCGCCAGTTTGAAGAAGAAACCGCCCAACACCATGGCGAGACCGCAGACCACCGCCGGGGTGGCACCCAGGGAGTGCAGGGCGGGCAGCAGCTTGTGCAGGTAGGTGGTACCGGTGAGGCCGAACAGGTAGCTCATGCCGAACAGCATGATGCCGGTGGCAACGACGCCGAACATCAGGTATTTGATCGCCGCCTCCATCTGCGCCCGCATGCCGTGGCGGTCGTCGCGCATCGGCACCATCAGGTAGAGGGAGTAGGAAGACAGTTCCAGGGCGATGAAGAGGGTGAGCAGCTCGACGCTGGAAACCAGCATGACGAGACCGGTGGTGGACAGGGTCATGAACAGGTAGTATTCGGGGCGGACATCCTCGGCCACGTCCTTCAGCGACCGGTTGAACAGCAGCACCAGCAGGAAACCGAAGGCGATGAGCGCCTTGAACAGCTGGGAGAACAGATCGACACGGTAGGCGGCGAAAAAGAGTTCCCCTTCCCTGCCAAGGGTGGCGAGGGTGACGGCGAGAAGCACGAGGCCGACGAGCACGCTCAGATTGCGCGCCAGGCCCCCCCTCCCTTCGCCCAGGGTGACGACGAAGAGGAGCAGGCTGCCGAGCAGCAGGACAAGTTCCGGGGCAAACAGCATCAGGTTCATGTGTATTCCTCCCAACCCTAGGGCAGGACCAAGGTTTTCGCGCCAACCGCGGCGGTCTGCGCCATCTGCAGCACCCCGGGGTGGGCGGCATCGACCTGGGCCAGCAGGTTGTTGACGGTCACGTGCAACACATCGAGAAAGGGCGCCGGCCGCAGTCCGATCCAGAAGACGAACACCAGAAGCGGCGCGAGAGTCACGATCTCACGCAGGTTGAGATCGACGAGCGCCGACTGATCGGGATTGTGGGTACCGCCCCAGACCACCTTCTGCAGCATGCGCAGCATGTAGGCGGCGGCCAGGACCGCGCCGGGGATGGCGCAGGCGGCCAGGGCCTTGCTGTAGGCGAAACCGCCCACCAGGATCATGAACTCGCCGATGAAGGAGTTCGTTCCGGGAAAGGCCAGGGAGGAAAGGGAGAAGAAGGCGAGGAAGGTGACGAACAGGGGCATGTGCTTACCGACGCCGGTGGCCAGGGCCAGCTCGCGGCTGTGGGTGCGCTCGTAGATCATGCCGACGCAGAAAAACAGGGCGCCGGTGGTGACGCCGTGGTTGATCATCTGCAGGATCGCCCCCTCGATGCCGTTGCCGTTCATCACGAAGATGCCCAGGGTGACGAAACCCATGTGCCCCACCGAGGAATAGGCGACCAGTTTTTTCATGTCGCTCTGGGCCAGCGCGGTGAAGCCGCCGTAGATGATGCCGGCGATGGACAGGCCAAGGACGTACGGCATGGCGGCCAGCGACGCCTCCGGGGTGATGGGCAGGCAGAAGCGGAGAAAGCCGTAGGTGCCCATCTTCAGCAGTACCGAGGCCAGCACCACCGAACCGGCGGTGGGCGCCTCGACGTGGGCGGCGGGCAGCCAGGTGTGGAAGGGGAACATCGGCACCTTGATGGCGAAGGCGAGGAAGAAGGCGAGGAACACCCAGAGCTGGAAGGTGAAGGAGTAGTTCTGCCCCATCATCGCCGGGATGCTGAAGGTGTGCGGATCGTTGACCAGGTAGAGGGCGATGATCGCCACCAGCAGCATCACCGAGCCGGCCAGGGTATAGAGGAAGAACTTGATGGAGGCGTAGGTCTTGCGCGGCCCGCCCCAGATGGCGATGAGCAGGTACATGGGGATGAGCATCGCCTCCCACATGATGTAGAACAGGACGAAGTCCAGGGCGGCGAAGACGCCGAGCATGGAGGTCTCCATGATCAGGAGGCAGATCATGAACTCCTTCACCCGCTTCTGGATGTAGCGCCAGGAACCCAGCACGCAGAGCGGCATGAGCAGGGTGGTCATCAGCACCAGCAAGAGGCTGATGCCGTCGATGCCCAGGGTGTAGTTGATCCCCAGCGCCGGCACCCAGGCGACATGTTCGCCGAACTGGTACTTGGCGGTGGTGATGTCGAAGCCGGTGTAGAGCGGCAGGGACAGGACCGCGGTGAGCACGGTGACCACCATCGCCCAGATCCGCGCCATATTGTCGCCCGGGAGAAAGAGCAGGAAGAGCGCCCCCAGCAGCGGCAGAAAGATCAGCGTGGAAAGGATCGGGTAACTCCCGTCATGGAGAAGAAGGAAATCCATGCCCATCAACCTCTTGCATCATTTTGGACGAAACCGCGCACCGCGGCTCCATCGAGTCAACCGCCCGTCAGGCGAGAACGAAGACCACCAGCAGCACGGCGATGGCGGTGACCGCGTAGAACATGTTGATCTGCATCTGACCGGCCTGCAGCCGCCGCACCCCGCCGCCGAGGCCACGCACCGAGCGGGCGACGCCGTCGACGACGCCGTCGATGGCGTTCCAGTCGAACCAGGACCAGAAGCGGGCGAAGGTCATCAGCGGCAACATGCCGCAGTAGCGGTAGAATTCCCCCCAGGCGTTGTCGACGGTCTGGATGGGCCTGCTGGCGATCCACATGAAGACACGCGCCCCCTTGCGGTAGAACCAGTCGAGATCGATGCTGATCTTGGGTTCGGGCTTGAGCTTCTTCAGCAGCAGGAAGAAGCCCAGCGCGGTAAACAGCAGGATCTGCAGACTCTCCGCCAGGTGGTACTGGGTATAGGGGTGATACTCGGCCGCCGCCTGCGGATAGGGCAGCAGGTTGTACAGGTAGGGGGTGTAGCAGCCGATGAAGATGCAGAGGAACGAGGCGATGATCATCGCCCACTCCATGTTCCAGGGCGGATCCGCGGCCTTCTCCCAGGTTTCCTTGGAGCAGTTGTTCTCGCCGAACCAGATGAAGTAGGGAACCTTGAGGCCGGTATGGAGGAAGGTACCGGCGGAGGCGAGGGTGAGGAGGAAGGCGGCCCAGTAGATGTGCTCGCTGAAGCCGGCGGCGACGATCATCGATTTGGAGACGAAGCCGGAAAACAGGGGGAAGGCGGAGATCGAAAGGCCGCCGATGAGGGTGTAGACGAAGGTGCGCGGCATCTTCTGCCACAGCCCCCCCAGTTCGGTGAACTTGCTCTTGCCGGTCATGTGCAGGACGGTGCCGCAGCCCATGAACAGGAGTCCCTTGTAGAGGATGTGGGCAAAGGCGTGCGCCGCCGCGCCGTTGATCGCCATCTCGGTGCCGATGCCGCAGCCGGCCACCATGTAGCCGACCTGGGAGATGATGTGGTAGGCGAGCAGCCGGCGGGCGTCGTTTTCCAGCACCGCGTAGACGACGCCATAGAGCGCCATGATCACCCCGAGCGGCACCAGGATCTCCATGCCGGCGCAGGCGCGGGCCAGGGCGTAGACCGCGGTCTTGGTGGTGAAGGCGCACATGAACACCGCACCGCCCACCGTGGCCTCGCCGTAGGCGTCGGGCAGCCAGGCGTGCAGGGGCGGCACCGCGGCGTTTAAGATGAAACCGATCATGATCAGGTAGGTGGAAAGATCGGGATGGTGGACGTCGAGCTGCTCGAAGCTCAGCGAGCCGGTCATCTTCCAGCGCAGCACGAAGCCGGCCAAGAGGGCGAGGCCGCCGGCGGTATGGACCAGGAGGTAGCGGTAGCCGGTGGCCAGCGACTGTTCGCGGCGGCGGAACCAGACCAGGAACACGGAGGCGAAGGCCATCAGTTCCCAGAAGACGAAGAGGGTGACGAAATCGCCGCAGTAGAGGGTGCCCAGCGAACCGGTGACATAGAGCCAGGCGGCCATGTGCTGGGCGTCTTCCTTTTCGTGCAGCCCGTAGAGGGTGCCGATGATGCACATCAGGGTCATGATGTGGCCGAAGACCTGGCTGAGGCGATCGACCCGGCCGAAGATCAGCTCGAAGTCCAGCACGTGCAGCACGCCGTAGGTGCCCCATCTGCCGTTCATCCACAGCACGGCGAGAAAGGCGAGCACCGGCACGATGAGCAGATAGGCCTTTTTCAGCGCCCGCGGCACCAGCGGCATGAGCAGAGCGCCCAGCCCCATGATCGCCGCCGGATGGATCCAGATGTTATTCATCGTAATAATCCTCCCGGGTCATGATGCCGAGGTGTCCGTACCACTTGGAGACGATGATGATCAGCACGCAGGCGACGAAGCCGAACAGAGCCCAGAAACCGGGCAGATGCTCCGCCCAGGTGTGGGCGTGGTGCTTGTCGACCAGGAGCGCGTCCCAGACCACGAGCAGCGCCAGACCGGCGTAACACAGCTTGATCACCGTTTTCAGCCGGTCGCGGAAGAACTGTATGAGATTGACTATCATCCTGTCACCGCCTTGACGAAGGTCATGAAGAAATCAGGATAGATCCCGATGATCACCGAGATGATCGCGGTGATGCACAGGGGGACCACCATTGCCGGCGACGCCTCGCGGATGCCGGTCTCGCCCTCCCCCTCCGGCCGCTTGCCGAAAAAGGCGCGGAAGGTGACCGGCGCGAAGTAGCCGACGTTGAGCAGGGTGGAGGCCAGCAGCACCAGCAGGATGCCCACCTGGCTCGCCTCCATGGAGCCGAGCAGCAGGTACCATTTGGTGATGAAGCCGGCCACCGGCGGCGCGCCGATCATCGACAGCGAGGCGATGCCGAAGGCGGCGAAGGTAAACGGCATGGTGCGCCCCAGGCCGCCCATCTCCGAGATGTTCTTCTTGTGGGTGGCGACATAGATGGCGCCGGCGCAGAAGAAGAGGGTGATCTTGGAGAAGGCGTGGTTGGCGATGTGGACGATGCCGCCCTCGACACCGCTGGGCGTGAGCAGGGCGACGCCGAGGATGATGTAGGAGAGCTGGCTCACCGTCGAATAGGCGAGCCGCGATTTCAGATTGTCTTTGGTGAGCGCGATCACCGAGGCCATCAGGATGGTGAAGGAGACGAAGTAGGCGGTGGGGATACCCAGGTTGAACTGGTCCATCAGGTCGACGCCGAAAACGTAGAGCATCACCCGGGTGGTGGAAAAGACACCGACCTTGACCACCGCCACCGCGTGCAGCAGCGCGGAGACCGGGGTGGGGGCGACCATGGCGCCGGGGAGCCAGTGGTGCACCGGCATGATGCCGTTCTTGGCGAAACCGAGCAGGCAGCAGACGTAGAGCACGGTGACCAGGGGTTTGCCCAGCTCCGGCGGCAGGATGCCGGAATGGATGTTGGTGGCGAAGTCGAGGCTGCCGGTGAGCACGTAGATGAGGATCATCGCCGGCAGCACCAGCCCCTTGGCGGTGGTGGTGAGATAGACGATGTACTTGCGCGCGCCGTCGTAGCCCTCCTCGTCCTGGTGGTGGGCGACCAGCGGATAGGTGGAGACCGAGACGATCTCATAGAACAGATAGAGGGTGAACAGATTGTCGGAAAAGGCGGTGCCGATGGCGCCGAACAGTGCCAGGGCGAAGCAGGCGTTGAAACGGGTCTGGGCGTGCTCGTTGAGACCGCGCATGTAGCCCATGGAGTAGAAGACGGCGAGGATCCACAGGGACGACGCCACCATGGCGAAGATCATCGAGAAGGCGTCGGCGCGCAGGGTCACCGAAAGGCCGGGCAGGATCTGGAAAATGGGGTAGATCAGCATCCGGCCGCTGCGGACATCGGGGATCAGGGAGGCGACAATGGCGAACATCGCCACCGCGGCGACAAACGACATGGACTCCCGCACATTTTCCCGCTTGCCGGTGAGCATGACCAGCACCGCCCCGACGAGCGGCGCCATCAATGCAAAGACGAGTTTGGAGGAGTAGACTGGTTCCATTGTATTCCTGTCCTGTGGAGGTTTGCGTCGCCGGCCTCAGCCGTTCAGGTCGGTGACATCCTCGGTGCCGATGGATCGGTAGTTGCGGTAGACCGCGACGATGATGGAAAGCGCGATGGCCGCCTCGGCGGCGGCGATGCCCATGATGAACAGGGTGACGATCTGCCCCACCGTCGGATCCGGCGACGAGAACCGGTTAAAGGCCATGAAGTTGAGCATGGCGCCGCCCAGCACCAGTTCCCCGGAGATCAGCATGCCGATCAGGGTCGGCCGCTGCAGTAGACCGAAAAGGCCGAAGGCGAACAGCAGGGCGCCGATGGTGAGGTAGGTGGTGAGGTGGTTGTGGAGGGCGAGGATATCCATCTGTATACTCCGCGATGCTGCTCAGTTGCGGCCGGGAAGGGTGCGGCCCGCGCGGGCGACGACCAGGGCACCCAGGATGGCGACCAGCAGGAGCAGGGAAATGAGTTCGAACACCATGCTGTAGGTGGTGAGGAGCGATCTGCCGATCTCGGCCACCGAGCCGTCGTTGAGCCTCTCTCCGGCCACCATCCAGGCGGTGCGCTTGCCGATGCGGTAGAGGAGGAGGAAGAAGATGCCGGCGGCGACGAATCCGCCGGCGGCGCCCAGGTTGAAGGGCTTGGTCGGCCGGTCCTCCATGCGGGGCGGCGCCAGCATGATGCCGAAGACGATGGCGACGCAGACGGCGCCGACGTAGATGAGGATCTCCATCAGCGCGACGAAGGGGGAGTTGAGGAAGTAGAACAGGCCGGCCAGGCCGATGCAGGCGAGGGCGAGCCCGGCGACGCTTCTGATCAGCCGCCGGGCGGTCACCGCGATCCAGGCGCCGCCGATGGTGAACAGCACGGTGCAGAGAAAGACGAGCCCGGTGAGTCCCTGGGTGGAGGCAAGGGGGGTCATTTCTTTTTCTCCTGCAAACGGCGCAGCAGGTCGAAGATGTAATCCTCTTTCCTGGTGCTCGCCAGATTGTATTCCTTGGAAAAGGTGATCGCGCCGAACTTGCAGCTTTCGACGCAGCTGCCGCAGAGGCTGCAGGTGGTGAAATCGAGGATGTAGCTTTCCGGCTCCTTGCCCTTGCCGTCCGTCTTCTTCCTGCCCACCACGCTGATGCAGTTGGAAGGGCAGGCCTTGACGCACATCATGCAGGCAACGCATCTGGGATTGCCCTCTTCGTCCGGGATCAGCTCGATGTGGCCGCGAAAGCGGGCGGTCATCTTCACCGTCTCGTACGGGTACTGCATGGTGACCACCGGCTGGAAGAAATTCCGGATGGTGATCCCCATGCCGACGGCGAGACTCCAGGTGCCGCCCACCAGTTCCTTGAAGTAGCCGCTCATGATCAGAACACCTTCAGCAGGGCGCTGGTCAGCACCAGGTTGAACAGCGCGATGGGAATGAGAACCTGCCACGACAGGTTCAGCAGGTTGTAGAACTGGGTGCGGACATAGGTCCAGCGCACCCAGACGACGGTGAAGATGAGGAAGTACATCTTGAGCAGGAACCAGTGCACCCCGGGGAACAGGCCGAAGGGGCAGTCCCAGCCGCCGAGAAAGAGGATGGTGGCGACGCAGGCGCCGATGACGATGTTGGCGTACTCGGCCATGAAGAAGACGCCGAAGCCCATGCCCGAGTATTCGGTGAAGGCGCCGGCGATCAGCTCGCTCTCCGCCTCGGCCATGTCGAAGGGGGCGCGGTTGGTCTCGCTCAGCATGCAGATGAAGAACATCAGGAACAGCACCGGCATCAGGGGGCTGGCGGTGAGCTTGAGCACGTTCCAGTTCCAGAAGCCGCCCAGCTGCTGCTGTACCATCTGGTTGAGGTTCATGGTGCCGGAGATCATCACCAGGGTGACGACGATGAGCAGCATCGGTACCTCGTAGGCGATGTTCTGGGAGACGACGCGGGCGGCGGAGATGATGCCGTACTTGTTGCGCGACCCCCAGCCCCCCATGAGGATGCCCAGCACCCCCACCGAGGCGAAGGCGAAGATCATCAAAAGGCCGATATTGATGTCGCGGGCGAGCAGGGTTTCGCTGAACGGGATGGTGACGAAGCTGCCGATGGCCGGGATCATCACCAGCACCGGCGCCGCCTTGAACAGGACCGCGTCGGCGCAGTCGGGAACGATGAGCTGCTTGGTCATCAGCTTGATGCCGTCGGCCAAGGGCTGCAACAGACCGTAGGGACCGACCTCCTTGGGCCCGATCCGGCGCTGGAAGTGGCCGGCGCCCTTGCGCTCCACCCAGACGAGATAGGCGGCGTTCAATGCGGCGAAGGCGATGATGCCGACGAGAAAAACGATGAGACGCAACGGGTCGCTCATCTCTTGCCCCCCTTCCTGCTGCTTGGATATGCAGGGTTGAAGAAATGCACTAGCGGTCTATCTCGGGAATGACCAGGTCGAGGCTGCCCATCAGCGCCAGGGCGTCGGCCAAGAGCATGCCAGAACTCGCCTCGCCGAACAGGCTCAGATTGGAAAAACAGGGCGAGCGCAGCTTGATGCGGTAGGCCTGGTTGCTGCCGTCGCTGACCAGACGGATGCCGAACTCGCCGCGCGCCGCCTCCACCGCATGGTAGATATCCCCCACCGGCGGCTTCAGGCTTTTGGGCACCTTCTCGGCATTGACCGGACCCTCGGGGGTCTTGGCGATGGCCTGCTCGATGATCCGCATCGACTGCTCGATCTCGTCCATGCGCACCTTGTAGCGCGCCATGCAGTCGCATTCGGTGTACACCGGCACGTCGAAGTCCAGTTCGGGATAGATCGAGTACGGGTCGTTGCGGCGCAGGTCGAACTGGATGCCGCTGCCGCGCAGCACCGGGCCGCTCGCCCCGTACTTCCGGCACATCTCAGCCGAAATCGGGCCGATGCCCTCCAACCGCTTGCGCAGGATGATGTTCTTGGTCACCAGGGCGTGGTACATGGGCATCCTGCCGCGCAGCCGTTTGAGGAACTCCTTGACCCCGGGGAAGAAGGAATCGTCGACGTCGTTGTACAGGCCGCCGAAACGGTAGTAGCAGTAAGTGAGCCGGCTGCCGGTCACCGATTCCAGCAGGTCGAGGATCTGCTCGCGGTCGTCGAAGGCATAGAGCAGGGGGGTGAAGCCGCCGAGGTCGAGGACGAAAGCGCCGAACCAGAGGAGATGACTGGAGATGCGGTTGAGTTCGGTGGTGATCACCCGGATGTACTCGGCCCGTTCCGGCACCTGGATGGAGCAGGCCTTTTCCACCGCCATCACGTACCCGAGGTTGTAGGACAGGGCGGAAAGGTAGTCGAGCCGGCCCATGTTGGGCAGAAACTGCGCCCAGGTCCGGTTCTCCCCCATCTTCTCGTGCATGCGGTGGATATAGCCGAGCACCGGCTCGGCGGAAACGACGTATTCGCCGTCCATGACCAGCTTGACGCGAAGGACGCCGTGGGTCGCCGGATGCTGGGGGCCGAGATTGAGGACGAAGGTCTCCTGCTGCTTGTCGGCGACAATGGCGGTCATGGCTTGTAGTCCTTCAGGAGCGGGTGGAAATCGGCGTCTTCGGGGAGGAGCAGCGGCGTGAGATCGGGATGACCCTCGAAGACGATGCCGAAGAAGTCGTGGGTCTCCCGCTCATGCCAGTTGGCGCCCGGGAAGATCCCCTGGACGGAGGGCAGCGCCGGCGCGCCGCGGTCGATCCGCGCCCGCACCGCAACCCGGCACTGTTCCTGCCAGTGGAGGTAGTCGTACACCACCTCCATCTGCCCTTCCTTCAGCCAGTCGACACCGGTGACCGCCATCAGGGAAAAGCCGTGCCGGTCGAGGAGTTCGGCCGCGGCAACGACCTGGTCAGGGACGACGGTGGCATCGAGATGAAAGCCGCGGGCGGCATACTCGGTCGGGACGATGCGGGGCGATCCCGCCGGTGCTGGCGCCGGCTCGCCTTCGCCGGCCGGGGGGGGCTGGGTCACGCCGGCGGCGGCGAGCAGCCCTTCGAAATCCTTCCTCACCTTGTCGCTGATCATGGCTTACCCCGCTTGCACCCGCGGCCAGCGCCGCGAGCCGGTGATCTTTTCCTCCAGTTCGAGAATCCCCTCGATGAGGGCCTCGGGACGCGGCGGACAGCCGGGAATGAACACGTCCACCGGGAAAAGCTTGTCGGCGCCCTCGACGATGCCGTACTGGCCCTCGAAGACGAAGGGGCCGCCGGAGATGGCGCAGTTGCCCATGGCGATCACCCACTTGGGCTCCGGCATCTGGTCGTAGAGGGTCTGCACCGCCGGCGCCATCTTCCTGCTGATGGTGCCGGCGACGATCATCACGTCGCTCTGCCGGGGCGACGGCCGGAAGACCTCGGCGCCGAAACGGGCCAGATCGAAGCGGGACGCGCCGGTGGCCATCATCTCGATGGCGCAGCAGGCAAGCCCGAAGGTCATCGGCCAGAGGGAATTGGCCCGGCCGATGCCGAGCAGCTTGTCCAGCGCGGCGAATCTTACGATTGCCGACGGTATGTCCTGCGTTCCCACTTGAACACCCCCTTCTTCCATGCATAAACCACCACCAGGGACAGAACGCCGACGAAGATGAGTATCTCGACGAAGTCACGGATGGGAAAGATCTTGTCGTACACCAGCGCCACCGGGAACAGAAAGAGGATGTCCACCGCGAAGGCGATGAAGATCAGCGCGTAGAGATAGTAGTTGATGCCGTAGCGGATCCAGGCGTCGCCGATGGGCTCGACGCCGCACTCGATGAGCTGGCCGGTTTTTTTGACGTAGTTTCTGGTGCGGGAGGGGGCGAAGAGCAGGGCGATGATGAAGGGGCCGATGGCGAAGCCAAGACCGCCGAGGAGAAAGGCGGCGACGTAGAGGAGATCGACTTGATCGAACACGGGCAGGGCTCCTTTTGCTGAAACGTGTCAAACAGGATGGACCCGTACGAATCGCCGCGGCGGCACACCCGGCCGCGGGGACTCAACGACGCGCTCTGCGCCGGAACCGCAACGGCAGCGACCCCGGCAGACAAGAGCATACGTTGCAACGTTTCTAAACGAAACCCCCCTCTCTGTCAAGGAAATACTGAATTAGCATTCATCAAACAAACCCGTAGTAGTACGGATATCCGAAAAAAGACGATTAACACCGAAAAAACAAAAGGATAGGAAGCAAGCACCACCACCGGCCGCGATCGGCGGCCGCATCCGCGCCGGCCCGGCCGGCACTGCCCTACCGAATCATCATTCAGCCGGAGACGGGGAGCGCGGCCGCTCGGCGAGCAGGCGCAGCAGGCGGGCATGGATGTCGTCGAAACCGCCGTTGGACAGGATGGCGGCGACATCGCCGGGACGCAGTTCGGCCGCCAGGTGGGCAAGGATGGCGTCGGTATCGGCGAAGGCGGCGGCCGGCCGGCCGCGAAGGCGGAGGGCGGCGACCAGTTCGGCGGCGGAGAACATCTCGTCGGCGGCCACGCCGGCGAGCGGCAGCGGTTCGCGGATCAGCACCAGATCGCCGTCGTCGAAGGCCCCGGCATAGGCATCCTGGAACACCCGCCGCCGGCTGGAATTGGTCCGCGGTTCGAAGACGGTCACCAGCCTCCTGCCCGGATACAGGGAGCGGAGCGCGGCTAGGGTTTCGGCGACGGCGGTGGGATGGTGGGCGAAATCGTCGATCACCGTGACGCCGGCCACCTCGCCCCGCACCTCCTGTCGCCGCCGCACCCCGGCAAAGGCGGCCAATCCGGGGGCGACGGTTGCGGGTGCCAGCCCGAGATGATCGAGCACCGCCAGCACCGCGGTGGCATTCATGCAGTTGTGCCTGCCGCCCATCCGTTGCACGAAGGTGCCGTACGGAGCGCCGTTGCGGTACACCTCGAAGGAGGTGGTGCCGTCGCCGACAGGGGCGACGGCCGCCAAGCGCCACATCCTCTCCTGCCCCTGGCCGTAGCCCGCCACCGGGCAGGCCGCCGCGGCGGCGACCCGCGCCACCACCGGATCGTCGAGATTGGCCACCAGCAGGCCGTCGGCGGGCAGGATCGCCACCAGTTTCCCGAAACTGGCGACCACCGCGTCCAGGTCGTGATAGATGTCGGCGTGGTCGAACTCGATGCTGGTGATCACCGCCACCTTCGGCCGATAGTGGAGAAACTTCGGTCCCTTGTCGAAAAAGGCGGTGTCGTACTCGTCCCCCTCGGCGACGAACAGGGGACCGTCGTTCACGTTGAAATTGCGGCCGAAGGCCTGGACGATGCCGCCGATCATGAACGAGGGTTCGCAGCCGGCGCTGGCCAGCACCGAGGCGAGCATGGAGGAGGTGGTGGTCTTGCCGTGGGTGCCGCAGACCACCAGCGAAACCCGGTCGCCGATGAAGAAATGGCCCAGGGCCTGGGGAAAGGAGAGGTAGGGGATGGCCGCCCCGGCCAGGGCCAGCGCCTCCGGGTTGTCCCGGCGGATGACGTTGCCGACTACCACCAGATCCGGACGCGGCTCCAGATTTTCCGGACGGTAGCCCTCCCGGACGCTGATCCCCTGGTCACGAAGGAAATCGCTCATCGGCGGGTAGACGTTGCTGTCCGAGCCGCTCACCGCATAGCCGGCGCGCTGCAGCATGCCGGCCAGGGCGCCCATGCCGGTGCCGCAGACGCCCATGAGGTGGACGCGGCGCACCGCTGCCGGCGCGACGTTCTTTTTCGGATCGAGGGTCATGGCACCATCCCTTGGTTCATGGCGGAGAAGGAAATCGGCGGCGGGATCACTCCTCGCGCACCGTGGCGCGAACGGACTGGTAGACGGCGCGGAAGGTCTCGTCGAAATTCTGCGGGGAAAGGCGGCCGACCTCGATGAACTTCATCACGATCTCCTTGGCGACCTTGAGAACCGTCTCGTCGGAAACCGGCCGGCCGGCGCCCCTGTCCTTTTTCGTCTCGTTCATAACTCCACCCTGCGAAGCCGCAGCCCCGGACTTCGCCGCCTCCATACCGAGGCAGGCGGGTGCAGGGTGCCGCAGATCCGCGAAAGAGGTCCGGCGCCATACCCAGGGTATGCGGACAGACCGATGACAAAGGAGATGTGGTGCCCAGCGGCCGCCTGCAAAAAAAACAGCCCCCGTGGCAACGAAGAAGGCCAATTCCATATTGCCGCCGGAGGCCTTTTTGAGAAAAACCACTGAAGCCCTTCCCAAAACCTTGCCGCTCCGCGCGCTGCGGAGAACTTACGCAGCAGGAATAGTAGCTGACCCATCCGGAAAAGTAAAGGACGGCGGACCCGCAGCCAGGATCCCGTGAAAGTCGTTGGACACGATTTTTGGCAGCATCGCAACGCTTGATATTCATTTCAGAACCTGACTACCAGTGAAGTTCAGCCAATCTGAGGCATACAAAGGAGCACTCCTCGACAGGCTCAGAGCGAACGGATGAGATGAAGTCGTGTCTCTGCTCGCAATTCCGGATGCCATTTTCACGCAGCCGGAGAGACGCAGGAGTGGCCGGAAAAAGCGCGAGCAGGTAAGCGGAGCCGCGACAGCGGCGGAGACTCCGCTGTCTGAGGCCCGCAGGGCCGAGTTCCGCAGCGCCCGGCCGCGACAAGGAACGGAGGGAACCCCCGCGCAGCGGGGGCAAGTGAAGGCCGGCCTTTCTTTGGTTCCTTTCTTTGGCCGGCAACGAAAGAAACGCCCCGCCGGCAGGCGTCCAGCTTGTGAAGTTCCTCCTCGCTGGCAACCGGCTGGAGATTCGAGATAATCAGCTAACAGAAAATGAAAACGGCTCCCGATAGTGTTCGATCAACGGCTGCACGATATTTCGGCTGATTAGCTGACCTTGACGGAGACCTGGACCCGCAGTCTACCCCGGCGCCGCCGACAGCGTCACGGACCGGCGCACGCGACAATTTGCCATATCGCCGAACGCAGCAACATACTGTACCTTTTTGGTCCACTTTGGCCCCAGTCCTCGGACCGGCGGCTTTACCACTACCACATCGCAGCAGTTGCGCACCTTGCGCAGCGGCGAAAAGCGCATCGGCCACAGCATGTACCCGCACCCATCGCAACTTCTTGAATTCGTCCTCATCGCTTCCGTCCTGCACCTCACCGTCTCCTGGCCGGCCACACCGCCGCCCTCCCCTCTCCCCCGGGACGGCGGGTTTTTCCGGTGCCGCCGGCGCCGGCACACCCCCTCCCCGCCGGAGCCCGTGCGCTGCGTCGGCGAGCCATCGGCAGCCCTGCCCCCGACCACCGCCGACGGTCGTGTCGTCGCCGGCGATCTCCCTCTTGCCGGCAAGGGAGGGCGCAACATTCCAGCCCCGCCATCCCGGGGTATCATGGGCGGTTCTTCCGTCTCCGGGCAGCTGCAACTGGCCGAGCAGCAAAAGGTCCTCAACGACCTTCTCCTCCTCGGCATGGCCCCCCTGTCCCTCCAGGAGATCCTCGAACGCGGACTGGAACTGATCTACTCCCTGTCCTGGCTGCCGATCCAGGCGAAGGGCTGCGTCTTTCTCTGGCGGCAGGGCCCGGCCCCGGCCGGCGGCGAGCTTGTCATGTGCGCCCAGCGCAACCTGGAGGACAGCCTGCTGGAATCCTGCGCCACCGTACCGCAAGGCCGCTGTCTGTGCGGCAGGGCCGCCAAGGAACGGCTCCTCGTCTTCGCCGAACGGATGAACGCCGCCCATGTCTGCGCCGCCGGCACGGTCCGGGATCACGGCCACTACATCGTCCCCATCTGCCGGGAGGAGGAACTGATCGGCGTGCTCAACCTCTACCTGCATGCCGGCCATCGGCGCAACGGCACGGAGGAGGAATTCCTCCGGGCGGTGGCCAACACCCTGGCGGTGATCATCCGGAAAAAGCAGGCGGAAGAGCGGATCGCCGAAAGCGAGGCACGGTTGGCCAGAAATCAGACCATCGCCCGGCTGGGCCACTGGATCTGGGACATCGCCGCGGATCGTTTCCTGCTCTCCCCACAGATGGCGGCGGTCTTCGGCCTCCCCGCCGCCATCGCCTCCCTGGACGACTTTCTCGAACGCATCCACGCCGACGACCGCGAGCGGGTGAAACAGACCATTCTCCAAGCGCGGGACGGGCGGGCAGCCCAGGAGATCGACTGCCGGCTCACCGGCGCCTCACGGGAATTCGCCGTGCACGGCGAGGTCGAACCCTGCCTCGACCCGCAGGGAAAGGCGGCGAGAATCGAGGGGATCATCCAGGACGTCACCTTCCTGAAAAAGGCGCAGAACGACCTGCTGCTCTCGGCGAAGATCTTCGAAAGCAGCATCGAGGGCATCACCATCACCGACGCCCAGGGGAAGATCCAGTTCGTCAACCGCGCCTTCACCGACATCACCGGCTACGCGGCCGAGGAGGTCATCGGCGAAAATCCGCGCCTTCTCAGGTCCAGTCGGCACGATCCCGTCTTCTATCAGGGAATGTGGCAGGAACTTCTCCAGCGGGGCAACTGGCAGGGGGAAATATGGAACCGCCGCAAGAACGGCGAAACCTATCCGGAATGGCTGTCGATCACCTCCATCAAGGACGGCCGCGGCCAGGTCTCCAACTATGTGGCCGTGTTCCATGATCTCACCGCGGTCAAGCGCAACGAGGCGCAACTCCGTTTCCAGGCGCAGCATGACGCGCTGACCGGGTTGCCGAATTCCGTCCTCTTCGCCGACCGGCTCGGCGTGGCGGTGGGACATGCCCGGGGGAGCGGCGGCAAGGTGGCGGTGCTGTTCGTCGACCTGGACAATTTCAAGCGGGTCAACGACAGCCTGGGATACACCGTGGGCGACCTGCTCCTGCAGGAATGCGCCGCCCGCATCCGGGGATGTCTCGCCGACGAGGTCACCGTGTCCCGCCAGGGCAGCGACGTCTTTCTCGTCCTGGTGGAGGGGATCGGCCACGCCAAGGAGTCCACCGATGCGGCGCGCCGGATCATCGAAGGTCTGAGCCGCCCCCTGGTCGTCGACGGCCACGAGTTCCACATGACGGCCAGCATCGGCATCACCCTCTTCCCGGACGACGCCCGGACGCCTGGTGATCTGATCAAGAACGCCGGGCTCGCCCTCGACCGGGCCAAAGAGGCGGGCAAGAACACCTATGAACTGTTCACCAGGGGACTCAACGACAAGGTCCAGCGCCGCCTCACCCTGGAAAACGATCTCCGCAAGGCACTGCTGAAACAGGAATTTCTCGTCCACTACCAGCCAAGGGTCTCCCTCGCCGACGGCCGCATGGAGAGCGTCGAAGCCCTGGTGCGCTGGCAGAGGAACGACGGGCAGCTGGTCTCCCCGGCGGAGTTCATCCCCCTGGCCGAGGAGACCGGGCTGATCCTGCCCCTGGGGGAACTGGTCCTTCGCATCGCCTGCGCCGATGTCCGCCATTGGCGCGATCAGGGCTTTCCCCTTCGCGTCTCGGTCAACCTGTCGCCGCGGCAGTTCCATCAGGAAGGTCTCGTCGGCCGGGTGGCGGCGATCCTCGCGGAAACCGGCCTACCCGGCTCCGCCCTCGAATTCGAGATCACCGAGGGCATGGTGATGACCAACGAGGAGAAGGCGATCGGCCTGCTGGGCCAGCTGAGGGAAATGGGCATCGCCCTTTCCGTGGATGACTTCGGCACCGGCTATTCCTCCCTGTACTACCTCAAGCGGCTGCCCATCGACACCCTCAAGATCGACCGCACCTTCATCCGCGACATCCAGGAAAATCCCGACGACATGGCCATCGTCGCCGCCACGGTCTCCATGGCGCACCGACTGCAGCTGCGGGTTGTTGCCGAGGGGGTCGAAACGCTGGAACAGCTTGCCACCCTGTGCCGCTTCGGCTGCGACCAGATCCAGGGCTATCTCTTCAGCCCCGCGGTGCCGGCGGCCAATCTTTTCCAGTTCCTCCGGGAAGGGAGATATCTTTCCCTGGAGGGCGTCGATTGCCATCCCGCCGAACCGGCGCACCGGACGCGCCAATGACCACGGAACACCATCAAACCCATCGGAGAGCCATCATGTCGTTTCATTCCCTGCCCCTGGCCAAAAAAATCGGCGTCGGCTTCGGCGCCCTCATCCTCCTCTCCACCCTGGCCACCGTCCAGGTCCTGGTCAAGACCGCGCGCATGGACATATCCGTCGTCGATCTCCAGGGCACCCATCTGCCCCTGGCCTTTGCGGGCGGCATGACCGCCACGGTCACCGCCCTGCAGGAACTCGCCGCCGCCCAGTACATTCTCCACGGCGACGCGAGTTATCTCGACAGCCACCGGCGCTTCGCCGAACAGGCCGGCGAGACCCTGGCCCGTCTGCGGCACCTCATCACCGCCGACCGGGAACTGGTCGGGGAAGGCTGGCTGGGCAAGATCGAGGAGATCGCCACCCTCCACGAGCAATACACCGCCGCCGCCGAAACGCTGCTGGCCGCGGCCGGCAGCGGCGACAGGGTCGCGGCCGATCGTCAGGCTGATCTCGCCGCCGAGGCCGGCACCCGCCTGCGCGCCGCCCTCGGCGAGTTCGAAACCCTGAACAACGCCGCTTCCAGGCAGGTCGCCGCCGACTCGCTGGCGCAGAGCCGGTCCATGAAGCTCATGGTCCTGACCGATGCCCTGCTCATCTTCTTCGGCGGCATCTTTCTCGCGTTCATCAACATCCGCGGCATCACCAAACCGTTGACCGCGACCGCCGGCGGCCTCACCGCCGGCTCGGACAACATCGCCGAGGCCGCCGGCCAGGTGGCATCGGCCGGGCAGCGCCTGGCCGATGGCGCGACCCGCCAGGCCGCCGCCCTGGAGGAAACCGCGGCGGCAATGGAGGAGATCTATTCCATGACAAAAAAGACCAGCGACAATGCCCAGCAGGCCGATGCGGTCATGGCCGAGGTCAATACCATCGCGAAACAGGCGGCGGATTCCATGCAGGCGCTGACCGCCGCCATGGCCGAAATCGCCAGGGCCGGCCAACGCACCTCCACCATCATCGGGACCATCGACGAGATCGCCTTCCAGACGAACCTGCTGGCATTGAACGCCGCGGTGGAGGCGGCCCGGGCCGGCGAGGCGGGTGCGGGTTTCGCAGTGGTCGCCGGCGAGGTACGCAATCTGGCGATGCACGCCACCGAGGCCGCCAGGGAAACCGCCGCCCTCATCGAACAGACGCTGACGAAGGTGAACGAGGGTTCCGCCCTGGTCGAACGGACCAACGGCGAATTCGAGAAGGTCGTCGGCACCACCGGCGAGGCATCCCTGCTGATCCGGGAAATCAGCACCGCCTCCCACGAGCAGTCCGCCGGCATCGGCCAGATCAACACCGCCCTGCAGGAAATGGACGCCATCGTCCAGGGCAACGCCGCCACCGCCGAGCAGTCCGCCGCCGCCGCGGAGGAACTCCACGCCGAGAGCAACACCCTGCTCTCCCACGTCAACGGTCTGCGGGTACTGATCGATGGAGCCGGCGGCAACGGCCCAGACCCGATGACCCTCTCCCGCGGTCTCCTGCCCGAGCGCCCCCTCGCCTGAGCAGGCCCCTGCCGGGGAAGATATCCCGGAACCCTGTTGTCCGCCATGGGCGGGGTGCACCGGAAAGGATGGAGCCGGGATGGCCGTCACCGCGGCAAGGACTGGATCGCCGCGCTTCGCTCGCTCGCGGCACATGCTCCGTCTTCGCGGGGAACAGCGTGACGAAGCGAGCCGAAACCTCCCACTCCTTGCCGAATAGCCCCGATGGGGGTATATAAGTCTCGCAACGGTGGATGCACCGGCGTCCTGCCGCCCACCCCGCCCCAGGGTAAGCTTCTGCGGCCGACGTTGCGAACATCAAAAAAAACAACATAATGTCAAATGGATATCATCGCGATCCAGAAGGCCTACAAGCGCTACGCCCGGCTCTATGACTTTTACTTCGGCCAGCTTTTTCAGCCGGGCCGCAAGGCGGTGATCCAGCGGCTGGACTGCCGGCCCGGCGAAAAAATTCTCGAGGTCGGCGTCGGCACCGGTCTGTCCCTGCCGCTCTACCCCGGCCACGTCCGGCTCACCGGCATCGACATCTCCCCGGAGATGCTGGCGCGCGCCCGGACCCGCGTCAGCCGCGACGGCCTCGCCCATGTGGAGGAGCTGGCGGTGATGGACGCCGAATCCATGCGCTTTGCCGACAACAGTTTCGACAAGGTCGTGGCCATGTACGTGGCCTCGGTGGTGCCCCATCCGGAACGGCTGGTGGAGGAGATGCGCCGGGTATGCAAGGCCGGTGGTGAACTGTTCATCGTCAACCATTTTCTCTCGGACAACCCCCTGCTGGGGGGCATGGAGCGGCTGGTCTCCCCCCTGTCCAGACTCATCGGCTTCCGGCCTGACCTCTCGGTGAACGATTTCATCGCCGGCACCCGGCTGTCGGTGGTCGACGCCCTGCCGGTCAACCTCTTCGGTTACTGGACCCTGCTGCGCGCCAGCAACGACAAGGGCACCACCCCGTCGCCGGAGCGGAACCCGTCGCCGCCGCTGCCGGCCGACCGCATGCGGATGGCCGAGGTCGCCGCCGCACCGGCCCCGGAGGCGACGATTGCCTTCGGCGGCCACGGTTCCTGAAAGGTCCGGCCTCCGTCGCGCACCCGCCCCCCCTTGTCCCGCCTGCCTCCTCCCGCTGAAACGCCGGACACGCAACCGTTCACCACACAGGTACGATGGTACGCAACGACCCTTGCCGTCACCGTTCAGCAGTCCCACAGATTCGGACAAGCGGACCGGCGCCGCGCACCCCGCCGTACCTGAGCCGGGCCGATCGTCCGAAAATGGGGTGCTGTTGACCGGCTGCCCGGACATCCGGCCATGCCGGAGGCAATCGCGGCCGCATGGGGATTGACTTCGACGGCATGGCGCAGGTACTCTGCAGGGGCAACGCAACAACGAGGACCAAGCCGTATGAATAACATCCGGGCCATGCGATGGCTGGCGCAGGGCGCCATCCTGCTCGTCGGCATCCAGCTGCTGCTCATCGTCCTGCAGGGGGAACCGGCCTGTTTCAACGAGGGGTGCCGGGTGGTGGAGGGCCTCACCCGAATCCCGCCCCTGTGGTTCAACCTCCTCGGCCTCGCCTATTTCGCCGTTCTGCTCGCCGCCCTGGCCCTGCCCGTTGCCGCGCCCTCGCCGCCCGGGCCCCTGGTGGCGCTGCTGCTCCTCGCCGGAATGGCGGCGGAAGGGGTGCTGTTTTCCTATCAGTTCCTGGTGGCCCGGACCTTCTGCGGCTACTGCCTGGTGATCTTCGCGGTGGTGCTCAGCCTCAACCTCCTCGCCGGCGTGCGGCAGGCGGGGTTGAGCCTCGCCGTTTTCACCGGTATCCTCGCCATCTTTCCCACCCTGCATTTCGGCCCGGGCCTGCTCGGCGCCCGCGGCCTGACCCTGGACAACGGCAGCAGCGCCAGCCTGAAGCCCATTCCTTCGGTCCAGGAAGGGTATCTTTTCTTTTCCGAATCCTGCGAACACTGCCAGAACGTGCTCCGCAACCTGCCCGCCGACAACCGCTGCACCCTCCACTTCAACCCCATCAGCAACGCCCCCCTGCCGCCGCTGCCGGGGGTGACGCCGATCCCCGGTTCCCTGCCGGAGGTGAATCGGGCGATGCTCTCCCTGCTGGGCATCAGGGAAATTCCCGTCCTCCTCGTCAGAGGTGCCGACACGCTGCGCATCGTCAAGGGAGAAAAATCCATCCGCGCCTTCTTCCGGGAAGAATGCTCGGCGGCGGCGGTGCCGGCCACGCCCCTCTCCATCGAGCCTTACATGTCGTCACCGGACGGGGAGGGAGAATGCTCCGCGGAAACCGAAACCTGTACCTCCCCCTGAGGCCGGACGGCGGGGCGGGAAAAGAGAAAAGACCATGCTGCTCGAAGCCCGGGCCCTGACCCGATCCTACCCGGTCGACGGCCGCGAGCTGACCATCCTCGACCGGGTCGATCTCCTGGTCCACCCCGCCGAGTTCGTGGTGGTGGCCGGCCAAAGCGGCAGCGGCAAGACTACCCTGCTCACCCTGCTCTCCGGCCTCGACCGGCCCTCTTCCGGTCAGGTATTCTTCGATGGGGTGGACATCACCGACTTCGACGAGGACCGGCTGGCGCCGCTGCGCAATCGCTCCTTCGGTTTCGTATTCCAGGCGTTCCACCTGGTTCCCTCTCTCACCGCCATGGAAAACGTCGTCTTTCCCGCCGAACTGGCGGGCGAGAGGGACGCCGGCCGCCGGGGCGAGCTGCTGCTGCGCGCGGTGGGCCTGTGGGAACGGCGCGATCATTTCCCCTCCCAACTCTCCGGCGGCGAGAAACAGCGGGCCGCCATCTGCCGGGCGCTGATCAACCGGCCACGGGTGGTGTTTGCCGACGAGCCCACCGGCAACCTCGATTCGATAAACGGCGGTGCGGTGCTGGAACTGCTGCTAACCCTGCGCGCGGAACAGGGCAGCGCCCTGGTGCTGGTGACCCACAACGAGGAAATCGCCGCCCGCGCCGACCGGATCGTCACCCTGCGGGACGGCAGGATCGTCGCCGATGAGCGGAACTGAACCACACCGGCGCGGCCGCCTGTTGCACCCGCGGCTGATCCTCCGGGAAGCCCGCGGTCCCGGCAGCCAGGCGCTGCTCTTTTTCTGCTGCGCCGTCCTGGCGATGGCGGCGCTGACCGCGCGCCAGCAGCTCGATGGGGCCATCGACCGGGCCCTCACCGGCGACATCAAGTCCCTGGCCGGCGCCGACCTGGCGGTCCGCTCCTCCGCGCCGATCTCGAAAGAAATCGGTACGCTGGCCGCGCGGCTGACCGCCGAGGGCCGGGTGGCGACCTCGACGGTCACCTCCTTCTACACCATGGCGCGCACCGTTACCGGCGACCGCAGCCTGCTGGTCCATCTCAAGGCGGTGGACGGCGCCTATCCTCTCTACGGCCAGGTGGTGCTGCAATCGGGTCAAGCTCTCGGCCGGCGGCTGCAGCCGCGCACCGCCATCGTCGAAGCGGCCCTGCTCCAGCGGCTGGGGATCGGAATCGGCGAGCCGCTGGCCATCGGCAACACCACCCTGACGGTAAGCGATGTCCTGTTGCAGGAACCTGACCGGCCGGTGGATTTCTTCTCCCTCGGCCCCCGTATCCTGGTCAACACGATGGACCTGACCGCCATGGATCTGGTCGACGAGGGCAGCCGTGTCTCCTTTGCCCTGCTCTTCAAGGTGAGGGAACAGGACGATGCGGCGGCCATCGGAAAACTGCTCGCCGCGCGGGCCAGCCCCCCCGGGGAGCGGATCGAAACCTTTTCCAGCGGCGAGGGACGCCTCTTCCGCCTCTACGACAATTTCCTCTTTTTTCTCGGCCTGGTGGCGGTGTTCACCCTGCTGCTCGCCGGCGTCGCCATGCAGAGCACGGTGGCCGCCCTGTTGCGGAGCCGGCGCCGGAACATGGCCGTTCTGAAAACCATCGGCGCGCCGCAACGCTTTCTGCTGGCCAACTATCTGGCAATGGTGCTGGGAATAGGTCTGCTGGGAAGCGTCTGCGGTCTGCTCCTCGGCCGGCTGCTCGCCGGCGCCGCCCTCCTGGCGCTGGCCGAGGTTCTGCCCCGGGGAACCGCCCTCACCTTTTCCCCGTCCGGCCTGCTGGCGGTGCTGGCGACCGGGGCGGCGGTGGCCGTCCTCTTTTCCTTCGCCCCACTCTGGCGGCTGCAACAACTCCGGCCGGCACTGATTTTCAGCGACGCACCGTTGCCCGGCCGCCGTGGCTGGCGGCAGCTTCTCCCCCCGCTGGCCGCCGTTCTCTTCCTCATGGCCGTAGTACTCGGCGGGGTCCGGGACCTGCGCAACGGTCTGCTCCTTGCCGGGATAACCAGTGCCGGCCTGGCGGCGGTGGCGGCGCTCACCGGCCTGGCGATCCTGCTCCTCGGCCGCCTCCGGGTTGCCGGCCTGCGGTTGCGGCTTGGCCTGCGCGGCCTGTTCCGGCCCGGCAACGCTTCCTGGCCGGTGCTGTTCACCCTGACGGCGGCGACCGGCCTCCTCCTGACCCTTTTCCTGGTCCAAAGGAACCTGGAGACGGCCTTTACCGAAGCGTTCCCGCCGGAGGCGCCCAACCTGTACCTCATCGACATCCAACCGGACCAGGTGGCCGCGCTCCAGCGGGAACTGGGGCGCGCCCCCCTCTTCCATCCCATCGTCCGGGCCAGGGTGGAGGCGATCAACGGCCGGCCCCTGGACCGGGAACGGGAACTGGAGAAACGGCGGGACAATCTCGGCCGCGAGTTCAGTCTCACCTACCGGGACCGGCTGCTGGCCGACGAGACCCTGATCGAGGGGGACGCCATCTTCGCCCCGGACCGGAAGGGCCCGCAGGTATCGGTCCTGGAGTACATGGCCCGTCCCAACGGTATCGCGGTCGGCGACCGGATCACCTTCAACATCCAGGGCATGCCGGTCACCGCCGAGGTCGCCTCCATCCGGAGACGCACCGAACAGGGGCTGCAGCCCTTTTTCGTCTTCGTTTTCGAGGAAAAGACCCTGCGGCAGGCACCCCACACCTTCTTCGCCGGCATCCGGGTACCGCCTTCGGAGCGTGCCGCCCTGCAGAACCGGGTCGTCGCCCTCTTCCCCAACATCTCGATCATCGATCTCGCCGCCACCCTGGAGCTGATCGGTAAGACGGCGGGCCGCTTCGCCACGGGAATCCGGTTCTTCGCCGCTTTTTCCATCCTGGCCGGTCTTCTGCTCCTGGTGAGTTCCATCGCCGCCACCCGCGCCGCCCGGGTGGCCGAGGCGGTGTACTTCAAAATTCTGGGCGCCCGGCGCCGTTTCGTCGCCCAGGTCTTTGCCATGGAAAATCTCCTGCTGGGAACGGTCAGCGCGGCGGCGGCCCTGCTCATCGCCCAACTCGGCGGCTGGTACATCTGCTCCCGCCGGCTGGACCTCGACTACCACCCCTTTCTCGGCGAAACCGGCATCGGGGCGGCGGCGCTGGTGGGATTGGCGCTGACGGTGGGCTGGCTGATGGCGGGACCGATCCTGCGGCAGCGGCCGGTGGACTACCTGCGGCAGAGCGGGGAAGAGGGCTGATGCGCCGGGTGGGGGAAAAAAACGCGACGCGGAACGCGGGGGGCTGGCTGCTGGCTCTGGCGGTGCTCACCCTGTTCGCCGCCGGCTGCGAAAAGCGGGAGGAACGGCGATCTCCGCCGCCGCCGCTCCCTGTCGCCGATGCCGCCGGGCTCATCGTCGCCATGGGCGATTCCCTCACTGCCGGCCTCGGAGTGGCGCCGGCAGAGGCCTGGCCGGCCCTGCTCCAGGAGGCGTTGACGGCGGAGGGGCTAAACTTCCGGGTGATCAACGCCGGGGTAAGCGGTGAAACGAGCAGTGGCGCCCGTGCCCGGACCGACTGGGTGCTCAGCTTCCGCCCCGACATCGTCATCCTCGCCACCGGCGGCAACGACGGACTGCGGGGCATCGACCCGGCGCTGACCCGGCGCAACATCGCCGAGACCGTCGCCCTGCTGCAAGAGGCCCGGGTGACCGTTCTGCTCTGCGGCATGCGGATGGTCCGCAACATGGGGGAGGAGTTCAACCGGGCCTATGCCGCGATCTATCCGACGGTCGCCACCGAAACCGGGGTCGTCTTCATGCCCTTTCTCCTGGAAGGGGTGGCGATGCGGCCGGCCCTCAACCAGTCCGACGCCATCCATCCCAACCCGGCGGGCCACCGGGTCATCGCCGCCAACCTCCTGCCCCACCTCCGGGAGGCGATCAGCCGCCACCGGCGGCAGCCGCCCCGCTGAGTCGCTCCTCTCGAAAAAACTCCGGAACTTCCCGAAACGGCGACCCTCGCCGCAGGGAATGACAACACGTCACCCTGGTAAATCCACCTATTTTTTGACACCCTTTCGTCGCGTTCGGTACAATGACGGCATACACTGCTCGGGACATTGCAACCATTAACATCATCGGGAACGGGGGATTGACATGACACGGGTGAAAATAGCCGGCTTCCTGGCGCTGGCCGGCATCGTTCTTCTCATTTTTCTTGTATATTTCCAACATCATACCAACATCAACTCCATTCGGGAAGCGAGCCGCGAGGAACTCCAGGACCATGTCGCCATCAAGAGCAGGGAATTGGCGGACTTCTTCAAAGTGACCTACGACGGCATCCGAACCATCGCTCTGCTGCCCGGCATCCGTAATCTATCCCCCCACGGCGAATCCCTGGACGAGATCACCAGGGCGACCACCCAGGAACTCTACAACATGATCTACGAAAACGCCCAGGTCTCGGAAATCTACGCCTCCCACCGCGACATGGATCCGGACAAGATCGATCCGGTGACCGGCAAACCATACGTCCCCATCTTCACCTACGACGAATATGTCGCGGCCAACCAGCAGAGCGGTACTCCGCAAAAACATACCGAAGAAAATGTCTCCGAACTCCCGGAAGAGGAGATCCACGAATACCGTCTCATGCGCCGGCAAATTGCAGCGTTCGCCGACAGTCACCCCACCCTGGCCGCCATCCGTGGCCGGGAACTCCCTGGTCTGCTCGGCCCGGAGGTAATCACCTGCGACAATTCGGAATTCGTCTCGAAAGACGCCCCGGATTCCCTGCGCAAGGGGCTGGTCTACTCCGTCCCCTTCTACAACGTCGAGGGCCGCCTAACCGGCATCATCAGCGCCGTCTTCCGCTCCGCGGTTCTCTCGGACCTGATCAATCGGGACATCGAAACCAGGGGGATGATCTACAACGAAAGCTACGGTTATTACCTGCCGGGCGACCGGGCTTTCCTCGAAGGGAAAGACGGAAAAGAGCTTCTCACCCGGGCGGCGGACGCCTTTCTCTCGGCATCGGGAGATCTGCCTATTCATGACGCGAACGGCCAGTGGCGGTACGTCACTTTTCTGACCGAGGAGGAATTCAACGCCCTGCCCGAGGTTCGACAGGCGAGGGACAACTTCCGCAAATCACTTGCGGGCCTCGTCCTCATCGGCTCTCTCGTCGCCTGCTACTTCACCTTGCGGCAGAAGGCCTTCCGGGACCATATCCGCGAGGTGATCGCCAATCTGCAGCAGGGCGCCCGGCAACTCCACGACAAGGCGGAACGGCTCAGCACCTCATCGAAGAGAATCGCGACGAGCAGCGAATCCCAGGCGGCATCGGTGGAAGAGATTGCCGCCACCCTGGAGGAGATGACCGCCATGACCAGAAGCACCGCCGAAAACGCCCAGCGGACCATGGCCGTCGCGGGGAAGGTACAGAGCCACGCCAACGAAAGCGGCGAGGCGGTGAAACGACTCACCGAGGCCATTGACCGCATCAAGACATCCTCCGACGAAACGGCTACGGTGGTGCAGACCATCGAACAGATCGCCTTCCAGACCAACCTGCTGGCACTGAACGCGGCGGTTGAGGCGGCGCGCGCCGGGGAAGCGGGAGCCGGCTTCGCGGTTGTCGCCAACGAGGTTCGCTCCCTCGCCCTGCGCAGCAGCGAGGCGGCCAAGAACACCGGCGAACTGATCGAGGAATCCCGCTCCAATTCCGGCGAAGGAGTAGGGGTGGCCGCGGATGTCTCGCAGCTGCTCACCGCGATCACCGGCGAAATCGACAAGGTTACCGGTCTCATCCGCGAGGCCAGCGACGCGACCATGGCCCAAAGTCAGGGAATCGGCGAACTCCACTCGGCGATCAACCAGATCGACGGCGTCACCCAGCGGAACGTCCAGGATGTTCATACCCTGGCCGGCACCAGTGAGGAACTTTCCTCCCTGGCCGAAAGCCTGGCCTCGATCACCGGCGATCTGGCCAGATACGTCGGAAGCGATGGTCGGCAGCCCGCCGGCTGACGTTCCTGTCGACGGGCGGACTTCACGCCTCCCCCCGACCGGAACGGGACGTCACCTTTCTCACGAAGTGGTATCGACGATGATGCCGGCTTCGTCCTGCAGGTTGCCGAGCATCCCGGTCAGGTTGTCCAGGGGGATGGGCACGTCGTAGGCCAGCCGGCAGGCCTCGTTGTAGGAGCAATCGTAGACGTCGACGGCGAAGCCGTCCGCGTGTCTGGTAAAGACGAGATGCAGGGGCGAGCCCCGGGAGGCCATATCCGCATTGACCCGGGTCAGGGCGGTACGGATGGATCTCTCGGCCCGCCCGCCGGTAACCGGCTCTACCCGATATTCGCGGTTCCGCATGCCGCTCCCCTCCTCCTGGCGCAGCAGCCGACGCAGCCGGGCATCCCCCACCATGCGCGAGGCGGCGACGGGGATGGCGGGCGTCACCTCCCGGCCGATCGGTTCCGGTTCTCCCGGGGGAGGCGCGGGATCGGGGAGCTGATAGACGACATGGACGTAGGGGGTTCTCTCCGGAAACAAGGTCAGCGGCAAGGTGGCCGGGCTGAACCCCTGGATCAGAAATCCGGCGGCGATCGGGATGGACTCCCCGGCGACGACGGGCACGGCTGCGGGGCTTGCGGTCGACGGCGATGCGGCAGGCACGGCCGCTGCCGCGGCCGCATCGGCAACCGGCGGCGGGATGGTCGCGGTTACCGCCGCGGCCGTTGTGGTGACGGTCGCCGTTACCTCGCCCACCGGGACCTGCGCCGCGGCGAGCGGCTGCCGGTCGACGGCGACGGGCCGGTTCTCCCCGCCGATCTCCCGCAGGGTCTGATTGATCAGCTGGACATTTTGCTGGGTGATGTCCAAGTCCTCGGTAATTCCGGCAGCCTCCAGGGTTGCGGGAAGTTCATCGATCAACAGGGGATCGGCCGGTTCGGCGGGCACGAAGGCCAAGGCCTGCAGGGTCTGGTTGATCAAAAGGGCGTTCTGCTGCAGCGGGGTGAGTTCCCGCCCGGCGAGCAATGCGGCCAGCACCGGCGACGGGCCGCTGAACAGCGGCAGCGGCGTCGGGCGGGCTGCGCCGAACCCGGTGCCGCGCAACACCTCGTTCACCAGCAGGACGTTCTCCCGGATGAGCTCCGCTGCCGGCGGCACGCCCTCCCGCAGCGCGGGTTCGCCCAGGGCATTCCCCGCCACCGGCGCTGGCGCTTCGGCCCCGATGTTGCCGGGCGCCACGGCCGGGACGGATGACGCGCTCGCATTTCCCGGCCGCGGGGACACACGCTGCCGCGCCTCCCCCTGGAGACTGGCGGAAAGAGAGGTCGCTACCCCGCTGCTGCCCGCAATTTCATTTACCGCCATCGCTGACCTCCGGCTTCGAAAGATGGACCGATGGCGGAAATCCATCCGCCACGGCAGTCCACACTACTAAGGTAAGGATCGGAGAAGGAGCCTGTCAAGAAGGACGAGTTTGAGACGGGGAGACTGACCGCATCGCCTCCGGCCATGGGCAAGTCGGGGGATTGCGCCGCGCCCGGCGACAGGGCGATGCAGACTGGATCATCACGCTTCGCTCGCGATGACGCGGCAAATGCTCCGTTTTCGCGATAAACAGCGTGACGAAGCGATCCAAAACGGCCCGCGAACCAGCATCACGTCCGGGTCGTTTCCAGGATTGACTACGGCATCCGCACCGAGATGGCCAGCGTGGCGCTCGTCTCGCTCGCATCGGTGACGGTAATCGTCGTGTCGCCGGCCGAGATACCCCGCACCGTATACGGCGCGCTCTCCCCTTCCACCACCGCCACCTGCGGATTGCTGGAGGTCACGGTCACCGGGCCGAGGACGAAATTGCGGACCATCAGCTGCACCGCCTGGCCGACGAAGACCGATCCCGACATCTCGGCGGTCAATTGGCCGGTGAAGGCCGCCCAGGGGAAAACGACTATTCAACGGGATAGCAGACGACAGCGGCGGCCGTCCCGAATGCCGCCGCCACCCTGTTGCCTGTGACCGGTCAGCCGAATATTTCCTGGAAGGTCTTGGCGTACACCGCCCGCAGACATTTCCTGATGCTTTCCCTGGTGAAGGGTTTGACCGTGTAGCTGTTGCAGCCGGCGGTGATGCAGGTGGTGATGTGGTCGACGTCGCTGTGGGAGGTCACCATGATGATCTTGGCCAGCTTCGCCTTCGGCAGATTCCGTTCCTGTTCGAATTGCCGCATCTGCAGCAGCACCTCCGCCCCGTTCATCTCGTGCAGGGTGATGTCGAGGGTGACGATGTCGTAGGGCGCCCGTTCCTCCCAGGCCTTCCGGAACATGGCCAGCGCCTCGCTGCCGCTGGCGGTTTCGTCGCAGACCCCGAATTCTTCCAGGATGATCCGCATCTTTTTCCGACTTACCTTTTCATCTTCCACTATGAGCATGCGCATCGCCGCACTCCCTCGCCCTTGCCGCCCGGGCGGAACAGGACAGAATTCCGTTCATCTTTCCTGCCGGCTGAGTCTGAACGCCTCGGCAAGCGCCTCCGCTTCCCGCTGGAACCTGCCGAGAAGCTCCTCTCCCCGGGCCAGGTTGCCGGACTTCCCGCACTGTTCCAGTTCGAGGGCGATGGCCGCCAGGCGGGCAGCGGTGAGATTTGCCGCGCCGCCCTTGAGCGAATGCGCCTCGCGGCGCACCAGTTCCCCGTCCCCCTGGGCCAGGGCCCGGCGGATGGTGCGTACCTGCGCGCCGGCGTCGTCCAGGAACTCGGTGACGATTTCGGCAAGCAGCTCGGCGTCGCCGCCGAATTCCTCCACCACCCGGCGGTAGTCGAAACATGCCGCGGCGGAGGGCTCGGCAGCGGCCGCCCCCCTGGCGCCCCCCTCCCCGTCGGACCCGGTCAGCCATTTATCCGTCATCGCCAGCAGCTTCCGGCGGTTGATCGGTTTGGAGAGATAGTCGTCCATCCCCACTGCCAGACATTTCTCCCGGTCGCCGGCAAGGGCGTGGGCGGTCATGGCGACGATGGGAACCCGCCGGTCGGCCCGATTCTCCGTCTGTTCCCATTCCCGGATGCGGACCGTCGCCTCGAAGCCATCCATCTCGGGCATCTGCACGTCCATGAACACCAGATCGAAGGGTTGCCGCCGGAAGAGTTCCACCGCCTGCCGGCCGTTCTCGGCCAGCGCAACGGTATACCCCGCCAGCCGCAGGTGCGACAGGACGACCCGCTGGTTGGTGGGATAATCCTCCACCAGCAGAATCGCCCCCTGTCGTCTGGTCAATTCCGCCAGGGTATGGCGGGTGATGAGCGGCCGGCCCTCATCCCCGCCCTCGTCCTGGCCGAGGACCAGGCCCACCATCCGGTAGAGTTCCTCCATCCTGACCGGCTTGACCAGGTAACCCGCTACCCCGAGTTCACTCATGCGCCGGCCGTCGCCGCGGGTGCCCACCGTGGTGATGACGACGATGGGCAGGGTTGATCCCCCCCCGCCTTTGCCCTTGATCCTCTCGATGAAGAGGTCGCCGCTCATGTCGACGGGCTGCTTGTTGGCGATGAGCAGGTCGAAGCGCGGTTGATCATCGCCGCCCGCCAGCAGCGCCAGGGCCTCGACGGCGGTGGCGGCCGTGCCGACGACGCAGCCGAGCGGCGCCAGGTAGTCGGCCAGGGTTTTGCGGAAGGTGCGGTTGTCGTCCATCACGAGGATTTTTCTGCCGAGCAGGCAGTCTTCCTTACCCGGCGCGGCCGCGCCGGTCCGGTCCACGGCAAGCGCCAGGGTGAACCAGAAGGTGCTGCCCTCCCCCGGCTCGCTGCGCAGGCCGAGTTCGCCGCCCATCAGCCCGGCCAGCTGCCTGGAGATGGAAATGCCCAGGCCGGTGCCGCCGAATCTGCGCGTCGTGGAACTGTCCGCCTGGGTGAAGCTTTCGAAGATCAGCGTCTGCTTTTCCGCGGGAATGCCGATGCCGGTGTCCCGCACCTCGAAGAGCAGCGGCAGGAGATCCCCATCAACGGCGGCGTTACGGCTGACCCGGATTTCCACCTCGCCGCCCGTGGGGGTGAACTTGAGGGCGTTGCCGACCAGATTCACCAGGATCTGCCGGAGGCGGGTGGGGTCACCCATCACCCGGGAGGGTAAGTCCGGGGGGATGAAGGTGAGCAGCTCCACTCCTTTTCTTTCGGCGGCATAGGCGAGGGAGCCGGCGAAATCATCCAGCAGACAGCGCAGATCGAAGGGGATGTGTTCGATTTCCATCCTGCCCGCCTCGATCTTGGAAAAATCGAGCACGTCGTTGATCAGGCCGTTCAGAGCATTCGCTTCGGAGAGGATGGCGGCGAGCACCTGCCGCTGCTCGTCGTCGTCGACGGTGTCGAGGCCGAGTTCCACCATGCCGATGATGCCGTTCATCGGCGTGCGGATCTCGTGACTCATGTTGGCGAGAAACTGGCTCTTTGCCTGATTGGCGGCCTCCGCCGCCTGCTTGGCCTCGAGCAGTTCCGCCTCCGCCAGTTTGCGGTCGGTGATGTCCCTGGCCACGTGCACCACCCGGTCGATCCTGCCACTGTCGGCGAACAGGGGCAGGGTGGTGATTTCACGGTACTGTTTCGAGCCGTCGGGATGCAGATGCACATGTTCCGTCCTGCCGGCGGCGAGACTGTTCAGGGTCTGCTGAAGGGGGCAGGCGCACTGGGGAGGCTGGCAGGGAACCGGCGAGCCGTGGGTCACCTCGTGGCAGGTTCTGTCGCGGACCGCTTCGAGGCCGGCGCCGACCCGCTCCAGAAAAAAGCGATTGGCGGCAACGATGCGGCGATTGTCGACGTTGAGGATGCAGATCTCGTCGCTGAGGCTGTCCAGCACGGTGTTGATGAAGGTGTTGGACTGACGGAGTTCCTTTTCGGCCTGCTGCCTTTCCCGCAGCTCCTTGTTGAGCAGGACGATGACCTGATCGATTTCAGCGGTTCTCTCATTGACGATCTTTTCGAGATTGTCGCTCACGTCCTGCATCGTGGTCATGGTGTGCCGAGACAGGTGCATCACCAGAAACACGAAAAACGCGCCGCCCAGAAACACGCCGCCGACCAGCAAATCAAGCGGAAAGACGATACCGCTCAACTGTATGTATATGAACCCCGCATACCCGACAAAAAAAAAGCACATCAGACCCGACAGGGTTATCCACTGCCGGTACAGATTTCTGGGAACGACCGCAAACAGCTTGAAATTGATGCCGATCGAAAACAGAAGGAAAAGGGCGCCGACGGCGACGAGACTCGCCGACAGAGATTCGCTGGAGATCATACCTTCCTCCCTTTCTCCCCCACAGACATCGGAGCGACCCTCCTTTCAGGAAACCATTCGGGCATGATGCGGCCTTGCTGGCCGCTCCGTTCGCTTCGTCACCTTGTTCCCCGCGAAGACGGGATCGTTCCCCTGCCGTCATCCGAACGCAACGTGGCTATCCAGTCTTCATCCCCGTTTCGTTCACCCAGGCACACGCCGCCATGGCCGACTCTCAGGATGGCAAAGAACAATGGATACGTACCCATCCGCGGAAGCGGAAGAATCGGCCTTCCCCGGGTTCAATCCACCATGGTAGCAAAATTGTCGAAATCGGAACAAGGACGAATGCAGCGGCGCCAATGATTCCCTGCCGGGGCCGGCCCCGCCGCCGCTGGCCGGGTGGCCGCGCAGCGCAGCCGACGACAGAAAAGCGGCGCCAAAAACGCCTGAGGGAGAAATGGGATCAGTAGTAGAACCAGATCGTATCGTAGTCGGCGACATCCTCGCCGATCAGTTCCAGGCGGGCGAGGTAGTCGAGGATCGGCACGTCGTGATAGACGTAGGTGCCGGTGGAGCGGGAGATGCCCCGTTCCCAGGGATGAAATTCATAGACGCGGGAACCGTCGGGCAGGATGGACAAGAGATCGCGGTGTCCCTTGGACTTGAGATAGTTCTTGCCCTGGCGCGGCACGTTGAACACCGCCTCGTCGGTACGTTCGAGCCCGGGCAACAGGCGCGCCTCCTCCATCTGCTCCTGGAGCAGGCGGGCGATGGGCACCCGGAAGGCATTGGTCTCGTCCTTGCCCTTGGTGTTGAAGGTGTAGTAGGGATCGATGCCGGCGAGGCGCAGGCAGCGCCGCAGGGCACTGGCCTCGAACCGGCGCGAGACGAAGAAGGTGTAGACCAGCTGGTTGTACACCCCGATCCCCTGGCGGCGGATGCGGTCCACCGCCGCGGTCAGCTCCGGCGTGACCTCGTAGGGGTGCTGAACGTGGGTGGTGACCGCGATCTCCCGGCGGCCAGGCCGGCGGTAGCGACCGAGCATGGCGACGAGCCTGTCGGTGATCCGCATCGGCATGGTCACCGGTGTCCGGGTACCGATACGGATCCGCTCCACCGAATCGATGGCGGCCAAGCGGGACAGGACATGGTCGAGAGTGGCGTCGCTCATCCCCAGGGGATCGCCGCCGGTGACCAGCACCTCGTGGATGGCGGGATGGTCGCGGATCCAGTCGATGGCCGCGTTCACCTTGTCGCGGCCGGCATAGGCGGAGACGGCCATCACGTCATCGATCTCCCAGTTACGCTGACAGTAGATGCAGATCTGCGGGCAGGTGTTGAAGGGCTTGAGGATGAGGATGGCGGGGTAGCGCCGGGTGATGAGCTCGAAGGGCGAGGTGTCCTCCTCGCCCATGAAATCCAGTGAGGAACTGTCGGAGGTGGCGATCACCTTCTCGACATAATCCAGGGTGGGCAGCACCTGGGCGCGGATGGCGGCGTCGCGGCGGCCGGGCTCCCGGTCCATCAACGACAGGTAGTAGGGGGTGATGCCGAACGGCAGCCGGTTCTTCCGGGCCAGTTTCAGCGCCTCTTCCTGTTCCTCGGTGAGCTCGATGAGCTCCCCCAGTTTGCGCCTGCTCCTGACGATGTGTTTGATCTGCCAGCGCCAGTCCTGCCAGTCGGCGGGGCTGCCGCCGAAATGGGCCAGGATGCGCTCCCGGTTGCGGGCGCGCTCCGCCACCGCTTCGACGGTGAATCCCGGCGCGAAGCCGGCGATCCGCCGGTCCACTTCGAGACGGAGTTCGTCGAGCTGGGCGGAACGGGCGATGGCCGCCTCGCGGCCGTGCAGATGCTCGACGCTGGACAGATGGATGTCGTCCAGTGCCCGGATCGGTCCCTTGCCCTGTATCCCCAGAAAGATGTGATGCAGTTCCGCGAGAAAGGCGGGAGTGAGATCGCCGCGCCGCCTGCCCGCGCCGATATCGCGGATCGCCCGCACCAGGCTGAAGCCGGCGAGCCGGTCGGAGCGTTCCTTGAGAATGTTGCGCAGGGCCCGGGAACAGTCCTGGATCCGCGCCACCAGGTTGGCGCTCTTGCGGCCGATCTCCTGGGTGGCGTCGGCCTCGAGATGCAGGGCCAGCCCGGAGAGCCGGAAGCGGAGATCATCGAGTTCCTCTGCCTGGCGGACCACGGCGAAGAAGAGCGAATGCTCGGACCGCAGCCGTTCCTGGGTGTAGTTGCGAAGTTCTTCCATACGTCCTTCCGCTTCGTTGGCGTAACCGTCGTCGTCGTTGTCGTTGTCGTTGTCGTAAATCGTAATCGAGTCGCCGGCACCAGCATGCCGCTGCCCCGACGGGAGTATCCGGCGTTAAAGGTTTCTCCCCAACCCCTCCTGGATCGCCACGGCCCTGCGGGCCTCGCGATGACACCGCGAGCAATTCCCCGTCTTCGCGAGGAACAACGTGACGAAGCGATCCTGCCGGAGCCGCCAGGTTACCGCCAGCCACGCCGACCGCCGCCATTTCCTTCTGCCGCCGGTCTCCAGGAGCGCCACGGTCCTGCGGGCCTCGGATGATGGCTCGGGTGGTTTTTTCCTCCTCGTCATTGCGAGAAGCGCAGCGACGAAGCAATCCAGTCGGAGCCGTCAGTCTGCCTCCGGCATCGCCCTTTCGACCACGATTACGACAACGACAACCGTTTCGCTGCCGCTGCACTGACAACGAAACTTTTCCGCTGCCTAGAGCGGCACGGCAGGATATGCACCTCCCTGGGGCACCGGATGACGGCCCTTGGGGAAGCCCCTTGCGGCCATCGACAGGGGCGGCATTCTTCTCGTTGTCGTTGTCGTTGTCGTCGAACTCGGCGGCTTCCCCTCCATCGCCGGCGACTGAACCGCCTCATCGACTGGGTTGCCCATGGGCGCCGCACACCCGGATGGGTGAAACTGGAGAGCGGACTGGATCGCCACGCTTCGCTCGCGATGACGCCGCGGGCAATTCCCCGTCTTCGCGAGGAACGGAGTGACGAAGCGATCCAGCCGGAGCCGCCAGGTTACCGCCAGCCACGCCGACCGCCGCCATTTCCTTCTGCCGCCGCCGGTCTCCTGGATCGCCACGCTGCGCTCGCATGACCATGCTGGTCCTTCTCCGTCTTCGCGAGGAACGGAGTGACGAAGCGATCCAGTCTTTCCCCCGGCAGCAGGACTTCGGATGTCCACCGGCGAGGAAACCATCTTCTTATCTCCCCAACCCGAAATGGCGGCAGCCTTCCATCACCCCGGCGGTGTACCGCCCCCTGGCGAGGTACAGGCGCGGCCCCCAGCCCTTGGCCGCCCGCAGGCGCTCCACCGCCGCCAGGGTGGGGTCGTCGACGTTGCCGACGACGATGGCCCGGCAACCGCTGGCAAAGGCGGCGAGATCGTTGCCCGAATCGCCGGCGTAGATTACCTCCGCCAGGGGGATGCCGAGCCTTTCGGCGAGATAGCGCAGCGCCATGTCCTTGGCCGCTGCCGGCGGCAGGACGTCGAGGAGGTGAACCCCGCCCACCGGGTCGTAGCTGGTGATCACCGAGGCGGCGATGCCGCGGCCGGACAGCAGCGCCGTCACCCGCAGCGCATACTCCTCCGGGTCGCGGCCACGGTCCAGGTAGTAGCTCCGTTTGAAGCGTTGCTGCCGCTCCTGCTCCTGGGGCACGAGGCCGTCGACGGCGCACAGCAGCCGCCCGAGTTCGCTGCCGTGCATCCCCTGCCAGGCCGCATGCAGCCGCGCCTGGTACTCTTCGTCCAGGCGCCAGCTCCCCCCTTCGCGCCAGTAGACCGCGGTGCCCACATCTCCCACCAGCACGCGGGGCAGCGGCAGACCATGCTCGGCGATCCCCGCCTGCGCCAGTTCCAGGTGACGGCCGGTGATATAGGCGAGCACCAGGTCGTCGCGGGCGGCGAGGCGCGAAAAAGCGGCAATGGCGGAACGATAGCGCTTCACCGCCCGCAGGGGGATGACCGTGCCGTCCATGTCGGTTGCCAGCAACCGTTTCACGGCAGCTCACCCTCGCCGGCCGGCATCGGCGGCGTGGCGCCGCGGCGGGCGGCGACCCAGGCGGCCCGCCGGTTGGCCCTGGCGAGGATTTCCGGCCAGGAAAGATCATCCAGCATGCCGGAGATCACCCCGGCGAGAAAACAATCACCGGCCCCCACCGTATCGACGACGGCGACCGTGACCCCCGGGGCGCGCGCCACCGCGCCGCCGGCCATCACCCAGGCGCCGTCCGCGCCTTCGGTAACCACCAGGGCGTGGAGCCGGTTGCGGCGGCAAAGCTCCGCCGCCTGCTCCGCCGGCGCCCCGCCAATGGAGCACCAACCGGCCAGGGTCGCCAGTTCGTTGCCGTTGACCTTGACCAGATCGGCGCCGGCCAATGATTCCAGCACCAGCTCCCTGCCGGTGAAGGGCGGCCGCAGATTGACGTCATAGCAGCAGAAGCCGGCCCGCCGCCGGAGATTGCCGATGGCGCCGCGGCTGCGGGGATCGCGCTGGGCAAGGGTGCCGTGGACGAGGAGAAAGGGGGTGCCGTCCAGCAGATCCACCACCGCCTTCTCGTCGATGGCATCCCAGGCGGCCGGGGTGGCGATCTCGAAACGCGGTTCGCCGCCCTGGTCGAAGGTGACCTGCACCCGGCCGGTGGGAAGGATCGGGTCGGTCTGGACCCCTTCGGTGGCAAGCCCCAGGCCGGCGATGGCGGTCAGGGTTCGCCGGCCGAGCTGGTCGTCGCCCACCCGGGTGACCGGCAGGACATGGCGGGAAAGGCAGGCGAGATGGTAGGCGACGTTCACCGGCGCACCGCCCAGCACCTCCCGATCCGGGAAACAGTCCCACACCACCTCGCCGACGGTGACGATCCGGTCCGGCAGACCCCGCCTCACTGCCGCAACTCCTCCGCCCTGGCCTTGAAAAACAGGTGGTAGAGCAGGTCGCAGTAGTTGCGCATCCGGTTCTTCGCCGTTCCCGAGATGGAGTATTTCCAGAAGCCGTACACCTTGGTCAGCCGGATCAGTTTGCGGCAGTGCAGCTCCCAGGTGAAGTTCTCCCTGGCGCGGGCGAGCCCGGCTGTGGAAAACCGGAGCCAGTGCCCCTCATCTTCCCGGCAGTCGGCGAAAAAGCCGGCGATCGTCTCGACCATGGAGGACGCGTCCGTCGGATTGATCAGAAAACCGGAACGGCCGTGCTCGATGATCTCCAGCGGTCCGCCGAACTTGGTGGCGAAAACCGGCAGGCCGCTGTGCATCGCCTCCAGGATGGTGAGACCGAAGGCCTCGAACAGGGCGGGCTGCACGAAGACGCCGCCCCGGTCGGCGACGACCCGGAAGGCCTCGCCGGTGGCCTCCTTGCCGAGAAACTTGCCCAGCCAGCGGATATGGCCGTGCAGCTCGTGTTCGTCGATGAGGCGATGCATCCGGCGGATCTCCTCCGCCTCCTCGCCGTCCTTGGACCGGTCCGGGTGGACGGTGGAGGCGATGAGGATCAGGTTGCAGGAGCGCCGCAGCTCCTCCGAGCCGGCATAGGCCTCCACCAGACCGGTGAGGTTCTTGATCCGGTCCAGGCGGGCGATGGAAAAGATCGGTTTCCGCTCGGGATGGGCGAGACGGCCGACGATGTCGTCGTCCTCCTCCTCGAAGAGCAGCCGGCTCATCGCCGCGGTCGCCGCCGGCTCGCGCCGCTCGCCTTCGGTGTACGGAAAGAAGACGTCGCTGCTCACCCCCGGAGGGATGACGTTGAAGCGGGGATGGAACAAGTTGATGCCGCTCGCCACGTTCATCAGGCCGGGCATGGTGAAGAACTGGTAGGATTCGTACTGGCCGATGGAGGAATCGGTGCCGGTGATCTCCTGCCGGGTCGAGGAAACGATGAAGTTGGCCATGTTCATCGCGATGAGATCGGCGGCGAACTGGACGGAGAAGTGGTAGTCGGGTTCGAAGTTCTGCCAGTGGAGATCGCTGAACAGGTATTTGGACTTCTCCAGGGCATGGGCGATGTTGCACTGGATCACCCCGGTGCGCTTGGCCAGCCGGGTGGCGACCAGGTTGCCGTCCGAGTAGTTGCCGGTGATCAGGTCCGGCAGCCCCCCCAGCTCGGCGATCAACTCCTGTTCGCTGTCGATGACGAACTGGTCGAGGTAGGGCCAGATGGCGAAGCGGGAGATCCAGTGGGGCACCACCGAGCCGTCGTGGTTGCGGAAGGGCACCCGCAGGATCCAGACGTTGTCGGCGTGTTCCACCTTTTCCAGCCGTTCGTCCGAGCTGGTGCCCTCGTTCTCCGGGATCAGGCGGGTGACGATGAGGATCTTCGGCCGGATATCGATGCCGGCGCGCCGCAGATCAACGGCGAGATACCGCTCCAGGGCGCGGGCCTGATCGAGGACGTAGACCACCTGGCCGCCGGTGTCGGGGCGGCCGAGGACGTTGTGCTGGCCGAACCAGCCGTGCGGCGAGATGAGTGCCGCCTTGCTGACCATGGGGATGCGGGAGAGGAATTCCTCGAGGATGGCGCCATTGGGCTGTTCCAGCACGTTCTGCAGCAGGCGCATGGTCTCCAGCATCCTGCCGGCGGTATCCCCCCAGCCCCGCCGGAAGCCCAGCTCGGCCAGACCCCGCTGGAGACAGACGAGGTCGTCCAGGCAGTTGCTGCGTTCCAGGAAGTCCACCGCATCCTCCAGCCGGCTCTCCAGCTCCTCGACGGTGGGGATGAGATCGCCGTCGATGAGCAGCTGCATCCCCTGCAGCTGGTGGAGCTTGAGGAACTCGTACAGGGCCCGGGTCCATTTCTCCGGCTGATGGGCGAGGCTGGTGGACATGTACTGGTTGAGATGGGCGATGCCGTTGCCGATGGTGTCCGGGTCGCGCAGGCTGGGACCGTAATCGTAGAAGGGCGACAGGTCGATCTCCAGGGAGCGCTGATCGTAGGGGAGATCGGGCCGGATCAGCCGCTCTTTGATGGCGAGGAAATCACGGACGTCCAGCTCCTGCAATCCGTCGTCCCCCCGCTTCAGCCGCAAGAGGCGGCAGATCGCCCGCCGCTGCCGGAAGACCAGGATCAGCTGGCCGCCGAGCTGGATGATCTCCTGCACCCGGCGCAGAAAGCGCCAGCAGGAGGCGACGTGCTGCCCGGAACCCTTTTCCTCGGCGAACTGGGCGAAGGCGAGAATGATGTCGTTGTGGAGAACGATGGGCGGCGCGCCCACCGGCAGGGAAAAGAGAAACTCTTCCAGCAGGGGGATCTCCGCCCCGTCGATAAAGCTCTTCAATGATTTTTTCATGACTGCTCCTCGATGAACTGATAGTGGCGAATACCGTCCAGCACCCCGGCGGCGTGACTCTGGTCGCTGAAATGGATACGCCTCAGGGTGCGCAGCTCCTCCAGTTCCGGGGAATAGTTGGCCACCACCACCGCGCTGGTGTCGCCGCGCAGCATGTCTTCGTCGTTGCCGGAATCGCCGGCGACCAGGATGTGGGAAAGCGGCAGCTGCCACTTGAAGCTCAGGTAGCGCACCGCCTTGCCCTTGGAGGCGCGGTACGGCAGGATGTCCAGGAACTGGCCGTTGGAGAACACCAGGTGGTAGCGGACCTTCGCCGCCTGCAGGGCCTTGTGGACCAGGGCGAGACAATCGGGGGTGGCCAGCGGATCGATGTAGTAGCTGATCTTGAAGCGGCGCTGGGTCTCCTGTTCCTGCAGTTCCAGGAAGTCCAGGCCGTCGAGAATGGCATGGATGACATCCGGCTTCCACTGGTGGGACAGGTGCTGCCGCCAGCTGGTGTCCGGCGCCAGCTGCGGCCCGTAGTGGATCTCGGTGCCCACCGAACTGATGATGATGTCCGGCTTGGGGACGTCGTGCTCCTCCAGGGCCTGGCAGGTCATCGCCAGATTGCGGCCGGTGGCGATCCCCCAGCCGAGCCGCCCGCGGTGGCGGTCGAACAGATCGAGCAGCTGCGCCAGCGATTCGGGATCGCCCACCAGGGTGTTGTCGACGTCGGTGATCACCAGCCGCTCGATGGCGGTCAGCCTGCGGCCGAAGGCCGGCAGTCTGGTCATGGAAGAGGCGGCGCCCTCCTCGTCCATCCGCCGCCGCACCTCGCCAACGACCTGCAGGTACCGTTCACTGTGGCTCGCCCAGGAGTAATGGTGGCGGACGCCGTTGATGCCGTTGCGGGAATAGGTCGTCCACGCCTCCCGGTCCACGAGGATGGATCGGCAGGCGCGGGCGATGGCGGAGGTATCGGAGGGATCGATCAACAGGCCGTTTTCGCAGTTGGCGACAATGTCCCCGGGGCCGCCGTTCTCGGTGGCGACGATGGGCAGGCCGCAGCAGCCGGCCTCGAGCAGGGTCAGCCCGAAGGGTTCCACCAGAGCCGGGTTGACGAAGACGCCGCCGCTTTCCGCGCACATCCGGTACAGTTCCGGCACCTCCAGGGTGAAATCGTGCTTCTTGGGAATGGCCAGCTTGCCGTAGAGGTCGTAGCGGTCCATGAGCAGGAGCATTTCGGTGAGGACGTTGCGCTCGTTGTCCTCCATGTCGGCGATGTTCTTGCGGATGCCGGCGAAGATCGCCAGGTTGGCGATGGCCTGCAGCTCCCGGTCCTCGCCGTAGGCGGTGATAAGGCCGGAGATGTTCTTGCGCTGGTCCGGCCGGCAGAGTGCCAGGATGAACGGCTTCTGCGGCCCGACCCAGAAGCGGTGCAGTTCGTCCATCAGCGCCATCCGCGCCTGGCGGGTGGACTCGTCGCGGAAATGGCCGTCGATCTGGGTATCGTAGTAGGGGAAGAAGATATCGATGTCGATCCCCGGCGGGATGACGGTGTAGCGGCCGGCCTCGGCGTTGTCGTAAAGGCCGTACTGCCGGTCGATCTCATGGTGGGTGGAGGTGACGATCTGCTCCGCCTCCTTGATGATCCGTTCCTCCACCGCGATGCGGTGGTCGATGTGGTAGCGCCGGTTGATCTCGTCCGTGCTCATCCCCTCCTCCAGCAGCTTCTCCTTCTTGTGGCGGCCCATGGAATGGCCGGTGAAGACGAGCGGCTTGCCGAAGATGTGGGAGAGATGGCGGGCGACGCAGCCGCCGTCGGCGTAATGGCCGTGGAACAGGTCGGGGATACGGCCTTCGCTCTTGATCAGCTTGAGGGTGCGGTCGACCATCTCGTCCAAGAGCGGCCAGAGCAGTTCCTTGCGGACGTAGCGGCGGCCGCCGCACTGGATGCGGACGATGCGCGCCTTGGCGGACAGGGGCTCGATTTCCCGGCCGTAGTCGGCGGAAACCGATTTGTCCCGGATGAGCCGGGTCACCAGATCGACCTGGTCGACCTCGGGCCGCTCGGCGAGGCTTCTCGCCAGTTCGAGCACGTATTTCACCTGACCGCCGGTATCGGCGTCCCGCCCGAGTTCGGGCGAGGAGCCGCGGATGAGACCGTGGACGCTGAAAAGCTGGATGTACAGACCGGAATGCGACATGGCAGGCCCCCTTTTGAGTACGGCAGCGACAGGGGCTGCGGAAACGACGCTCTTTCTGACGAAAGAGACAGGACGATGCTAACTCTTTGGAAGAATTTGTCTTTTTATCCTGTAAAGCCTAACCGCCAGCGCCCGCCGCGTCAAGCCTTCTCCGGAAAAAAATGTCGCATTCGCAAAGAGATACCGTTTGACTCCGGAAATTTTCCCTTCATTTCCGGGAAGATAGAATCGCTGCCCGGCGAGGGCGGAAAGATCGCGCCGCGCAACGGAAGAACGACCCTTTCCCGCCGCCGGAACGGCTGTGCTACAATAATGAGAGTACCCTCGCCCACACCTCATCGGAGTTTCGCCATGCCTTCCGTCCGCACCCTCGCCGGCATCTTCCCCCTGTTCCCCGGCCCCACACACTTTTCTCCCCGCACCGGAACACCATCGACATCCGTCGCTGAGAAGGGAAAAGGAATGCGCCCGCGCCCCTGGCAGATCCTGCTGATCTGCGCGCTCCTGCCGCCGCTGTTCCCCGGCCAGGCCCGGGCGGCGGCCTGCGATGCCATGCACCGCCTGTGGGACCTTTCCGGCGCAAGCGGCCAGGAGGTGACCGTGCCCTTCGTCCTCGCCCGCAAGACGCAGGCCATCACCCCGGTCAGCGGCATGGACTTCAAGCTGGTCTGGGACCCCACCCTTCTCGCCGTCGACCATTTTCAGGCCGGTGAATCCTGCTACGGCCAGTTCGGCTGCTTTCCCAACCTGTTCCCCGACTGCAACCCCGCCGGCTGCACCTGGGGCACGCTGCCCACCGGCCACTCCATCATCGCGGTGCCGAAAAACCTCGCCGACTGGCGGGACCGGGGCGTACTGATGATGGTCCACCTCGGCGCCACCGATATCCCGCTCAACAGCGCCTATCTCGATGGGAATGGCCAGGTGATCGGTGACGATCAGGTGGTGTTCACCGCGACCTTCACCCTGCAGGCCGACATCCCCCCGGAAAACCCGGCCACCGTCTGGATGGCGGGTGCGAGCTTTGCCCAGACCAGCGGCTTCACCCTGCACGAATCGGTGACCGATATCGGCGGCAGTCGGGTGATCGTGCTGGACGATCAACCGCCTGCTAGCTCGCCGCCCTATGCCGAGGCCGGGCCACAGCAGAACGTCAGCGAGGGGGCGACCGTCACCCTGGACGGCTCCACATCCTGCGACAGGGACAACGATCTGGCCACCGTCCAGTGGACCCAGACCGCCGGGCCGCCGGTGACCCTTGCCGGCGCCGACACCGCCGCGCCCTGGTTCACCGCCCCCAACGTCGGCCACGCCGGCGCCACCGCGGTATTCCACCTCAGGGTGGGCGACGGGGCCGGAAACTTCTCAGAGGACGCGGTGCTCGTCCACATCGCCGACGTGTTGCTGCCGGCGGACCTGACCGACGACGGAATCCTCGATCTGGCCGACGCCATTGTCGGCCTGCGGGCGGCCGCCGGACTCCCCGCTGCCGGATGCAACGTCGCCGCCGACCTCGACGGCGACGGTCGCGGCGGTGTTGCCGAGGCGGCCTATGTTCTGGAGCACCTCTCCCAGGGCGGCGGCTGAGCCGGTCATCCTGATCCCTTGCCCCCCTGAACAAAAAACAGGGACTCTCCCCAGATTTTCCTGGATCGCCACGCTGCGCTCGCGATGACACGGCAAATGCTCCGTCTTCGCGAGGAACGGAGTGACGAAGCGACCCAGAACGACCCGCTGCCCGCAGCGGCACGGCAGGGTGTGTCCCTCCCTGGCGCGCCGGGTGGCGGCCCGTGAGGAAGAACCCGTTGCGGCCGTCGACAGGGGCAGCATCTCCCTTTCTTTCTCGTTGTCGTTGTCGTTGTCGTTGTCGTAATCGTAATCGCCGAACCCGGCGGGTTCCCTCATCGCTGTCGCCCGAGCCGCCTGATCGACAGCATTGCCCAGTGGCGGCGCGCACCCTGATGGACGAGGCGAATGCAGACTGGATCGCCACACTGCGCTCGCGATGACACGGCAAAGGCTCCGTCTTCGCGAGGAACGGAGTGACGAAGCGATCCAGAACGACCCGCAGCCCCGCAGGCGGCACGGCAGGATGTGCCCTCCCTGGCGCGCCGGGTGGCGGCCCGTGAGGAAGAACCCGTTGCGGCCATCGACAGGGGCAGCATCTCCCTTTCTTTCTCGTTGTCGTTGTCGTAATCGTAATCGCCGAACCCGGCGGGTTCCCTCCATCGCTGTCGCCCGAGCCGCCTGATCGACAGCATTGCCCACTGACGGCGCGCACCCTGATGGACGAGGCGAATGCAGACTGGATCGCCACACTGCGCTCGCGATGACACGGCAAATGCTCCGTCTTCGCGAGGAACGGGGTGACGAAGCGATCCAGAACGACCCGCTGCCCGCAGCGGCACGGCAGGATGTGCCCTTCCTGGCGCGCCGGGTGGCGGCCCTTGAGGAAGAACCCGTTGCGGCCGTCGACAGGGCAGCATCTCCCTTTCTTTCTCGTTGTCGTTGTCGTTGTCGTAATCGCCGAACCCGGCGGGTTCCCTCCATCGCTGTCGCCCGAGCCGCCTGATCAACCGCGTTGCCCAGTGGCGGCGCGCACCCTGATGGACGAGGCGAATGCAGACTGGATCGCCACGCTGCGCTCGCGATGACACGGCAAAGGCTCCGTCTTCGCGAGGAACGGAGTGACGAAGCGATCCAGAACGACCCGCAGACCCGCAGCGGCACGGCAGGGTGTGCCCCTCCCTGGCACGCCGGGTGGCGGCCCTTGAGGAAGAACCCGTTGCGGCGGTCGACAGGGGCAGCATCTCCCTTTCTTTCTCGTTGTCGTTGTCGTTGTCGTAATCGCCGAACCCGGCGGGTTCCCTCCATCGCTGTCGCCCGAGCCGCCTGATCGACAGCATTGCCCACTGACGGCGTGCACCCTGATGGACGAGGCGAATGCAGACTGGATCGCCACGCTGCGCTCGCGATGACACGGCAAATGCTCCGTCTTCGCGAGGAACGGAGTGACGAAGCGATCCAGAACGACCCGCTGCCCGCAGCGGCACGGCAGGGTCTGCCCCTCCCTGGCGCGCCGGGTGGCGGCCCGTGAGGAAGAACCCGTTGCGGCCGTCGACAGGGACGGCATCTTTCGTTGTCGTTGTCGTTGTCGTAATCGTAATCGCCGAACCCGGCGGGTTCCCTCCATCGCTGTCGCCCGAGCCGCCTGATCAACCGCGTTGCCCAGTGGCGGCGCGCACCAGGATGGGCGAGGCGAATGCAGACTGGATCGCCACGCTGCGCTCGCGATGACACGGCAAATGCTCCGTCTTCGCGAGGAACAACGTGACGAAGCGATCCAGTACTCCCCCCCGGAGGTGTCCCGCCGGAGGCAAAAAAAAGGGGGGAAGGCCGCTGCCTTCCCCCATCTTCCTTCCGTTATTGGCTCGTTCTTTCCGCTGTCGTGCCGTTTCATCCTCCGAAGTCGTAGTCGTGATGGACGCCCCGCTCCTCCTTCATCGCGAAGGACGGTTCGCCGACGGCATCTTCTCCGAAGTTCCACTCGCCGACCGGGCAGCTTTCCGCCAACTCGGCGATCCTGTCGTCCATCTCGGTGAGCAGGATGTGCAGCCCTTCGATGTGCGGGGTAAGCCGATACTTGTCAAGGGAAGGAACCTCGTCGAACCGGTTGGAAACCTCCTCCAGCCTGGTCCGCCATCCTTCCAGTTCCCTGTTCAGATTGGTGCAGAATTCCCGGGTGTTCATGGTGTCCTCCTTGTCACCCTTGCGGGTGTTTTTTTCGTTCTCTTGCCTTGACTGGTAAGCACGGGTGGACAGCCGGTCAATCCACTGTTAAGAATTATTCTTACCAGGAGCGCCGGCACTTCCGGCAGGGCAGCGGGAAATGCGCGGGGTGGCGGCACGGAGGGTTTTCAAGGGGCCGATGAGCGGCAACGGGAAAAGCACGGGAAGAGATTCCCGCAGGCTCAGAACGCCCCCCCGAGGTCGGCGCGAATCGTTCTTTCCTCCTCAGCCACTTTGACAAACAAACCAGACACCGCCTGATCCGTGACATAAGCGCCCAACTGCTCCTCGGCAAGCGCCTGGACATCCGCTGATTGCCGCCCCAAATCCTGCGCGCTTGCGGCAAGCCGGTCCGCCTCCTCTTTGGCTTTCGCCAGCCTGCCGTAGAGTTCGACGGCACCATTGGCGTGAAGCGTTTCGGTTATCACCGGCAACAGCGCCTTCCGAACGATAGTGCCCCCTTTTTCCTTCAAGGAGTCGGCGGCGGCTGTTTCTCCGGAATCCAGCAGGCTTTCAAGACTGGCTGTGTCCATTCCCGCCACGATATCTTTCAGAATAGGCCCGGCGACGGGAACAGCGTGTTCGGCAGCCTGATTGAGCAGGGTCTCCAGCAGCGCCGCCTGCGGATTTTTCTGTAATTCCCTCGCCACACCGATGGCCATCCCCAAAGGCGGCGGCAACAGGATGCGCACCAGCGGGTCATCGAGATACCCCCCTTTCATCGCCAGTCGGCCGATCGCCGTGTCGATGCCGGTCTGCAGCCGCTTGCCGAACTGATCGGCGAGCAACTGACCCAACTTCGCCTGGGCGGCCTGCTGGACATTGTCGACAAGGGGAGAGCAGGCGGACAAGACCATGGACATTAAAACAACTGTTGCAATGCGGCGCATGGATAAGTAGGTATAAGTAGTGGATTATATGACATGTCTTGCAATCAATAAAGCCAATGAAGCTCAGGTGTTCCACGAAAAACTCGTACCATTTTTCCGCAAATGCCTGGCATCACCTTGGCAGGCTGCGGCATGCACGATGCGAGGCCCTCACGCCTGTGTGCCAGGTGGGTGGGGAGAGCGGGTGAAAGACCCGCACTTACCCGATTCGCTTTAGCGGTAAATATCTTTGCGGTGTCCTACTTTTACAACCCATACAGTCAGTTCATTGTCCTGAATTGAATAGACAATACGGTATCGTCCCTGACGTATGCGGTATATCTCTCGACCTGTCAGCTTCTCACAACCGTGTGGACGTGGATTCTCTGAAAGTTCCCCTATTTGTTTGATAATTCTACTAAGTTCTTGCTTAGGAATGGCCTTGAAGTCTTTCTCAACTGAATTTTTGAAAAAAACCTTATATGCGGCCATCTTTTTTTAGCCTTTTAACCATTTCATCATAACTGACAAGAGGTTCATTCTGCCTATCATCAAATGCTGCCAAATCCTCAGCATCTTCGGAAAGTGCTTCCCTGACAGCCTGGTTAACAAGTTCCGTTATTGAACGTGAGGTTTCCGCTGCTTTCAGTCGTAAAGCTTTATGTAAAACAGGATCAAAATAAATGGTTGCTCGTTTTGCTTGCGTAGCCATAATGTCACCTCTGTATGTTGGTATAGCATTATAGCGCCATAACGTCTTTATGTCAATTTTGCGAGAAGACCGGGTAGGCCAGGGGCCTCTCGGCCCCATCCCCCCAAGAACGGAGCGTGACGACGGGCTATAACCATCTCAGGACAGACGGGCGTTACCACGGGGTCGTTACCACGAGGTGCGTTACCACGGGGTCGGACCACCTATTACCACGGGTTACCACGGTGTTACCACGGGGTCGACCACGGGTCGACCACGGGGTCGGACCACGCTATCCCGTTGAAATTCCATGATTATCATTCCATAGATACGCGTTTTGAGCCCCAATATGCTTCATTTGAGGTGTAAAATCACCAATATATCCTGGCTCCATCTCTCGCAGCTGACATCCACCAGAATCGTCAGTGTTTTCAATCACCTTGCGACCTTTGGCACGGAAACCGAGCTTTTCTTGTATCCAGCGCGTAAACGGCTCACTCCCTACGGCGATACTCTCCGTCCACGCAATCTGCCGGGAATTATGATCGCTGCTGAGGGTTCCATTCACCCATTCTTCATGCGCTTTCCTGAATATCTCGTAGGAATGAAAACCGGCTTTTTCAGCAAGCTTCTCATAGGCAATAACAGCACATTTTCTTCGCGGTGATTGAATCTCGTGATACCCGCTGCAGGGCCACTCGGACGGATGGTTCACAACGCCGGCCCGCACCATGTTAAGGTCGATATACACAAGGCATCGAAGAAGATAATCCGACCCCTCGATAGCGGTTGCATGATAACGGTCTTCCCAGAAAGCGCCTTTTCTGTTTTTCCGCCGGTTGTATTCCTGCCCGGTCCGCCCGGCGATCAACTGCATGGATTTCGGAATGACATCCTCACCGGACTCATCCAACACTAAGAGGTGGACGTGGTTCGAGGTGGCGATGAAATTAAATACTGTCAAACCATGACGCGCTTTTGCTTCGTGTAGCCATTTCATCCACCCCAGTCGATCCTTCGCCAGTTTGAGAAGAAAATCCTTTTTATGGCACCGGTGGGTGATATGCCAGATCTGCCCCGGAATAAAATGTCGATTTGCTCTTGCCATTCTCAACCTGCCAGCAATAACCGCCATTTTGGCCCTAAAAAAATCGTTATTGGCGGCAAAAACGGCATGTTTATACTGAATAATTTCGCATTATTAACCAGTTAGCGTGGTCCGACCCCAGTCCGTAGCCTTATTTCAATTAGTTACTTAAACTTACTCTTTGAACGTGATCCCTAATGTATGATAAAGATATGTAAAGAAGATCAGCACACCAAAACCAATTACGCTTTTCTTGAAAATCTGAGGAAAATCATTTTTAACTTCGGCTATTGGTCTTTTTTTGTATGTAATTTCGCTAATAGTGTTCGCAATCAATATGAATACGAACAGAAATATGAGCATACCAATATAATTTTTCATCATTTCTACAGAACGCTAAACTCAGCTGACCCGGCCACTGACTTTGCAGATTTTCACGCCAGCGCTCACCGGGTCAGCTGAAGTGCCTGGTTGTGCATTATTTTTCAATGCTTGCCTGAACAAACGATTTTATTATTGGATGTGGCAAATCAGGTGTTGAATTTACCTGCGGAACAAACAGGGTCGCCAGAAAAAATTTATTCTTTGGAATTTCAATAATTCTTATTTCTCCATCAGAATCAATACCTGAAACAAGCAGGTCAGTGTGCATTATATTTTCTTTGAATTCTGGATTTATCCCAAAATTACAGTAATAATTTTCTTCAGTCTCGTTTGCTCCGTAACAGCGTGCAGCCAATGAACCAGATTGCAAACTAACTTTCATTCGCAAGCCAGCAAGAGAACATGCAAGCCGATTAATGAAAAGCTGTGAAGAAGTTGGCCCGTATTCTTCGTGCTGTGCATCGGCAAATCCAAGGACATTTCGCGCAAATTCCACCACAGCATGCTGAAAGCCGGCACACGTGCCAAGATGTGGAATATTGTTTACGCGGGCAAATTTAATTGCCTTTAACACTCCATCCAAGCTTTTAAACGGGCTTCCTGGGGCAGACCAAATTCCTGCAAATTTTTTCAATAATTTTTCATTTTCCTTTTCGACCCTCTCCGTTTCAATCCATTCATAATCAAAGTCGAGTCCAGCCCTATCCAGAACATGCTCAAGAGCCTCATTGAGAGCTGTATGCGGCTTGAAATCTGGATAGTATTCTCCAATTATTCCTAAATGTTTCATCATGTCTCCAGGTTATTGAAGCACAACGCTTCGGCTAAGAGGTTGGCAAAGAAGCGCAGCGGATTTGCCAATCCTTCTTCAGCCGTTTGTTCTGTGTTAGTCAGTATGGTTCTGGTCTAGGCATTTTTTCTGTAAGGTCATCCAGAAAACCTTGCGAAAAGTTGAATCCCAATTCTTCCGATTTTTTGACTTTCTCCCATGCTGCCTGGTACTCGCCGGTATAAAAAAGAGTGATCGCCCAATGATTGTAAATGCATGAATAATTTGGATCGATAGCCGCAGCTTGCTCATAAAGTGATATAGCTTTTTTGAAATATCTATCCCTTTCGTTTTGGTTCTCTTCCATCGAGTAAGCATAATTGCTATAGCCAAAAGCCACGTCACACATAACCTTTGTGTTGCCTGGGGCTAAGCTTAATGCCTTTTCGCCCATCGCGCATGCATCGGCATACTTGCCCTGGTTGTCCAATATTGCAGCAAATCCCCAGTATGCCTCATAGTTATCCTGGTCAAGTAACCATGCTTGGTTAAATCTTCTCATTGCTGTTTCCCAATCGCCTTTCTGCAAATAACTCCATCCCAATTGAGACACTTGCATGCTTCCATTCCATCTATTTCCAGTTTTTTGAACAATTGATGCGATGAAAGCATCATCAAGTCGTTTTTGCTGGGGTGTTTTCTCGACTCCTCCATACATAGGTTGCAGATTTATATCGTCATTCTGCGGCGGCATCTTATTAGTTGAAACACAACTAACTAGCTGAATAGAAATAAAGAATATGAGCATAACCTTTGCGAATTTAATCATCATTTCCCCTTAGTTGTCATCACAGAACGCCAGTGGTGAGGGGCCGGCCAAAAACCGTGCAGATAATTGCGCCACGCCCATTCCGGTCCCTCTCCACCCTGTTGTTATACAATTCCCTTTGAATTCAATGCATTATGGCTGTGAGGTTTTCTGCTCTGAGTCCCACTCTTTGTATCTTCTGATTAGTTCCTCCAATGATAAGCGCACCATACAAAATGTCTCTTTTGTAAATTCAGCACTGAACACAAGATATCCGTTGAATTCCTCTATGCCAATTGCTTGCTTTGTCATGCGTTTAATATTTTTTCTGTTACCAACTTTTAGCATTTCTAAACGGCCATTCGCATGTGCAAGAGCATGACGTAGCTCAGCCAACATGATGATACGCTCCCATTCTTTATTGTCACTGCAAAGTTCGAATTGGAGAATTGATTTGTAATATTTTTTTGATCTATCAAGAAAATTTTTACCTTTGAATTCACTAAAAGATGTGGATTTGCACTTTGTTGTTTGTATAAGTCGTGCTATTTCTGTAACAGCTATTTCATATATAGCGTATAGCGTAACAATGAAAGGACCTCTGAATACACGAGGAAGAAGAAATTCAAAACGATGATTAAATTCCTGGTTGGCAAAATGCCATTCAGGATCATCTGGTGTTAGATCATCGTTTTTGATTAATTTTTTTAGTTTGTTGTTTTCAGTATTACGCATGTTCTCCATTTGCTCTTCAATAAGCAAAAGATGGTCTTCTAATGCATAAATCTCAAAGGAGATATCTAGCAATCTGGAGTCAAAGTCGATTTTCATTTATTTGGTTTTGCGTTTTTAAATGGTTATTCAATTACTAAAACCGGCACGTACCCATTTAACTATCCAAACGAGGGTATAGGTAGTAATCCAAAATATGATAACAGGTAGAAAAATAGCCAAAAGAACCTCTGCATAATCTACTCTTAACTCAGGTTTTATATCTCCTCTCAGATATTTTGTTTTTAATTCTGTTGCTCTAGCCATTAATGTCTCACAGGCTACTCGTTTTTCTCCCTCAATACGTAAAGATAGTTTTTCGCCAGTTTTAGAGTTATGCCATGAACAAAAATCTTTCCATAGCTGTGGACACATACCAGAAAGATCTTCTTCAAAATCATTGTCTGAGTAAGAATAAAGGACACTACCAAAAATAAAAAAACACCAAAGTATCGAAATTATAATCCCTATTCTTTGCCAACCATTGAGTCGTGTTTTCATAATTAATTCTCTAGGAAGTATAACGGCAGAAATCAGGCGCGGGCCAAAAGACTTGCCGCGTCAGCGCCCCCGCGCCCCTTCCCGTCGCCTGAATTGACTTGATATGCTTTCCTATTCTTTTATTTTTCCTATTTGCCTGTAATACTCTTGATACTCTTTTGGGTAGTATGGTTTTGATTTCAGCAGTAAGAAACCAAGCAAACCAAATATAGGGAAATGAGGTAGTTTAGTACTCTGTAATCTTTGCCATACCATTCGCCGTTTTGATCCATAAACGTAGTTATCAGAAAAACGAACGAGATAAAAATAAATCCACTCCCCATTATTTTTCTGCCGAAAAAGTTAAACAATGCCCAGTGGAACTTTTCGTATGCAGAAGGGATATTCATTTTTTCAATGCAGTTATCATTTTTTATTTTCACAATGAGTCATGCCATATAACCATACTGCCCCAAAGCCAAATAAAAAAACCAATTGGAAGGCCTAATAAATATAAAAAGTGCCACCTCCAATCGACGTATTTGATGAAGGATAAAAGGATAGAGACGATCGCAAGTATCCAAATTGCGTGATACGGAATTGCCCAGTCTCCTACCTGTCCGACAGATGTGTATCCTGATGCAATAACTGCATAGCCATAGCCTGCAATAAATAATATTCCATGAGCACTTTTTACAATTCTTGAAAAATATGATTTGCCGCGGCCTGCATAAAAATACGCATAGGACAATCCGATACAAGGAATGACTACTACAAGGTTGCTAATTATATGACCTATCAAATTCTCCAAGAATAGCCCTCAACTTATTCCGTGTAGATTTATTCCATTTTTCTTTTCAGCATATCTATATTATTATCCCAGCGTCTGTGTTTGCCAACAGACGCCCTTTTCCCATCCCATCCGTGCGCGACTAATCGCGTTTTCTTATCATTATCTCGCAAACCGTGCGGCATAATGATAAATATGTATCGTTATCCGCGTGATAGATAATAGAGAGAAAAAATTATCCTCCACTCCAAACGGCGCCCGTCATCGTCGCCCCGCCTGTCGCGCAAGACGGACGCCGCCCTTCCGGCGCAAGACTGTTCGGATGCCGAATGCAAAAATGGGCTGTCGCGTCTCTTCTTTCCGGGAAAATCCTGACACTCCCTTCTGATGATGCGGGAGCAACGGCACCGCGCCGCCGCCTGCAATTCATGATTTTCTTTATCGTGCCGGGTTGGATTTGTCAAGAATCGGCATCGGCTCGCGGCAGGAAGCCATTTCCTGCTGCATCGCCCCACGGCAGCAACCGTCTGTCCCGACCGAAGCCGGTACCGTCCGGCTCCTCCCGGTCCGCCATCGCAGCTCTTCCGAAGCGCCGCGGCAGCAATCCCTGCATCACCAAAAAAAATGGGGAAGGCTTTCGCCTTCCCCGCCGGATATTCACTTGTTCGTTACAATTGTCTGTGGTTTATGCCGCCGTCATCCTCCGAAGTCATAGTCATGTTTGGCACTGGTGCCCGCATCTTCCTTGATGCTGACACCAGGTGTGCCGACAACATCCTCGCCCACGCGCCACTCACCGGTGGGGCAGCTTTCCAGCAGTTCGTTCATCCGGTCGTCCAGTTCGGTGAGCAGAATGTGCAGCCCTTCGATCTGCGTGGTCAGCCGGTACTTGTCGATGGAGGGCACCTCGTCGAAATGACGGGATACCTCGGCCAGGCGGCTGCGCCAGCTGTTCAGTTCCAGATTCAGATTGTTGCAGAATTCACGGGTGTTCATCATGATGTCCTCCTGCGCACCCCGCGGGGTGCCTTGAACTTCCTCGCTCCTCCCTCAGTTAAACGGGTAACCATCGACCCCAGCCGAATCAATGGGTAATGATACCCATTATCGATTAATGCTTGTCCTCTGCGCCGGCCATACTTATCGTAAGGGCAGGACTTCCCACCCGTACGGAAGTAAGCGGTTCAGGGGGATCACCTTGGGTGGTTCCACTGATCAGTCACCTACGGAAAGATTCCGCCATATCGGCAGGGCCTGCGCCCTGATCCGCCGCGAGCCGCTCGCCGGTGCCCTGCCGGCTGATCGCTGCGGTGGATGGTGCCGATGGGCAGGAGTTCTGCCAGCAAGGAGGTAAACCATGATGAACAAGGAACAGCTCTGCAACAAGATCCTGGAACTCTACCCGGACATCGGCGCCTGCGGCCTCGATCTCAGGGTGGAATACGACGCCGGCAAAAAGGCCTGGGCGGTTGACCTGGAAAAGGACGGCCACCGGCTCCGCCACTACCTGGAGGATCCGGACGCCGACGCCTGCATGCACGGCAGACAGTGCGTTGCCCTCGGCCTGGAGATAGCCCAGCTGAAGAAGAACATCCAGGGCAAGCAATTCTGAGCCCGGCGGGAAGCGGCGGGCGGTTCGCCGCCTGCCGTCGGCCACCGTGCGAGAGAAGGTGCCTTCAATCCTTCCGGCTGGCTGCGGCCAGTCGGCCGTTCTGGATCGCTTCGTCTCTTCGTTCCTCGCGAAGACGGAGCCCTTGCGGCGTCATCACGAGCGGAGCGTGACGATCCGGTCTGCATCCACGGCGGGGGAGGGAAGCCGACGGGTTTCGGCGATTACGATTACGACAACGACAACGAGAAAGAAAGGGAGATGCTGCTCCCGTCGCCGGCCCTAAGTGGCTCTTCCCCAAGGGACGCAACCCGGTGCGCCAGGAAGGTGCACATCCTGCCGTGCCGTTGCAGGTAGCGGAAAAATTTCGTTGTCGGTGCAGCGGCAGCCAACGGTTGTCGTTGTCCTCTTTGTGGTCGAAAGGACGGTACCAATGGCGACCAAACGCGACGGCTAACGACTCTCCCGATACAAACCACCCCGGCTGACTGCGGGTCAGCGGGCCTTCCCGGATCGCTTCGTCACCTTGTTCCCCGCGAAGACGGAGCATGTGCGGCGCCATCGCGAACCGGGCCTGGCGCTCCGGTCCGCTCCACCTTCACCCCGTTGCTTCCTTCATCAGGGTGCGCCCCGAACCGGCAGTTCATTCCGGCCTGCCCATCTCGACGGTGAGCAGGATATCGAGATCCTTGCCGACCACCCCCATGGCGGCGAACTGGCCGCTGCCGACATGCCAGGCAAGCCGGTCGAGGGACAGACGGGCGTCCATGCCGGCGATCAGCTCGCCCTTCTTCAGGGGATTCGCCTTGGTGCCGTGATAGACGAAGGGCAGGACCACCTCGCGGCTGACGTCCTTGATGGTCAGTTTCCCCTCCACCAGGTAGGTCGTGTCGCCGCTTTTGCTGACCTTGGACGAGACGAAGCGGATGGTCGGGTAGGTGGAGGCGGCGAAAAAATCGTCGGACCGGAGATGGGTGTCCCGCTTGCCGTTGTTGGTGTCGATACTGTCCACCCTGATCTCGAACTCGAACCTGGCCGTCTCCGGCTTGTCCGGATCGAAGTCGACCCTGGCGGTGAACTCGTTGAACTGGCCGCGCACCGCCGCATAGGTGTGCCTGATCTCGAAATAGAAGTTGGTGTGGATGGGATCGACCTGCCACTGGTAGGCCTGGGCGGAAACGTTGCCGGTCAGCAGCAGCGCCAAGAGGAACAGTCCGATTCGTCGCATGGCTTCTCTCCTTGTCTTGATTTTATGTGCTTTGCCGTTCCGGTCCGGGCCGGAACGGCGCAGGGGGCGCCGGGTCGGAATCGCGGTTCTTGCGATTCCGGCAAACTTCGACCCGCTCCGTCTGGATCGCCACGGCCCTGCGGGCCTCGCGATGACGCCGCGGGTGGTTTTTTCTCTGCGTCATTGCGAGGAACGTAGTGACGAAGCAATCCAGTCGGAGCCGCCAATTCACCGCCAGCAATGCTGGCAGCCAGAATTTCGTTCTGCCGCCGCCGGACTCCTGGATCGCCACGGCCCTGCGGGCAAGCGATCCAGAACGGCCCGCAACCCCGCTGCCAGCCCGGGTGGTCTATGACGGTGCATGTTCCCTGCCCATGGGCTGGACCCGGGAATGCCTGCCGGCGGCAGCGTCCGACTCCCAGAGAAAATCGATCCGCCGCCTGACCGCATCGCTTCGCCGGTCTCGCCTCCTCGCACAGCCGGAAACCCCATCCTACCCGCGCCCGGGGCTCCTGCCCCGCAGCCATATTCCGGCAAACAGCAGCAGCTCGCCGCCGGCGAGGCAAAAGGCGGCCAGGCGGGGCGGCCCGGACCGGAAGGTTTCGCTGACCGACAGCAGATGGACGAACAGGAGGGCCACGACCAGCGGGGCGGCCAGCCGATGACCGCGCAGCCAGACCGGATAGGGCAGCCGCAACCGCTCCCGGAAAACAGCGGTGGCCACCAGGGCGAGCAGCAGCAGCAGGACAGCGGCGCCGACGAATTCCGGCCAGTACTTCTTCTCCAGGGGATAACCGGCGAAATCGTCGGCGCCGAGAATGAGGACGGGATGGAGGAGGATGAGAAGGCCGAGAACCAGACCGTTGCGGCGATGAAAGGCAAGCCGCCTGCCCCGGGAAAACAGCCGGTCCGGGATACCGAGAGGCGACACGGCGGCCAGCTGATAGAACAGCAGCAGGGCCACGGTGAGGCCGACCAGCTTGCCGCAGCGCAGGGCGATCCGCTGCGCCCCGAACTTGTAGAGGATGGACTGGGACTCGAAGGAAAACGGCAGGGTCCAGGCCGCGGCCAGCAGCAAGACCGCGGCCAGCAGCAGGCAGACCACGGCCGGCGTCTGATGTCGCTCGCCGGATTGCTGCGCCAGGGGCATGAGCGTCCTCCTTTTCCGGGAACATGGGGCACTACCGAAAGGGAAAGCGCCCCTTCATTCGTTTCTCCCACTATCCTCCGGAGCCGGGGACAAAGTCAAGGGGCTGGAAGGATGGCCTATCCGCCCAGGTCACTCCCCTCTGCCGAGCTACACGATCGCATTGGCAAAGCAGACAGGCCGGTCTCCCGGACCGTAAAAATTCGTTTGACACCCTGGCACCCATCCATATACAGTTCGGTGAGGTTGCAACCTGAACCATCCACCCGAACCTGAGGACGGCCCCTACGTCATCGCTTCTCATCACATCCCTGCTGAGAGTGCTGCGGGCCGTGCTCACGGTGCCGCAGGACGTGGCGCAAGCCGCCGCCTCCCTCTTCTCTCCCGACCCCGCCTTTTTCCCGCCGGACGCTGCACCGGGCCCATTCCGTCAGCACGAGGCCATTTCCCGGCCCCCTCTCCCCCTTGATCGCACGGACCACCAGCAACGGGTCCTGCTATATCTCATCCACGGAGGAGTCGGACATGGGGAAGACAGCTGGGGAAACAGGTACCGCTAGACTGACATTGACCATTGCCGCCTGCCTGGCGGCGCTGCTGCCGGCCGTGGCCGCTCTGCCCGCACCCGCCCTGGCCCAGGCCCCGGCGGTGGTGGCGGCGGTGGACGATTCCGGCAACATCTACGCCGTCGACCGCGCCGGCACCGCCTTTTCCAACTACCGGCGCATCTGGAACAGCGCCTACTACGCCCGCTCCATCGTTACCGGCGACTTCAACAACGATTCCTACCCCGACATCGTCGCCGGCTACCAGTCCGGCAACGTTCTCTCCTACATCCTCTACACCGGCAGCGCCAGCGGCGCCTACCACCGCCAGAGCGTCGCAGCCAGCCTCGCCAACGCCGGCAGTTGGGCGATGGACAGCGCCTGCGGCGACTTCGACGCCGACGGCAATCTCGATTTCATCGCCAGCGGCGATTCCGGCGAGGTCGCGGTCCTGCTGGGTGACGGCCACGGCAATTTCGCCCAGAAGGTCCGCTTTTCCACCGCCGCCAACGGTCGCGGTCTCGACGTGGGGGATTTCAACGAGGACGGCCGCCTCGATTTCGTCCGGGCCACATGGGGCGCCGGCGACGTCTACCTCTACCTGGGCGCCGGCGACGGCACCTTCGCCGCCGGCACCATGGTCATCGATCTGCCCGGCGGCGACCCCTACGGCGTCGCCGCCGGCGATTTCGACAACGACGGCCACCACGACGTGATCATGAACAACGGCGCCAGCGGCGACACCACCTTCCACAAGGGCAACGGCGACGGCACCTTCGCCGCCGGAGTGGCGTTGCCGTCCCTCGACGTCGACAACCACGGCTCCTTCGATGCCTGGGACTACGACGGCGACGGCAAGCTCGACATGGTCATCGCCAACTATTCGGGACGCGGCCTCTGGTTCTTCCCCGGCAACGGCGACGCCACCTTCGGCGCCGGCGTCCAGCTGAACCTGGATGCCAACAGCGCCGCCAGCCCCACCATCGACAACGTCCTCGCCATCGCCGCCCCGCCCCTGCCGCCGCTGGCCGGCACGCCGCAGGCGGTGATCGGCGCCGATACGGCCACCGTCGCCAAGGGCGGCACGGTCACCTTCTCCAGCGCCGGTTCCGCCGATCCGGACGGCAGCCTCAGCGATTACGCCTGGGATTTCGGCGACGGCAGCGCCGTGGTCCAGGGTGCGACCGAGACCGCCCCCGCCCATGTGTACGGCAGCGAAGGCGTCTACCAGGCCCGCCTCACCGTCACCGACGATTCCGGCCGGACGGCGGCCGCGGTGATGACGATCACCGTCAACGGCGACGCCCCGGTGGCGGCCCCCGGCGGCCCCTACATCCTCGACGAGAACAGCAGCCGTTTCGGCAAGTGGTGGGGCACCCTGAACGGCTCCGGCTCCACCGACAGCGAGGGCATCGTCCGCTACGAATGGGACTTCGGCGGCGGCTATCTCCTGGATTTCGAAGACAGTACCGACAGCGGCTGGGGCAAGGGGGAAGGGACCTGGGCGGTGACCGGCAGCTCCGGCAGCTACCGCTACAGCCAGAGCGACGCCGGCGTCGGTCGTTCGCGCAACCTGTACGCCTCCGTCCTGCCCGACGACTACACCGCCGAGGTGGACGCCGAGATGACCGCGGGCGGCGGCCAGGAGGTACAACTGCTCTTCGACGCCATCGACATCTACAACAACTTCGAGTTCATCCTCCGCGGCCGCGGCATCAACGACGTGCTCATCTACCGGCGGCATGGCGACGGCGCCAGCGAGATCGGCCGCTTGCTCCTGCCCTTCCCGGTGCTGATGAACACCGTCTACCACCTGAAGGTGGAACTGCGCGGCAACCGGCTCAGGGCATGGCTCGACAGCGATCTCGTCTTCGACATGCAGGTCTCCCGCTTCCTCGGCGGCAAGGCCGGACTGTCCACCTACGTCACCGCGGCGAGTTTCGACGACTTCAGGGTGACCTCCCTGCCGATGACCGGCGCCTCGATCTCACACCGGTTCCCCGCTGCCGGCACCTATCCGCTGACCCTCACCGTCCGCGACGCCGCCGGCCAGTCGCATTCCGCCGCCACCACGGCGGCGGCGGGATCGGGCTCCCCGCCCACCTCCTCGGCGGGCGGCCCCTACACCCTGCAGGAAGCGGACGCCTACGCCGGGGTCTGGCAGCTGGTCGCCGACCCCTCCGCCTCCAGCGACGACGGCAACATCTACCAGTACCAGTGGAATTTCGGCGACGCCACCACCATGACCTCCTGGCAGGGCGCGGGCAGCGAGGCCTTCACCGCGGCCGGCCAGGTGCTGTACGGCTACGATCTGCCGGGTAACCAGATCACCTTCACCGCCACCCAGGACGCGACCCGTGTACGTATCCTCAACCTGATCACCCGGCAGGAGGTCGGCACCGCCACCCTCAACCGCTACAACGTCTGGTCGCACGCCGGGCCGGGCGACAACATCCCCTTCAAGATCGAATCCGACAAGCCGCTGGTGGCGGTGCAGACCAACACCGGCGGCCACACCTCCTTCGTGCCCGCCCTGGACGGCAACGGCATCGGCCACGAATTCATCTACTACAACAACCCCAACTACGGCACCTACTACCTCTTCGCCATCGACGACACCCAGATCGACATCTTCGCCAGCAACGGCCACCCGGTGTACAGCGCCCGGCTGCCGGCCGGCAGCTACCGCTCCCTCGGCCTCGGCAACGACGTCTACCGTATCCGCTCCCAGGGCCGGGCCGCCATCCAGCTGCTCGCCATCAACAGTTTCACCGCGGTACCGGCGGCCAGCGGCGGCGGCGCCGGCCGGCTGTTCCACTGCGCCACCGACGGCTGGGGCGGCGGCTCGCTCGCCGTTTTCGCCCACGCCGACGCCCAGGTGCAGGTGTTCGACCTGGACAGCGGCGCCACCCTCTACGACTTCGCCCTCACCGCCGGCCAGCAGTGGTTCCAGAACGGCGTCGGCACGCGGCGGCTCAGGATCGCCGGCACCGCCGACATCGAGGTCTGGGCCGGCGACAACGAAGGCGGCGCCACCATCGACAATATGGGCGACGACCTGACCTTCATCGGCGGCAAGGACGCCAAGACCTTCCGCTTCCGCTCCGGCAACGACGGCGCCGTCCTGTTCGTGCCCTACAACAACACGACGGTGACGGTCAACGGCACCGCCACCCTCCACCAGCGCGACGGGTACGCGCTGCTCGCCGGGCCGGCCGATTACCTGGTAACCTCGGACAAGCCGGTGTTCATCGAGATCCTCGGCCGCGCCAATGCCTTCAACGACTACGGCACCTATCTCCCCGGCATCACCGCGCCGGTCCATTTCTACAAACCGGCTGCCGGAGACACCCTGCCCAAGGACTACACCGTGTCGATGACCGCCACCGACCACGCCCTCTTGGCCAGCGCTGCGCCGGCCGGTACCACCGTCACCCTGCAGCCGGCCGCCGCCCCCACCGCGGTGGCCGGCGCCGACCAGAGCGGCGGCGAGGCGCAGGCGGTGGACGGCAGCTGGACCTTCAACTTCGCCGGCGGCTCCTCCACCGACGACACCGGCATCTGGCTGTACCACTGGGATTTCGGCGACGGCACGTCGCTTGACGGCAAGGATGTCAGCCATACCTACGGCGCGGTCGGCACCTATCAGGTGACCCTCACCGTCACCGATTACGCCATGCAGACCGCGAGCGACACCCAGACGGTGACCATCAGCGCCGGCACGCCCCCCACCGCCGACCCCGGCGGCCCCTATACCCTGGACGAAACCGCGATGACCGGAGGCGGCTGGACCCTCGCCCTCGACGGCAGCGGCTCGCTGGACGATACCGGCATCATCCGCTACATCTGGGATCTCGGCACCGACACCTTCGACGGCGCCGGGTTCAACCAGGCCAAATGGCTCGCCGCCGGCTACGTCTCCCAGCTCGACTCCCTGGCCCTCATCGGCAACTCCACCTGGGACTACACCTCCGTCTTCAGCCGCGACAACCATCCGCGCACAGCCGGCCTCTACCTGCAGGCCACGGTCAAACAGGACGGCGGCCACGCGATGATCGGCTGGAAGAACACGGGCAGCCGCAACCATTACGACCAGATGGTCTACGCCCTCTACTTCGCGGGCGGCGGCATCAGGGTGTACGAAGACAATCAGGACCGCGGCCAGGTGGCCACCTACGGCTTCAACACCGCCTACGACATCAGGATCGAACTGAAGGCCACCGCCGGCGCCCGTTACTACTTCCGGCCGACGGGAACGGCGGACTGGACCCTGCTCTACGATTCCAATCATTCCACCGCCGCCGAGTTCAAACGCGGCGCCACCAGCCACAGCGGCACCCTGTGGATCGACGATCTCAAGGAGATCGCCGCCGGGCCGCAGCCCACCGTCCGCCTCTACACCATCTCGGCGCCGGTCACCCTCTCCGTCGAGGACAACGCCCACCAGTTCGATTCCCAGTCGACGACCTTCACCGTCACCACCACCAACCAGGCGCCGACGGCGGACGCCGGCGGTCCTTATCTCACCCGCGACGGCCTGCCGACCGTGCTCGACGCCTCCAAATCCACCGACGACCAGGGTATCGTCAGCTACCGCTGGCAGTTCGCCGACGGCTCGGTGCAGGCGGGCAGGAAGATCCTGCGCAAATTCAACATGACGGACGGCGCCAACATGGTCTACCCCACGGCGGCCACCGCCAGCAGCGAGTACGGCAGCGGCGGCTGGAGCGCGATGCAGGCCACCGGACCGCCGGATGTCAACGGCTGCGGCGACAACGGCGCCGCCTGGGTCTCCTCTTCCGCCGACATGGGCGAGCAGTGGCTGGAGGTGACCTTCGCCGCCCCGGTGGATGCCAGGGCCATCCGGGTCCACGAAACCAACGCCCCCGGCTTCGTCACCCGCATCGACCTCTTCGACCAGAACGACGCGCCGGTGACGGTATGGAACGGCACCGACACCACCCCCTGCAACGGCTGGCTCACCGTGCCGCTCTCCGTTGCGATGACCACCGCCCGCGCCCGCATCTACGTCAACACCGACATCCCCGGCTGGAACGAGATCGACACCGTTGCCCTGATCAGCACCCAGACCGGGGGCAGCGAACAGGTGCAGCTGACCGTCACCGACGCCTTCGGCCTGACCAGCACCGTCACCACCTCGGTCACCATCGATCCGGCGCCCACCGTGGTCGCGGTCCCCTGGCAGTTCCACGGCGGCAACGAGATCCCCCATTCCACCTGGAACAACAAGGAAACCCTGCTGAAGGCGGTGGTCTACGACAATTCGCCCACCGCGGTCAGCTACACCTGGGACTTCGGCGACGGCTCGCCCACGCTCTCCGGCACGGTGAGCAACCCCTACGCCCTGGAGGCCCTGCACACCTATACCGGTTCCGACGGCGCCCTCTACACCGCCCGGATCACGGTGACCGACCAGATGGGCCACACCAGCAGCGACACCTATCCGGTGATCGTCCTCGCCAAAAATCTCGACACCGAGATCAACGTCGCCATCGACGACGGCCTCTGGTGGCTGCACAAGAACCAGTACCGCAACCCCGGCGATTTCTACCACGGCCGCTGGGCCTCCTATGGCAGCTACTATTCCTCGGCGTCGTCCTCGGCGCTGCAGGCCTTCGAAATCAACGGCCATCTCGAATCCGGCAGGCTCACCGACGATCCCTACGTGGAGACGGTGTGGAACGGCATGGACTTCCTCTTCCGCGGCGCCGTCAACGCCGTGGCAATCGGCGCCCACCCCTTCGGCAACCCGGACGGCAACTCCAACGGCTGGGGCATCCAGGCGGCGGACGGCAGCCCCCCCTACCAGACCGGCATGATCATGGACGCGATCATCGCCTCCCACACCCCGGCGGAGGAGGCGCGCACCGGCTCCATCCAGATCGTCGGCCGCAGCTATCTCGACATCGTCCAGGACATGGTGGACATGTACGCCGCCGGCATGAGTTCCTATAGCGGACAATGGATACCGCAGCTCAACCGTTATGACACCATCGGCGGCTGGCGCTACAACTGGGGCGACTGGCCGGACAACTCCGCCTCCCAGTGGGCGGCCATCGGCCTTACCCCTGCGGAAAAGAACTGGGGCATCGCCATTCCCGCCTGGGTGAAGAGCGCCAACGACAACTGGCTGTGGCGCAGCTACGACGCCGCCAGCGCGCTGTTCGGCTACACCGACACCGGTTGCGTCAATCACGGCTGCATCGCCACCAGGCCATCGGGCATGGTGCAGATGGTGATGGACGGCAAGCACGACCTCGACCCGCCCGATCCGCGCTGGGCCACCACCGAGGGTTTTTACGCCAACCCGGCCAACTGGAACTGGTTCATCACCAGCGAGACCTACTACGGCTGGTACGCCTTCACCAAGGCGATGCGTCTTGGCGGCGTCGGCGAAAACCTGACGAGCGGCTTCAACTGGTTCCGCGGCAGCGAGGACATGAACGCGCCCGGCACCTGGGGCATCGCCAGAAAGCTCATCGAGCGGCAGGTACGTACCGGTGCCGAGCGCGGCCGCTGGGAGACCGGCGGCCAGGTCACCCACCCCGGCGACTACGGTCAGGCGATGAGTTCCGCCTGGTCGGTGGTGATGCTCACCCCCACCCTCTTCGAGCTGGGTCCGGTGGCCAACGCCGGCGGCAACAAGGTGTGGGGCGACGGCATCAAACTCACCTTCGACGCCGCCGGCTCCCGCCACCTCGACCCGCGCAAACGGATCGTCCTCTACGAGTGGGATTTCGACGGCGACGGCATCTTCGACAGCGCCTCCACCTCGCCGCTGGCCACCCACACCTACGACGTCGGCTCCGTGGACCTGCCGAAGACCTTCACCGTCACCCTGCGGGTCACCGACAACGGCGACGCCCTGCAACCGCCGGAGGCCCCGCTGCAGGACACCGACACGGTTTCGGTGCTGATCGTCGAGCCGCCGCATGATCCCGTGGCCATTCCCGGCGGACCATACCAGGCCACGGTGGGGGTGCCGGTCACCCTGGACGGCAGCCGCTCCTACGACATCGACGCCGTCGGCGGCGACTCCATCACCCTGTTCCAGTGGGATCTGGACGGCGACTGGGATTTCGACAGCACCAACGGCGGCATGGACGTGGAGGGCGACCGCGCCACCGCCGCCGCGATCAACTGGACCTTTACCGCGCCGGGAACCTACAACATCGGCCTGCGGGTGTGGGACAACGGCGTGTTCCGGACCGACGGCAACAAAGGTCAGAACACCGCCTACACCACGGTCACCGTCACCGCCAACGCCGCGCCGGTGGCGGTCCTGTCCCAGACAATCTCCGGCAATGAAGGCTCGACCATCGTCCTCGACGGCCGCCAGTCCTACGACCCCAACGGCACGCCGGTGGGCCAGTATCTCTGGGATCTGAACAACGACGGCGTGTTCGACGACGCCACCGGGCCGGTTGCCTCGTCCAAATGGGGAGATAACGGCAGCTACCCGATCTCCCTCAAGGTGGTCGACATCACCGATCCGCAGCTTTCCTCCACCGCCACCGTCCAGGTGCAGGTGCATAACGTCGCGCCGCTGGTCAACGCCGGTCCCGACCAGGTGGTCTTCGGCCAGCTGGGTGTCTCGGTGCTGGGCCTCTACTTCGATCCGGCCGGCAGTCTCGACGCCCCCTACACCGTGCTCTGGAACTTCGGCGACGGCGGTACGGCGACCACCCTGCAGGCCGCCCACACCTTCGCCGCTCCCGGCCTCCATACCCTCACCCTGAGCGTGACCGACAAGAACGGCGGCACCGGCTCCGACACGGTACTGGTGCGCATCGTCGACAATCCCGTCCCGGCGGTGATCGACGCCAGCAACGGCCAGGCGCTCCTCTCCTGGTCGTCCTACCAGGAACCGGCAGGCCTTGCCCGCTACGACATCTTCCAGAGCGATCAGCCCTTCACCTCGGTGGCGGGCATGACGCCGGTCAAATCGGTGAACGCCGGCACCCGCACGGCGGTAATCGACAATCTGACCGACGGCGCCACGGTTTATTTCGCCGTGGTCGCGGCAAACGGCGCCGGCGCCCATCTGCCGCTGGTGAGCGCCACCCCGGCGACCCCGGTGGCGGTGGATACCCCGCCGCTGCCGGTGACCAATCTCCAGGCCAGGGTCCTGGCCGGCGACCTGGTGCAGCTGAGCTGGACCCCGTCGCTCTCCCCGGATGCGGTTTCCTACGCGGTATACGGCGACAACGGCAGCACCACCGTCGATTACACCTCCCCCCTCGGCGTAATCACCCATCCCCAGTCGAGCTGGACCTCCGGCGCCCTCACCCGGGGCCAGACCTACCTGTTCGCCGTTCGCACCACGGATGCCACCAGTGAGGAGCAGAACACCGACGCGGTCTCGGCCACCGTCAGCTACCCCGACCTGACGCTCAGCATCGTCAGCGGACCGGCGGCTGCCGATTACGGCGCAACCGTCAACTTCACCGTCGAGGTTGCCAACGGGGGCAGCCAGCCGGCCGTCGCCCCCTTCAAGGTGGCCCTCGTGCTCGACGGCCAGCAGATAACCACATGGGAAGTGACCACGGACATCGGCAGCGGCCAGACGGCCAGCCTGCCGATCTCCTGGCAGATCGCCACCCCCTCCCAGGGAGCGCCCTACGCCCTCGGTTTCGTCGTCGATCCCGACAACACGGTGGCCGAAAGCGACGAGACCAACAACGCCAGCGCCACCCAGGACTTCACCGTCAACCGGATCTACAGCCTGACCGCCGGGGCGGCTCCCTCCTTCGCGGTCCAGGGCCAGCCGATCCTGCTGACCGCCACCGTCACTTCCTCCGACGCGCCGGCCACCCCGGTCGACAACCAGGCGGTGACGGTCAAGGCCAATCTGCGCGCCAACGGGGTCAACATCGGCGCGCCGGTGACGATGGGCTGGGTTGCGGCCGGCAACCGCTTCGAATACAGCCTGCCGACCGGCACGCTCTGGGGTCCGTTCGAGGTGCTGTTCAAGGTGTACGACACCGGCCAGACCCAGCTCCTGGCCAGCGGCCAGCAGCTGATCTTAATCGGCGCCAGCGACTACTACGTCGACGGAGGCGCGGGCAGCGACTCCCTCGGCGACGGCAGCCGGACCAACCCGTGGCAGAGCATCACCTTCGCCCTCGCCGCCATCCCCAATCCGACCGCCACCCTGCACGTGGCCGCCGGCCAGTACGGTGCCAGGGAAACCTTCCCGATCCTGCTCAAACCGGGGATCAGCATCCTCGGCGATCCGGCCGGCAAGCCGGTGATCACCGGTCTTCCCGACCGGCAGGTTCTTCTTTACAACGGCGCCGCCGCCGTACCCGACTCGACCGCGGTCCGGCACCTGGTCATCCAGGGCGGCGGCATCGGCATCCACCTCGCCCCCGGCGACGGCATCAGCCCGACCCTGACAGGCAACACGATCACCGGCAACGGCGTGGGCATCCTCTGCGAAACCGGCCCCGGCTCCTCGCCGACCATCAACGGCAACGACATCCACGCCAACACCCTGGCCGGGATCACGGTGACCGCCAGCCAGGACAACAGCGCAGGCGCCGCCGCGCCGCTGATCGAAGCCAACCGGATCGACAACAACGACAGGGGCATCGTCCTCGCGGCCGGCATGGACCAGGGCCAGAACAACACCATGACCCTGCAGGCGACGATCAGGAACAACGTCGTCAGCAACAGCCTGCATGAGGGCATCTACGCTGCCAATCTGGGCGGCGCCTGGCAGAGCAGCCCGCAGCTGCAGCTCCTGGCGGTCAACAACCTCGTCGCCGGCAACGGCGGCGACGGTTTCAACCTGACCGGCCCGGCCGGGCCGGTCACCGCCACCCTCCGCCACGACACGATCGTCGACAATCTTGGCGCCGGTGTCCAGGCCGATGCGGGCGCGCAGCTCTCGGTGATCAACACCATCGTCTGGGGCAACGGCCAGGCGCTCATCGGCGTGCCCGAGGCGGCGGTGAGTTTCTCCGACGTGGAGAGCGGCGTCACCGCGGGCACCAACGGCAATCTTGCCGTCGATCCCCTCTTCGTGGAACCCCTGGCCGGCGACTTCCGTCTCGCCGCCCGGTCGCCGCTGATCGATGCCGGCGCCAATCCCGATTCGGACGCCGTCGATCTCGACGGCCTGGCGCGCATCAGCGACGGCAACGGCGACACCAATGCGGTCACCGACATGGGCGCCTACGAACTGCCCTTCCCGATCGATGCCGGCGGCAACCGCTCGGCGGAGATCAACCAGCCGCTCGCCTTCGACGTCACCGTGCCCGGCGATCCCTCCCTGTACGGCTACGCATGGCAGTTCGGCGACGGCGGCACGGCGTCGACCAGAACGCCCTCGCACCCCTTCGCCGCCTATCAGGTCTATCGGGTCGTGGTGCGGGTGCAGGACGGCAGCGGCGCCACCGCCGCCGACTTCTTCGAAGTCTCGGTGGGCAACGAGCTGCCCCAGGTGACGGCCGGCGCTGATCGACTGGTGATGCACGGCAGCCCGCTGACCCTGGTCGCCACCTTCACCGACGGCGATGTCCACGACACCCATACCGCGACGGTTGACTGGGGCGACGGCGGCTCAAGCACCGGCACCGTGACCGAAGCCAGCGGCTCCGGCACGGTCAGGGGCAGCCACACCTACGCCGCCCCCGGCCTCTACACGGTCACCGTCCAGGTCACCGACAGCGGCGGCGGCTCGGGCAGCGCATCCTTCTCCGTCCGGGTGCTGCTGATGGGCGATGTCGACAACGACGGCGACGTCGACCTCAGGGATCTGATCCTGATCACGCAGATCCTCTCCGGCAAGCCGACCGCGACGCCGATCTTCCGGGCGGACGTCAACGGCGACGGCCGTATCGGCATCGAGGACGCCGTCTTCATCCTGGAGCGGCTGGCGGGGACACCATGAGGTAACCTCCTCTCCGAACCCTGCCATGCGGAAAGGCCGCGGGTGGACTGCCATCCGCGGCCTTCTCCTTTCCCGGACCCGCGCCGGACTGTCGCCCCCGGTGGATTCCTCTCTTCACTAAAAGAAACCACCCTGTGCTGCTGCGGTTCTGCCGGCGATTCCTGATTGCCTCCTCACCGCCTTCCTCACGATGACCCGGAGGAAAAACCACCCAGCCAGTCGTCGCGCGCGTGGCAGCCCGTGGAATAACGGGCAGGACGCGGCACAAGGATGTGCCGCCGAATTCATCCGCCTCTAAAAAAGCCACGGCAGCAGGGCTCCGTCAAAGTCAGCTAATCAGCCGAAATATCGTGCAGCCGTTGATCAAACGCTATCGGGAGCCGTTTTCATTTTCTGTTAGCTGATTATCTCGAATCTTCAGCCGGTTGCCAGCGAAGAGGAACTTCACAAGCTGGACGCCTGCCGGCGGGGCGTTCCTTTCTTTGCCGGCCAAAGAAGATGGATTCGTAAAAACTGGCAACCCGCGTCATTGCGAGGAGCGGAGCGACGAAGCAATCCAGTATTTTCAGTGAGTTACAAACTCATGGATTGCTTCGCTACGCTCGCAATGACCCTGGTTTTGGGTTATTACGACTCCATCAAAGAAAGGAACCAAAGAAAGGCCGGCCTTCACTTGCCCCCGCTGCGCGGGAATTCCCTCCGTTCCTTGTCGCGGCCGGGCGCTGCGGAACTCGGGCCTGACGGCCCTCAGACAGCGGAGTCTCCGCCGCTGTCGCGGCTCCGCTTACCTGCTCGCGCTTTTTCCGGCCACTCCTGCGTCTCTCCGGCTGCGTGAAAATGGCATCCGAAATTGCGAGCAGAGATACGACTTCATCTCATCCGTTCGCTCTGATCCTGTCGAGGAGTGCTCCTTCGTATGCCTCAGATTGGCTGAACTTCACTGGTGGTCAGGTTCTGAAATGAATATCAAGCGTTGCGATGCTGCCAAACATCGTGTCCAACGACTTTGACGGGACCCTGGCCACGGCAGGCTTTTTCAAGCTACTGGCAGAGTGGCGATCCAGTCCTCATCATCTTTGCCCGCACCGGTTCAGCCATCCGGGTGCACGCGGCCCGCGGGCAACCTGGATGTATCTCGTCTTCGGAAAAAACCGGTTTCTTCACTGCACTTACGATGGAAACCTTCGAGTACGACGGCAGAATCACCTCACCGACAGCGAGGATGGCAGGAACATCACCAAGACCAAGCAGAATGTCGCTCGTTTCCATCATCACTTCCGGCGGGAGTCATCGCCAACCGGCAGGAACAACCCCTCCACCAGCCAGCAGTACGCAATACATCCGCACCGAATACCGCAGATCTTCCGCCTTGACTTTCCCTTTCGACTCCCGATAATATGAAAATTACCGGCTGCAAAGGAACGAATCGACCATCAACCTCTCTCCCTCCCCGCACCCAGTCCCCTTGCAGCAATCCGTCGGCCAGCCGGCCGTCCATCTTCTCATGCTCATTCGCCGACCGGCCGCGACAAGGAGGAGACAGATGCCCCAGCCAATTCCGGGCCGCATTCCCCGCACGGGCAAACTTGTCCTGGTCCTGCTGTTCCTCGCCGCGCTGGCCGGTGCGGTGCCGCTCCTCCGGATGGGAAACGAGGAGCCGGTCCTCATCGGCGCCATCCTTCCCCTTTCCGGGCCGGCATCGCACCTGATCGACCTGCGGGACGCCATCGACCTGGCCGTGGAAGAACTCAACCGCTGGGGCGGGCTCAACGGCCGCGAGATCAGAATCGTCATCGAGGACAGCCGCTCCGACCCCGGCGAGGCGGTGGAGGCCTTTGCCCGGATCGAGGCGGCCCACCATCCCCTCTTCTACATCACGGCAAACAGCAATGTTGCCATGGCCCTGGCGCCGCTGGCCGCGGAAAGGCAGGTGGTGCTCCTCGGCCTGGTGGTTTCGGCGCCGGAATTCTCCCGCCAGAACGAGTGGACCTACCGCTACTACACCTCGGCGGAATACGAGGTGGACACCCTGCTCTCCCTCCTGGGGAAGCAGCGGATCACCCGCCTGGGCGTCCTCTACCAGGACGAGCCCTACGGCAGTTCGGTGTACCGCCTGCTCGCCCGGGAGTTCGCCGCGACGGGCGGCAGGGTCACCGGCGCCCCCTTTCCGGCCGGCGCCGCCGACCTGACTCCGCAGATCACGGCGCTGCAGGGCGAAGAGGCAATCTTCGTGGTCGGTTTCACCAGCAACATCCTCACCGGCCTCGCCCAGGCAAGGCAGGCCGGGTTCGACGGAACGCTGTTCGCCGCCTCGGGCCTCACCTCCCCGGAATACCGGGGCAGGCCGGAGGCGGACGGCGTCTATGTCAATGCCCCGCTCATCTACAGCGACACCTTTCCCTTCGCCCAGAAGGCAAGGGAACAGTACGAAAAACACTTTCACCGCCCCCTGGGCCACCAGGCGGCCTGCGGTTACGACGCGGTGCAGATGCTGGCCGGGCTGCTCACCGGCGAGGAACTCTCCCGGGCCGGGGTCAAGAATCTCCTCGACAGGGGGTTCACCTACCCCGGCGTCTTCGGCCAGCTCGACCTGCAGGCGGGCAGCCGCGATCTGCTCTTCCCCCTCCACCCGGCACGGATCGAGGCGGGGGAGCTCCGTTATCTCCGTTGAAAGAGGCAGACATGAAGGCGGCCATCGGCAACAAAATCATGGCGGGATTCCTGCTGGTCATGCTGGCCATGGGCGGACTTGCCTACTACCTGGTCCTGGCCGGCGAACACCACCTGCACGAGGCCATCGGCCGGGAGTCGGCGGACCTGGCCGCCTTTCTCCTCAAACGGATCGACCGGCGCATCCTGGCCCTGACCCGGGAGCTGCAGATCCACACCAGCCACAACCCGCAGCTGTTCGAGCACCTTGCCGCCGCCAAGGCCCGCTTTGCCTCGCTGCCTGACCGGGAACGGGTCATCGCCGCCCGCGATCGGGAATGGAGCGCGATGGACAACCGCTCCCCTCTGATCCAGGCCGTGACCGACAGCCCGCTCTCCGCCCGGATGCGCCGGGAGTTCCTGGAGGTGGCGCTGCTCCAGTATGGCTATCCCATCTTTGCCGAGGTGTTCTTCACCGACGCCTACGGTACGGTGACGGCCGCCACCGGCCGCACCGACGATTACCGGCAGGACGACGAGCAGTGGTGGCGGATCGCCCGGGAGGAAGGCCTTGCCATCGGCGACGTCGAGTACGACGAGAGCTCCGCCACCATGGGCATCGGCATCGCCCTGCGGGTCAGCGACGACCAGGGGGAATTCCTCGGGGTGATGAAGGCGGTCATCGCGGTCAGCGGCCTGATCCGCCAGGTGGAGTTGTCGGAAAAACGGTTCGAGACGACCAGGATCAGCCTGCTCACCCACGACGGCAGACTGCTCTACCGGTCAACCGCCCATCGGGTCCAGGAGGACCTCTCCACCGCACCCTTCTGGGCCAGGATTCAGAGCAGGCAGGGGTATTTCACCGCCGGGGAAGGCGGCCGCCAGAGGCTGTACGCCTTTTCCCGGCCCGGAGACAGCAGCCCGACCAGGGGCCTGCGATGGCTCATGGTGATCGACCATGATCTCGACGAGATCATGGCGCCGGCATCCGCCCTGGTGCGGCGGCTGCTGGGTGCGGTCGGGCTGTTCATCCTCCTCGGCATCGGCGTCGCCCTCTGCACCACCCGCTCCATCACCCGCCCCCTGCGGGCGCTGGTCGGGGATACGGAAATCATCGGCCGGGGAGATCTCGGCCACACGGTTGCCGTCACCACCCGGGATGAAATCGGCGAACTGGCGGCCGCCTTCAACCGGATGACGGGAAACCTCCGCAAAACCACCGCCTCGCGCAACGAGCTGGAACGCGAGATCGCCGAGCGGATCAAAACGGAAAAATGCCTGCGGGACAGCGAGGAACGGTTCCGGGCGACCTTCGAGCAGGCCGCGGTGGGGATGGCCCTGGTCACCCCGGACGGCGGCTGGCTGCGGGTCAACGACCGCCTGTGCGCCATGCTCGACTACAGCCGCGAGGAACTGCTGAGCAAGACCTTCCAGGACATCACCGATCCCGACGATCTCGCCGCCGACCTGGACAACGTCGCCCGGATGCTCGGCGGCGAAATCTCCTCCTACTCCATGGAAAAACGCTACTTCCGCAAGGACGGTTCCCTTCTCTGGACCAACCTGACCGTGGCCCTGGTCCACAAGGAAGACGGCGCGCCGGACTACTTCATCTCGGTGATCGAGGACATCTCCGGCCGCAAGGCGGAAGAGGAACGACGACGGCGGGCCGAGACCGTCCTCGCCGAAAAGAACCGGGAGATGGAACAGCTCATCTACATCACCTCCCACGATCTGCGCTCGCCCCTGGTCAACGTCCAGGGGTTCAGCAGGGAACTGGAACATTCCCTGGCCGAACTGGGCGCCGCCCTGAAACAAAGCGATGCCGGCCCCGAACTGCCCCCGGTCCTCGCCCGCTGCCTGGACGAGGACATCCCCGGGGCGCTGCGCTACATCAAGACCGGCATCGACAAAATGGATGCCCTGCTCGCCGGACTCCTGCAGTTTTCCCGCCTGGGGCGCACGGTGCTCGACATGCGGGAGATCGACATGAACCGGCTGCTGCGGGAGGTGGCGAGCACCTTCGACTTCCGGCTCAGGGAAGCGGGCGCCCGCCTGGAACTGACCGACCTGCCGGGGTGCCGGGGCGACGCCTCCCGGCTCGGCCAGGTCTTCGCCAATCTCATCGACAACAGCCTCAAATATCACGATCCGGCCAGATCCGGCCTCATCCGGATATCCGGCCGCAGGGAAAAGGGCTGGCTGGTCTACCTGGTCGAGGACAACGGCATGGGGGTGGCGGCGGAACATCAGGCCAAGGTCTTCGAACTCTTTCACCGCCTCGAACCGGGCCGAACCAAGGGCGAGGGCCTGGGGCTCAGTATCGTCCGCAAGATCGTGGAAATGCACGGCGGCACGGTCGCCATGGAATCGGAGCCGGGACAGGGCACCAGGATGATCCTGCGGCTGCCGGGATAAAAACATTCAGGGGGAAACGACATGCGCATGGAAGTGACCATTCTCGTGGTGGAGGATGACGAGGGCCACGCCGAACTGATCCGAAAGAACCTGCAGCGGGCGGGGATCGCCAATCCGATCGTCCACTTCCACGACGGCCAGCAGATCCTCGACTTTCTCCACCGGCGCGGGCCAGGGCCGCACCGGCAGCCGGCGGCGGCCTACGTCCTGCTCCTCGACATCCGCATGCCCAAGGTGGACGGCATCGAGGTCCTGCGGCAGGTGAAGGAGGACGAGGAGCTCCGCAAAATCCCGGTGATCATGATCACCACCACCGACGATCCCCGCGACATCGACCGCTGCCATGCCCTGGGCTGCAGCAACTACATCACCAAACCCATCGATTACGAACAGTTCGTCAACGCCATTCGCCAGCTGGGGCTCTTTTTGATGATCGTTCAGGTCCCGCGGGTCAACGGCCGGAACACACCCCAGTGACGGAAAACGCATGAAAAAGACGACGACCGACGTAGACGCCGGCATTCCGGTGCTGGTGGTGGAGGACGACGAGGGGCTGAACCTGCTCATCGTCAACGCCCTGCGCCGTGCCGGCCTCCGGGTCGAGGGGGTCCTTGGAGGCGGCGAAGCCCTGGAGAGGACACTTGCCGATTTTTCCGGGCTGCTGCTGCTCGACTACCAGCTCACCGACATGAGCGGCAAGGAACTGGTGGAACGACTCGCCGGAGCCGGCAAGAAGATCCCCTTCGTCCTCATGACCGGCCACGGCGACGAGAGGATCGCCGTCGAGATGATGAAGCTCGGGGCGAGGGACTACCTGATCAAGGATTCCGGCTTTCTCGACCTGCTGCCCCGGGTGGTGTCCCGGGTCGCCGGCGAACTGGAAAAGGAGCGCCGGCTGGCCGCCACCGAGGAAAGGCTGTGGCGGCTCGAATGGCTGCTCACCGAAGGGATCGGCTCCATGGATGCCGGCGGGCCTCCCGCCTGCGGCGACCTGACCGCGACCAACACCTCGCCGCTGCTGCTCCGTCTGCTCGGCAAGGAACTGCTTACCGAAATCGCCGAGGACTATCTGCAGCTGCTGGGTTCGGCCGGCGCGATTCATGAAAAAAACGGCGACTACGCCCTCAGCATCGTGTCGTCCGCCTGGTGCCGGCACCTGCATCGGGCCTCGCGGAATCTCTGCCCCACCGGGGACAACCGGCAGGCCATGGCCGGCGGCGGCTGGCTCTGCCATGAATCCTGCTGGAGCGATTCCTCGAAACGCGCCATCGAGTCCGGCGAACCGGTGGACATCGTCTGCCGCGGCGGCCTGCGCATCCATGCCCTGCCCATCCTCGCCGGCGGCGAGATTGTCGGCGCGATGAACTTCGGCTACGGCGATCCTCCCACCGATCCGGCGCGGCTCGCGGAAATAGCCGGGACCTACGGCGTGACCGTCGAGGAGCTTGCCCTTCTCGCCCGAACCTACGAAAACCGGCCGCCTTTCATCATCGAGATCGCCAAGAAACGCCTGCGCACCTCCGCCAAACTGGTGGGGGAGATCATCGAACGCAAGCTGGCCGAACAACGGCTGCAGACGGAAAAAAAACTGCAGGCCGGCGCCTTCCAGGTCCTCGCCCTCCTCAACCAACCCACCGGCCAGCGGGAGGCCGTCGCCGAAGTCACCCGGCTGATCCGGGACTTCACTTCCATCGAGGCGGTGGGAATCCGCCTGCGGGAAGGCGAGGATTTCCCCTACTACCAGGCCAACGGCTTTCCCCGGGATTTCGTCGAGGCGGAAAATTTCCTCTGCGCCCGCAACGGGGATGGCAGCATCCTCCGCGACCGCCAGGGGCAGGCGGTGCTCGAATGCCTGTGCGGCGCGGTCCTCAGCGGCGAAACCGATCCCGCCCTGCCGTTCTTCACCGGCAAAGGCAGTTTCGTGACCAACAGCACCTCCGACTTCCTCGCCGCCACCCCCCCGGAAAGCAGACCCGCCCGCTGCCGGACCCGCTGTCACCGGGAGGGCTACGAGTCGGTGGCGCTGATCCCCCTGCGCAACGGCGTCGAGGTCATCGGCCTGCTGCAGCTCAACGACCGCCGTCGCGACATGTTCCCGCCCGAAACCATCGAATTCTTCGAGGGGCTGGCGGTCAGCATCGCGGTGAGCCTCGGCCGCAGGCTGGCGGTGGAGGAACTGCTGGCCACGGAAAACCAGCTGCGCCAGGCCCAGAAGATGGAGGCGGTGGGCCGCCTCGCCGGCGGCGTCACCCATGATTTCAACAACATGCTCAGCGTCATTCTCGGCTACACCGACATGATCCTCTCCGGTCTCGATCCCTGCGACCCCCTCCACAAGGACATGCTGGAGATCAAGAATGCCGGAAGACGCTCGGCGGACCTGACGCGGCAGCTCCTCGCCTTTGCCAGAAAACAGACGATCCTGCCGCGGGTTCTCGACCTGAACGAACTGCTGACCACCTCACAGAAGATGCTGGCCCGGCTCATCGGCGAGGACATCGAACTCCGCTTCCGGCCGCAGTCGGATCTCTGGAACGTGCTCATCGATCCCTCCCAGTTCGACCAGATCGTCGCCAACCTGGCGGTCAATGCCCGCGACGCCATCAGCGGGGTCGGCACGGTCACCATCGAGACTGCCAATGTCGTCCTCGACGACATCTACTGCCGACTGCACCGCGGTTTCCTTCCCGGCGAATTCGTCATGCTCTCCTTCAGCGACAGCGGCCACGGCATGGGCCGGGAGACCTTGGAACATATCTTCGAACCCTTCTTCACCACCAAGGCCGAAGGCAAGGGCACCGGCCTCGGTCTCGCGACCATTTACGGCATCGTCAAACAGAGCAACGGCTTCATCAACGTCTACAGCGAGCCGGGCGCGGGCGCCACCTTCAGGATCTATCTGCCGCGGGCTTCCGAGGGCGCGGAACCAGCTGCGGCGGTACCCGCCGCCACCTCCCTGCAGGGCACGGAAACGATACTCATCGCCGAGGACGAAGCGCAGATCCTTCAGCTGGCGGCACGGATCCTGGAGAAGCTCGGGTATACTAAGGCCGTCATTGATTAGCGAACATATAGCAGGCCTTGATGAGGGGCTGGAGGAAGAACCCGCGTACCAGTTCGGGAGCCTGCTGTAGTAGTCGAAGCCGTGTGAGGACCATCTCCTTCAGGT
>JBFLZZ010000002.1:0-142069 GCA_040755255.1 Thermodesulfobacteriota bacterium
CGACGCCGTTGACCCCCAGCACCATGATCACCAGCGGCCCTTCCGCGGGCATGGCCAGTTCGCTCGCCCGGTCCGCCTTGACCAGGTAGCCGAGCAGCAGTTCCTTGAGCACCTCCTTGAGCGCCGTCGGATCGGAGAGTTTGTCCCGCTGCACCCGGCGACGGGCAGCGTCCAGCAGATCCCCGGCGGTGCGGACGCCGAGATCGGCGGTGATGAGAATCTCCTCCAGATCGTCGAACAGTTCGGCGTCGATCTTTTTCCTGCCGGCAAACACCCCGTCGATGCGGCTGATCAGCGTCTGCCGCGTCTTGCTGAGCCGCTGGGCGAGACGTTGGAACAGACTTTTCCGGTCGCCGTTCACCTCTTCCCCAACCGGGGCCGCGGCGACGGCCGGGCTCGGGCTTCGCTCCGCAACAGGAGTCGAAACCGGGGCCGGGGACGATTCCTCGGGCAGAACGACGGCGGCCTCGGCAGCCGGCGGCGGCGGCGCCTGCCCCTCCTCGCCCTTTTTCCCCCCCAGCTTCTTCTTGAACCAACCGAGCATGGATTGCCTCCTCATCCCGCGCCAGCGGGTAGTATACGCCAGAAAAAATCAGCGCCGCGACCTGCGGCGGTCAGGGGCGACGACGGCAGCCGCCGGCCAAAATGCACGCCGGTGGCCGAAAGGCCTTTTACGCCATCAGCCGGCGAAGCCGCGGACGAGCCAGGTGCCGGCGGCCAGCAGCAGGAAGGTGCCGTCGACCAGCATCTCGAAACGCGGGCCGGGCGCCAGCCGCTGGCGGTGATAGCGGTAATTCACCCAGCCCAGGGCGAGCACCGCCGGAATCATCCCCCAGGCCGGCGGCGGCAGCCAGCCGCCCTGGGGCAGCAGGAGCAGGAGCACCAGCAGTCCGCAGAGCAGGCCGTTGAGCAGGGTATGGGTCCTGGCCTCGCCGATCACCACCGGCAGGGTCTCCTTGCCGACGATGCGGTCGCCGTTGAGGTCGGCGACATCGAACATGGCGCAGCGGACGTGGACGAAGAGCAGGAACGCGGCAAAGGTGGCCGCCGTCCGTATCCCAGCGGTCCCGCCCGCGGCCATCGCCGGCACCAGCACCGTCGCCACCGCCCAGGCCAGGGAAACCAGCAGGGTCTTGGAACCGGGCAACTGCCTGACCCGGCCGAGGGGGATTTTCGGCAGATATCCGGAGAGCAGGTGGCCGCTGTAGAGCAGACCGGCGGCGGAGAGCAGCAGCATGGCGACCAGGGAGCCAATCCCGAGGGAGAATGCGATGGCCAGGCTGCCGGCCAGGGAGATCAGCGACAGGCTGAACAGCGGCCGCCGGTTGCGGATGGCGAAGTAGGCCTTGACCGGATCGTTGATCTTCTTGGCGCTGATCGCGGTAAACCGGTTGAGGTTGTGCATGGAGAAGATGTAGCCTGTCGCCAGCAGCGGGTAGCGCCAGTCGAAGGGGATGGCGAGCAGACAGACGGCGGCCAGGGCCAGCAGCCCGGCGGCGAGGGCGGCGGTGAGGTTGGCGGAGAGCATGGTCCAGAAGATCCGGAACAGCCATGGCTTCAGTGCCCCTTCGTTCTCCGCCGGCACCGATTCCAGCACCTGCACCACCAGATTGATCATCCAGGAAGGGGTCGAAGCGCCGGCGGTGACCCCGATCACCGGAAAACGGCTCAAGGCGGCGAGGTCGAGATCGCTCTCCCGCTCCACCATGAACACCGGGCAGCCCATTTCCCCGGCGATTTCGCCGAGGCGGGCGGTATTGGCGCTGGTTCTGCCGCCGACCACCACCATGGCATCCACCTGCCGGCAGAGGTCGCGCACCTCTTCCTGCCGCTTGTGGGTGGAATCACAGATGGTGTTGAACACCTTGCCCTCGGGGTACTTCTCCAGGATCCTGGCGCTGATCTCCTCGAAGGAACGCTCGTTCTGGGTGGTCTGACAGACGACGATATAGGGGCCGGCAAGATCGAGGCCGTCGATTTCCGCCGGTCCGCTCACCACCAGCACATCGCCGCCGGCATAGCCCATCAGCCCTTCCACCTCGGCGTGGTTGCGGTCGCCGATGATCACCGTCCGGAACCCCCTTTTCCGGTACTTGTCGATGATCACCTGCACCTTCACCACCCGGGGACAGGTGGCGTCCTTGACCACCGCGCCCGACTGCTGCAGCTTTCGTTTCTGTTCCGGCGGCACCCCGTGGGCGCGGATGATCACCGTGCCGTCGAGCCGTTCCGGTATGGACTTGAGCACCGCGACCCCGCGATCCCGAAGCAGATCGAGAACCTGGGGATTGTGGATCAGCGGCCCGAAGGTGGCGATTTTCCGGTTTCCCTCTTCGAGAGTGGCGAGGGTGGTGTCCACCGCCCGCCGCACCCCCATGCAGAAGCCGGCGTTCTTGGCGAGAAGTACTTTCATGAGGATACGATCAGGAAAAGAGGTACGGTTGACCGAGTCGGACGAAATTCGTCCGGCGTTCCCGCGAACCCGGTGATACTATCCGGAATGGTTCGACTTTTCAACCGGTCGGACGCGGTGACCCGCAACGGCCGGCGGGAAGGTGCCGGAAGTGGGCTGACCGCGATCCCGATGGAGGAACGCGTTGGAACCTATGTGCTCCCGTCAACATGGACAGACACGGAAAGAATCACAGGGTGGCATCCGGAGACGAAATTGCATTAAGCTACCGGCCAAGCCGGCGCTGCAATCGCGATTCCAACAAAATTGCCTGATGGCCGCCGGCGGTGTAAGCTGTCCCCGTAACCGCAACAAGGAAGCCGCCATGACCGAAAAAGATATCCCGTTCTCCCCCCTCTCCATCGCGGACCGCTTCCGGGTGGAGGAGGTGCTGCGCCGCTTCCCGCCGGCGGTGTCGGAGTGCACCTTCACCAACCTCTTCGTCTGGCGCGGTCACCGGCCGGTGTTCTCGGCGGAAGTCGACGGGATCCTCTTCCTGATCGCCGAGCAGTACGGCGGCCGTTATCTGGTCGGCCCCCCCCTGGGCCCCGGCGACCACGACCGGGCGCTCGCACGACTGACACCGCGCTTAGACGGCGCCATCCGGCAGCCGCTCGCCGCGGTCGCGTCTCTCCGCCAGGCGGGCTTCACCCTCAGGGCCGATCCCGACAATGCCGATTACGTCTACCGGGTGGCGGATCTGGCGGATCTCGCCGGCCGCCGTTACGCCAAGAAAAGGAACCTGGTCAAGCAGTGCCTGGCCGCCCACCACTGCGTCTACGAGGAGATCACCGACCGGAACCGCGACGAGTGTCTGGCCATGCAGGACCAGTGGTGCGACCTCCGCGGCTGCCGTGACGAACCGGGGTTGGAGGGCGAGGATGAGGCGATCCGCGAGACCTTCGCCCACTATCGCCGGCTGCCGATCTTCGGCGGCGCCATCCGCGTCGACGGCGCCATCCGCGCCTTCGCCATCGCCGAACCCCTCGACGGCGACACCGCGGTCTGGCACTTCGAGAAGGCGATGCCGCAGTACGCCGGCCTGGGGCAGCTGATCAATCAGTGGTTCGCCGCCCGGGCCCTGGGCCGCTTCACCTACGTCAACCGCGAGCAGGATCTGGGCATTCCCGGTCTGCGCCAGGCCAAGGAAAGCTACTTCCCCTGCTGCATGGTACCCAAGTACACCACCAGAACGGACGGGCGGCCGGAGACGGTCGACGGCCGCTGCGCCGCCTAGCCCCACCGACTCTCAAAAGTTTGTCCGGGATTATTCCTGCGGCAGGGCGACGGCCAGGGCCTGGTCGATCTCCTGCACGTAATGGAAGGTAACCCCCTCGCGCACCGCCTCAGGGATCTCCCTGACGTCTTTTTCGTTCAACGCGGGCAGGATCAGGGTCCGGATGCCGGCACGCACCGCGGCCAACACCTTCTCCTTGATGCCGCCCACCGGCAGCACGTCGCCGCGCAGGGTGATCTCGCCGGTCATCGCCACATCCTTGCGCACCGGCCGGCCGGTCAACAGCGAGGTCAGCGAGGTCACCATCGCCACGCCGGCCGAGGGTCCGTCCTTGGGGGTGGCACCCTCGGGGACGTGGACGTGGATGTCGAGCTTGGCGTACTTCTCCTCGTCGATCCCGAATTTGGCGGAATGGGCGCGGATATAGGTGAGGGCGGCGGTGGCGGATTCCTTCATCACCTCGCCCAGCTTGCCGGTGAGGGTGAGACCGCCGGAGCCCTTCATCGCCGCGGTTTCGATGAACAGCAGCACCCCGCCCACCGGTGTCCAGGCAAGTCCGGTGGCCAGCCCCGGCCCCCAGGTACGAGCCTGCATCTCCGGGAAGAAACGGATCGGCCCCAGGAACTTCTCGATGTCGGCCTCGCCGACCACCTGCTTTTCGACGGCGCCCATGGCGACGTCCTTGGCGACGCCGCGGCAGACCGAGGCGATCTCCCGTTCCAGGTTGCGCACCCCGGCCTCGCGGGTATAGGAGCGGATGATCCGGGCGAGACCGCCGTCGTCGATCTCGATGTTGTCCCCGGTGAGGGCATGGGCCTTGATCTGCTTCGGCACCAGGTGCCGGCGGGCGATCATCAGCTTCTCCTCCTCGGTGTAGCTGGTAAGTTCGATGACCTCCATCCGGTCGCGGAGCGGCCCGGGGATGTTGTCGATGACGTTGGCGGTGGTGATGAACATCACGTTGGACAGATCGAAGGTGATCTCCAGGTAATGGTCGGAAAAGGTGGAGTTCTGCTCCGGATCGAGCACCTCCAGCAACGCCGACGAAGGGTCGCCGCGGAAATCCATGCCGAGCTTGTCGATCTCGTCCAGCATGAACAGGGGGTTGTTGGCCCCGGCCCGCTTGAGGCTCTGGATGATCCGCCCGGGCAGGGAGCCGATGTAGGTGCGGCGGTGGCCGCGGATCTCCGCCTCGTCGCGCACCCCGCCCAGGGAGATGCGGACGAACTTGCGGCCGAGCGCTCTCGCGATGGACTGGCCCAGCGAGGTCTTGCCGACGCCGGGCGGCCCGACGAAGCAGAGGATGGGGCCGTGCATGTCGTCCTTCAGCTTGCGCACCGCGAGGAACTCGATGATCCGCTTTTTGATCTTCTCCAGCCCGTAGTGGTCGGTATCGAGGATCTCCTGGGCTTTTTCCAGGTCGAGGCTGTCCTCGGTGGACTCCAGCCAGGGCAGTTCGAGGATCCAGTCGAGATAGGTGCGCGACACGGTATATTCCGGCGAACTGGGCGAAATGCGGCGCAGCCGGTTGAGTTCCTTCTCGGCGGTGCTCCGGGCGTCGTCGGTGAGTTTCGCCTTGTCGAGCCTGGCCTTGAGTTCGTCGAGCTCGAGGTTCTCCTGATCCTCGCCCAGTTCCTTGCGGATGGCCTTGAGCTGCTGGCGCAGGAAAAACTCGCGCTGCTTCTCGTCCATCTCATCCTTGATGCTCTTCTGGATGGCGTTGCTCATCTCCACCGTCTCGATGCGGTTGTTGAGCTCCACCGCGGTCCGCTGCAGCAGTTCCTTCAGGTCGGCGATTTCAAGGAACTGCTGTTCCTTGTCGATGTCCAGGTTGAGCTGGGAAATGGTCAGGTAGGCGGCATGGAACGGATTGCCGAGCGAGTTGATGGTAAGTTGCAATTCAGACGCCAATCCGGCAAGTTCCACCAATTTCTTGAACTGGGTTCGGAGGTTGAACAGCATTGCCTCCTCTTCCTTGTCGCCCACCTCCTTGAGCTCGATCGCCGACACCTTCGCCTTGAAATAGGGCTCCAGCTGAACATACTCGTCGATCCGCAGTTTTTTGACCGCGCTCATCAGCACCTGGTAGACCCCTTCCTGGTTCTTGAGCAACTTGTGAATGTAGCCCAGCACGCCGATGCGGTAGAGGTTTTCCGGCCGGAATTCCTCGCCCAGGTGCTGGGCGTGCGAGACGATGGCCACCAGCCGGTCGCCGAGAATGGCGTCGTCGATGAGTTTCTTGGACGCGGAATGACTTATCTGCAGGGGAAAGCCCATGCCGGGGAAGAAGACGAAGCCGTGCAGGGGCAGCACCGGCAGCACGCCCGGCAGGGGCAGCTCGGCGGGATTGACCGGCCCCTTGGTGGACTCCGCCGGCGGATTGCCGTTATTGTTCTCGTCGGCCTCGGCCGTTCTGTTTTCATCGCTCATGACAACTCCGGGGGTATCAGCTCAGGGGAATGTTGAATTTGCCGCGGGACTGCAGTTTGGGCAGTTCGATGATCAGAAAACCGTTGCGGCAACGGGAAGTGGACCGTTCGACATTGACGGCGACGGGCAGATTGATCCGCCGGCAGAAGGAACCGTAGTCGATCTCCAGCTGATGGATGCACGACAGGTTCCGGCCCGGAAACTCCCGCCGGCCGCTGATGGTGAGCCGATTCTTCTCGGCGGTGATCTGCAGCTCTTCCACCTCGACCCCCGAGGCGTCCATGTAGATATAGAGGGTATCCTCGGATTCGAGAACGTCCACCGCCGGCTCCCAGCCGCCGGAATCGGAAAAATGTCCCATCCGGTTCAGTGACATGTTCCGGATCATCCTGCCTATGCGTCGCTCCATCGTCGGCTCCTTTCTCGTCGTTCGGTCCTGATAGCTGTAAGCACGCCGGCCCCGGGATGCAAGCGCCCCCGCCGCCGGGCCGTCATTTTCTTCACCTGCCGCCGTCGTGGCCGGCGATGATGCAGTCGTGGGTCACCTCGACATGCTGGGCGATGCCGGCGCCCAGGGCGATGCGGCTGTCGTTCACCGCAACGACGAAGGGACCGGCGGCGGAGTTGTTGATGATCTCGAGGCAGACGCCGGCGACGATCCCCATGGCCATCAACCGGTCCTGCAACTGTTTGCCGCCGGTCAGGCGCACCACCCGCACCCGCTCGCCACGCGTGGCCATCACCAGGGGAATGGCCGGGGTGCGCAGCAGCATGCAGCGGTCGCAGAGGCCGTAGATCTCCATCTTGTGCTGCAGGGGATGAAAATGATACTGGGCGGCGATGGCGATCTGCAGCCTCTCCAGTTCCGGATTGACGAATTCCTGGATCATGCCGCAGCGGGTGCAGATGAAATGGTCGTGGTGGGCGCCCAGGTGGTGGTGCTCGAAAACCGGTTCACGACTTTCGAAGACCCGTTTCTGGGCAAAGCCGAACTGGCAGAACATCTCCATGGTTTCCTGGAGAAAGGCCCGGTCGCGCAGCTCGGGGTTCACCCCCGCCACCTGTTGTTCCAGATCCGCCAGACTCTGGTGCTGTTCGTTGGCGAGAAAGATGTCGAGCACCGCGAGGCGGTCGGCGATGCGCGACGCCTTGTAGGATTCGAGGACCTGCTTGAACTGCTGCCGTTCCTGGAGGTGACGGGAGGGCCCGTCCTTCTTTTTCGCCTCATCCCTGCCGCGAAAAGGAAAACGGATCATGCCGGTTTCTCCTGGCGTTGCCACATGCCGTCGATGAGCAGCTGGTGGGGGAAAAATCGCGTCTTGTAGGCCATGGCCGGGACCTCGTCGATCTGGTAGCCGAGATAAAAATGGCGGATTCGCGCCCGGCGGCAGAAGTCGACGAGGCGCAGGACGTTGTTGGTACCCGGGCTGCGCCCGGCGAGATCCGGGTCGAAATAGTGGTAGACGCCGTTGAGCCAGTCATCGCCCACGTCGACGATGGCGACGCCCATGAGCCGGTCGCCGATCCGGTACTCGATCTCGAAGGTGGCGGTCATCCGGTTGAGGAAGAAGCCGGCGTAGTACTCGCGGCCGTCACTGCCCCGGCCCGGATAGCGGGCGGCGAGAAAACGGTCGAGCAGGTCGATCTTCTCGTCGGTGACCTCCAGCGGTCCGGCGGTCATCGCCACCCCGGCGTTTCTGGCGGCCACCCGCCGCTGGTTGCGGTTGGGGCGGAATTCCCCGCAGTCGAGCCGGATGGAGACGCAGCCCCGGCAATCCGGACAGACCATGCGGTACAGGGTGTTGCCGTTGCGGCGGAAGCCGGCGGCGAGCAGAAGTCCGTAGAGTTCGGCGGGAAGGTCGACCACCGGCATCTGCCGGTAGACGGCGCGGCGGCCGAGGCCGTAGGGGCAGTCGGCCGGAGTGTCGAAGAAATACCGCTCGATTTCCCGCTGAAAATGGATCGGGCGCTCCTCGCGGGAAACACGGAGATCGGTGGTCGCGGCGGTCTGGGTCTGCATGCTCCAGACAATACCTGTGGAATCATCCGAATGCAAGCGGAGGCGCCCCCTTGCTGTTGCCTTTTGCCGATGGTGCGTTTATGCTGGACTGCGCTGGCGGCGCGGGCCGGATTCTGCCGCGGCCGCAATACCCCACCAGGAGGCACCATGACGGAACCACTGTCGCCGGAAGAGTTGCTGCAAAAGCTGGAGAAACTTCTGAGGTCGAAGGCGCAGCCCATCTTCAGTCGCTACGGCCGCAGCATCGACAACCTGGTGGCGCCGCTCAAGTGGAAGCCCCTGGTTCTGGTCATCGGCAACTATTCCTCCGGCAAGTCCACCTTCATCAACGAACTGCTCGGCCGCGACGTCCAGCGCGTCGGCCAGGCGCCCACCGACGACTGCTTCACCGTCCTCACCCGGCCGGCGCCGGGCGGGGAGGAAAAAAGCGTTCCCGGCAGTTCGGTGGTCACCGACGACGATCTGCCCTTCGGCGCCATGCGCAGGTTCGGCGAGAAGCTCGCGTCCCATTTCTGGCTCAGATACGTCGATGCCCCGGTCCTCGAAGAGGTGGCGATCATCGACACCCCCGGCATGCTGGACTCGGTGACCGAGAAGGACCGCGGCTACGACTACCTCAGCGTCCTCGGCGAACTGGCCCGGCTTTCCGACGTCATCATCCTGATGTTCGACCCCCACAAGGCGGGAACCATCAAGGAGACCTACCAGGCGATCCGCTCCACCCTGCCCGGTTCCACCGGCGAGGACCGGATCTTCTACGTCATGAACCGCATCGACGAATGCGACAGCACCGACGACCTGGTGCGCTCCTTCGGGGCACTCTGCTGGAATCTGTCGCAGATGACCGGCCGCAAGGACATTCCCCGCATCTTCCTCACCTACGCCGAACATCCCGCCGGCGAACTCCCCTGCCCCTGCCCGGAGCCGGCAGAGGACCGGGTTCCGGCAAACGCCACCGGGGATACCCCGCCGCCCCTCGGCGAAGCGATCGCCCCACCGGTGCAGCCGGCGCCCGCCGGCCGTCACCACGACCGGTTCGCCGGCTGGCGCCACGAGCGAGAAGAACTCAAACACGCGGTACGCACCGCACCGCGGCTGCGGCTCAATCACGTTTTCGAGGAAATCGACCGGGGGGTGCGGGAGCTGATCATGCAGCTCGAGGCCTACAACAACTTCCACCGGGGATTCATGGCCAAAGCCCGGCAGGTGAGCAGGATCGGCAGCCTGCTCGCGCTGACTGCCTTTCTGGGCGGCGATTTCGTCCTGCGCCGCCTCACCGGCCTGCCCGAGGAACCCATGCTGGGCAGCCTGCTCGCCGGCAGAATCCGGCCGGACATGCTGATCCTGCCGCTGGCCTGCGCCCTCGCCGTCGCCCTGCTCTCCCTCCTGGTCATCAACCGGGTCGCCCTGCCCTGGCACACCAGGAAAATCCTCGCCGAGCCGGACTCGGTCATCAGCCTCGACGACGCCTACCGGCAGGATCTCTGGCGGCGGGTGCGGCCGCTGGTGACCGAGGCCCTGCGGCGGGAACCGAAAAAAATCGCCTGGAAATCCCACCGCCGGCCGCGCCGCCGCCTGGAACGGCTGCTGCAGAAACAACTGAAGCGGCTCTACGAGCGCAATTTCGGCTCGTAGGAAACCACTCGAGGCCGGATGCGTGGGGGGGGGGGGGGGCGGGGCGTTCTGGATCGCTTCGTCACCCTGTTCCTCGCGAAGACGGGGTTGTGGTTCCCCGCCGTCAGCGCGAGGGCCGAAGGCCCTTGGCTGTCATCGCGAGCGAAGCGTGGCGATCCAGTCTTCACCACCTGTGTCCGGCCCGTTTCACCCCTCCGGGTGCACCCTGCGCATGGCAGCAACTCAGTCCGGCTCCAGCTGCTCCATGCGGGCGTCGATCGCCGCGAGGCAGGACCGCACCCGCGCCAGCCCCAGCTCGCTGCCCTTCTGTTCATAGTACATCTCGTCCAGTTCCAACTCCTCCCGCAGCCTGGCCAGCCGACCGCGCTGCACGGACGCGGCCAGGGGAGCGAGGTCGGCGATGAGCCGGCGAAGTTCTTCCGGATCACGGGTGGAAGCGGCCATTGTGTTTCCTCATCTGTTCGGGTTGAAAAGGGCGCCCCCTCACGGGCCCCTTCCACAGTACCGCTTTTTACCGCCTCGTGCGAGAGCCTGTCGCCACCGGCCGCCCATTGGGCGTAACCGGCGGAATTTGCTGTTGACAGGCGCCACGGGGTGGCGGAATATAGAGGCACGGCTCCGCCTCCGACGCCACCACCCCCGTGCCGATCCGGAACCGAAAAAAACAGCAGAATTCCGGCCACCTCACAGATCCGTCTCCGCCCTCCGCGGACCGACCAACAGCGACTTCAGGCAGCCAGGGCCAATCCGGCTGCGGCGGCGGGTTCCCCGTCGGGGAGATCGGTGATGCAACGACGCGCCCCGCGTTCCTTTCCCTTGCGGATGACCGCCGCCCTGCTCGCGGCCCTGGCGGTGCTGGCCGGCGGCAGCGCCTGGCTGTACCGGGACCAGCAACGCCACTTCCGCCAGGAAGCGGTGAACATGCTCGCCGCGGTGGCCGAGCTCAAGGCGGGCGAGATCGCCCTCTGGCGCCACGAACGCCTCGCCGACGCCGCCCTGCTCAGCGAGAACCACCTGCTGCGCGAGACGGTTGTCCGCCTTCTCGCCGCCCCCGATGATCCCGCCCCCCTCGCCACCCTGCGCGACCTCTCCCAGAGTGTCGCCAACCACTATGACTATGCCGACGTTCTGCTGGTCACCCCAAATGGAAAAATTCTCTTCAGCCTGCGGGGCAAAACCGACCGGGAGGCGGTCGACTTCCCCATGCTCGCCGAGGCGATGCGCTTCCGCCGCTCGACCACCGACGATCTGCACTCCCACGCTGACGGCAATCCCCATCTCAGCGTCATGGCCCCGATCCTCGCTGCTGACGGCAACGACCCGATCGCCGTGGTCATTCTCCTGAGCGACCCCTCGCAGTTCCTCTTTCCCCTTATCCAGAACTGGCCGACCCCGGCCACCAGCGCGGAAACCCTGCTGGTCATGCGCTCCGGCGACGAGGTCCTCTTCCTCAACGAACTGCGACACCGGTCTGGCACGGCGATGAAACTGCGCATTCCCCTGAGCCGGGCTGATCTTCCCGCCGCCATGGCGGTGCAGGGCAGGATCGGCATCGTCGAAGGCCTCGACTACCGCGGCGTGCCGGTGCTCGCCGACATCCGGCCGGTGCCGGATTCCCCCTGGTTCATGGTCGCCAAGATCGATCGCCGGGAGGCCTTTTCGGCCTGGCGCGAGCGGGCGGCACTCCTGCTGACCCTGTTCCTCACCCTGACCGGCAGCGTCGCCGCCCTGGCCATCGGCGGCTGGCAACGGCTGCAGAAGGCCCATTTCCGTTCCCTCTACGACGCCGAGGCAAGGCTGCGGGCCAGCATGGAACGGCAGAGCGTCACCCTCAAGGCCATCGGCGACGCGGTCATCGCCACCGATGCCGAAGGCCGGGTGAAGCTGGTCAACCCGGTGGCCGAGAGCCTGACCGGCTGGCCCGCCGGCGAGGCCATCGGCAGACCGCTCGCCGACATCTTCACCATCGTCAACGAAAAAACGCGGCAGCCGGTGGAAAGCCCGGTGGTCAAGGTGCTGCGCGAAGGGGGGATAGTCGGCATGGCCAACCACACCCTGCTCCTTTGCCGCGACGGCCGCGAGATCCCCATCGCCGACTCGGGCGCCCCCATTCACGACACCGAGGGCACCATCTCCGGCGTGGTGCTGGTGTTTCGTGAGGTAAGCGAGGAACGCTGGGCGCAGCGCCTGATGCAGCTGCGCCTCGATCTGCTGGAGTTCGCTCCCGGTCACAGCCTCGACGAAGTGCTGGCCAGAGCCCTCGACGAGATCAGTGAACTGGTAGCCAGCCCCATCGGCTTCTACCATTTCCTCGAGGAGGACCAGCAGACCCTGTCCCTGCAGCAGTGGTCCACCCGCACCCTGAAGGAATTCTGCACCGCCGAGGGCAAGGGCGCCCATTACGACATCGCCCGGGCCGGGGTCTGGGTCGACTGCGTCCATCAGAAAAAACCGGTGGTGCACAACGACTACCCGTCGCTGCCCCACCGCAAGGGGCTGCCGCCCGGACACGCGCCGGTCACCCGGGAGATGGTGGTGCCGGTCCTGCGCCGGGACAAGGTAGTGGCCATCCTCGGCCTCGGCAACAAGGCCACCCCCTACACCGAGAAGGACGTGGAGGTGGTCGCCTACCTCGCCGACGTCACCTGGCAGATCGTTGCCGAACGCAGAAGCGAGGAGGCGCTCAAAAAGAGCGAACAGACCTACCGCACCCTGGTGGAGGCCCTGCCCGACACGGTGGTGCGTTTCGACCGCGAGGGCCGCTTCCTGTTCGCCTCCGACCGGATCGAAAGGATCCTGGGGTTGCCGGCCGGGGCCTGCATCGGCAAGACCCACCGGGAGCTGGGGCTCCCGGAGGAAGAGTGCGCTTTCTGGGAGGATCTTCTCGCCAGGGCGGTGGCCTACGGCAGGCCGCTTGCCGCCGAGCACACCTTCAGAACCAGGCAGGGGGAAGAGACCATCTGCGAGCTGCGTTTCGTCCCGGATCCGGACCAGAACGGCATCGTCCGGTCAATTCTCGCCGTCGGCCGCGACGTCACCGAACACCGCCGCCTGGAACAGGAGTACCAGACCCTGTTCCGGGAGATGATGGACGGTTTTGCCCTTCACCGGATCATCTGCGACCCGGAGGGCAGACCGGTGGACTACCGTTTCCTCTCGGTCAACCCCGCCTTCGAACGGCTGACCGGCCTCAAGGCCGAGAACGTCGTCGGCAGGACGGTACTGGAGGTGCTGCCCCACGTGGAGCCCTTCTGGATAGAGACCTACGGCGGGGTGGCGCAGAGCGGCGAACCGACCTTCTTCGAAAGCTACTCCGCCGACATCGGCAAGCATTTCGAGGTCACCGCCTTCCGGCCGGCGCCGGAACAGTTCGCCTGCATCTTCTCCGACATCAGCGAGCGCAAGCACGCTGAAATCGAACGGGAAAAGCTGCAGATGCAGCTCCTCCAGGCCCAGAAGATGGAATCGGTGGGCCGGCTGGCCGGCGGCGTCGCCCACGACTACAACAACATGCTGAGCGTGATCATCGGCTACACCGAACTGGCCCTGGACACGGTGCCTCCGGATGAACCGCTGTACGGCGATCTTACCGAGATCCTGAAGGCGGCCAAGCGTTCGGCGGACATCACCAGGAAACTTCTGGCGTTTGCCCGCAAGCAGACCATCAGCCCCAAGGTGCTCAGCCTGAACGAAACGGTGGAAGGCATGCTCAAGATGCTGCGCCGGCTGATCGGCGAGGACATCGATCTCGCCTGGGACCCGAAAACCGGACTGTGGCCGGTACTGATGGACCCCTCCCAGCTCGATCAGATCCTCGCCAACCTGTGCGTCAATGCCCGGGACGCCATTGCCGGGGTCGGCAAGATCACCATCGAGACCGACAACGTCGTCTTCGATGCCGCCTATTGCGCCGATCATGCCGGCTTCCATCCCGGCGAATTCGTCCTCCTGGCGGTGAGCGACGACGGCTGCGGCATGGACCGGGCAACCATGGCGCGGATCTTCGAGCCGTTCTTCACCACCAAGGGGGTGCACCAGGGCAGCGGCCTCGGCCTGGCCACGGTCTACGGCATCGTCAAGCAGAACGACGGCTTCATCAACGTCTACAGCGAGGTCGGCGAGGGCACCACCTTCCGGATCTATCTTCCCCGTCACGCCGGCGTGGCCGAAGCGGTATGCATCGCCGCCGAAAACGAGATGCCGCGCGGCGACGGAGAACTGCTGCTCCTGGTGGAAGACGAACCGTCGATCATGAACATGGGCAGGAACATGCTGGAAAAACTCGGCTACCGGGTGCTGGCGGCCTCGGCACCCGCCGAGGCCCTGCGCCTTGCCATCGAGCATCCCGGCGGCATCGACCTGCTGGTCACCGACGTGATCATGCCGGAGATGAACGGCAGAGAACTGGCCGACCGCCTGCGCGCCCTGCAGCCGGGTCTCAAATGCCTCTTCATGTCCGGTTACACCGCCAACGTCATCGCCCACCACGGCGTTCTCGACCCAGGAGTCAACTTCCTCCAGAAACCGGTATCCATGCGGGAGCTGGCCTGCAAGGTCAGGGAAGCGCTGACGGCGGGATAAATTGCGTGGCGCCCCGCCCCGCCATCCGGTACATTGCCGCTTTCATCGGCCGCCCCATGTCGGCGGGCGGCCGGCAACGGGCACGGAGGCCACCAGCCATGCACGACGAAGGCCAGACCGCGGACAAGTTCGGGCAGCTCATCGATATCGTCACCCGCCTGCGGGCCCCGGACGGCTGCCCGTGGGACCGCAAACAAACCCCCCAGACCTTCAAGACCTACCTCATCGAAGAGGCGCACGAACTCGCCCTGGCCATCGACAGGGGCGATGCCGCCGAGGTGTGCGAGGAGCTGGGGGATCTCCTTTTCCAGATCGTCTTCATCGGCAACCTTTACGCCGAGGAGGGAACCTTTCTCCTTGCCGACTGCCTGGAGACGATCATCGCCAAGATGATCCGCCGCCACCCGCACGTCTTCGGCGAGGCGAAGATCGAGACCGAGGAGGAACTGAAACATCAGTGGCACACCATCAAGAAAACCGAGGAGAAGAAGACGGATCCCCTGGAAGGGGTGCCGCGATCCCTCCCCGGTCTGCACCGGGCCCACCGCATCCTCGACCGGGCGGCGAGAATCACCCCGGACGGCGGCCGGAACCCCTCCGGCATCGACGGGTTGCGCCGCGCCATCGGTGAACTGGACGGCGCCATCGAAAGCGATGACCGCGACGGGTTCGCCGCCCGGATCGGCGCCCTGCTCTTCGATCTGGTACGGCTGAGCAGGACGGCGGGGGTCAACGCCGAGGACGCCCTGCAGCGGCGGATCGACGGTTTCGTCGCCGAAGTTCGCCGCTAATCATTTTCATCTGCCCTTTCTTCCCACGCTGTAGTAGAATCGCAGCCTCTCTTCCCGCAACCTGAAGCTGGAGGCCAGCTGCCATGCCCCCGACCGATTCCCCCACACCGCAACAGCGCATCGCCGAGCTGGAACGCACCGTCCGCGAGCTGGAGGCGCGCCTGCAGGGGCGCGAGACCGCGCCTGCCCGTCCCCTGGCGACCGCGGACGCCGGCGAACTCCCCTTGCCCGGCGAATGCGACACCCGTTTCAGGACCATCGTCGAATCCTCCCCCATGGGCATCCACATGTACCGGCTGGACCCGGCAGGAGAGCTCATCTTCACCGGCTACAATCCGGCGGCGGACCGCATCCTCGGCCTCGACAACAGCCAGTTTCTCGGCAAAACCATCACCGAGGCCTTTCCTTTCCACCGGAACACCGAGATCCCCCGCCGCTACCGCGAGGTCTGCAGGACCGGCGCCGCCTGGGAGACCCGGCAGATCGACTACCGGGACGAGCGGATCGACGGCGCCTTCGAGGTCATCGCCTTCCAGACCGAGCCCGGCGCCATGGCCGCCATGTTCCTCGACATCACCGACCGGCTGCGCGCCGAGGAGAGGGTGCGGCGCAGCGAACAGCGGCTGCATCTCGCCCTGGAGGGCGCCGATCTCGGCCTCTGGGACTGGGACATCGTCACCGGCGCCGTGTATTTCGATCCCCGCTGGTACACCATGCTGGGCTACCGGCCCGACGAACTGGTGGCCAGCTACGGAACCTGGCACGACCTTCTCCACCCCGAGGACCGGGCCATGGCGGAACAGACGGTCGCCGACGGCGTGGCCCGCGACCTGCCGTGGAACATCGAATTCCGGCTGCGGAGCAAGGATGGCGGCTGGCGCTGGATCCTCGGCCGCGGCCGGGTGGTGGAAAGAGACGACGACGGCAGGCCGCGCCGGGCCGCGGGAACCCATCTCGACATCACCGGGCGAAAGGAGGCGGAAAAGGACAGGCAGCGCCGGGAAGCGACCCTGCAGAGCCTCCTCTTCGTGGCCCCCATCGGCATCGGCCTGGTCACCCGACGCACCTTCGACTGGGTGAGCGGCCGGCTGTGCGAAATGACCGGCTACAGCCCCGAGGAACTGATCGGGCAGAGCGCCAGGATCCTCTATCACAGCGACGAGGAATTCGAGCGGGTCGGCACGATCAAATACAACGACCAGCTCTGCCGGGGCGAGCGGATCGGCTGCCTGGACACGATCTGGCGGCGCAAGGACGGCAGCCTCATCGACGTGCATCTGCGCTCCGCCCCCCTGGTTGCCGGCGACCTCGACCAGGGGGTCACCTTCACCGCCCTCGACATCACCGAGCGCAGACGCGCGGAAAAAAAGCGGCTCGCCATGGAAAAACAGCTTCTCCATGTCCAGAAACTGGAGAGCCTCGGCATACTCGCCGGCGGCATCGCCCACGACTTCAACAACCTGCTGATGGCCATCCTCGGCAACGCCGATCTCGCCCTGGCGGAGATGTCGGCGGTGTCACCGGCGCGGGAGAACATCATCGCCATCGAGAAGGCCTCGCAACGGGCCGCCGAGCTCTGCAAGCAGATGCTCGCCTATTCGGGCAAGGGACGCTTCGAAATCCGTCTCATCGACCTGTCGGAACTGGTACGCGAGATGGTGCACATGCTGGAGGTTTCCATCTCCAAGCGGGCCCTGCTCCGCTACGACTTCGCGCCGGTGCTGCCGGCGGTGCGGGCGGACGCCACCCAATTGCGGCAGATCGTCATGAACCTCATCGTCAACGCCTCCGAGGCCATCGGCGACCGGAGCGGCATCATCTCCATCACCACCGGCGCCATGGACTGCGACGAGGCCTATCTCAGGACCGCCTACCTGGACGAACAGCGGCCCGCCGGCCCCTACGTCTACATCGAGGTGTCCGACACCGGCTGCGGCATGGACGAGGAAACGGTGGCCAGACTCTTCGACCCCTTCTTCACCACCAAATTCACCGGCCGCGGTCTCGGGATGAGCGCCGTGCTCGGCATTGTCCGCGGCCATCAGGGCAGCATCAAGGTTTACAGCGAAACGGGCCGCGGCACTACCATCAAGGTGCTCTTCCCGGCCGAGGACCGTTTGGCGGAAAACGCCCGGCCGGCCGACGAACGGACCGGCGGATGGCGGGGTTCCGGTACGGTGCTGCTCGTCGACGACGAGGAAACGGTGCGCAGCGTCGGCCGGCAGATGCTGGAACGGCTCGGTTTCAAGGTGCTGCTCGCCGAGGACGGCCGCCGGGCGATGGAGCTCTTCCGGCCCGCCCCCGGCGCCATCGATCTCGTGCTGCTCGATCTCACCATGCCCCATATGGACGGCGAACAGACCTACCGGGCGATGCGGACGGTGAAGCCCGATGTGCGGGTCATCCTCTGCAGCGGCTACAGCGAGCAGGAGGTGACCCGCCAGTTCCTCGGCAAGGGTTTGGCCGGTTTCATCCAGAAGCCCTATCGGTTGGCGACCCTGCAGGAAAAACTGCAGGCCGTTCTCACCGCCCGCGACGGTGGTCCCCCGTGACCGCGCCGGAGAAGCCTGGTGCCGAGGGTGACGGACGCCGGGAGTTTCCCTGTCTGGTGCGGCCGGACAACGGTTTCGACCGTTGGGAAGCTCGATAAAACCGTTGCGGAAACCTTGCCTCTGTGTTATGTGGATGCTTTTCTCCGGCACCGCCGAAGAAACAATCCGCCGCGTATCCGCGGCCACTCCTTGCCCCCGACAGAATCGGGGGCCTAACGTCCACAAGGAGGAACCATGCGACGTTACGAAACCATCTTTATCGCCAAGGCGAACATGCCCGATGACGAGCTCACCGCCATCATCGACCGCAACCGCACCATCATCGAAAGCGATGGCGGTTCGGTGCTCAACCTGGACAAATGGGGGGTCAGGAAACTGGCCTACAGCATCAAGAAGGAACATCAGGGCAACTACACCTACACCGAATATGTCGGTACCCCGGCGGCCGTTGCCGAAATCGAGCGGCTGCTGCGGATCGACGACAAGGTGCTCAAGTACCTGACCGTCAAGCTGGCGGACAGCTATTCCGAGACCGAGGCAGCGGAGCCGGACAAACCCGCCGCCGCCGAGGCCTGATCCACCACATCAAGAATCCGTCATCGGACAGGGAGAATACCAAATGCGTCGTAAAGTATGCCGTTTCTGCGTGGACAGGGAACTGATCCTCGACTACAAGGACATCAAGAGCCTGCGCAATTTCGTCACCGAACGCGGCAAGATCGTGCCCCGGCGGATCTTCGGCACCTGCGCCCGGCATCAGCGCCAGCTGACCGAGGCGGTGAAGCTCGCCCGTCAGATCGCCCTCTTGCCCTATTCGGGGACACCGCAACTCTGATCGTCATGGGAGATCGCACGCTGGAGCGGTCCGGCGGAAACAGCTTCTGGCCTGCGACGGTACTGCTTGCCATCTCCCTTTTCCTCCCCGGCTTCGTGCCGGGATTCGGCTGGTTGACCTTTGTCATTCCGGCCATCGGCGGTTACTTACTGCTCGTCAACGGTACCCGCCGGGGTCTGACGGGCATGGCCCAGGCGACGCTCGTCGCCGGGGCGGCGGCAATGGCAGGCGGCGGCGCCGGGCACTTTCTCTTCTCGTGCACCTTTCTTCCCGCGGCCGCTCTGCTCGCCCGCAGCATGGCACGTCATGATCCGCCGTGGAAGGCGGGTGCGGTCGCCCTTGCAACCATCGTCTGCGGCTGGCTGCTGCTCACCCTGGTTGCCGGCCTGGTGCTCGGCATCAACCCGTACACCGAAACCATGGCGGCCATCGATACCGGCATCGGCGAGGCGGCCGCCTACTACAAACAGCACGCCGACCTGAGCGAGAAACTGCGCGCTGAAGGCGGCGATCTGCTGGAATGGATGCGGAGGGTGGCGCGGCTCATTTTTCCGTCGGTGCTCTTCGCCAGCCTGCTCACCACGGTGTGGGGCAATCTCCTGCTGCTGCAGGCGGTGTTGAAACGCAAGGCGCCGCTCCACCAGCCGTGGCCGCCCTTCATCGACTGGCGGCTGCCGGAAGCGACGGTCTGGGGGCTGATCGCCAGCGGCGTCCTGGCGCTGCTGCCCGCGCCGCTCAAACCGGCGGGAATCAACGGGGTCATCGTCTTCGCGACCCTGTACTTCTTCCAGGGACTGGCCGTTGCCGGCACCCTGTTTTCCCGGTGGTCGATACCGACCCTGCTGCGGTACATACTCTACGCCCTGCTCCTGCTGCAGGCGTACGGTCTCCTGTTCACCGCGGTGCTGGGGTTGATCGACATCTGGGCCCCCTTCAAGAAAACCGGCGAGGCATCGCCTCCGCCCAACGCATAAAGAGGAACGCTATGGAAGTCATTCTCAAGGAAACCATCGACACCCTCGGCCAGATCGGCGACATCGTCAAGGTGAAGCCGGGCTACGCCCGCAACTACCTGCTGCCCCGCGGTCTGGCCGTTGCCGCCAGCAAGGGCAATCTCGCCATCTTCGAGCAGCAGAAGGCAGCCATCGAGGCGCGCCGCGAAAAGATGCGCCAGGAAGCCCAGACCCTTGCCGACAAGCTCAAGGAGCAGACCATCGTCATCGAGCAGCGGGTGGGCGCCGAGGACCGGCTGTTCGGTTCGGTGACCACCGTCGATATCGCCGCCAAGCTCGCCGACCTGGGCATCACCGTCGACAAGCGCATGATCCTCCTCGACGAGCCGATCAAGAGCCTGGGCGAAAGAACGGTCACCATCAAGACCGGCTACCAGACCAGCGCCCCGATCACGGTCAGGGTCGAGGCCCTGCGAGAGGAATAGCCCGCGCCGGCTCCGTTGCGGCCCCGGCCGCAACGACCGGTTCGACGGTTCCGTTCCCCTCCCTGCCGCCGGTCGCGGCCAGGGATGAGGGCCGAATGCAGGAGCCGCGGGCGGTGTCGCCGACACCGCCCGCTTCGTTTTCCCCTACAGTCGGCGTCGGAGGCGGGACTGTGCCGCCGCCGCGCCCCAGCCACCCGATGCGCCATGGACCAGAAGACCAGTGGATCACACCGTCTGCCGCCGCAAAACCTGGAAGCGGAACAGAGTGTGCTCGGCTGCATCCTGCTCAAGCAGGACGCGATGGTCAAGGTCCTCGACGTCCTCACCGAGGATGACTTCTACCGGGAGGCACACCGCAAGATCTACGCGGCCCTCGTCTCCCTGTTCGAAAAGAACGAACCCCTCGACTACATCACCCTGACCAACATCCTGCGCGAGCGCAAGCAGTTGGAGGAGATCGGCGGTCCCGCCTACATCGCCGGCCTCACCGACATCGTTCCCCTGTCGGCCAACATCGCCTACTACGCCTCCATCGTCCGCAAAAAGGCGATCCTGCGCCGGCTCATCGGCGTGACCACCGACATCGCCGCCCTCTGCTACGAGGAGCAGGACGATCTCGACACCCTGCTGGACGAAACCGAGCAGCGTATCTTCGACGTCGCCCGTTCCAAGAACCAGAACGCCATCGCCAGTCTGAGCTCCATCATCACCACCAACTTCAAGATGGTGGAGCAGCTCTTCGAGCGCAAGGAGCACATCACCGGCGTCGCCACCGGTTTCGAAGAGTTCGACCGGATGACCGCCGGCCTGCAGAAGTCCGACCTGATCATCCTCGCCGCCCGCCCCTCCATGGGCAAAACGGCGCTGGCCCTGAACATGGCTCTCCATGCCGCCCTGCACGGCAACGTTCCCGTCGCGGTTTTCAGCCTGGAAATGGCCAAGGAACAGCTGGGCATGCGTCTGCTCTGCGCCGAAAGCCGGGTCTCCGCCTCGCGGCTGCGCACCGGTTTTCTCTCCGAGCACGACTGGACGCGGCTCACCCGTGCCGCCGGCGTCCTCTCCAAGGCCTCGATCTTCATCGACGACACTCCGGCGCTGACCGCCATGGAGATGCGGGCCAAATCGCGACGGCTGAAAACCGAACACGACATCGGCCTGGTGGTGGTCGACTACCTGCAGCTGATGCGCGGCCGCAGCGACAAGCAGAGCCGCGAGCAGGAGATCAGCGAAATCTCGCGGTCGCTGAAGGCGATGGCCAAGGAACTCTCCATCCCGGTACTCGCCCTCTCCCAGCTCAACCGTTCCCTGGAAAACCGGCCCAACAAGCGGCCGCAGCTCTCCGATCTCAGGGAATGCGTTACTGGCGACACCCTGGTTATCCTCGCCGATGGCAGGCGGTCACCGATCAGTGAACTCGTCGGTCAAACGCCGAAGGTGGTTGCCCTCACTGCTGCTGGAAAGTTGCAGGAGGCTGTCAGCGACAAGGTGTGGCTCGTCGGCCGCCGGCCGGTATACGAACTCACCCTCGCCAGCGGCCGCACCCTTCGCGCCACCGCCGAACACCGTTTCCTCGGCGCCCGCGGTTGGCAAGCTCTCCACGAATTCGACCGCGGCGACCGGATCGCTCTCGCCCGCTACCTCCCCGAACCGGTGTCCTGCGAACATTGGGCAGAAGAGCATATCGCCCTGCTTGGCCATCTGATCGGTGATGGAAGCTACCTTACCGGTCAACCCCTGCGCTACACCACCTCTGACGAGGACAACAGCCGGCTCGTGGCCGAAGTAGCCCGCGACTGCTTCTCCGCCACCGTCAAACGTTATCCGGGCAGAGGGAACTGGCATCAACTCCTGTTGAGCGGCAATGGCACCCGTTGGCAGCCGGCCGGCGTCGGCGGCTGGCTGAAATCGCTCGGTATTTTTGGCCAGCGCTCCCATGAAAAACGCCTCCCCTCCCAGGTCTTCAGGTTGAACAACGATCAGGTTGCCCTGCTCCTGCGCCATCTGTGGGCGACCGATGGCACCATCTCGGCTCGCAAGCCATATCAACGGGGCGGCCATGCCATTCACTTCAGCACCAACAGCAGAGGACTTGCCGAAGACGTCTCCGCCCTTCTGCTGCGGCTCGGTATTATTGCCCGCATCAGGACCGTAATTCAAAAAGGCTATCGCTCCACTTTCATGGTGTGGGTAAGCGGCGGCAAGGCGCAACGGTCCTTTCTCGACAAGGTCGGCGCATTCGGGCCACGGGTTGCCCAGGCCAGTCATTTGGCGAAACTCCTCGAAAACATGGATGTCAACACCAATGTCGACACCTTGCCGAAAGAGTGCTTCGACCGGGTGCGGAACCTCATGCAGGATCAGGGAATTTCGCAACGGCGCATGGCCGCGATGCGGGGCACCGCCTACGGCGGCACCTCGCATTTCCGTTTTTCCCCGTCCCGCGAGACCCTTCGACACTACGCCGATATCCTCGAAGACGATATCCTTCGTCAGCAGGCAACCAACGATCTTTTCTGGGACAAGGTGACCGCCGTCAGGCCAGCTGGGGAGGAAGAGGTTTACGATCTCACCGTTCCCGGCCCCTCCTGCTGGCTTGCCGACGGCATTGTCAGTCACAACTCCGGTGCCATCGAACAGGACGCCGACGTCATCATGTTCATCTACCGGGACGAGGTGTACAACAAGGCCGAGGACAACCCCAACCGCGGCAGCGCCGAGCTGATCATCGGCAAGCAGCGCAACGGGCCCACCGGCACCGCCATGCTCACCTTCATCGACAAGTACACCCGCTTCGAAAATCCATCCTTCCACGACAGCGCGGCCGCCTACGGCCGATACGAGGAAACCCAGCAATGACCGCAGCCTCCTACAATCCCGCGGAAATCGAGAGCAAATGGCAGCAGCGCTGGCAGCAGGAACGGACCTTCGCCGTCGCGGCCGACCCGCTTCGTCCCAAATACTACCTGCTGGAGATGTTTCCCTACCCGTCCGGCCGCATCCACATGGGGCACGTGCGCAACTACACCATCGGTGACGTCATCGCCCGTTTCAAACGGATGGCCGGCATGAACGTCATCCATCCCATGGGCTGGGACGCCTTCGGCCTGCCGGCGGAAAACGCCGCCATCAAACACGGCACCCACCCGGCCGCCTGGACCTACGACAACATCGACTACATGCGCGGCCAGCTGCAGCGGATGGGGCTCAGCTACGACTGGGACCGGGAGATCGCCACCTGCCGGCCCGAGTACTACCGCTGGGAACAGCTGATGTTTCTGCGCATGTACGAACGCGGTCTCGCCTACCGCAAGAAGACCACGGTCAACTGGTGCGAGACCTGCCAGACCGTGCTCGCCAACGAGCAGGTCATCGACGGCGCCTGCTGGCGCTGCGACCAGGCGGTGCTGCCCCGCGAGATGCACGGCTGGTTCTTCAAGATCACCGACTACGTCGAGGAACTGCTCGCCGACTGTGACCGCCTCTCCGGCTGGCCGGAAAAGGTACTCACCATGCAGCGCAACTGGATCGGCAAGAGCGTCGGCGCCGAAATCGACTTTGCCGTCGAAGGCGGCGACCGGTCGATCACCGTCTTCACCACCCGGCCGGACACCGTCCACGGCGCCACCTTCCTGTCGGTCGCACCCGAGCACCCGCTGGTCGCCGAGCTCTGCCGGGGCACCGACCGGGAACGGGCGGTGGCCGCATTCGCCGACCAGGTGCGGATCGAGCGCCAGCGCCAGAAACCGGAGGACGAGATCGAGAAGGAGGGCATCTTCACCGGCCGTTACGCCATCAACCCCTTCACCGGCGACCGGCTGCCCATCTACGCCGCCAACTTCGTGCTGATGGAGTACGGCACCGGCGCGGTGATGGCGGTGCCGGCCCACGACCAGCGCGACTTCGAGTTCGCCGCCAAATACAACATCCCGGTCAAGGTGGTGATCAGCCCGAACGGCCAGCCCCTGGACGCCGGCGCCATGACCAGGGCCTACGAGGACCCGGGCGTCCTGGTCGATTCCGGCCCGTTCACCGGCCAGGACTCGCTCGCGGCCAAGACGGCGATCACCGCCCACGCCGAGGCGGGCGGCTTCGGCAAGGGACGCACCACCTACCGGCTGCGCGACTGGGGCATCTCCCGGCAGCGCTACTGGGGGGCCCCCATCCCGATGATCCACTGCGAAGGCTGCGGCATCGTGCCGGTGCCGGAGCATGAACTGCCGGTGACCCTGCCCACCGACCTTGCCTTCGACGCCTCCGGCAAGTCGCCGCTGCACGGTGCGGCAAGCTTCCACCAGGTGACCTGCCCCAGGTGCGGCGGTCCCGCCCGGCGGGAAACCGACACCATGGACACCTTCGTCGAGTCGTCCTGGTACTTTGCCCGCTACACCAGCCCCCGGCACACCGCCGGCCCGGTCGATCGGGAGACGGCCGCTTACTGGCTGCCGGTGGATCAGTACATCGGCGGGGTCGAACACGCCATCCTCCACCTCCTCTACGCCCGTTTCTTCACCAAGGTGATGCGCGACCTCGGCTACCTCGCCATCGACGAACCGTTCACCAACCTTCTCACCCAGGGGATGGTGATCAAGGACGGCGCCAAGATGAGCAAATCCAAGGGCAACGTCGTCGACCCCAACGAGCTGGTCGGCCGCTACGGCGCCGACACGGTCCGGCTGTTCAGCCTGTTCGCCGCGCCGCCGGAGCGGGATCTGGAGTGGAACGACCAAGGGGTGGAGGGCGCCCACCGTTTCCTTGCCAGAATCCACCGCTTCGTCAGCGACAATCTGGAATCGATCCGGGCCGCCGACCGGTCGCTGCCGGCCGCCCTCGCCGACGCCGACCGGCAACTGGTCCGCAAGACCCATCAGACCATCCGCAAGGTCTCCGACGACGTCGGCGGCAAATTTCATTTCAACACCGCCATCTCGGCGGTGATGGAGCTGACCAACGTCCTTCACCAGCTGGCCGGTGACGGGAACGGCGCAACGGTGACGCGGGAAGCGGTCCGCCAGACGGTGGAGGCGATTCTGCTGCTGCTGGCGCCGATGACGCCGCACCTCTGCGAGGAACTGTGGCAGGCCATCGGCAACGACACCATGCTGGCCGTCTCCCCCTGGCCCGCCTACGATGCCGAACTCGCCCGCGACGAGGTGGTCACCGTCGTCGTCCAGGTGAACGGCAAGGTCCGCAGCCGGCTGCTGGTGGCGGCCGACACCGGCCAGGACCAACTGGAATCCCTGGCGCTGGCCGACGACAAGGTCCGCCAGTTCACCGAGGGCAAACCGGCGAAAAAGATCATCGTCGTGCCCGGCAAGCTGGTCAACATCGTCGTATGAAACCGGCCCTGACCCGCATTCTGCACTGTACCGCCGTCGGGCTCCTCGTTTCCCTGGCGGCCTGCGGCTACCGCCACCCGGCCGCGGGCGGCGGCGACCGCGCCATCGCCATCTACCACGAGATGTGGGAGAACCGCAGCGCGGAATTCGGGCTGGAATCGATCCTCTACCAGGAGCTCACCGCCTGGTTCCTGAAAAATCCCGGCCTCGTCGTCAGCGCCACCCCCCAGGGGGCGGACTACATCCTCAAAGGCACGGTCCTTTCCTTCCAGCAGCCGGCGTCATCCTTCGACACCCACGACCGGGCCGAGGAACTGCGGGGCCAGCTCAATGTCGCCATGACCCTGACCGACGCCGCCACCGGCGAGACGGTGTGGCAGGTACCCGGCTACAGCCGTAACGAGGTGTTCACCGTCGAGGGCGACGCCTTCCGGACCAGGGACCGCAAGTCGGTCATCCTCGAACGGATGAGCAGCGAGATCGCCGAGGATGTCTATTACCGGATCGTCACCGTGCGCCGCCTGCCGTACAGGAACAAAATGGCGCTGCCGACAGGACCCTAGTCCGCGTCGTCCGGTCCTTCGCCATCGCCTGCCGCCGGCCCCGCGCCCGGGCAGACAACGTAACCGTTTTCACACAAGGAACCCCTTCATGGCACAACGCAAAGACCTCGCCAACGCAATCCGCGCCCTCTCCATGGACGCCGTCCAGAAAGCCAAATCCGGCCACCCCGGCATGCCCATGGGTATGGCCGACATCGCCGAAGTCCTCTGGAACGACTTCCTCCTGCACAACCCGGCCAACCCCGGCTGGGCCAACCGCGACCGCTTCGTGCTCTCCAACGGGCACGGCTCCATGCTCCTCTACTCCCTGCTCCATCTCACCGGCTACGATCTGTCCATCGACGACATCAAGAACTTCCGGCAGCTGCACGCCAAGACCCCCGGCCACCCGGAATACGGCTACACCCCGGGAGTGGAGACCACCACCGGCCCCCTGGGCCAGGGCATCGCCAACGCCGTCGGCATGGCCATCGCCGAACGCACCCTGGCCGCCCGGTTCAACCGGCCGAATTTTCCGGTCATCGACCATCACACCTACGTGTTCATGGGTGACGGCTGCATGATGGAAGGCATCTCCCACGAGGTCTGCTCGTTGGCCGGCACCCTGAAGCTCGGCAAGCTGATCGCCTTCTACGACGACAACGGCATTTCCATCGACGGCGAGGTGAGCGGCTGGTTCACCGACAACACGCCGCAACGTTTCGCCGCCTACGGCTGGCAGGTCATCGAGAATATCGACGGCCACGACCCCGAGGCGATCCGCGCCGCCATCGAGACCGCGAAAAAGGACGGCGAACGGCCGAGTCTGATCTGCTGCAAAACCATCATCGGCTACGGCTGCCCCAACAAGGGAGGCAAGGAGGAGTGCCACGGCGCACCGCTGGGCGAGGAGGAAATCGCCCTTGCCCGCCAGCGCATCGGCTGGCCGCACGCGCCCTTTGACATCCCCGCCGATGTCTATGCCGGCTGGGAAGCCCGGCACCGGGGAGCCGCCCTGGAGGAGGAATGGCAACGGATGCTGGACGCCTACAGCGCCGCCCATCCGGCCGAAGCGGCCGAGCTCCGCCGGCGGCTGGCGGGTGAACTGCCAGCCGAGTTCACGGCGGAGGCCGACCGGTTCGTCGAGAAGGTGAACGGAGCGGCCGCCACCATCGCCAGCCGCAAGGCCTCGGAAAACTGCCTGAACGGCTACGGCCCCCTGCTGCCGGAACTGATCGGCGGCTCGGCGGACCTCGCCGCCTCCAATCTGACCATCTGGAAGGGCAGCCGCCCCATCGACCGGCAGGCGGACGGCAACTACGTCTACTTCGGGGTGCGCGAGTTCGGCATGGCGGCGATCATGAACGGCATCGCCCTGCACGGCGGCTTCATCCCCTACGGCGCCACCTTCCTCATCTTCAGCGAGTACGCCCGCAACGCCCTCAGGATGGCGGCGCTGATGAAGATCCGATCCATCTTCGTCTTCACCCACGACTCCATCGGCCTCGGCGAAGACGGCCCCACCCACCAGGCGGTGGAGCAGACCGCCACCCTGCGGCTGATCCCCAACATGGCGGTGTGGCGTCCCTGCGACGCAGTGGAATCGGCGGTGGCCTGGCGGGTTGCCGTCGAACGGCGCAACGGCCCCTCTTCCCTGCTCTTCTCCCGCCAGAACCTCCCCCACCAGCAGCGGACCGGTGGCCAGCTCGCCGCCATCGCCAGGGGCGGCTACGTGCTCAGCGACTGCGACTCCACCCCGGAGCTCATCCTCATCGCCACCGGCTCCGAGGTCGCTCTCGCCATGGACAGCGCCAGGGAACTCACCGGCAGGGGCCGCCGGGTGCGGGTGGTGTCCATGCCGTCCGTCGACGCCTTCGAGGCCCAGGACGAGGCCTACCGCCGGAGCGTCCTGCCGGCGGCGGTCACGGCGAGGATCGCCATCGAGGCCGGGGTCACCGCCGGCTGGCACAAGTACGTCGGCGACCGGGGCGCGGTGGTCGGCATCGACCGCTTCGGCGAATCGGCGCCCGGCGACGTGCTGTTCCGTTATTTCGGTTTCACCGTCGAACATGTGGTCGAGGTGGCGGAGAAGTTGCTCGGTTCCTGACCGCCATCGGAAAAGACCACTGCCGATGAAGCAGATGAAGAAAATACGGACAGCACGATTCCTGACTTGACACCGCTCACCGGGAACGTGTAATGATCCTCACAAGGGGTTGCAGCATCCACGGATGCAGTAACCCCTTCTGCGTTTTGACGACCTGAGGAATCAAACACACGCACGCCCCAGGGGAACTTGCCATGAACAGGACGCTCGCGTTGTCTCTCCGCGCACTGCTGCCCTTTCTTGTCTTACTGCTGCCGGCAGCCGGCACCGCCCGGGCGGAATCCGCCGTCACCGCCGAGTATTTTCCCCTCACCCCGGGGTATTCCTGGACCTATCTGCAGAATGGTTCCAGTTCTGTCACCCTCTCGGTGCTGCCGGGTATCGAATACGTCAACGGAGCCGCGACCACGGTCAAGCAACAGGCCGGAGGCGAGGACGCCGGCACCAAAGTGAACTACAGCCTGACTCCAGGCGGTCTGTTCGAGCACAAGGAATTCTCGCCGTCGGTCTTCATCCCCGGCGTCGGCTTCCAGGACATCACCGTGACCATGTCGCCGCCGATGAAACTCGCCAACGCGACGGTCACCTCTGGCGAGACGATCAGCAGCGGCGGCACGGTCAACTATGTCTTCTCCGGCCTCGGCGCCTTTCCCCTCAATTACGCCGCCACCTCGAAATTCATCGGTTTCGAGACCATCACCGTACCGGTCGGCACCCTGAGAGCCGCCCGCTATCAAACCGCCCTGTTCATCGACGGCAACATCTACGGCAACTATTTTTCCATCACCGCCACCCGGGAAGTCTGGCTCGCCCGCTATATCGGGGTGGTCAGGGAAGTCACCACCATCGAGGGGGTGCAGGAAACCTGGGAGCTGAGCGGCATCAACTTCACCCCACCCCTCACCGCCGATTTCACCGTCAGCCTGGCGAGCGGCGTCTCGCCGCTCGCCGTTGCCTTCACCGATCGGAGCGTGGGCACCGCCACCGGTTGGGCCTGGGATTTCGGCGACGGCACCACCAGCACCCAGCAGAACCCATCCCACACCTACAGCCAGCCTGGCACCTACACCGTCAGTCTCACCGTTTCCGGACCGAATTCGACCTCCAGCAAAACAGGAGCGAACCTGATCACCGTGACCCCGCCGCCGCCGCTGGCCGCTTTTTCCGCCAGCCAGACCATGGGAGCAGCGCCGCTTTCCGTCCAGTTCCTCGACCAGTCCACCGGCTCGATTTCCGGCTGGGCCTGGGATTTCGGCGATGGCGCCAGCAGCGGCCAACAGAACCCGGTCCATGCCTACGTCCTGCCCGGCACCTACACCGTCAGCCTTGTCGCCACCGGACCCGGCGGCAGCCATACGGTCATCCGTTCCAATCTCATCACCGTCACCTACCCGCCGCCGGTCGCCGCCTTCGCCACCAGCCAGACCGCCGGCACCGCCCCGTTCCTTGTCCAGTTCAGCGACCAATCCACCGGTACCGTTGCCAGCTGGGCCTGGAGCTTCGGCGACGGCACCGGCAGCACGCTGCAGAGCCCGAGCCACACCTACGCCCAACCGGGAACCTACACAGTCAGCCTGTCGGTCGCCGGACCGGGAGGGGGCGATACGGCAACCCAAACCGGCCTGATCACCGTCCGCCACCCGCCGCCGCTGGCGGCTTTCTCCGCCGACCGGACGATAGGCGTCGCACCGTTGACCGTACAGTTCGTCAACCAGTCCTCCGGGGCGGTGGACGGCTGGTCCTGGGATTTTGGCGACGGCAGCACCACCGCCGCCCAGCATCCCCTTCATACCTTCATCAGCCCCGGCGCCTACACCGTCACTTTCCTTGTCTCCGGCCCGGGAGGCACCGCCAGCGTCACCAGGCTGCTGCAGGCGACCCTTGCCGGTGCCGACGTCACCGGAGACAACACGGTGAGCCTGGCCGACGCCATCACCGCTCTTACGGCGCTGACCGGTTCCGGCGGGGCGCAGATGGCCGGCCCGGCCGACATCGACGGCGACGGCAGAACGGGAATCGCGGAGGCCGGCCACATCCTGTATCTTCTGTCACGCTCCTCGCCCTGACCGTCGTCGATCACGCCATCCGGAGTCCTTCCGGAGGCGACGGCCATGGCGGCGGGGCATTTCCCTGCCGGTTTCCTGGCTCTCAGTTCTCCGGCAGGCGGCAGACAGACCGCGGCGCCTGCTGCCGCCTGCACTTGATCCGGAACGTATTCCGCATCAACCTCGACCAGAATCGGGTGGGCAACCCCACGATTTTATGGTAATCCGATCAGGAACTATTGCAAAAAATCACCTTACCATGCAGATTCGCAGCAAAATAATCGCCGGATATCTCCTGGCCTCGACGATGATCTTCATCATCGGATATGCCGGCTACCGGTCCGCCGCAGCCTCCCATCTGGAATTCCTGACCCTTACCAGCCATGTGATGCCGATCTGCTCTGCCTTGCAGAACATCCGCTCGGCCGGAATGCGGATCAACTCCTCGGTGAGCGAATACGGCTTCATCAGCGCCGAAAAAAAGCAAGCGCCGGATTCAATCACCGCCTGGGGGGAAAAGGAGGAAAACGCCCTGATCGAAGAGGGCATCGCCCAGTACACATCCTCCCTTGTCAACTTCAAATCCCTGGTCGCCGCCGGCTCCGCAGGAAAAACATACCCGATAGGGGAATTGGAGAGGGCCGGGGAACGGCTCATCGCCATCGGCAGGGAAATTCTGCGGCTCAAACATTCCGGCGAATCGGGCAGTACGGTCCTTGCCCGCAAAGAGGCCCTCGAACAGGCGGAAAAGATGTTCCTCCTCAACGTCGACGAACTCATCGCCCGGGAGACGGCGGAGATCGCCGCTCAGGCCGGACTGGTGGATGAGGCGCTCGGTCGCGCGCGAAACACCGTCCTGATCGTCGGGGGCCTGATGCTGGCGGCCTTGGTCATGCTGGCCATCGCCCTGGCGCAGCGGATTTCCGGGCCCGTCCGCGAGCTGGAAAGGGCCGTGACCAGGGTGGCGGAACAGGATCTGGACATCCTGGTGGCGGAACGGGGCGACGACGAGGTCGGCCGGCTGGCCGCCGCCTACAACCGCATGGTAGCCCGGCTGCGTCAGGCGAAAATCGAGGAGGTGACGGCCAGGAACCGGGCCGAGGAGGCAAACCGGGCAAAAAATCAATTCCTGGCCAACATGAGCCACCAACTCAGAACCCCGATGCACACCGTGCTGGGAACGACCCGTTTGCTGAAAGAAACCGAACTTTCCAGCGAACAGCGATTGTACCTCGACATGCTTGCCATGTCCGGCAAACGGCTGGGGCGGCTCATCGACGATCTTCTCGACCTGGCCAGGATCGAGACGGGCAGAACCAGCATGACCTTGGCTCCCTTTTCCCTGTGCGAGGCCGTCGATGAGGTCGTCGTCACCCATCGAAGAAAGGCCGCCACCAAGGGTCTCTCCCTTGCCGCCCACATCAGCCCGCAGCTTCCGGAACGCTTTGTCGGCGACAGCGGCAAGCTGGTGCAGATCCTGCAGAACCTTGTCGACAACGCCGTCAAATTCACCAGCGAGGGTGGCGTGGAACTCCGGGTCGAACCCGGGGAAGATCTGCCGGACGGCGGCGTGCTCCTCCATTTTTCCGTACAAGACAGCGGCATCGGCATCGAGGAGGACAAGCGCCGCCTGCTCTTCGACGTCTTCACCAGGACCGACTGCGCCCCCCTCCGCTCGCAGGGCTCCACCGGCCTCGGCCTTCCCCTCTGCAGCGGCCTGGCTGCCCTGATGGGCGGCCGCCTCTGGCTGGAAGATCCTCGTCCGGCGGTGATCGGTTCGACCTTCCATTTCACCCTGCCGCTCTTTCCGGCCCCTGCCGTCCCGAACCGCAAACCCGGGGACCTGCCGGCCGGCCGTGCCCCGGCACAACCGGCCCAGATGGCTGACACCGGCGCCAGGATTCTCCTGGTCGAGGATGACGAGGTCAACCGGGCCTTCTGCACCGCCCTTCTGGAAAAAAGAGGCCACCAAGTGGTTGCCGTGGAAAACGGCCGTGCGGCCGTCGACCAGTCTCGCCGGCACCGATTCGACCTGGTGCTCATGGACATCCAGATGCCGGAGATGGATGGAATCTCCGCCACGGCGGCCATACGACGGATGGATGCGGCAAGGGGCTGGCGCCTGCCGATCATCGCCATTACCGCCCATGCCATGCAGGAGGACAGGGACAGATGCCTGGCAGCCGGAATGGACGACTATATCGCCAAACCGGTGGACATCGACGAACTCCTGCTCCTCGTCCAGACCTACCGGACCGGCGGCGCCCACCGCGACAGTGGCGATGCGGCCGGCCCGTCCTGAACCGAGCGGTCGCAACAACCCTTATCCTATCCCTTGCGCCATCGTCTCCGCCCCTGGCCGCCTGGCGCGCCGTAAGCCGTCGTTGCCGCCTTCACAGCGGAGTACTCCCGGCCAATGCCTGCCGCCGTCACCCAGCCTGCTTTTTTTCTGGGAATGATTCCTGAGATCTGGATTTCCCGGCACGGGAAAATGATATAATGGTTCAACGCGAAAGCCACCGCCATCCCGCGCCTGTGCCGGCGGGCTGCCGGAACAGGGCATCGCCCGGGATGGCAATCGATCTTTCCCACTACAACAGGAGGTACCGATGGGATTGATGACCTGGAAGGCCGACTACAGCGTCGGCATCGCTGAAATCGATCAGCAGCACAAAAAACTGATCGACATGATCAACACCTTGAACGACGCGATGAGCAAGGGCAAGGCCAAGGACGTTCTTTCCGCCCTGCTCACCGACCTGGTCAGTTATACGAAAACCCATTTCGCCAGGGAAGAGAAGCTGATGGGCGAACATGGTTACCCCGACTTCGCCGACCACAAGGACAAGCACGCCAAAATGGCGGCCAAGGTGCTGGCCCTGCAGGAGGAAGTACAGCGCGGCAAGGCGATGATTTCCATGGAGGTGATGAAATTCCTCGAACAATGGCTGGACAAGCACATCCTGGGCACGGACAAGAAGTACGGCCCCTACCTGAACTCCAAGGGCGTCAATTAGCCGAAGCCTGACCACCAACCGTCTTCGCGATCCGCGAAAAAAAACCCGCCCGCGCCGGAACTGCCGGCGCGGGCGGGTTTTGCATTTTCAACAAAGAAACGTCAAGCCGCCGGGCGGCCGCTACTCGGTATAGGAAAGGGCGATGAGCACCGTCCGGTTGAGGGCCCGGCCCTCGGGAAGGGCGTTGTCGTAAGGGGGGTCGACCGGGCCCTTGCCGAAAAAGATGATCTGGTCGGTGGCGATTCCGGTGCGCGCGATGGCGTCGAACACCGCCTTGGCCCGCCGCTGGGACAGTTCGAGGTTGTACGCTTCCTTGCCGATGATGTCGGTGTGGCCGGAGATCTCCATGGCGGCGGAAGGCAATACCCGAGCCCGGGCGATCACCCGGTTGACGATGCTTTCGTTACGGTCCTTCAGCTCGGCCCGGTCGTACTCGAAGAGGATCAGGCCGTACCGTTCCACCACCTTGTAGCCGATCTTCTGGGCTATTCTCTCCTCGCGCCGGAGGAAGTTGATGGTGGTGGGAGTGACCGTCGCGGTCCTGTAGACGTTGCCCTCCTTGTCCCGCACCTCGATTTCGGCGGAGAGCCGCCCCATTTCGGCGATCTTGTCCATGCCGAAGGGTTCCAGGTCGAAGACCACCTCGGCCGGCAACTCATCCCTGCCCTCCTCGGTGGTGAGCACCCGGTCGCCGTTCATCAGGTTGATCTGCCATCCCGCGATCCCGGCCTCGGCCTCGATGGCGGGCAGGATCCGTATCCTGGTGGCGTCGCTCTGCTGCTCGATGTAGGTGCTCTTGATCGTGTCCAGTATCGCCGGATGGTCGGAATGGATCTCCACCCGCTGATTCTCCACCACCCCTTCCGGGATGCGGCTGGTGCTGGGCACCGGCGGCAGATTCTGCGCCTTGATCTCCATCCGTTCCGGACCGATGCCCCAGACGTACTTGAAGTAGTAGAGCACCGCTTCCGCCCGCCGCCGGGACAGCGCCACATTCCCCTTCTCCGTTCCCTTGTTGGAGTTGCAGCCGAGGATGGCGATGCGGGCGTCCGGGTTGTCCACCAGCCTTTTGCCGATGACGTTGAGGACGTGATGGTATTTCTCCATGGTTCCCTTGAGCTTTTCCTCGGCAAAGTCCCGGGCGTCTCCCATGTGACGGAAGGTGGCGTACCGCGCCGGAATGTCGCTCCTGCCCTCGTCGAAATAGATGTAATTCAGCAGCGGCGAACTGTCCATCATGGTGATCTCCTCCACGGTGATGGCGGCGGGTTCGCTGGCCAGCGTGCCGGCCGGCGGGTCGAGAAAGCGGTAGGTCACCATGTAGCGGTGGAAGATGGTGGTGGAGAAGCGTTTGAAGATCGGCAGGAAATCGTCCGCCGAGGTCGCCTTCCTTATCTCGCCGCTGTGCGATTCGGCGAAGGATTTCAGGAAGGCGTCGAGACCGGGCCGGTCCATGTAGTCGACGGCAAAGGCGGAAAAGTTCTTCACCCCGGCGGCGGCCGCATCGACGCTGGAGGCGCGCACGTAGCTGTTGATGTCCTCGCCGTCGGAGAAGACCACCAGGAACTTCTGGCCCTTGGCCGGCATCTGGCCGATGATTTCCAGCCCCTTGGCCATGGCGTCGTACAGGTAGGTGCCCACGGTGGTGCCGGGGTAGTAGCTGCTCCGCAGGTGCAGGCGGAGATCCTCCCGGTCACCGGATTTGAACACCCTGGTGGATACCCCGGTGGGATTGGCGCCCTGGTTGCCGGACACCTTGGGCGTGTCGACGAAGGTGACGACGTTGACGTTGTCGATGGGCCGGACGAGGGAAAGAAAATCGTCGAGGGCGGCGAGCAGGGGGTCCACCGCGGCCCGCTGCTTCATCGAAAGGGAGTTGTCGACGACGAGGACGATGTTGAGGCCGAGATCACGCTGCTCGCTCACGTCCTCGACGGAGACGATTTTCGCCGTCTTCGGACCCTTGAGGATCTGGAAGTCGTCCCGGCCCAGGCCGCGCACCGCATCCCCTTCCCCATCGAGGACCGAGACCAGCATCCGCGCCTCGTCGACGGTCTCGAAGCTCACCTTGGCGTCCGGCCGCGAGGTCTTCACCAGGAGATCGTCCTGGGCCTGCCCCCTGCCCGCCCAGGCGAGCAGAAGCAGCATCAGAAAAAGAACGCAACCTTGTTTTTTCATACCATTTCTCCTTGTGCTCAGACCAGGCGACCGGCCCGGCTTTTTTTTCCGCCCCGGCTCCGGCCGGGAGTCACCCGCAACCGGACGAGAGCAGGCAGTGACGGATCAGCGCCGATAGTACACCAATCCGGCAGCGGATTTCCAGCGTCTTTCACCGCGAGCCGGAACCCCACCGCCGATTTTTCCCTGCTGGGCAGACCCTGCTCCCGACGCGTCCCCACCGCAGAGATGTTTCCTTTTCCTGCCGTCGGCCGGGAAAAGTGCTTGCCGGTACCGCCGACCTCCGCTATCCTCCGCAATCATGGTGGGCCGACGGCCCCGGCCGTATTCCCTGCCGGTTCCGTATTCCCGGCGGCACCGACAGCAGAATGAGTCCCATGCATATCCTGTACGCCTCTCCCATCCTCGCCATCATCTGGCACAACGTTTCGCGGAAGCTCTTCCGCAACCTGATCCTCATCCTCGCCGTCGCCCTTCTCGTCGCCCTGCTGGTCTTCGCCCTGCTTTTCGACAAGGCGGTGCAGGAAGACATCGAAGCGGCCGGAAAACGACTCGGCGCCGACATCATCATCGTGCCGCCCGAGGCCAAGGGCCTGGCCGAGGAATTCATCCTGGAAAGCAAGATCAAAAGCTTCTTCATGGAAAAATCGGTTTTCGATTCCATCCGCAATCTCCCCGACATCCGGCAGGCCGCCTACCAGATCTACCTGAACACCCTCACCTCCGGCTGCTGCAGCATCGACGAGGGCCAGGTTGTGGTTTTCGACCAGGACGCCGACTTCGTCATCCGACCCTGGCTGGCCGAGGGCCCCCAGCGCCTCGCGCCGGGCCAGGTCTATGTGGGCAGCTATGTCTACGAGTATCTCGGCCTGATCAACACCGCCAGTCTCTTCGGCCAGGGGGTCAAGGTGGTCGGCCACCTCGATCCCACCGACACCGGCATGGACCGGGGGGTGTTCATGCAGCTCACCGACCTGGACAAGGTTTCGCCCGGTGCCGCCGGGGACTACCGGCCGGGAAGGATATCCATCATCTTCATCAAGGTCCGGGACGGCGTGCCGGTGGACAAGGTGGTCACCGACATCCGCAACGTCAATCCCGGGGTCGGCATCATGACCCGAGGCGATATCGGCAGCGGCGTGCGCGATACCCTGAGCGACATCACCAGGGTTTTCTCCATCACCATCTCCATCTCCTCACTCCTCGCCCTCCTGCTGGCATGGACCACCTTCACCGTACTCGCCAACGAACGCCGCCGCGAAGTCGGCATCCTCCGCGCCATCGGGGCCCGGCGCCGCCACATTCTGCAGCTCTTTCTCGGCGAGGCGGTGCTGATCAGCGTCATCGGCGGGCTGACCGGCGCGGTCGCCGGCCACTCCCTCATCAACTCCCTGGCCGGCTCCTTCAAGCTGCTCAGCAAACTGGGCGCGGTCGCCACCTTCTCCGCCGCCAATATCGCCATCGTCCTTCTGGCCATGGCCGCCGGCATCATGGTCTGCCTGATCGGTGCCGCGGCCCCGGTGGCCCGACTCGCCACCATGGAGCCGCCCCAGGCGATCAAGGAGCAGTAGCCCTCCCGCCTGCTGTCCGGCTGACGCGGCGACCGCCCAGCATCTTCCCTCCTGCAAAATTTTTTTATTGCATCACCCCTTCGCCATCGGAATGCGCCGTTGTCGGAAATTGCATTCCACTCGGCCAGACAGACGGGTCTTTTCCCGCCGCACCCGCTAACCCACCGATATTTAACAAATTCCTTAATTGTACCACAGCGTGGTATAAGCATCCTTCCGTGATGATAATCCTTCTTCGCGCTTGCCGCCGTTCTGAAAAATTTATGTATTGCCAACACAACTCCGTTCGGATTATAGACGAGACATTGCGTGACAAATTGCCGCACCACAACCCCTTGTATTCATGTGCAACGGTCCCGACTCCTTGCCGCGATGCGCAGCAACCGCCGCCTTTGCGGGATGCAGCCGGGATCACAACGTAAAACACGATTCAGGAGGAACAGCAATGCAATTCACCAGATCGACTTGGCGCAGATCCCTGCTCACCAGCGCGTTTGCCCTGGCAATCCTGGGAGCGGCCACGAGCGCCGATGCCGAGAACTACGCCGGCACCGCCTACGTCGCCGGCATGGGCGGCCACTTCGCCAAAGCCGCTTTCACCATCGACCCGGCGGCCGAGACGCCGATCAGCATCAGCCAGCTCGACATGGTCAGCATCGGCGACGGCAAATCCCACCCCACCCATGACGCCCGCATCGACGCTTCCGATCGCGACACGATGTACTGGTCGACCTACAAGCCGGACGCCGGCGCCGACAACACCTACCATTACGGCAAGACCGACCTGAAAACCGGCGAGGTGACCAAGGACGTGACCTTCAAGATTCCGGAGCAGGTGGTCAACACCAAGGCCGGCTTCTGCGCCTCCGCTCAGACCAAGGACTACTTCATGCCCATCTCCATGAACAAGCCGGGCTACATCAGCGTGGTCCGCAAGAGCGACATGGAGCTCGTCCACACCGTCTTCCTGGAAGGCACCGAGGCCGACATCAAGAAGGGCTACAAGTACATGCACGGCGTCAATTCGCCCGACATGAAGGAGATCCTCATCACCATCAACGAATCGGATGTCGATCAGGCCAACAAGGAACTGGGCGACACCGTCGGCAAGCTGCACCTGGTCGTGCTGGACGCCGCCGAACTGGAGCAGGGCAAGGTGAAGGTCCTGCGCAAGGGCGTGGTGGACTGCAACGCCAAGAAATCCATCAGCTTCCGCCAGTACTATTCGCCGGACGGCAAGTACATCGCCAACGCCACCGGCGACCTGCTCATCCTGGTCGACGCCGCCACCCTGAAAGTGGTGGACGCCGAGCCCATGGCCCATCTGGAAGAGACCCACGACGCCATCTTCACCCCGGACAGCAAGTACGTCATCGCCACCTCCCGGACCAAGGCGGTGCTCCCCGACTGCAAGACCCCGGATACCCCGGCCGACGGCGAGTGGCGGATGGACGGCCAGCTGAAACTTTACGACGTCAGCGCCAAGCAGTTCATCGGCAAGCCGACCTCGGCCTGTCTCGCCTGTCACGACAAGGAAATCGGCACCGAGGCCGGCGCGCCCCACGCCGTGCTCTGCGGTCTCGACGTCAATTTCGCCTCGAACTAGACATCCTGGCGATAGCGACGGGTATCATGATAAAAAAGACCGGAAGGGCAGCCGCCCTTCCGGTCTTTTTTTATTTCCATCAATCTTGCAGCCCTGACCCTGCATTTTCCTGGTGCCCGGAGCGGGGATCGAACCCGCACAGCCGCAAGGGCCGAGAGATTTTAAGTCTCTTGCGTCTACCAGTTCCGCCATCCGGGCCGGGTCGGCGAGTTGGGGAAGTAAGTAGCACAGGGCTTGGCAAAAAGCAATCTCCTTCGCCGCCGGAGCCGGATGGCGCCGCTTGCTTTGGCATTTCCGCTGCCGTATGCTAAGGTGAACCTGGGCGCGAAAACCCGGAGACCGGCAGTGCCCGCACGCAAATCTTCCGCCGCGGCCGTCCGCCATGGCAGACGCCACCCGGCTATCGGCAACCCGCACACACGAGAGCAGATGGAGCGGCCGGACCACACCCCCGCCCCGGCGACGGACGGCGATTTCCACCTCTACCACGATCTCATGTCCTTCAAGGTGAAGGACATCCTCCTCGTCCACACTCCCTACGACGCCTTCATCATGGAGGGCAACGGCAGCCTGGCGGCGCGCATCGTCAACGAATACCATGGCCTCAATCTGAGCCGGCCGCCCCGCCTGCACCTGGCAACCACCGTCGAGGCGGCGCTCGACCGCCTCGGACGGCAACGATTCGACCTGGTGCTCACCATGCCGGTGGTCGCCTCGGTGGACGGCTTCGCCCTGGCGGCCAGAATCAGGGAACTCAGGCCGCGGCTGCCGATCTACATGCTCACCCACAACCCGGTGGGGGCCGAGGTTTCTTCGCCGGCCGGCACCGCCCCGTCGATGGTGGACCGCACCTGGGTCTGGAGCGGCGACGCCGACCTCCTCCTCGCCATCGTCAAGAACCTCGAAGACCACCGCAATGTCCGCCGCGACACCGCCAGGGCAGCGGTGCGGGTCATCCTGCTGGTGGAGGACGATCCCGCCTTCCGCAGCTGGTTCCTGCCGCGCATGTACCGCGAGGTGGTGCGTCAGACCCAGGCGGTGCTCGCCGAAGGACTCAATGAGGAACATCGGCTGCAGAAGATGCGGGCCCGGCCGAAAATCCTGGTTGCCGGCGATTACGAAACCGCCCTCGCCCTCTTCCACCGCCACCGGGCACACATCTTCAGCGTCATCGCCGACACACGCTTTCCCCGCAAGGGGAAGGTCGATCCCCGGGCCGGACTGCGCCTGCTCGAACGGATACGGCGCGACATCGCCGATTTGCCCCTGCTGCTGCTCAGTTCCGAAGCCGGCAACCGGCACCACGCCGAGGGGATCGGCGTCTCGTTTCTCGGCAAGAACGACACCGGCCTCGGCGAAAAACTGCACCGCTACTTCATCGATCATCTCGGCTTCGGCGATTTCGTCTTCCGCACCCCGCACGGGGCCGAGCTCGGTCGGGCCGGCAACATGATCTCCTTCGCCCGGATGCTGGCTACCATCGACACCGCCAGCCTCCGCTACCATGCGGCGGGCAACCACCTTTCCAACTGGGTGATGGCCCGCGCCGAAGTGGGACTCGCCCTCCGGCTGCGCCGATCGGCACTGGCCGCTCTGCCCGACGACGAACTCCGCCGCCGGGTCTGCGCCGAGGTGCGGGATATGCTGCGACGCCGCCAGCAGGGGGTGATCATCAGCTTCGATCCCCGGGGCTACGACGCCGAACTCGCCGATTTCGTCCGCGCCGGTGACGGCCAGCTGGGCGGCAAGGCCCTTGGCCTCGCCTTCCTCGCCGGCCGGCTGACCGCCCCCGGACAGTTCGGCGATGCTATCACGGTCACCATCCCGCGGACCTTCGTCCTGGCCAGCGATCTCTTCGACGCTTTTCTCGCCGCCAACGATCTCACCGGTCTCGAGCAACTGGAGGACGACGCGGCCATCGACCGGCGCTGCCTGGCGGCCCGGCTGCCGGAGCCGACGTCGCAGGCATTGGCCGCCCTGCTTTCCCAGATCGATCGGCCGCTCATCGTCCGTTCCTCCTCCACCCTGGAAGACGCCCACACCACCCCCTATGCCGGGCTGTTCACCACCCGTGTCCTGCCCAACAACGATCCGGATTTCGCCACCCGTCTGCTCCAGCTCGGCGAGGCGGTGAAGCTGGTGTACGCCTCGGCCTTTCACCACGGCCCGCGCGCCTTCGCCGCCGGCCACCGGCAGCGGCCGCTGTCCCGCATCGGTCCGATGGCGGTGATGATCCAGCAGCTGGCCGGCGTTGCCCACGGCGGGTTTTTCTACCCCGCCCTTTCCGGCGTCGCCCAATCACGCAACTTCTACCCGTTGCCGCCCATGCGCCCAGAAGACGGTATCGTGCTGCTGGCCCTGGGGTTCGGCAACACCGTGGTGGAGGGTGGCAAATGTCTGCGCTTCTGCCCAAGGCATCCGCGAGTGCTGCCCCAGTTCGCCACGGTGGACGATGTCCTTGCCAACAGCCAGTCCACCTTCTTCGCCCTTCCTCTCGCCGACACCGCGGGGAGTGCGGGGGATCACCCGGCGCCGCTGGTCAACCGGCCGGCAAACGAGGCCGCCGCCATCTACCCGCAGCTATTTTCCTGGTACAGTCCGGAAGATCACGCCATCCGCGACCAGACCGGTACCGGCCATCCCCTGCTCACCTTCCGCCCCCTGCTCCAGCAGAACCATTCCCCCCTGACCGACGCCCTCCTCCGCCTGCTCGCCATCGGCCGCACCGGCATGGGCTGCGAGGTGGAGCTGGAATTCGCCGTTGATCTTGCCGGAGGATCTCCCCGTCTCTCCGTCCTGCAGTTGCGGCCCATGCTCCAGGGAGGCACCGGCCGGGCGGTGCATCTCAGCGAGGCGGAAAAGGACCGCGCCTTCTGCCGCAGCCGTCAGGTACTGGGGCGCGGCCGGCTGGAGACGGTCACCGATATCCTCTATGTCCGCCAGCGGAATTTCACCGCCGGCGAGGCGCGGTTGATCGTCCGCACCATCGCGGCGTTCAACGGGGCCATCACCAGGGAACAGCGCCGCTTTCTCCTCGTCGGCCCGGGCCGTTGGGGATCGATGGATCCGCATCTCGGCATCCCGGTGCGCTGGCAGGACATCTCCGGCGTGATGGCCATCGTCGAACTGCCGCTGGCGGAGCGCCGGATCGACCCCTCCCAGGGCACCCATTTCTTCCAGAACATCACCGCCCTCGGTCTGCCCTACCTCACCATCGATCGCCGGCTCGACCACATCGATTCCGACTGGTTCGAATCCAGCCCGGCGGTGCGGGATGAGAAATCCGTTCGCCATCTGCGGCCGACTCCGCCGCTCTGGCTCAAGGTGGACAGCACAACCTCCGAGGCGGCCCTGTTCCCCGCCGGGGTGCCCCCCGCATGAACAAACCGCAACCCGAGGAGCCGACGTGACACCGGAAGAGATCATGGAGACAATCAGGCAGCGGGACCAGGGCCAGAAGGAATTCCAGCAGGCGGTGTACGAGGTGCTGGATTCGGTACGGCCGGTACTGGAAAGAAATCCCTCCTACCGGCGCCTGGCGGTGCTGGAACGGATCATCGAACCGGAACGGGTACTGCTCTTCCGGGTGCCGTGGCTGGACGACAGCGGCCAGGTCCGGGTCAACCGCGGCTTCCGGGTGGAAATGAATTCCGCCATCGGCCCCTACAAGGGAGGGCTGCGCTTCCACCCCTCGGTGAATCTCAGCATCATGAAATTCCTCGCCTTCGAGCAGGTGTTCAAGAACGCCCTCACCACCCTCAACATCGGCGGCGCCAAGGGCGGTGCCGACTTCAACCCCAAGGGTCGCTCCGACGACGAGGTGATGCGCTTCTGCCAGTCGTTCATGCTGGAACTGTATCGCCACATCGGCCCGGACACCGACATTCCCGCCGGCGACATCGGCGTCGGCGCCCGGGAGATCGGTTTTCTTTTCGGCATGTACAAAAAGATCACCAACCAATTCAACGGGGTACTCACCGGCAAGAGCCTGGCCTGGGGTGGCAGCCTCATCCGGCCGGAGGCCACCGGCTACGGCGTCGTCTACTTCGCCGCGGAAATGCTGCAGGAACGGGGGGAAACCCTGGAGGGCCGCCGCTGCCTGCTTTCCGGCAGCGGCAACGTCGCCCAGCACACCGCGGAAAAACTCATCGAACTGGGGGCGAGGGTGGTGACCATGAGCGATTCCTCCGGCTGGATCCTCGACGAGGCCGGCATGGACAGGGAAAAGCTCGCTTTCGTCAAGGAACTGAAAAACCTGCGGCGCGGCCGGATCGGCGAGTATGCCGAACGTTTCCCCGCCACGGTGTACACCCCGGCGGCACCGGAAAGCAGGCATAATCCGCTGTGGACGGTGGGCGGCGACTGTGCCTTCCCCTGCGCCACCGAAAACGAGATCAACGAACAGGATGGGGTCCATCTGATCCAGGCCGGGGTGCGACTGGTCTGCGAGGGGGCCAACATGCCGTGCACCCCCGAGGCGGTGGAAATCTTCACCGGCAACGGCGTGCTCTATGGCCCCGCCAAGGCCGCCAACGCCGGCGGGGTCGCCGTCTCCGGACTCGAAATGGCCCAGAATTCCATGCGGATCCACTGGCCGAAAAAGGAGGTGGACCACCGTTTGCGCCACATCATGCGCTGCATCCACCGCACCTGCGTCGAGGCGGCGGCGAGCTACGGCATGGACGGCAACTACCTGGCCGGCGCCAACATCGCCGGTTTCACCAAGGTGGTCGGCGCCATGCTCGACCAGGGAGTGGTGTAATTCCAATTCTCAACCGAGGGTTACAAGGCTTATGGACGGACCGGTAAGGAAGTATGCCGTTCATCCTCCTGGTCTCTCCTGCCGATACGCATGAGTGACAGTCCATTTCCACGCCACCTCTGCCGGGAGGGAGACCGATGAAGATCGCCGCCGCCCATGTAACCATGACCACGAGCCACTCCTGGCGGCAGGAACTCGTCCGGGAGGAATCCTCGCGCGCCCCGTCCGACGACGACCGGCCCGCCCTGGCCGATCAAGCGCCGGCCACCGACCGGGTCAGTCTTTCCTCATTACCTGCTGTCGCCCCTCCCCCCGATCGCCCCACCCCGGCAAGCGGGAGCACCTCCGGCGGTCTCCCGGTCGAAGACCCGCGCCTGCTCACCCTGCGCCTCGTCCTGGAGGCGATGACCGGCAGACGGTTCGACGACCGCACCTTCTCGCCGGCAGCAGCGGAGGCGGTTAATGTCCCCGATCCGGGCTCGGTGCCGGCGGCATCATTGCCGGCAGGGCTTGGCTGGGGGCTGGAATACGATCTCCACGCAGGCTACCGAGAGAGCGAACGCATGACCTTCGCCGCTGCGGGCACGGTGCTGACCGAGGACGGCACCCGCCACTCGGTCGCAGTCGAACTTCTAGCGAATCGGCAGTTCGAGGTTTCCCTGAACTTCCGGATCCGCGCCGGCGATGCCCTTCTGGTCGACCCGCTGGCGGTGAATTTCACCGGCGGCCCGGCGCGACTCACCGAGGAGAAATTCGCCTTCGACCTGGACGGCGACGGCACCAGCGAGCGGATATCCTTTCTCACCCCGGAAAGCGGCTTTCTCTTTCTCGACCGTGACGGCGACGGCCGGGTCGGCGACGGCCGCGAGCTGTTCGGTCCGACAAGCGGCAGCGGCTTCGCCGAACTCGCCGATCTCGATGGGGACGGCAGCGGCTGGCTCGACGACAACGATCCGATGTTCGCCAAACTGCAACTGTGGATCAAAGACGCCGCCGGCAACGACTCTTTCCCTTCCCTGCGGGAAAAGAATATCGGCGCCATCCTGCTCGATCACCTGCGGACCCCCTTCGCCCTCAACGGCGAGGACAACGGCAGGAGAGGACGGATCGCCGGCACCGGCCTCTACCTTGGAGAGGACGGTGCCAGCGGCACGGTGCAGGAAATCGATCTCGCCGTGTGACCTTTTCCGAGGATCTTTCCCGCTGGACAGGAGCGCCGCCCGCCCCGTACAATGAACGGATCGGCCAGACCGCGCCGGGCATGCGCCGGCGGCAAAGCAACTTCGCCAACGGGCGGGAACGGAAGGGGGAAGCATGGAAGGCAGGGAACGCAGGATCAACAGGCGGGTACCCGCCGAGTTCAAGGTCAGCTACATCCACGACGGGGACTATCTCATTTCCCGCAGCAAGGACATCTCCATCGACGGGATGTTCATCTATACCGAAAATCCACCGGCGGTGGGCGAGAATTCCACCCTGGTCTTCGTCATCAACGATCGGGAGGTATCGGTGGCCGCCACGGTGATCTGGGTCAACCTGGGCGGGCCGACCATCGACCACGGCATGGGGGTGCGGTTTTCCGACGCGCCCGATGATCTGCGCGCCGAGATCCTGAAGATGGTCAGGAAGGTGGCGATCATCGAATCATAAAAATATTTTCCGCTATTGGGAAATATTTTTCAACACTGCCGCATCGTCATCCCCGACCCGCACCAGCCGCCCCTGCCACCGGGGACCATGGCGGCACCGCTACGCCGCGCGCTCTGGCATCCTCCTTGATACAAGGCAATGCACCACCAAGGAGGAAGGACATGAACCAGCATTGCCAGCCCATCGATATCCTCGGCGAGATTCTGACCGGCGCCGGCACCCTCGCCCCGGACCAGCGCCTGGAGGAACTCACCGTCTTCTGTCTCGAACGGCAGGCCCCGCCGTCGGCCATCGGCATCATCCGCAAAAAACGCCGTGCCGTCCTGAACAGAAAAACCACCCACTACCTGGAGCAGGAGGTTTTCACCGCCCTCGAAGGGTTGCGGGATTGCCTGCGCGACATCCAGGGCCCCACTGACGGACGCCGGCGCCCGGTCAGCAAGAGTGCCATCGTCAACGCCGTCCTCGGCCTGTTGCTCGATGAGTTTCGCGCCCACGGCCGCGGTGCTTCCCTGGTCGGCCAACTACTGCGGAAACTGTAGCCCGCGCCCCGGCAGGCTGCCGTTGCGACTCCCCATCGATCGCCAGCCTGAAGGATGACCGCGCATCTCCCCGGTGTGCGCCTCGGCGCAGCACCTCCTCCCTGTCTTCCCGTCCTGCATCCGAACCGGGATCATTCCCCGCCGGTCAGCCGGTACAGCACCAGATGGTAGGATGCGAGGCAGACGAACGCCGCCAGCAGCAGCAGGGATCCGGTCAGAAAGGCCTTTTCCATCCGTTCTATCGCCGGCCGCAGTTCCGCCCAGCGCCGCAACGGCTGCACCAGACCGACGCTCATCCCCATGAAGGCGGCGGGCAGCAGGGTGCCGTACAGGGCGTAGCCGATGGAACGGTACTCGGGCTTGAGAATACAGAACGGGCAGTGATGGTAGGGCATGGCATAGATGTAGGAGGAAAAGACCACGGTGACCGCGACGATGGCGATGAGCAGAAAGAACAGCCAGCCGCCCGCATAGACAAGCGCCCCCCACCTCCGCGCCCGCCGGCGCAGTCCTCCCCCCCCCATCGCCAGCAGCAGCGCCAGGCCATAGAACAGAAAGAGCAGCCGCGGTCCGTCGAACCCGGCCAGCAGGTTCATGCCCCCATCGCCTCCCTCGGCGAAAATCACGCCGCAGCAGGAGGTGATGATGTCCGGTTGCAGATTGGCGAGATAGAGCGACTGCAGCAACACGTCACCACCCAGCAGCGGAAGCAGGACGAGGAAGTAGAGGTACTTGATCCGCACCAGGGGATAGGTTTCCGCGCTGATGTCGAGACGGTGCAGAACGATCCAGAAACCGTAGAAGAACAGCCCGACCAGCTTCACCATCAGGGCCGGCACGCCGTAGGCGTTGGCGAGCAGCGAGCCGGTGGCGCACATGGCGCCGACGATGACCTCGCAGAAGGAGTCGGCGGCGAGAACGAGCAGGATCAGCCCGATGATCTGAAAGGCGAGGGTGTATTCGATGAGGGTCGAGGTCAGCCAGATCTCGCTTTCGAGGGCGATCTGCTCCCGGTCGTCGCTGGCCGGGTTCCAGGAGCGCAGCACCCTCCAGGCGGTCTTGCCGCTCACCGCGGCGAAGAACAGAACCGCGCTGCTCAACAGGCTGAGGGCGATGCTCCACGAGTTAAGGAACATGGTAACCGTTCAACACAGATACGATGATGCACAACCACCCACGCTGTAACCGTTCAGAAGTGCCACAGATTGGGACAAGCGGACCGGCGCCGCCTACTGCGCGTACATAAGCCGGGCCGATCGTCCGAAGATGGGGTGCTGCTGAACGGTTACGGAACATGCAGCCGGCCGTCCTTCATGTCGATGATCCGGTTGATGGCCGCATGCCCGCTCACCAGCGCGTCGTGGGAGGTGATGATGATGGTCTTTCCCTGGCGCTGCAGGGATTCCATGATGGACATGAATTCGACGCTCAGCCGGCTGTCGAGATGCGCCGTCGGTTCGTCGGCGAGGATGATCGGCGGCTCGTTGATCAGGGCGCGGCAGATGGCCACCCGCTGCAATTCGCCGCCCGAGATCTGGCCGGCGGGAAAGCTCATCCGATGCCCGATGCCGAACTGTTCCATCAGCTGTACCGCGCGCCGCTTCCGCTCCCGGGGGGCGATACCCAGGGGGAGCAGGGGCAGGACGATGTTGTCGAGCACGGAGAGGGCGGGCAGGATGTTGAACTGCTGGAAGATGAAGCCGATGCTCTGTCGCCGGTGGAGGGTGAGGAAACGGTCGGGAAGCCGGGACAGCTGCCGGCCGGCAATGGCCGCCCTGCCGCTGGTCGGCTGGATGATACAGCCGATGATGGCCAGGAGGGTGCTCTTGCCCGAACCGCTGGGGCCGCGCAGGCAGACCATCTCCCCCGCGCCGATGCCGAGGTGGATGTCCTGCAGGGCCACCACCTCATTGGCCCTGCCCCCGTTGTAAATCTTGCAGACGTTTTCCAGTTCGACCAGCACGGGCGCCTCAACGAACGGCGGATTCCGGGGGAATGGCGGCCGACCGCCACGCCGGGATAACGGTGGCGGCCAGGTAGGGAAGCACAGAGAAACTGGCGAGGAGCAGGATATCGGCAAGATGGACCTGGGGCACCAGATGCAGGGGCGGTTTGATCACCGACCAGCCGATGAGCATGGGGGCGAACAGGGAAGCGTCGAAGTACAGCACATGGGCATAGGCCAGCAGAAAGCCGACGAGAAAGGCGACGGCGGCGAGGATAAACCCTTCCCAGAAGCGGCTGGCCAGCACGTCGGCGGTCTCCCAGCCGAGAATTTTGAGGATGCCGATTTCCCGCTTTTCCTCCGGCGACATGCCGCTGGCCTTGTCCCAGGAGAGGATCACGAAGGCGGCCAGGGCGGTGAGCAGGCAGATGGAGGCGAATCCGCTGCGCCAGCCGAAAATGACCTGATAGGTCTTCTGGATCTGGTTTCTGGTCAGCACCCGGCAGTCGGGCAGCTGCTCGGCGATCTTTTTGGCGATGTTGGCGATTTCCTTGGGATTGGCGACGCTGACCAGCAGGTCGGTGGCCTGGTCGGCCGGCAGCCGGAAGAGATCGCGGGCGTCGGCAAGCGACATGGCGACGAGGTCATGGGTCAGCATCGCCGATGCCGGGGAGAAGCCGCCGGTCACGACAAGGGATTTGAGGCTGAGGTCGGGCCGGAAAAAGGAAAAAACCGTGCGCCCCTGCAGGTCGAGCGCCTCGGCCACCCCCTGGCCGAGCACCACCTCGCCGGCGGCCTCGCCCGGCAGGAAGCGGCCGCTGCCCAGAGAGGCGGCGAGGGTCCTGGCGGTGGCCGCGGCCGGGTCCATCCCCTGCACCGTGTAGTTGGCGCCGTTGCGCTCGTCGAAATAGTATCCCCAGATCCGGGGGGCGATCTCCCGGATCCCGTAAATCCGACGCAGCTTCTCCGCATAGGCCAGAGGCAGGGATTCCTGCCGCCCGGCAACCAAACGCTGTACCGTTATCTCCGGGGCGGTGAGCAGGACGTTGCGCGAGAAGGCGGTCAGGGCGCTGCCGACCAGCTGGAAGGAGGCGAGCATGAAGATCACCGCGGCAAAAACGGTCACCACCGCCGCATTCTTCCCCTTCTTCCGCCACAGGCCGGCCAGGGTGTAATCGAGGATGTTCAGATGTTTTTCGAGCAGGGCCATGGGCTAGCGACCAGCGGCGGGGTTGGGATACCTGGGAAGGGCCGGCGGCGGCGCGAAAAAGGAACCGGAGGGAAAATGCTCGATGGCGCCGGGGTGATCCATGAAGGGGACCACCGCATCGCTGGCCGCGGGATGGCGGGTATAGCGGGCCTCGGTGGAGATACAGAGGTCGGAGAGATGCAGGGCGGCGACAAGGGCCCGGTTGCCGTCGAGTCCCTTGTCCTGGGCCGCTGCCCGCTGCCGCGCCGACAGCCCCATCCCCCCTGCCGCCAGGATCAGGGCACAGAATAAAGCACCGAGCAGCCAGGATGGCCGCACTAACGCATCCTCTGCCCGTGGCGCAACTCCTCCACCAGTTCGCGGCTTATCTCCGCGAAGCCGAGCACCTGCCGGCCCTGATGGTCCTTACGGAAATTCTCCGCCGCCTCCTTGGTGGCAAAGGGTACGAACTCATGCCCCATCGGCCCGTAGACATCGCTGCCGACGACGTAGAAGGCGGTGGTGCCGTCGATCCATTCCAGGGTGTAATAGTCCTTCACCGATATCCTGCCGGGCTTGCCGGCCGCCTGATACTTCTCCGGTTCGAAAAGGAAGGCCATCATGTCCTTGGCGCCGTCGAAATAATGGACCTTCCCGTTCAGTTCCGCACGGCTGACCCAGGATTGATACTTGGCGACGAACATGCCGCAGACCGGGCAGCGGTTGTCAGGGCCGGGTTCTCCCTCGTCGGCACGAACACCGGCGGCACTGAGAAGGATGATAAGAAGACCGGCGGCAATGGTGGCGGCGAATCGACGGGGCATGGCAACCTCACTGGAAAAATGTTCCGAGGATCGCGTCCAGCTCCTCGGCGCTGACACCGCCGAGGATGGCGGCTCTGAGCAGGTGGTCGGGGTCAAGGACGATGGTCTGCGGCACGGCCTGCACCCGGTATTTGGCGGCCAGCCTGCCGTCGGAATCGTTGATCACCGGGAAGGGGATCTTGAGTTGCTCGACAAAGGTCCGAAGTTCATCGTCGCTGCCGGCGGTGTTGATATAGACGATTTCCAGCCCCTGCGCGTGGTATCTGGAAAAATAGTCGCTGAAGACCGCCGTGTCCGCCTTGCAGAATTTACAGTCGGGCAGAAAGAAGCGGAGAATGACCGGCTGCCCCCGTTTCGCGGCGAGGGAAAAACCGGCGCCGGCAAGGTCGGTGGCCTGGAATTCCGGAGCAGGGTCGCCTATCCGGATCGGGGGGATCTTCTCCTCGCCGCACCCAGCCAGAGATGCCAACAGCAAGACCGCTGCCATCGACCACCACCAACGTATGGGACGCTCCATATCCATCTCCATGTTGCGCGTTCCACAACCCGTCGGGAACGAAACGCTTCGGCCCGTTACTGTATATCGGCGCGACGGATCTCGCAAGCAAACTCGGGAAAACTCCCCAAGTTTTCCGGCATATTGCGCCACCGACCATTTTTTTTCGCCCGGCAAAATTATCGTTTGCGAAATCGGGCCGACAATGCTATCTATACCACTAAGTGGTACATTGCTGCAGGCGGCGGAGGACACTGGTCCATGATCCGAACCCATCCGGCAATATCCTGTCTCCGCCGCCACCATTGCCGGCGTCACCGCCAGGTTGCACTCCTCACCCTGGCGTGACCTTCACACCCTCTCTTTGGTTCTCCCCCGCTCGGGGGAACGGGGGGCGATCTCTTCGCCCCCCGTATTTTTTTGCCATTTGCTTCAAGGAACAGACGCGGCAACGCCGGCGGTGCACCGTCGCGGCGCCGGTAATTCCATTTCTCAATCGGAATGAGAATGCCCTTCGCAGCCGTCGGCAGTGAAGCGGCAAAGTACTCGCTCGATGCAAAATGGGAATACGATCGGCCCGGGGCCGGCGGCCCCGGGTGGCGACAACCGTTCAGGGGGTGCGGTCGCTGTCCTGGAGGATGGCGGCGATGAGGGCGGGAATGGTGTAGGTTTCCGGCTGGATATCGACGGTGAGTCCGGCCTGTTCGGCGGTCTTGGCGGTCACCGGGCCGATGGCGGCGATGCGGGTGGCGGCCAGAAGGGTGCGCAGCTCCTCCGGGTCGCGGGCGCCCAGCATGTGCAGGAAGTTGGTGACCGTGGATGAGCTGGTGAAGGTAATGATGTCGACGGCACGCTCCGCGAGCATCTCGCGCAACTGAGCGGTTTCCACCTGCGGCCTGGTGTTTCTGTACACCGGTGCGATCACCACCTCGGCGCCTGCCTCGGTCAGCACCTCCGGCAGGATCTCCCTCGCCTTCTGCGCCCGCGGCAGCAGGATGCGGCACCCCGCCACCCCGGTCGCGACCATGGCCTCGGCCAGTCCGTCGCCGGTGAACACCGCCGGCACGAGGTCGGCGACGATGCCGTGCTTCTTCAACTCGTCGGCGGTGGTGGTGCCAACCACCCCCACCTTGAGGTTGCCCAGCGCCCGGCTGTCCAGCCCCCGTTCGTACAACCGCTTGAAGAAACAGCGGATGGTGTTGATGCTGGTGAACAGGATCCAGTGAAAGGAAGGGAGATTGCCGACGGCCTCGTCGAGAACATCCCAGGAATCCGGATCACCGATGGCGATGGTGGGCCACTCGATGCATTCGGCACCCAGTTCCTCGAGACCGGCCACCAGGTCGCTGGCCTGTTCGCGGGTACGGGTGACCATGATCCGTTTGCCGAACAGCGGCCGTTTCTCGAACCAGTTGATGGTCTGGCGCAACCTGACCACGTCGCCGACCACCACCAGGGCCGGCGGCTTGATCTTTTCTCTCGTCACGATGTCGGCGATGGTTTCCAGGGTTCCCTCGACGGAACGCTGCTCCGGGGTGGAGGCCCAGCGCACCACCACCACCGGCGTCTGCGGATCACGGCCGTTGGCGATCAGTTTCTCGGTGATGTGGGGCAGGTTCTTGATGCCCATGTAGAAGACCAGGGTGCCGATGCCGGTGGAGATCTTCTCCCAGTCGACGTTGCTCACCGCTTTCCCGGGTTCCTCGTGGCCGGTGATGAAGGCCACCGAGGCGGTGTAGCGGCGATGGGTGATGGGCACCCCGGCGTAGGTGGCGGCGGCGGTGGCGGAGGTGACCCCCGGCACCACCTCGAAGGCGACCCCGGCTTCGACCAGCTCTTCGATCTCCTCGCCGCCGCGGCCGAAGATAAAGGGATCGCCACCCTTGAGGCGCACCACCCTCTTTCCCTCCCGCGCCTTGTCGACGAGGATCTGGTTGATCTCCTCCTGGGTCTTGGCGTGCAGCCCCCCCCCCTTCTTGCCCACATAGACGAGTTCCGTTCCCTGCGGCACGTGGGCGAGCAGCTTCGGACTCGCCAGGTAGTCGTAGACCACCACCTGGGCCTTCTGGAGAAACTGCAGGCCCTTGACGGTGATCAGGGTCGGATCGCCGGGACCGGCGCCGATCAGATAGACCTTGCCGGAGGCGGGTACGGGCGGGAGGGAAGTCTGGGTCATGGCGTGCGGGCGGATCGTGAAGGGGATCTCAGGAAATCTCAGTGTTGTATACCTCGGCGAGGATCTTGCCGGCGCCCTGTCTGAGCATCCGTTCCGCCAGATCATGGCCGATGGCGGCCGCGTCGGCGGGATCGCCGCTGACCGATTCCTTGAAGATCTGTTTGCCGTCCACCGAGGCGATGAGGCCGGTGAAGATCAGCCTGCCGCCTTCGAGGCGGCCATGACCGCCGATGGGTACCTGGCAGCCGCCTTCGAGGCGGGCTAGAAAGGCGCGTTCGGCACTCACCGCCACCGCCGTGTCCCGGTCATCCATGAACCGCAGGCCGTCGAGCAACTCGCTGTCCTTCTTGCGGAGTTCGATGCCGACCGCCCCCTGGGCGATGGCCGGCAGCATCTGTTCGGGGGAGAAGTGGGCGGTGATGCGGTGGGCCATGTTCAGCCGGTTGAGACCGGCGGTGGCGAGGATGACCGCATCGTACACCCCCTCGTCGAGCTTGCGGACACGGGTGTCGAGATTGCCGCGCAGATCCTCGATCACCAGGTCGGATCGCATGGCGGCCAGCTGCGACTTGCGGCGCAGGCTGCTGGTGCCGACGCGGGCGCCGGCGGGCAGTTCGGCCACCGATCCGTACTTCACCGAAAGAAAGGCGTCGCGGGGGTCTTCCCGTTTGGTGATGATGCCGATGTGCAGTTCGTCGGGCAGCACGGTGGGCACATCCTTCATACTGTGCACGGCGATATCGACCTCCTCGCGCAGCAGTGCGTCCTCGATCTCCTTGACGAACAATCCCTTGCCGCCGACCATGGCCAGCGGCACGTCGAGGATCTTGTCGCCCTTGGTGACGATGCGGACGAGTTCGACGGTGACCCCGGGATACCGCCCCTCGATCATCCCCTTGACCCAGTTGGACTGCCACAGGGCGAGCATGCTGCCGCGGGTGCCGATCTTGATGCATTTCTTCATAATAATCCCCTTCTGAACTTGTTGTCGCCCGCAAGGACGCGGGCCTCACCTTTCAATGACAGGAAGCGCAGCTGCCGCCGGCGCAGCCGGAGCATTTGCCGCCGGTGGAGGGCGTACTCGTCTTGCCGCCGCTTCGGTAGGCAAAGGTGGACATCAGCTTCTCCACCTGGTCGCTGCCGCAGCGAGGACAGCACACCCGTGCATCCCTCCCCATCACCAGTTCCTCGAATTCATGACCACACGCCGTGCACCGGAAATCGTGGAGAGGCATAGGTTCCCACCTCAGGCCGCGGCCGCCTCGGCCAGCCGCTCCTTGATCGCGGCGGCCAGCAACGGCACCATCAGTTCATGGTGACCGGTGAAATGAAAGCCGCGGCCACCCTCGCCGGCGGTGGGTCGGTTGACCACGTTGGTCATCGACCGGTACTGCCGGAGAAAATCGAAATTGGCGGTGGTGAGCCGGGTCACCGGATGGCCCAGATTGCGGACCACGGTCAGCGCCTTCAAAAACACCTCGGGCATCAGCACGGCGGAGCCGAGATTGAGATAGACGCCGCCGTCGAGATCGGCGACCTGCCGGCAGAACCGCTGAAAATCGAGATACGAAGCCCTGCCGATGGCAGCGCCGTCCGCCGAGGGATGGATGTGGACGATATCGGTCCCCAGCGCCACATGCACGCTCAGCGGCATATCGAGCCGGGCGGCACTGGCAAACAGGCTCAGTTCAGGATAACGACTGTCCCCCTGAAGGAGCCGCTCGCCCAGGGCCCGACCGAACCCCTTGCCGTTGCCGGCGCCGGTGATGGCGGCCTCGTTGACGATCTCGGCGGTCTCGCGGACCGCGCCGAAGGCGCCGTCCCCCAGCACCGCGTCGACGTCCTCGCTGGTTTTGCCGGCGAGGGCGATCTCGGTGTCATGGACGGCGCAGGCGCCGTTGACCGCAAGGGCGGTGACGATCGACCGCTCCATGAGATCGATGAGCACCGGATTGAGTCCCACCTTGATGACGTGGGCGCCGAGGCCGACGATCACCGGTCGGCCGCCCTGGCGCGCCCGCACCACCCTTTCCACCAGTTCGGGGAAGTCGAGCCCGAGCAGTTGCCGGGGCAGCCCGGCCAGAAATTCCTTCAGGCTGCCGCCGGTGACAAACGGTTTGGCGAACTGCTCGACCCCCACCTTGCTCGGCCGGGAAAACAGCGAGTAGGTGTGGAGCCCGGCAAAGGACAGCAGTTCGTCCTCGCTCATGCGCGCTCCCCGGAGAGGCGTCCGAACAGCATCTCGTCGACCAGCTGGCACAGCAGATGTTCCGCCCACAGGTGCGATTCCTGAATGGCCGGCGTATAGCGGGACGGCACCGCGATGAGGATATCGCAGAGGGATGCCATCCTGCCGCCGCCCTCGCCGGTAAGGCCGACGACCGTCACCGCCTCCGTCTGCCTGGCCGCCAGGATGGCGCGAAGCACGTTGGGCGAGTTGCCGCTGGTGGAGATGGCCAGCAGAATGTCGCCTTTCCCCGCCAGGGCCCGCACCTGCTTGGCGAACACCTCCTCGTAGGAAAAGTCGTTGCCGATACTGGTCAGTACCGACGAGTCGGTGGTCAGGGCGATCGCCGGCAGCGGCCGGCGGTCGAGAAGAAAGCGGTTGACGAATTCGGCGGCGACGTGCTGGGCATCGGCGGCGCTGCCGCCGTTGCCGCAGATGAGCAGCTTGCCGCCGGACTTGAATGCGGCGGCAACCGCCTCGGCGGCGCGGATGATGTCGCCACTCCCGGTTTCGGCAAAACGGCGTTTGACCTCGATGGACTCGCGGAGGCTGTCCTGGATGATCCCCTGTATCATGACGCGCCCTATGGTCGAACCAACCGCCGGAAAAACCATCCGTGGCTTTTCCGATGGTCGGTCGTCCAAAACAAGTTTCGGCCAACTTCACGGATTCCGTGGCTCGTTCTGAGCCGGCGGAATTCGGCGGCACGTCCATGTGCCGCTAACAGCCCGTTTTGCAGCGTACTGTTAACCGGTTGGAGCGGAAGGTGTATCGGGGGTGCCGCGTGCCGGGAACCTCGCGTTTCTCGGCCGAGCAGTGAAGGATAAAATAAGGGGTGGCCTTTGTCAACGCCGTTGCCGGCCGCCACCCCTTTTCGCGATCCGCAGGTCGAGGGAAAATCAGTCCACCCGGACAAAGGCCTTCCTGGCGGCGTTGCAGACCGGGCACTTCTCCGGGGCGTCCCCTTCCCCGGTGTAGCCGCAGACGGTACAGACGTGGTAGGATTCATCCCCCAGGGTTTCCGGGTTGTGCAGGGCCTTGGAATAGAGTTCCGCATGGATTTTCTCCACCTCGTTGGCAAAGGTGAAGGAGCGTTCGGCAGCCTTGTTGCCCTCGGCCTTCGCTTCCTCGATCATCTGCGGATACATATTCCTGAATTCATGGGTTTCGCCGGCAATGGCGGCGCGCAGATTATCCGCCGTGGTACCGATCTCGCCCAGCACCCGCAGATGGGCGTGGGCATGGATGGTTTCCGCCTCGGCCGCCGCCCGGAACAGCCGGGCGATCCGCGGCTGGCCCTCGCTGTCGGCCTTCCTGGCAAAGGCCAGATATTTCCGGTTTGCCTGGGATTCACCGGCAAAGGCCTCCTTGAGATTCTTTTCGGTCCTGCTCATCGGTCACTCCTTTACTGGAAAGAGGGGAACCACCGCGGTTCGCGCCCGGCCCGATCATCCGGCGGCGGCACGGGCCCGGGCGTCCTTCAAGGGAAAAAACACAACGGTGGCAATGGGTACCGTTCGCGGCGACGATCAGAGCCGGCTACTTCGGCGCTGCCGCGGCCGCCTTGGCCCGGAACTCGCTGATCATCTGGGAGATGAGTTTGCCGTCCGGCGCGGCGGCGTCCGGATAGATGGCCACCAGTTCCTCCCAGGCCTTGAGGCCGGCTTCCAGATCCTTGATGTCGAAGATCAGGACAATGCCCTTGTTGAACCGGCTGACCTTGTGCTTGGGATCGGCGGCAATGGCCTTGTCGAAGGCCTCGACCGCCTTCTGCGGCTGGTTGCTGCTCCGGTACATCACCCCCATGTCGGTGAGCACGTCGGCGTTGCCGGGGTTGATCGCCAGGGACTTCTGATAGGCCTCGATGGCCTTGTCGGCCTTGCCGCTGTCGTACCAGATGTTGCCCAGTTGGGTCCACGCCTCGGCGTTGTTGGGGTTGGTGGCCACCTCCCGTTCCAGCATCAGTATCCGATCGGCCTGTTCCGGACTGAAGCCGGAACCGCCCGCCTGCTGCTGTTGCTGCGGCGGGGCCCCGGCCACCGGCAGATCCGACCGCTGGAAGGCGCTGAAAACGACGCCGGCAAGAAACCCGGCGATCACCGCTCCCAGGGCGACCAGGTACATGGTCTCCTTTTTGACGAAATTCCTGCTGTCAACCTGCATTCTTCCTCCCTCGTTGGCGTAGCGTTGTTGAAAATTCCACCGGTATCGTCCGGTGATGAGTACCAGATTTCAGGGTGGCTGTAAATCTTCTCCTGCGCCCGGACGCAGCATCCGGTCAGGAACCATCCGCGCCCGTCTTCCCCTTCACCCAGTAGGGGTTGACCAGATCCTCGAAGATCGCCAGCGCCGCCTCGGCCCCCTGGCCGGCGGCGGTGACGATCTGCTTGTAGCCGCCTTCCACATCGCCGGCGCAATAGATGCCGGGGACGTTGGTGCGATGGCGGCCGTCCTTGCCGATATATCCCTCGGCGGTGAGCTTGACGCCGATCTTGCGGGCGACATCCACGGTCGGTTCATAGCCGATGGCGATGAAGACACCGTCCACCGTCATGGTGCTCTCCTCACCGCCCGGGTCCTTGCGGATCCTGACGGCGGCGACCTTCTCCCTGCCGCTGATCTCCACCACCTGGGAGTTGAAGAGGGCGGGAATCCCCATCGCCTCGAAATTCCTCACCAGATGATCCTGGGCGCGGAAGCGGTCGCGCCGGTGGATCACCGTGACCGCGACTCCGATGTTGGCAAGGTGCATGGCCTCGGTCAGGGCACTGCTGCCGCCGCCGACCATCACCACCTTCTTGCCCTTGAACAGGGGCCCGTCACAGGTGGCGCAGTAGCTCACCCCCCGGCCGAAGAAACGCGCCTCACCGGGTACGCCCAATTTGCGCGGCAGGGCGCCGGTGGCGAGCAGCACCGCTTTCGCGGTAAATTTCCGACGGCTGGTGAGCACGACCAGCGGCTGCCCGGGCCTGATTTCCACCACCGCCTCGCCGGGGAAAATTTTGGCGTATTCCAGGGCGTGGGTCACCATGATATCCACCAGGGTCTTGCCGGCCACCTGGGTGAGGCCGGGGTAGTTTTCCACCACCGGCGTGGTCGCCACCTGACCGCCCAGCAGATCCCGTTCGACGATCACCGAACGCAGCCCGGCGCGGGCGCCGTAGATGCCGGCGGTGAGTCCCGCCGGGCCGCCGCCGACGATGAGGAGGTCGACGTCGATTTCCTCGGCGGTCTCATCGGGGATGAAAACCGTCTGTTGCTCCAGTTTGGCGAGCGAGGACAAAAACAGCTCCTCGCTCTGCGCCCCCAGGGCGATGAGTCTGCCGTTGGCCCAGACCTGCGGGACGCTGTGGGCATCGTAACGGTCGGCGAGATCCGGATTGCACTGGATGTCGATGATCTCAAGGGAGCAGATGTCCGGTCGGGCCAGAACGGCCTTGACCGCGTTGATCGCCTGCTGCGGGCAGTAAGGACAGGTGGGGCTGACGAAGACCTTGATGTCGCGCCGGGTGTCGATGGCGTCGAGGACCTTGCGGGCGGGCAGGCTCAGGTCGACCGCACCGCGGCCGAGCAGAAGCAGGATCTCGATGAACGTCCTGCCTTCTTCGCCGGCCGGGGCGCCGTACCAGCGCAGGGAGCAGGATTCCGGATTGAAAAGCAGGGCCGGAGCGGCGATCACTCCGTGCTTGCGGGCAAGGTCATGGTCGATGTCGAATTCGCGCAGTCGGATCCTGGAGGTGATCTCACGCAGCATCCGCAGTACCGCACGGGTCAGTTCGGTGAACTGGGGGTTGCGCGCCGGGCTGGTGAAGAACAGCAGGTCGATATCGCTGGGCAGTTTCCGGAACAGGTCCTCGAGCTGATGCTGGACCTCGGCGACGGGGATCGCCGCATCGTCGTGTTGCATTCCCATGGAACGGGCCTCGTTCGGTAGAAACAGCGGACAATCCCCCCGCCAGCCGTTCCGGCAGGAGGTGCGCTTCCGTCAATCACTCTTTACAGGCAACGGGGAAAAAGATAGATGTAGGGTGACATATCGCAAGGTGTCTTGGCAAGAAAATCAGCACGCTTCCGGCTCGACCCCACCAAGGTCCGACAACCGGGACGGGCGGGGGAAAAGGAAAATGACTGCCACGGAAACCCATCTGAAACTGGAAGGCATCCTGTACCGGTGCCCGGTCTGCGACTACAGGGACGGATTCCACGTCTCCTTCGCCTTCGAAAAAAAAGAAAAGGGGCGGATCGTACTGATCTGCCCCAACTGCCATGGCCGGTTCCGTACCGACTGGCTGGTCGTCCAGGAGAGAGAAGAACACGCCAGCCGGGCCTGAGTAAGCTGTTCAGGGGGATCACCTTGGGTGCTACCCATCTGATCAGTTACGGGGCTGATGAAAAAACCGGACTCAGGCGGTTTCGTTGAAGCCGTTGCGATTGATCCGTCCCTGCAGGGAGGCGGCGTAGGAACGTTCCGCCTGGGAGGCCAACACCTGGTTTACCGCCCGGTTTTCCTGACGGACACGGTTGTCGGTGGCGGTCCCCTCGGCCGGGACCGGCGAGGAGGGCGTCCGCGCCGGCGCCGCCGCAGGGCTGCCGTCCGACACCGTTCTGGGCTGGATCGTCCTCTCGGCATCGCCACCCCCGCCAGCCGGGCTTGCCGGCGCCGAGGGCGCGGTGGCGGAAGCGGACCGCTGGGTTTCCGTCGCTGCCGGTGTCTGTTCCACTCTCCTGGCCGCCGGGGCTTGCACGACCGTGTTTTCCACGCCGGTGCTGAGCCGTACCGTATCCTGCGCCAGATTCTTTTTTTCCGTCGGTACCGGAGCGTCGGACTGCTGCCGCGCCGGCGGGGCGGAAAGCTGACCGGCGGCGGCTGGACTGGGGATCACACTCTGGATGGCCATGGCTCACCTCTCAATATCAGGAAACATTCTCACCAGACACCTTATAGTACAGGGAGCGCTCCCCGGAAAGCAACAGAAGATTTTCCGGAACAGCCCCCAGCCCCTTCTCATTCGCGGTGGTCCGCTTAAGGCGAGACGGCCTCCCGCTCGCGGCCGGGGCGAAAGCGTATCCACCGTCAGGCCTTTCCGCGGCCGAGGGCTAATCCTGGGATTCGATCCCCAGCGGTGAAATGCCCCTGATCAGGTACCGCTCATCGTTGATGAAGTTGGCGAAGATGATGATGAAACCGAGGGCGGATTGCCCCATGAGCGGTTTGTTGTCGTAGAGGGCCTGCAGCTTGTCTTTCTTCATCTCCTTGCCGTCAAAGACGAAATGGCGGATGAAGAGCCCGTCGAGCAGGTGTCCGCCGGTGGTGTTGATCTGATTGAAGCCTCCTTCCTCGGAGTAGCGCATGACGTCCATGAGCAGCTCCTTCTGCTCCGCCGCCGAACGCAGATGGTAGGCGAAGATGTGCAGCAGGATGGTCTGCGCCTCCCGGATGCTGGCCACCGCCAGCGAAGAGAACAGCCTCCTGGCGTCCGCCTTCAGCTCCACTCCCTGGTGCCGCACCAGCGACAGGAACACCGCGTTCTTGTACAGCTGGTACAGACGCATGGCGCCGTTGATCTTGCGCGAGATGGGATGGGGACGGTCGCTGATGAATCCCTTGTAGGTATTGATGAACAGGACGTCGAAAAGCACCTGGTAGCAGCGGCTGTTATCGGTGAAATCGTGCAGGTCGATGCGCAGGTCGAGGGTGTTGTCCAGCCGGTCGGCGAGCTTGATGGTGACCAGTTCCGGATTGGCGGCGGACCGCTGCAGCAGCCGGCCCAGGTACACGTAGTACTTCTGCCCCTCCGGCTTGGTGAGGGCGCCGAGCCGTTCTTCCAGCTGAACCGCCTGCTGCGGCCCGATCAGATCGAGCAGCCCGGTGTACTTCCGTTCCATTTCCCGCCAGCGATCCGCCTCGATGCCGGCGGCGGTGAGGTCTTCGTTCTTGTCGTGGAACAGGGTGGACAGCAGATCCAGGGGGTCCACCCGCCGCTGTGCCTTGGCGAGCAGGGCCGCCGCCCGGATGGGATGCAGGATGGCGAACGGCCCCAGCCGCCGTTTCTGATCGCCGTAGGCGGCGCCGAGACAGGACAGGGCCGCCAGCAGAATCTCCTCGTCCTGACGGGCGTACTCCTTGCCGGTCATCAGGTTGAGAATGCCGTGCCAGTTCACCGGCTCCCCGGACAACTGGTAGTTGAGGAAGGAGGAAAGGGCGAGAAATTCCTGGGTATCGATGATCGGTTCCATTGGTCGGCCTCGGTCCCATGCGGTCGGCTGGTTGTCCCGATGGGTATCCTCCCAGAGGGTATCATTCGCCGGGGAATTTGCAACAAGGATCTGCCCTGCCGGCACCGGGCCGACACGTCGAACCAGGGAAACCGGATGTTGCGCGCAGCCCCCAGAAGGCCAGAACGGCGCGGTTCTTCAGGGAGGTCTGCCCGACTCTGCATCCGGGGGCAGAACGAGCTTCCTCGGCTCTACCTTTCCTGCGGTGGAGGCCCGTCCTCGGCGGTCGACGATCCGCCGCCGAGGAACCGGCAAAGTATCCGGCAGCCTCGCTCGATCTGGCTGATCTCGATATGCTCGTCGGCCTTGTGGGCGTGGGCGATGTCGCCCGGCCCCCAGACGACGCAGGGCCCTCTGCCGGCAAGCAGCGAACAGTCGGTGGCGTAGGGAGCGGTGACGGCGGCGAGGGGGCCGGCTTCGCTTTCGATGGCGGCCTGCAATCTCCGGACGAGGGGAAGGCTGCAGGGAGTGTCGATACCGCCTGCGGTGAACAGGGAAGTGATCTTGGCCCGCTCACCGACGCAGGCGCGAATGCGGTGCCGGACCTCGTTCGGAGACAGACCCGGGGCGAGGCGGACGTCGAGGGTGGCGATGCAGCGATGGGGGACGATGTTCTCCGAACTGCCGCCCCGGATGGTGGTGACCGCAAGGGTGGTCCCCTCCCCTTTCCCCCGTGGTGTCGTGTCCCGTTTCTCCATGTACAGGCACTGTAGATCGGCGAGCACCGGCAACATGGCGGCGATGGCGTTGCTGCCCAGGTGCGGGGTGGAGGAATGGACGCTGACCCCTGTCGTTTCCAGGGAAAGGCGCATGACCCCCTTGTGGGCCCGGACGATACGGAGGGAGGTGGGCTCCAGGGCGATGGCGAGATCGAAGGGAGGGGTCTCCCGTGCGTACGCCGCGGCACCGCCGAGGGAGCACTCCTCGTCGACGGTGGCCACCAGGGTGACATCGTAGGGGCAGCCGGTGCGGGCCACATGGAGGAGACATGCCAGGGCTACGGCGAGGGGACCCTTGTCGTCGCAGGCCCCCCTGCCCCACAGGCGGCCGTCGCGGCGGGCGGCGGCAAAGGGTTCCGCCATTCCCCTGGCGCTGACCGTATCCATGTGGCCGGCGATGACGATCTTGGCCGCCTCCGGTCGCGGCAGGCGAATCACCAGATTGTGCCGCCGGGCCGTGACCGCCTGCATTTCCGCCTGGAGGCGGTGTTCGCCACAGACGCGGCGCAGATAGGCCCCCACCCGGTCTTCCGGGTTGTCGGCATCGCTGGCCACCGGGTCCGAGGATTCGCTGGGAATGGTGATCAGATCGCCGGCGAGTCGTACAGCCAGATCGATGGTGGCCTGCATGGATTATCCCTGGTAGCGCAGGTCGAGGGTGTCGCCGTTCGTCCAGCTGATACCGAGCCGCTCCATGAGCCCGTCGACGAGCCGGATGTCGGCATCCGCCAACGGCAGGGTGGCGCCGCTGTGATTGCCGTTGCCGCGACCATGACGGCCATGCTGGAGCAGCAGGATGCCGAGCAGCACCGACTTGGCGGTCTGGTACTGGACGGCGTTGACGCCATGGCTCCGCCAGGTCTCATAATGATCCTCCTGCCAGAGGAGGGTACGGCTCCAGCCGTCGTCCGCCTTCACCTTGACCGCGACCCGCTCGAGACCGCGCACCGGCACCGCGGCCGCCGGCACCTTGAGCCGGCGGCGGGCGGTGGCCGCATCCTGCTCCAGGGCCGCCATCACCGGCGGGGCCAGGCCGTAGACGAAGCGCGCCCCGTCGATTTCCGGCAGTTGTCCCAGGTTCCAGATATCCTCGTGCCCAACCAGCCGGGAAGGGACGACGGTGCCGTTCCAGCAGGCGAGCACCGGGTGGTGTTTCGCTTGGGCATCCTCCTGCAGCCGGCCGTCGCGGCAGACGAGAATCGGCGATTCGATGACCTCCTCCACCAGGGCGTCGACGTTCCACCCCACCGCGATGAAATCCTTGGCAAGCACCTGCAGGTCGTCATGCTCGTAGATGGTGACGTCGAATCGATTCCCGTGGCGGCCGCTCTGAGCCAGCAAGCGTCGGGTGACGATCTCCACCAGGCCGGGATTGATTCCCCAGCAGAGCAGATGCGGCCGCCGGCTGTTCAGCACGGTCAGCGAGTAGGGCATCAGCCGGCTGAAACGTACCTCGCTGCTCCCCAGGGGCGCGCAGCAGCTGGTATCGATATAGGCGACCTCCTCGCCGGCGATCACGGCACGGACGGCGACGTTGTCGACCCCGGCGCAGAGATTGACGAAAATGGCGGGCAGCCGGCAGCCGGCAAGGAGGCGGCGCAGGAAATCCACCTCCTGGATATCGCCCCCCACGAAACGGCAGGCGGGGGAAACCGGCAGTGGCCGGGGTTCCCGGTCGACGAGCACCACCTCATCGAAGGAGTCGAGATCCCGCCCCGAGACGGCCAGCAACGCCCTGCCGACATTGCCGGCGCCGGCGACGATCAGGGTACGGTACTGGGGGGGCGACAGGAGCATGGCTGAAACTTTCAGGGGGTGACGTCGGTGAACTGGGCGAAGACCGCGGAACGATCGTACAGATCGCGGGCGGTGAGACCGTGGCCGGCCATCGCCCTCTCGATATCGGCGAGACGGGAGAGCACCACCCCGACGTGCAACCGCATCAGCTGGCAGTACTGCACGAGGCGCAGCGGGCTGCCCGCCAGGGCCTGCACCGGGCAGCGGCCGCCGCAGTAACCGTGGACGCCGCAGGCGGGACAGCCGAGCACCGATTTGTAGTCGACCAGGCGGGTGAGATCGTGGGGCAGGAAGGAAATACCGCCGTCGCCGCTCATCTCACCGATGGCCATGGACAGGGGGAGATCGCTGCAGGAGTGGATCTTGCCGTCGATGAGGTCGTAGTTGGCCGCCAGCTCGACGCCGCAGGCGGAGGAGGAACGGCGAACGCCGGCAAGGGCGAAATAAACGAGTTCGTTGATATGGACCAGGGGCAGGACGGTGCCGCCGGCCAAAGCCGCCAGGTAGGCGTCCATCACCCGGCGCAGGTCCCGTTCATAGGCGCGGAGATAGCCGTCGAGATCGGCGAAGGGCTCCTCGGTCTCCACCCAGTGCCAGAAGAACTGGGTCACCAGCCCGCGGTCATACAGATCGCGGAATTCACGGTAACAGTCGAAAAGCGACGCTTCCTCCCGCAGGGTCGACCACATCAGGACATGGCCCTCGCGGACGCTGCGCACCGCGGCGAGGCCGTCGCGGATGCGAGCCAGGCTGGTGCCGATGCGGGTGGTGTCGTGCTGGTCGAGACCGCCGTCGATGGACACGGAAATCAGCCACAGGCCGCGGATGAAGTCGGCATGGTCCCGCACCGTCTGCCCGAGCAGATCGCCGTTGGTGTAGAGCATGTAGCGGAAGGCCACCCCGTTGCAGCGGCCGGTAACCTCATCCATCACCGAGCACATGGCCGGCACGGCGAGCAGCGGCTCGCCGCCGTAGAAGCAGAGCACCGCCTCGTCGTTGCCGGTGCCGGCGGCCAGATTGCAGATGGCGCGCGCATCGCGCCGGGCGTCGGTGGGGGCCACCCGGTCGCCGGCACGGCTGTCGCCATGACAGGGCGAAGTGATGGCGGCGTTGATGCAGCCCTTGCAACGGGCGTAGCATTTGGAAGTGACGGTGAGATGGATGATCACCGGCTCGTAGGGGGAGCCTGCGGCCGCATCGGCAGGGGCGGGCAGGCGCACCGCATCGTGACGGAGCAGATCTCCGAAACCGGGATGAAGATATCCCGTCCCCTGCAGCAGGCCGGGGATCGCGGTCCGCAGTTCCTCATCGGTGGCCATCGCCACGCCTCCTTTCATTTCCTATTGCAATCAAGATGACACTATTCCGGCAAACATTCGGGGTTGAGGCCGCCAAGGCAAACGAGCAGCGACGACAAGGTATCGACCTGACTGCGAACCGGGATCAGTCGTCGTAGCTGCGCCGAGCCAGCACCTCGCGCGGCTTGGCACCGTCGGCGGGCCCCACCAGTCCCTCGCGTTCCATGAGTTCGATCATCCGCGCCGCCCGGTTGTAGCCGACCCGAAGACGCCGTTGCAGCATGGAGATGGAAGCCTGGCCCGATTCGCAGACCAGGGCCACCGCCTCGTCCCACTTTTCGTCGTACTCGTCCTCACCCACCGGTTCGTCGGGCTCGGCCTCGGCCATGCGCATCACCGATTCGTCGTATACCGCCTTGCCCTGGCCCTTCAGGAAACCGATGATCCGCTCGGTTTCCTTCTCCGAAATGTAGGCGCCGTGGATGCGCTGCAGCCGCGAGGTGCCCGGGGCGAGGAAAAGCATGTCGCCGGCCCCCAGCAGATGCTCGGCGCCGTTCATGTCGAGAATCGTCCGCGAATCGGTTTTGGCCGACACCTTGAAAGACATACGGGTGGGGAAATTGGCCTTGATCAGGCCGGTGAGCACGTCCACCGATGGCCGCTGGGTGGCGAGGATGAGGTGCATGCCGGCGGCGCGCGCCATCTGGGCGAGCCGCGCCACCGCGTCCTCCACCTCCTTGGAGGAGACCATCATCAGGTCGGCGAGTTCGTCGATGATGATGACGATCAGCGGCAGTTTCTCCGCCGCCGCCTCGTTGTAGCCGGCGATGGACTTGACCCGCAGTTCCTCCATCAGGGCGTAGCGGCGTTCCATCTCCCGCACCGCCCACTGCAGGGCGCGGCTGGCCATGCGCGGGTCGACCACCACCGGATGCAGCAGGTGAGGGATGTCCTCGTAGACCGAAAGCTCGATGCGTTTGGGATCGACGAGCAGGAGGCGCACCTCTTCCGGGGTGGCCTTGAACAGCATGGAGCAGATGATGGTGTTGATCGCCACGCTCTTGCCGGCGCCGGTGGCACCGGCGATGAGCAGGTGCGGCATCTTGGCGAGATCGGCGGTGACCGGGTGGCCGATCACGTCCTTGCCGAGCCCCAGGGTGAGACGGGAGGTGGATTTCTGAAAACGGTCGTTGCCGAGGATTTCGCGGAGGTGAACGATCTGCCGCTGCGGATTGGGGATCTCGATGCCCAGCGCCGCCTTGCCGGGGATGGAGCCGACGATCCGGACACTCTGCGCCTTGAGGCCGAGGGCGAGATCGTCGGCGAGCGAGACGATCTTGTTGATCTTGACCCCCGGGGCCGGCGAGAACTCGTAGGTGGTGATCACCGGACCGGGAGAGATGCCGACCACCTTGCCCTCCACCCCGAAATCGCGGAGTTTGGCCTCCAGCAGGCCGCTGATCTTGAAGTAGTGTTCCCGGTCGAGCTCCACCTCCTGCGCCTCCGGCAGGTCGAGCAGCGACAACGCCGGCAGCTGGAAGGTGCCGGCGGCGGCCGGTTTGGGCCGGAATTCCTCCACCGCTTCGCTTTCGAGCACCGTCTTTACCGGCTCACGCACCATCGGCAGGTGGTCGGCGCCCGCGGCCGGCCTGTCTTTCACCTGGCCGTCGTCATCCCGTTTCCGGCGGCCCGGAGCGGCGGTGGTCGTATCCCGCCCCTCGGTGCTCTCCCGGAACAGGAGCGCGCGCGCCCGGCGGGCGAGGGACGAAGGGGAAAGCCGCAGGGCGGCCATGGCCGACACGGAGAGCACGGCGAGAAAGAACAGCACGGCGCCGGCGCCTCCGAAAAAGCGGACGATGAAGCCGGCCAGCACCGAACCGAGCACGCCGCCGGCGTCCCAGCTCCGTTGCGGCGAAAATCCGTTATGGATCAGGGACAGCAGGCCCGACGTCGCCAGAATGATGCCGCCGCTGCCGGCGGCGATCCATGGCAGCCGCTCCAGGGAAAAGGAAGGGGAGAAAAGGCTGACCGCGAAGACCAGCAGCAGGGTCACCAGCCAGCCGCTGCTCATCCCGAGAAAGCTGACCAGGGCGGTGGCCGTGAATCTGCCGATACTGCCGCCCCAGCCGCCGTTCTGACCTGGCTCGACGAAGAGCACGCCGACCAGGCAGATGAGCAGGAAGAGCGCAACGAAGATACCGAGCACGCCGCAGGCTTCCTGAACGAGACCCGGTCCACTGGCTTGTCTGTTTTCCGCCATTGCGCCTTTCCGGTCAGGTTCCATGCCGCGACCGGCCGCGGCAGATCTTCGGATTATCGATGGTCCCCGCCCCCGGTGGCGGCGGTTTGTTCCTCGATCAGCCTGGCATAGGCGTCGAGGATGCCGTTCAAGAACGGCACCGACTCGTCGGTGCTGAACCGCCGCCCGATTTCCAGCGCCTCGTTGATCGCCACCCGCGCCGCAATGCCGCCGACGCCGATCTCGTAGAAGGCGATACGCAGGATGGCGCGGTCGACCACCGACATCCGCGCCAGCCGCCAGTTGGCGGAGTGGCGCTCGATATCGCCGTCGATGGCATCCAGACGGTCACCGACGCCGACGATCAGTTCCCGGGCATAGGGGACCGCCTTGGCATTGGCGTCGAAATTGGCGAGGTAGACTTCGATGGCCCGCCGGCAGTCCATGCCGCTAAGGTCCGCCTGGTAGAGCACCTGCACGGCCAACTCCCGCGCCTTGCGCCGGGTGCTCACCTTGGTATGGCCGGCCGCGTCAGTCAAGTTGCCCCATCAGGTTGACCATTTCGATGGCGGCGACGGCGCATTCCGCCCCCTTGTTGCCCGCCTTGCTGCCGGCCCGTTCGATGGCCTGCTCGATGGTGTCGGTGGTCAGCACCCCGAACATGATCGGCTTGCCGGTTTCCATGCTCGCCTGGGCGATGCCCTTGGCGGCCTCGTTGGCGACGAAATCGAAATGGGGAGTGGCGCCGCGGATCACCGCCCCCAGGCAGATCACCGCGTCGTAGCGGTCGTTTTCGGCCAGCTTCAGGGCGACCAGCGGGATCTCGTAGGCACCGGGCACCCGGGCGACGTCGATGTCGTCGCCGGCAACCCCGGATCGGGTCAGGGCGTCGATGGCGCCCTCCAGGAGGCGTTCGGCGATGAAGGCGTTGAAGCGGCTGATGACGATGGCGAATCGCTTTCCTGTTCCGTCCAGTCTGCCGTCAAAATAGCGGGGCATATGGTTCCTCCTCAATACATCCTTAAAATTGGCTTTTCCGATTTCTCATGGTGGTAATCGCTGTCGTCGTCGCCGACGCAGCGCGAAACCTTCACGACCACGGCCGTTTCGTTGCCATTTCACCGGCAACGGGCGGTTGTTCACTCGCCGGCCGAGGTCTGCACCAGATCGAGCATGTGGCCGAGCTTGTCCTTCTTGCACTGCAGGTAGCGCAGATTTTCCGGTAAGGGTTCGACCTGGATGGGTTCGCGGCCGGTGACCTTGATGCCGTATCCCTCCAGGCCGACGATCTTCTTCGGGTTGTTGGTGATCAGCCGCATCCTGCGGACGCCGAGGTCGCGCAGGATCTGGGCGCCGATGCCGTAGTCGCGCAGATCGGCCTTGAAGCCGAGCTTGAGGTTGGCCTCGACGGTGTCGAGGCCCTTGTCCTGCAGGGCGTAGGCCTTCAGCTTGTTGACCAGGCCGATGCCCCTTCCTTCCTGATGCATGTAGAGGATGACGCCGCTGCCGTGGGCGTCTATCATCTTCATCGCGGCGTGCAGCTGGCCGCCGCAGTCGCAGCGCATCGAGCCGAAAACATCGCCGGTCAGGCATTCGGAGTGAACGCGGACGAGGACGTCCTTGTCCGGATCGATCTGCCCCTTGACCAGGGCGAGATGTTCGTACTTGTCGACGCAGTTGGAGTAGACGATGGCGGTGAATTCGCCGCCGTAGGCCGTCGGCAGCCGGGTTTCCGCCTCGCGCTTGACCAGACTGTCCTCGCGCAGCCGGTAGGCGACCAGATCGGCGATGGTGGCGATCTTGAGTTTGTGTTTTTTCGCGAATTTCTTCAGGTCCGGCATCCGTGCCATGGTGCCGTCCTCCTTCATGATCTCGCAGATGACGCCGGCGGGACGCAGGCCGGCCAGTCTCGCCAGATCCACCGAGCCTTCGGTCTGGCCGGTACGGACGAGAACGCCGCCGGTCTTGGCACGCAGGGGAAAGATGTGGCCGGGGCTGACGATGTCCTCGGGGGTGACGTCGGGCTGCACCGCCACCTGGATGGTGCGGGCGCGGTCCGCCGCCGAGATGCCGGTGGTCACCCCGGTGCGCGCCTCGATACTCACTGTGAAGGCGGTCTCGAAAGGCGACCGGTTGTGCTGCACCATCATCGGCAGCTGCAGTCTGCCGATCTGCTCCGGGGTCAGGGTCAGGCAGATGAGACCGCGGCCGTGGGTGGCCATGAAATTGATGTGCTCCGGGGTGACCAGCTGGGCGGCCATGGTGAGATCGCCCTCGTTCTCCCGGTCCTCGTCGTCGACCAGGATGATCATCTTGCCGGCGCGGATATCCTCGATTACCTCTTCAATGGGACTGATCATTCTCGTTCACCTTTTGCTTCGCCGGCAGCGCGGTGCGGCGGCCGGCGGGGAAATATCTACATGAAACCGAATTTACGTAAAAATTCCGGATTGATCCCGGAAGCGGGCTGTGTCGGCCCCTCGCCGCGCACGCCGAGCAGTTTTTCCACATATTTGCCGATGAGATCGACCTCGATATTGACCCGGTCGCCCTGCTGCACCTCACCCAGGGTGGTCACCGCCAGGGTGTGCGGGATGATCGCCACCGAAAAGGACAGGTCGTCGCAGCGGTTTACCGTCAGGCTGATGCCGTTGACGGTGATCGAGCCCTTTTCGATGATGTAACGGGCCAGCTCCGGCTGCACCGAAAAGGTGAAGCGGGTGAAGTCTCCTTCCGGTTTGCGTTCCAGCACCCGGGAGACGCCGTCGACGTGGCCGCTGACCAGATGGCCGCCCAGCCGGTCGCTGATTTTGAGGGCCCGTTCCAGGTTGACCAGGTCGCCTACCGCGAGTTCGCCGAGAATGGTGCGCGACAGGCTCTCCGGCGAAACGTCGACGGTGAAACGCCGCCCCCTGATGGTGGTGGCGGTCAGGCAGACGCCGTTCACCGCGATGCTCTCCCCTTCCTCGGGATCGGGCAGATCGAAGTCCGCCTCGACGGCGAACAGCATGCCGCCGCCCAGTGGCCGTTTTTCGAGAATTTTCCCTTTGCCCGCGATGATGCCGGTGAACATGCGCTTCCCGTCAGCTCTTGTGGAAAAAACCCTGTACCAGGATATCGTCGCCGAAACGGCGAATCCGGGTATTGTTGATGCGGATCGCCCGGTCCACCGCACTGATGCCCATGGGATCCAAAAGCGCCAGTCCGTCGTTGCCGATGAGGATCGGGGCGTAGAAGAAACACGCCTCGTCGGCCAGCCCCCCGGCGATGAGCGACGAGTGCAGCCGACCGCCGCCCTCCACCAGCAGACTGGTTATCCCGCGGCTCCCCAGGTGATCGAGGATGTGCGGCAAGGGCAATCCGCCGTCCGGTGGTTTCGCGAGCTCGACGACTTCGGCGCCGGCCCCGGCCAGCGCCGCTTTTCTCCCTTGATCGGCCGGCGCGGCGCAGAATACCAGGGTGGCGGCCGCCGAGCTCTGAGACAGCATCCTGGCAGTCGCCGGCAGGCGCAGCGAGCTGTCGAGCACCACCCGCAGCGGGTCGCGGCCGCCGTGCACCCTGGCGGTGAGCGAGGGATCATCGCCCAGCGCGGTGCCGGCGCCGACCATGATCGCGTCGGCACGGTCGCGCATCCGGTGCACATGACGCCGCGAGGCCTCGCCGGTAATCCAGTTGCTGTGTCCGTTCCCCGCAGCCATCTTGCCGTCCAGACTCAACGCCGCCTTGACCGTCACCCAGGGGCGGCCGGTGGTGACGTGTTTGACGAAGGGCCGGTTGATGGCGAGGCAGCGGTCGGCCAGTACCCCGGTGGTCACCGCCAGCCCTGCTCCGGCGAGACGGGCGGCGCCGGCGCCGGCAACGTTGGGGTTGGGGTCGGCCATGCCCACCACCACCCGCCGGATGCCGGCGGCGAGGATCGCCTCGGTGCATGGTCCGGTCCTTCCCTGATGGTTGCAGGGCTCCAGGGTGACGTAGATGGTCGCCCCCCGGGCGGCACCGCCGGCCTTTTTGATGGCGGCGACCTCGGCGTGGTCGTCCCCCGCCTTTTTGTGGTACCCCCTGGCCACCACCGTGCCGTCCCGGACGATCACCGCGCCCACCGCCGGATTCGGCGAGGTACGGCCCAGCCCCTTCCTCGCCTCGGCCAGTGCCAGGCGCATGAAGGATTCGTCGCGCAGCTCAGCCATCCTTGTGTTCCAGCATGCTCTTCAGCTCGTCCATGAATTCGGCCAGATCCTTGAACTGCCGGTAGACCGAGGCGAAGCGGACGTAGGCGACCTCGTCGACGCTGCGCAGGTAGTCCATCACCTGCTCGCCGACAAAGGTGATGGGCATCTCCCGTTCGCCCATGTCCTGCAGCCGCCGTTCCAGGTTGTCGACGAACTCGTCCAGCTGCTCCATGCTCACCGACCGCTTTTCGCAGGCCCGCTTCATGCCGGCGATGACCTTGTCCCGATCCCAGGATTCGCGGCGGCCGTCCTTCTTCACCAGCATGGGCATGGCCACCTCGAGGCGCTCGTAGGTGGTGAACCGCCGTTCGCAACTCTCGCAGAGACGGCGGCGGCGGGTAATGGTGTAATCCTTGTTGATCCGGGAATCGACTACCCGATTGCTCAGCTGACCGCAGTAGGGACACTTCATGATTTTCTCCCGGGCATGGCCGCCGGTTTGCACGGCCGGGCGGAGGATTCGCTAGGCCAGCTGCCGGACGGGGATGCCGGCCTCCGCCAGCATCGAGGAAGACAGGGAGTCGGAATACCCTTCCTGGTAGATGATGGCGGTGATGCCGGCGTTGATCAGCATCTTGCTGCAGATGACGCAAGGCATGTTGGTACAGTAAAGGATCGAACCCTCGATACTGACCCCGTGCAGCGCCGCCTGGATGATCGCGTTCTGTTCCGCGTGCAGGCCGCGGCACAGTTCATGACGTTCGCCCGAGGGGATGCCCTGCTCCTCGCGCAGACAGCCGACGTCCAGACAATGGCGAACGTTGGAGGGCGCGCCGTTGTAGCCGGTGGTGACGATCCGTTTGTCCTTGACCAGCACCGCGCCGACCCGGCGGCGGATGCAGGTGGCGCGGCCGGCGACCAGGGCGGTGATGCTCATGAAATACGTGTCCCAGGAGGGACGCGGAGCGATGATGCGCTGCCCGTTCAAGACCGCAGGCCTTCCGCCGCCACCGGCCTCAGATGTCCCGCAGGTGCGGGTAGATGGGAAAGGCCTCGCACAATTCGGCGACCTCCCGGCGGATGATCTCGAGCTCGCTCCGGTCGCCACGCCGGGTGACCGCCCGGTCGATCCAGGTGCCGATTTTCTCCATGTGCTCCTCCGTGAGGCCGCGGGTGGTGACCGCCGGGGTGCCGATGCGGATGCCGCTGGTGACGAACCGGCTCTGGGTGTCGAAGGGGATGGCGTTCTTGTTCACGGTGAGGCCGGCCATCTCCAGAATCTCTTCGGTCTCCTTGCCGGTGATTTCCTTGTTGCTGAGATCGACCAGCAGCAGATGGTTATCGGTACCGTTGGAAACCAGGCGGTATCCCAAGCCCTGCAGCACTTCGCCAAGCCGCTTGGCGTTGGCCACCACCTGGCGCTGGTAGGCCTTGAACCCTTCGGTCATCGCCTGCTTGAAGCTCACCGCCTTGGCGGCGATGACGTGCACCAGCGGTCCCCCCTGGATGCCGGGAAAGATCTTGCCGTTCAGGCCGCGGCCGAACTCCTCGCGGGCGAGGATCAGGCCGCCGCGCGGCCCCCGCAGTGTCTTGTGGGTGGTGGTGGTGACGAACTGGGCATGCGGCACCGGCGACTGGTGCAGTCCGGCGGCAACCAGGCCGGCGATGTGGGCCATGTCCACCATGAACAGGGCGTCGATCTGCTCGGCGATACGACGGAACCCGGCGAAATCGATCTCCCGGGGGTAGGCGGAGGCCCCGGCGACGATCATCCGCGGCCGGTGCTCGTGAGCGATGCGCTCCACCTCGTTCATGTTGATCCGCTCGGTGTCGCGGTCGACCCCGTAGGAGATGAAGTTGAACAGCTGCCCGGAAAAATTCACCGGGCTGCCGTGGGTGAGGTGGCCGCCGTGGGCGAGGTCCATGCCGAGGACCTTGTCGCCGGTTTCCAGCGCCGAGAGGTAGACCGCCATGTTGGCCTGACTGCCGGAATGGGGCTGGACGTTGGCGTATTCGGCGCCGAACAGGGCGCGTGCCCGGTCGATGGCCAGCTGTTCCACCTGGTCGGCGTTCTGGCAGCCGCCGTAGTAGCGCTTGCCGGGATAACCTTCCGCGTACTTGTTGGTGAAAATCGAACCCTGCGCCTCCAGGATCGCCTCGCCGACGATGTTCTCCGAGGCGATCAGTTCGAGCTGATAGGCCTGGCGCCTGTATTCCTGCGCCAGCGCACCGTAGATTTCCGGATCTTCATTCTTCAGGACCGACACGTGCTTCCCCGCTTAAAACATGTTAATCCGCGTCAGATGCCGGCCGCCGGCAAATTCCGTCCGCATCCAAAGGTCGACGATATCGAGGGCGACGCCGATGCCCAGCACCCTCTCGCCCAGGCAGAGGACATTGGCATCGTTGTGTTCCCGGCTCATCCGGGCGGTGAACCCGTCGTGGCACAGCGCGGCGCGGATGGCCGGATTACGGTTGGCGGCCATGGACATGCCGATGCCGGTGCCGCACACCAGGATGCCGCGCTCGGCCTCACCGGCGGCCACCGCCCCGCAGACCGCCCTGGCGAAGTCGGGATAGTGGACGCTTTGTTCGGAATCGGTGCCGAGGTCGCGCACCTCGTGTCCCTGTTCTACCAGTAGGGAGATGATCTCTCCCTTCATGGCGAAACCGCCGTGGTCGGAGCCGATGGCTATCCGCATGCCGCCCCCCCCCGCTCAGCCGAAGCGCTTCATGGCAATCACCGCGTTGGTGCCGCCGAAGCCGAAGGAGTTGCTGATCGCCGCGTTGATGGCGGCCGCCCGCGCCGTATTGGGGACATAGTCCAGATCGCAGTCGGGATCGGGGTTGTCCAGGTTGATCGTGGGCGGCATGGTCTGGTGGTGGATGGCAAGTGCCAGGAAAACCGCCTCGATGCCGCCGGCGCCGCCCAGCATGTGGCCGGTCATCGATTTGCTCGAACTCACCGCCAGTTTGTAGGCATGGTCGCCGAACACGGTCTTGATCGCCCGCGTCTCGCAGGCGTCGTTCAGCGGTGTCGAGGTACCGTGGGCATTGATGTAGTCGATGTCACCGGGCTTGAGACCGCCGTCTTCCAGGGCCATCCGCATGGAACGGGCCGCGCCCTCGCCGTCTTCGGGCGGGGCCGCCATGTGGTAGGCGTCGCCGCTCAGGCCGAAGCCGACGAGTTCGGCGTAGATCCTGGCGCCCCGCGCCCGCGCGTGCTCCAGTTCCTCCAGAATCAGCATACCTGCCCCTTCGGCGATGATGAAGCCGTCCCGGTCGCGGTCAAAGGGGCGGGAGGCCTTTTCCGGGGCATCGTTGCGGGTCGAGAGCGCCTTCATCGCGGCAAAGCCGCCCACCGCCAGAGCGCAGATGGTTGACTCGCTGCCGCCGGTGATCGCCGCGTCGCAGCTGCCGTAGCTGATCGCCCGGAACGCCTCGCCCACCGCGTGGGTGCCGGCCGCACAGGCGGTGGTGATGGAAAGATTCGGCCCCTTGGCGCCGCTGATGATCGAGAGATGACCGGCGCCCATGTTGGGGATCACCAGGGGTATGAAGAAGGGGGTGATCCGTTTGGCCCCCTTCTCCAGAAAAACCTGGTGGTAGTGCTCGATGGTCGGCAGGCCGCCCAGGCCGCAGCCGGTGATCACCCCGACCCGATGGGCGTTGCCGGCGGTGATTTCCAGGCCGGAATCCTGCAGGGCCTGCTTGCCGGCGGCCACCGCGTACTGGACGAACAGGTCGAGATGACGGGCCGTCTTCCTGTCGACGTATTCCTCGACATTGAAATCCTTGACCTCGGCGGCGATCTGCACCACGGAATCAGCGGCGTCGAAACGGGTAATCCGGCCGATGCCGCTGACTCCGGCACACAGATTGGCCCAGGCCTTTTCCACGCCGGTGCCGACTGGGGTTACCAGGCCGACACCGGTTACGACAACTCTTCGTTTCACGATCACACCCTGCGGAATATCGGCCGGGGTCACCCCCCGGCCCTGCTGACCGGTCTGGCGGGAAGGTACGCCGGCCCGGCCGGGATTCGCCCCGATTCAGCCGGCGGCGTTCTTGATGTGGTTGATGGCGTCCTGAACGGTGGTGATCTTCTCCGCCACCTCATCGGCGATTTCGATATCGAACGCCTCCTCCATGGCCATGATCAGCTCGACGAGGTCAAGGGAATCGGCGCCCAGATCGTCGACGAAGGAGGCCTTGGGGACAACCTTGTCCTTGTCCACGCTCAGCTGCTCGGCAATAATATCGATAAGTTTTTCTTCCACAGACATTTTGTTCTCCTTTGTTGCTGTGATTGTTCCGTGTCCGGCCGGCACCGGCATCGACGGCGTCCGCCGACGGCCGGCCAGGCGGCGTCCGAGGGATTATGCCATGTACATGCCGCCATTGACGTGGATGCATTCGCCGGTGATGTACCGTGCATCCCCGCCGGCGAGAAAGCCTACGGCCGCGGCGATGTCCTCGGCGGAGCCGAAGATGCCGCTGGGTATCTCGGCGCGGATCCTCTCCTTGACGCCGTCATCCAGCCCGCGGGTCATATCGGTATCGATGTACCCGGGGGCGACGCAGTTCACCGTGATGCCGCGGGAAGCGACTTCGCGGGCCAGCGATTTGCTCATGCCGACTAGTCCGGCCTTGGCGGCGGCGTAGTTGGCCTGGCCGGCATTGCCGGTGAAGCCGATCACCGAGGTAACGTTGATGATCCGGCCGGAACGTTTCTTCATCATTCCCCTGACCACGGCCCGGCAGCAGAGGAAGGCGCCGCGCAGGTTGGTGGCCATGACCTCGTCCCAGGCTTCGTCCTTCATCTTGACGAACAGGCCGTCGCGGGTGATGCCGGCATTGTTGACCAGGATATCGACGCCGCCGTGCTCGGTCTCGATCTGTTTGATCGCGCTGGCGATGGCGAGGCCGTCGGCGACATCGAACCGCACCGGCAGAGCGCGGCCGCCCTCGGCCGCGATCAGGGCTCCGGTCTCTTCGGCGGCCGCCGGATTGCTGACGTAATTGACCAGGACCGTTGCGCCCAGGCCGGCCAGTCTGATGCAGATCGCCCTGCCGATGCCCCGGCTGCCGCCGGTCACCAGCGCGACTTTACCGCTCAAGCTCATCGTTCCGTCTTCCGCTGTTTCAGTTTGCCGATCAGGCCGGGGAGGATCTCGAAGAGATCGCCCACCACGCCGTAGGTGGCGATGTCGAAGATGGGCGCGTTCTCGTCCTTGTTGATGGCAATGATCACATCGGAGGAGCGCATGCCCACCGCATGCTGGATCGCGCCCGAAATACCGCAGGTGATGTAGATTCGGGGACTGACCGTCTTGCCGGTCTGGCCGACCTGGTGGGGATAGCCGATCCAGCCGGAATCAACCGCCGCCCGCGAGGCGGCGACCGCGCCACCCAGAAGCTCGGCGAGTTCCCGGACCATGGCAAAGCCTTCCGCGCCGCCAAGGCCGCGGCCGCCGGCGATCACCACATCCGCCTCGTGCAGGTTGACCTCGTCGGCCCGTACCGAACGCTCGCTGCTGATCACCCGCACCCGGGAAGCGGTCCGATCCGCGGCGGGATGAACGGCGACAACGGTGCCGGTGCGTCCGGGGTCGGCAACGAGTGCTTGCATGACGTTGGGACGCACCGTCGCCATCTGCGGCCGGGTCCGGGGACAGAGGATGGTGGCCATGATATTGCCGCCGAATGCCGGCCGGGTCTGCAACAGTGCCCCCGATTCGGGATCGATGGCCAGACCGGTGCAGTCGGCGGTAAGCCCGGTGGCCAGCATGGTGGCGACCCGGGGAATGAAGGAGCGGCCGATGGCGGTGGCGCCGGCAAGCAGGGCCTCCGGTTTTTCCGACAGCAGAATGTCGTACAGCACGTTGCCGTAGGCGTCGTCGGTGAACTCGGCGAGGTTGGCGTCGTCGGCGATGACCACCCGGTCGGCGCCGTGGGCGATCAGTTCCGCTCCCCGGTCGGCGACGTTGTGGCCGAGCAGGATGGCGGAGAGGGCGACGCCGCGTTCGTCGGCAAGCGCGCGACCGGCGCCGAGCAGTTCGAAGGAAACCGGGGCGATGCGGCCGCCGCGCCACTCGACATAGACGGCAATGCCCTGCCAGGAGGCCAGATCGGTCGCAGCCTCCTCGCCGCGCTCGATGGTGATCGCCCCGGGCTCGCACACGTCGGCGCAGCTGCCGCAGAGGGTGCAGCGGTCGTTGGCCACGGCGCAGCCGTCGATGACCTCGATGCCGCCAAAGGCGCAGTTCGCCTCGCAAACCCCGCAGCCGATGCAACGATCCTTGTCGATAATCAGCATGCCGCTACCGTTCCTGCGTCAGTCGTTCGAGTTCCGCCAGCAACCGCTCGACCTGCTCTTCGGCGGAGCCGGCAAACATGCAGCGATCGCCGCGTACCGGCGGCGCGAACACCCGCACCACCTGGGTAGGAGAACCGGCCAGACCGAGACAGGCGGGGTCGGCGCCGATATCGCCGCCGCAGAGCCGGCGGACTTCCATCTTTTTGGCGCGCATCTTGCCCTTGAGCGACGGCAAGCGCGGTTCGTTGATCTCCTTGACCACGGTGAACAGCGCCGGCGCCGCCACCGCCACGGTATCGTAGCCGTCGTCCATCATCCGTTCCGCCACGAATTCGCCGTCCTCGGCGAGACCGATCCGCCGCACCGAGGCGACGAAGGGAATGTTGAGCCGCTCGGCGAGGCCGGGGCCGACCTGGGCGGTATCGCCATCGATGGCCTGCTTGCCGCAGAGCACCAGGTCGAAACTGCCCAGGGCCCGGATGGCCTGGGCCAGGGTGTAGGAGGTGGCCCAGGTGTCCGAGCCGGCAAAGGCGCGGTCGGACACCAGCACGCCTTCGTCGGCACCGCAGGAGACCGCCTCCCGCAGGACATCCTCGGCCTGGGGCGGCCCCATGCTCACCACGGTGACGGTGCCGCCGTAGGTCTCCTTCAACACCACCGCCGCCTCCAGGGCATGACGGTCGTACGGGTTGATGATCGATGCCACCCCTTCCCGGCGCAGGGTGTTGGTCACCGGATCGAGCCGTACATCCTTGGCATCCGGCACCTGTTTGATGCAGACGATGATGTCCATCAGTCTTTGCCGTATTCCTTGTTGAGTTCCTGGCCGATGACGTTACGCTGGATCTGGTTGGTACCCTCGTAGATCTGCAGGATCTTGGCGTCGCGCATCATCTTTTCCACCGGATACTCGCGCATGTAGCCGTAGCCGCCCAGGATCTGCACCGCGTCAACGGTCACCTTCATCGCCATGTCGGTGGCCATCACCTTGCACATGGACGACACCTTGGTCATGTCCTTGGGATGGGCGTCGATGTGGCGGGCGGCACCGTAGACCAGGGCCCGTGCCGCCTCGACCTGGATGGCCATGTCGGCGAGCATGTGCTGCACCGCCTGGAAGGAGATGATCGGCTTGCCGAACTGCACCCGCTGCTTGGCGTAGGCCACCGCCTCGTCCAGGGCGGCCTGTCCGAGGCCGACGCCGAGCGAGGCTATCCCCGGCCGTGATTTGTCGAGGGTCTTCATCACGGTGATGAAGCCGGTGCCCTGGCGCCCGACCATCCGCTCCCTGGGGATGCGGCAGTCCTGAAAAACAAGTTCCCGGGTGGCGGAGGCACGGATCCCCAGTTTCTTTTCCTTCTTGCCGTAGGAGAAACCGGGGTCGCCGGCTTCGACCACGAACATCGAGGCGCCGCGGGGTCCCTTGTCGCGGTCGGTGATGGCGAGGACGGTGTAGACCTCCGCTTCGCCGCCGTTGGTGATCCACTGTTTGGTGCCGTTCAGCACCCAGTCGTCGCCGTCGGCAACGGCGGTGGTCTGGATCCCGGAAGCGTCGCTGCCAGCGTTGGATTCGGTGAGGGCAAAGGCGGCCCAACGACGGCCGGAAGCGATGTCGGGGAGGTACCTGTTTTTCAGTTCCTCGCTGCCGCCGATCAGGATGGGAAAGGCACCCAGGGCATTGGCGGCGAAGCTGGTGGCGATGCCGACGCAGCCCCGCCCCAGTTGCTCCAGGGCGAGAACCACGTCGAAGACGCCGCCGCCCATGCCGCCGTATTCCTCCGGCAGGTAGATGCCGAAGAGATCGGCCTTGGCCATGGCGGCGAGAATGTCGCCGGGGAACTCCTCCTTCTCGTCGAGTTCGGCCCGCTGCGGGATGATCAGTTCGTCGGTGATCTGGGAAGCCACCTCGACGATCATCTGCTGTTCTTCGGTGAGAAAGTAATCCACGCGTCTCTCCTGGTTGGTTGGCTGAAAGGCGATTACCAGCGCAGCAGACTGGCGGCCCAGGTCAGGCCGGCCCCGAAGGTGCAGAGCAGAACCAGATCACCGCTTGCAAGCATCCCGGCGCGGTTGACCTCGTCAAGGGCGATGGGGATGCTGGCCGCAGATGTATTACCATATTTGTCAATATTGAGATAGATTTTTTCCGGCGGAATGCCGGCCCGTTCCATCAGGCTCTGGATGATGCGAATGTTGGCCTGATGGGGGATGACCAGCCGCACCTCCTCGATGGCGGTGGAGCTTTCCTCCAGCACCTGGGTCACCACGTCGCCCATGGCCCGCACCGCGTATTTGAAGATCTCCCGGCCGTTCATCCGGATGTAGGAACCGCAGCCGTCACCGTGGACGAGTTCCCGGTTGAGCGAGGGCGCCCCTTCCATGTAGAGCAGGTTCCAGAGATTGCCGTCGGAAAACAGCCTGCTGTGGACGAGACCGCGACCGGATTCATCGCCGGTCACCACCGCCGCGCCGGCGCCGTCGCCGAAAAGGACGCAGGTGTTGCGATCCTCCCAGTTGGTCCGCGAGGAGAGGGTTTCGGCGCCGATCACCAGGACCTTCATGGCGGGGTTGGCGCGGACGTACTTGTCGGCGATGTCGAGGGCGTAGGTGAAGCCGCAGCAGGCGGCGTTGATATCGTAGGCAAAGGCCCTGGCCGCACCGAGTTCCATCTGCACCAGACAGGCACAGGAGGGCATGGCGATTTCCGAGGAGATGGTGGCGACGACGATCAGGTCGAGCTCGGTCGCGGCCACTCCGGCCATTGCCATGGCCTGCCTGGCCGCGCCGCTGGCCAGTTTGGAGGTGAATTCCCCGGCGCCGGCAATCCTGCGACTGCGGATTCCCGTGCGGCTGGATATCCACTCGTCGCTGGTATCGACGATGGCGGCCAGATCGTCGTTGGTCACTACGCGATCCGGCAGGCAACGTCCGGTTCCGATGATTCTGCCGCGTATCATTCGACAAGGACTCCGTTTCCCGCCAATTTATCGGCCTCGACCGCCGCACCTTCCTCGGCCGCGGCCCGGCCGGCGATGTCGGCATAGGAGGCGAGCTGGGCCTCGATGCGGTGGTTGATCTTGTTTCGCACCAGATCGGCGGCGACCCGGATGGCGTTTTTGATGGCCAGCCCGTTGGAACGGCCGTGGCAGATCACGCCGGGCCCGTTGAGTCCCAGAAGGGGGGCGCCGCCGTATTCGGCATAATCGACCCGCTTACGGAAACGGTTGAAGGCCCCGCGGGCGAGCAGGTAGCCGATCTTGGCCGGGATGCTCTTGCCGATCTCATCACGGAGCATGGTGAGGATCGCCTCGGCCAGTCCTTCGCTGACCTTGAGACAGACATTGCCGACGAAACCGTCGCAGACGATGACGTCCACATCGCCGGAAAAGGTGTCCCGCCCCTCGACGTTGCCGATGTAGTTGAGGTTGCTGCGCCGGAAGAGGTCATGGGCCTTCTTGACCAGAATGTTGCCCTTGCCCCCCTCTTCGCCGATGCTGAGCAGGCCGATGCGGGGCCGGCTGATCTGGAAGGCCACCTCGGCGAAGGCGGCGGCCATGACGCCGAACTGGAACAGATGCTGGGGCCGGCAATCGACGTTGGCGCCGACGTCCATCATCACCACCGGCCCCTTCAGGGACGGGTAGATGCCGGCGATGCCCGGTCGGGAGATGTTGTCCAGCCGGCCGAGATATCTGACCGCAGCCGCCATGGTGGCACCGGAGTTGCCGGCGGAGACCACCGCGTCGATATCGCCGGCGGCCATGGCCTTGAAGGCGCGGACGATGGTGGCGTCGCGCTTCTTGCGAATGGCGTCGAAGGGGGCTTCGTCCATTCCCACCACCTCGGCGGCGTGGACGATGCGGATCCGATCCGGGTCGGTCACCGGATGACGGCGCAGCAGATCGGTCAGGCGCGTCTCGTCGCCGAACAGATGGACGGTGACATCGAAATCGGCCACCGCGGCCACGGCCCCGGCGATCAGTTCCTCCGGACCGCGGTCCCCTCCCATGGCATCCAGTGCGATGCGCAAGACAGTCAACTCCTCGATCCGCAGACGGGCACGCTATTCCTGGGTCAGTTCTTCTTCTTCGAACTTGACCACGGTCCTGCCCTTGTAGGTACCGCAGCCGCCGCAGAGACGATGGGGAAGCTTCGGTTCACCGCAGGCGGAGCAGGACACGACGTTGGGGCCGGTGAGGGCGTCGTGCGAGCGGCGCATACGACTCCGGGAGCGGGATTGCCGGTGTTTCGGTAATGCCATGGAAGACCTCCTGTTAATGAGATGATTTCAGTAACGTTTTCAAAGCGCCGAAAGGCGAATCGCTCTCCGGCTCGCAGTCGCATCGTTTATCGTTGAGATTCTGGCCGCAGCGGGGACAGAGTCCTTTGCAGTCCTTCCGGCAGAGGGCCTTGGCAGGCAACTGCAGGAACACCTGCTGCCGGAGGATCTCACCCGGGTCGATCTCCCGCTTCGGCACGAAGAAGGTGTCCATTTCACTGGCGGAGCAGAGATGTTCGCTGCCGGCAGCGGTGGGCTTCTCCACCTCGACATCGAGGGAAAAGGTGCAGTCGAGGGGCATGCTCATCTCGGCGAGACAGCGGTCGCAGCTGAGCTGGACCGTGGCCTGGATGGCGCCGTCACAAAAGACCCGTTCGCCGCGCGGCTCCAGGCGCAGCCGGGCGGACACCTTGCCGCCGCCACGCAGTTCGGCGGGGAACCAGGAAGCTTCGTCGATTTCGATCTGCAGCCCCTGTGCGGGGATTTCGTCGAATTTGATATTTTTCATCCGAACCTGAAGAGCCGCAAGCGAGGCGTACCGTCATGTTCTCACGGGCAGCGGCAGCGATCGACGCAGGGTGGGGTGAGCGCCTTTTCGGCTGTCGTAAGCGCGCACATCCCAGCGCCTAGCGAAGAAACGTGCAATTATAAGCGATATTCGTCGCTTGTCAAGAATGGAGACATGGGGGGATCGCGGTGACGAAAACCCCAGCCGGCAAGGGCTCAACAGCCGCGCCGCGGGGGAGCGGCCGGCAGATGAGCTCGGCGGTGGCCGGGAATCACCAGTTGCGGACGAGTTCGAGGAGCGTCCGGACGCCAACCCCGGAGGCACCTTTCGGCATGTAGGATCTTTCGGGAAATTCCCAGGCCGTTCCGGCGATGTCCAGATGCACCCAGGGCAATCCGTCGACGAACTCCTGCAGGAAGGCACCGCCGACGATGGCGCCGGCTTCGCGTTTTTTGCCGACATTGCGCAGATCGGCGACATCGGACTTGAGCAGCTTGGCGTACTCTGGACCCAGGGGCAACCGCCATACCGGCTCGCCGGCCCTTGCCGCCGCCTGGTCGACCCGGCCGGCGAGCGCGTCGTCGTTACTCATCATGCCGGCGTAGTGATGCCCCAGGGCGATCACCACCGCGCCGGTGAGGGTGGCGACATCGACCACCGCGTCGGGGCGGAAGGTCTTCACCCCCCAGGCCAGGGCGTCGGCCAGGATCAGCCGGCCCTCGGCATCGGTGTTGACCACCTCCACGGTCCTGCCGTTGCAGACGGTGACCACGTCGCCGGGCTTGAGGGCGGCCGGGCCCGGCATGTTCTCGGTGGCGGGCACGACACCCACCACGTCGATTCGCCGCGGTTTTTCGCGGCCAATGGCTGCCATCGCCATCAGCACCGCCGCGCCGCCGCACATGTCGTACTTCATGTCTTCCATGCCGGCGCCGGGCTTGAGGGAGATGCCGCCGCTGTCGAAGGTGAGTCCCTTGCCGACCAGGAGCAGAGTGGGCACCTTACGGCCGCTGCGGTACTCCAGGGCGATGAGCCTGGCAGGCTCGGCGCTGCCCTGACTGACCGCCAGCAGTCCGCCCATGCCCAATCGCTGCATCTGCTTTCTTTCCAGGACACGGAGAGCAAGACCGGTATCCTCGGCGATCTCCGCCGCTGTTGCCGCAAAATGCCGGGGGGTGAGATGGTTGGCCGGGGTATTGGCAAAATCCCTGGCATGATTGACCGCCTCCGCCGAACGGGAACCCCGCCGCAGCGCACCGTTCGCTTCCCGGCCGGTTTCGCCCACCAGGACGAGCTCGGCGATGGACGGCTCGCTGTCCTCCTTCTTCGAGCGGAAGCGGTCGAAGCGATACCCGGACAGGATCACTCCCTCGACCAGACATTCCACCATGTCGGCCACGGGGACGGCGCAGGCCGGCAGATGGACTACCAGCCTGACGGCCCCGCTTTTTCCGAGGGCGGCGACGATATTGCCGCCGGCACGGCGGAAGGTGTCCCGCTGGAAGGGCTCCGTTCCGAGCCCGAGCAGCAGGTTCCGGCCCGCCGGTTCGCCCAGGTGCAGAAGCCGCTCCCCCTCTTCCCCGGAAAATCCGGGATACAGCGCGGTCAACCTTCCCCATGGCCCGGCGCCGGCATCGACACCGGCCAGGGCATCCCGCCGGCGCCAGGCAAAAAACACCTCGGCATCGGTGCTGGCGGGCGATGGGGCCGCGGCAACGACTTTCACTTTCATTGGTACACCTTGCTGCACAGTCGTATGGGTTGTTTCGGAGCGGCGGGGTCAGGCGAACAGCAGGGAGGTCTCCCGCCAGAGCAGTCCGGCCTGTCGGCGCCAACCGTCCAGGTCCATCCCGGCAGGCAGCTTTGGCAGCTCCTCGTCCTCGACGCCCCGGATGACCTCCCGCAGACATCTCTCCGCAATGGCCACGATTTTACACGCCCCGCGCAATTCCGCCAGCGGAGAATGATGATTGGCGGCGGCTTCCACCAACGACATGGGAAGATTCCAGCGCAACAGCAGGCACGCCCCCAGTTCGTCGTGACCGAAACCGAACAGCTCTTCCTCCTGTTCCTGGGCAAGCCACTCCTGCCCGGCCGGAAGCAGGCCGGCGATGAGAGAACCGGCGCGGGAGATCATCACCAGTTTGCCGATATCGTGCAGCAGCGCGGTGGAGGCGATCTCCCGGATCATGCTTGGCGCCAGATCGGCGGCGATCTGCTTGGCGAGAAGGCTGGTGATGTAGCAGCTGCGGGTGGTGGCATGCAGCAGGCTTCTGCTCTGGTCCGAAGCGGGAAACATCTCCATGGCGCAGAAGTAGAGGAGCAGTTCACGGATGGTATGCACCCCGAGATAGGATACCGCCATGCCGAGATCGTTGATCACCACCCCCCGGGTGAAGGCCGGCGAATTGACCACGCCGATCAGGCGGGCGGTAATTCCCGGATCGCGTTCCACCACCCGCACCACGTCACGGATAAGAAAGTCGGGATTGGCCAGCACCTCCTCGAGGGCGGCCACCAGTTCCGGAACCCCGGGAATCTGTTCCTGTTCATCCAGATATTTCCAGCAGGTTTTCAGACGCAGACGGGAGCGGGTCCGCAGGTCGCGGGCTAGTCCAGCGGCCATGCGGTTCTTTTCCCAGGGCAGCAGGAGATAGCGCTGGGCCAGGCCGCTGAGCAGATGGTGGAGCAGTTCCCTGCGGTCCTTTTCCTCGCCGTACACCGTCCTGATCGTTCCCGGATTACGCTGCCGGACCTGACGAAAAAAATCGCGGGAATCGCCGGTTATCGCCCCGAGATTGCAGACGACAAGATCGGCGACCACCGCCTCCATCAAGGACAGCGCCTGGGACTCGTCCTCGCAGCAGTACACCAGAAAGGGCCCCTTTTCGAACATGCCGCGAATCCTGGCCGCGAGCGCCCTGTCCCGCTCGACCACGAACACGATAAAACGTTGCTGTCGATCCTTCATTCCCCCCCTGCTCGGCTGATGTGAAAAAGCTGTTCTCCCGGGCCGCCGCGATGCTGGTGTTTTTTGCAAATCCACTTATAATACCGGAAATCTGTCGCCTCAGTCCATATCGAGTTTCGCCCGGCGTGAGCTTTGCCGGGTATCTCGATGGGGCCGGCGTTCCCGCGGCCGTTGCCGAACCCGGGCAGCCGGACCGTGGCCGGCGAGGCACGGCCGGCAGGAGACGGCGGATTCACTTTCGAGGTATGCTGCTTGATCCTTCAATTGATTCTTTCGGTCGGCCTGGCCATCATCGTCTCCGCCCTCTGCAGCCTCATGGAAGCCGCCCTCTACGCCATCCCCTTGAGCCAGGTCGAGGTGATGAAACGCAGCGGCCGCCTGTCGGGCAGGGTGCTCCATCAACTGAAGAAGGAGATCCACCGGCCGATCACCGCGGTCCTCACCCTGAACACCGTGGCCAACACCATGGGCGCCGCCATCGCCGGCGTTGCCGCATCGTCGGTCTTCGGCGAAAAGCATCTCACCCTCTTTTCCATAGTGTTCACCCTGGCCATCCTGTTCTTCTCGGAAATCCTGCCGAAGACCATCGGCGTCGCCAGCGCCAAGACCGTCGCCCCGATCATCGCCCTGCCCCTCCAGGGTCTGGTCATCCTCCTTTCCCCGCTCATCTTCCTCGCCAGGCTGGTAACCAGGATGGTGCCGAGCGACACCAGCAGCGACGGAGTTTCCGTCGAGGAAATCCAGGCGATCGCCATGCTGAGCCGTCAGGCCGGCTCCATCGACCAGCAGCAGGAGAGCATCATCCACAACATCGTCTCGCTGAAAACCAAGAATGCCCGCCAGGCGATGACGCCGCGGACGGTGGTGGTCAATCTCAGCGAGCACCAGACCATCGCGGAAGCCCTTGCCCTGCGCCACCAGTGGGACCGGCACAGCCGGATCCCGGTCTACGACAAGGACCCCGACGACGTCGTCGGGATCGTCTTCGCCAAGGACATCCTGCGACTTGCCGCCGACGACATGCTGGCAGGCCAGTTGTCCGCCATCATCAAACAGGTGCATTTCGTCCCGGAAAGCGCGGCGCTGGACCGCATCCTGCTGGAATTTTTCGAACGCCACCAGCACCTCTTCGTGGTGGTGGACGAGTACGGCAGCTATACCGGCATCATCACCCTGGAAGACGTCATCGAGGAGATCGTCGGGCTGGAGATCCTCGACGAATCGGACAGGACCACCGACATGCGGGCCCTGGCCCGGCAGCGCCGCAGTCTGTTCGCGGAAAGGATACTCAAGGCGAGTCAGGAGACCAAGGAGGCGGCCGCCAGGGACTCGGCGTCCACCGGCGGAGGTTTGGCCGGCGAAGATCAGAAAATGACGACCAGATAGGTGAGCAGCATGCCGAAAATGAGCAGGTTGAGGGCGAAGAATCGGCTCAGTTTGAGCAACCCCTCGAAATCCTCCAGGCAGAAGCGCCAGAGGATGTAGGCGCCGGCGATGGCGCCGTTCAGCATGAAGAAGGACGACAGCATCTGCACCGGAAAATCGGGGATGCTGAATACGGCCCTCTCCAGGAGCGGCAGATGAAACTGCCGGCCGATGGTGGGCAGGAAATCGCCGACCCCTTCGGCGAAGAATTCCATCCGGTAAACCAGCTCGCCGGTGAAGGCCATGGGAATGAAGACCGGCAGCATCGGCGAAAATCTGCCGAAAATCGGATCCTCCGAGATACCGAACAGCGATGACCCGTAACGGATGATCGCCACCACCAGCAGGAAGGCCAGCAGCAGCAGGACGCTGAAGGCGAGGGCGTCGGGGATGCCGGTCGAGGCGAGTCCCGCCCCGTACAGCGGTTTTTCCCGAAGGAATCTCGCGAGTTGCGAGCCGATGAGAAAGGGAACGATGTAGGTGCAGGTGATGTACCTGCCCTTGTTACGGATCAGCTCCGAATAGGGATTGCGGAGCAGAAAGCGGGGAGAATCGCGATCGCAGCAGGTCAGGCAGTGGCCGCAGACCAGGCAGTGGAGATTGTGCTGGACGTTGTACGCACCCAGATACACCGGGCAACCCCGCCGGTTGTCGTCGCCGACCTTGCAGGCAAAGGTTTCGCACCCACGGCAGCGGGCCAGATCCGGCCGGAACTCGGTGATCGCCAGGGTGGCGGCGGCACCGCTTATCCTGCCCAGCGGACACAGGTGCCGGCACCAGGCCTGTCCCGGATAGAGCAGAGCCAATAGAGCGGAACCGGCGGCGATGGCCAGGACCAGAAAGGAAGTGCCGGCCGGCCGCTCCGGCAGATTGGCGGCGATTTCGAACCAGATGATGAAGGCCAGCAGGAAGACGGAGGCATAGACACCGTATTTCCTGAGCCATGCCGGCACCGGCAGATTGAGGCTCAGGCCCCGCCGCTGCAGAAAGACGCCGAACCCGGGGAACGGACAGATGCCGCACCACATTCTGCCGACGAAAAACCACGACAGGACGATGAGCGGCCACAGCACACCCCAGGTGAGAAACAGGGCGAAGTTGCTCTCGGGCTCCTGCGGTCCGAGAAAGCCGGAAACGAGAACGATGACGAACAGGACGTCGCTCGCCGTCCGCAGATAGGCATAGTGGTGTCGTGCCGCGAGAAAACGACGGAAACCCGGAAAGGTGCGGAAAAGGTCGAGCCGCTCGGTCCGTTCGGAAGAGATGAGGCTCCGCAGCCCCCTGGTCCACCAGATCACGTCCCTGCCCCGTCAGTTCACTTCTTCCAGCTGCACCACGACACTGATCATCTCGTTATCCCTGAGGATCCCGAGGCGGACCTCGTCGCCGACCTTGTACCGATCAAGCTGGTTGCGGAAATCGTTGTAATCGACCACCGCGACCCCGTTCACCGTCTGGATGACATCCCCCAGAATGATGTCGCCGCCCACCTGACGGGTGCCGCGCAGCCCGGCGACCGCCGCCCTGCTGCCCGGCTGGACGCTGATGATGAGCACTCCCTCCAGCCCGAGGCGGCGGCTGATGTTTTCGTTGGCGACCATCACCCCGATACCCGGCCGGATCACCCTGCCGTAGCGGATGATTTCCGGCACCACCCGGTTGACGGTGTCCACCGGCACCGCGAAGCCGATGCCGGCGCTGCCGCCGGACGGGCTGTAGATGGCGGTATTGATGCCGATCAGCCTGCCGGCGCTGTCCAGCAGCGGCCCCCCGGAATTGCCCGGGTTGATCGCCGCGTCGGTCTGGATGACGTCCTGGATCGTCCTGCCGGTGACCGCGGTGATTTCCCTGCCCAGCGCGCTGACGATGCCGGAGGTCATTGTCTGGTCGAGCCCGAAGGGGTTGCCGATGGCGAACACCTTCTGCCCGACCAGCAGGCGGCTGGATTCGCCCAGGGGAATGACCCGGAGTTTTTCCGACGGCGCCGAGATGTGCAGCACGGCGATGTCCTTGTCGGGAGCCACCCCGACCACCAGGGCCTTCCAGGTGGAACCGTCCGCCATGCTCACCTCGACCCGCGACGCCCCTTCGATGACGTGATAATTGGTGACCACCCGCCCTTCCCTGTCCCAGATGAATCCGGAACCGGTACCCTGGGGAATTTCATAGACGTTGAGGCTGAACAGGTTGCGGCGCAACTCGACATTGGTGATGAACACCACCGAGGGCGAGACGCGCTGGAAAACATCGATGGTGTTCCGCTCATCATCGGCAAGATCGCCCCGGGCGGTCACCACCCTGGGCTCCGCTTCAGGGTCGGTCATCCGCCGGTTGTCACGGTAGAAAATCAGCCAGAAGAATCCGAGCAGGATGAGGAGGATGACAAGCGACGATATCCGCCGGCGGGGTGGGTTGCCGTACATCTCACAGCCCGAGCATGAATTTGGCGAGCAGCAGGTAGACGGTCACCCCGATGAGGTCGATGGAGGTGGTGACGAAAGGCCCGGTGGCCACCGCGGTATCGATATCGAGACGCCGGAGGATCAGCGGGACCATGGAGCCGATGGTGGCGGCATTGGTCATGGAGACGAGGACGGAAATCCCCACCACCAGTCCGAGACGGGCGGCGTCGGCGTAGCGCAGCATGGCGAGTCCGCCGAGGATGGCGCCGAAAAACAGGCCGAGCAGCACTCCGACCCGCATTTCCTTGAAGATGACGTTGGAAATCGCCTGCAGGTTCACCCTTCCGGTGGCGATGCCGCGCACCACGATGGTGCTCGACTGGGTGGCGATATTGCCGCCCATGCCCATGACGATGGGAATGAAGGCCGCCAGTGCCAGCATCTGTTGCAGCTCTCCCTGAAAATAGGTGATGACGAAAGAGGCCGCCACTCCGCCCAACCAGGTTGCGAACAGCCACGGCGCCCGGGTCAGGGCGTTCTTCACCGTCGGCTTCAGCAGGATTTCGCGGTCCTTGCCCGCTCCCGCCATCTGAAGGAATTCCTCGGTCGCCTCCTCGCGGATGACGTCGATAACGTCGTCGACGGTGACGATTCCGACAAGCTTGTAGGAGGAATCGACCACGGGCACCGCCAGGAAATTGTACTGGGAAACGATGTGGGCGACCTCCTCCTGGTCGGTTTCGGCGGAAACCGCGATCACCTTGGGGTTCATGATATTCTTCAGCTGCCGGTAGGGCGGATGCATGAGCAGCTCACGCAGGGAAAGCACGCCGCAGAGCTGCCGCTCCTCGCCGTGGGTGATGTAGAGATAGAAGGACATCTCCTTCTCTTCGCTGCGCTCCTGGATTTTGTGGATGGCGTCGCCGACACTCATTTCCTCGTCCAGGGCCATGAAATCCGGGCTCATGATACCGCCGGCGGTTTCCGGGTGATACTGGAGCAGTTCGTCCATCTCCTCCCGGTCCGACTTCGCCATCAGTTTGCGGATTTCCAGGGCCCGTTCCTCGGGCAGGGCCTCGAGGATATCGGCGGCGTCGTCGCTGGCCATCTCCTTGAACACCGAGACCATGAACTGGGGTGGCAGTTTTTCCACCAGTTCCAGCATGAGCGCCTGATCGAGCTCGCTCAGAAACTCGGCGACGTGTTCGGTCTGGGCGATGATGTTGAAGACGTTCTGGCGCTCGTCGGGATTGAGATGGCGGAAAACCCAGGCAAGGTCGGCGGGATGGGTTTTTTCCATGAGGCGGAGGAGATGATCGACGGCATTGCGCCGGTTCAGCCTGCGGATGGTGTCCAGCAGCACCATTCCTTCCGCGCCGAGCATCTCCTTCTGGAATTTTTTCATCGCCGAACTCCTCCACGCCCCTGCGGGCGCCACCACCCCAGGATACAGATAAAGAGCAAAACTATAGTCCGCCGTTACCGGGAGCACAAGTATTATTGCCGGAAGATGGCAAACCCATTGCATGGCCTCTCGACATGCGCCGCGGTCTGCAACGTCTGCACCGGCAACGACGGCGAAAGAAGGAGGGCCTTTCGGCCTCATCGCGAGGAGGGCGAAGCCGTGAGACGCCGGGTTTCCCCCTCACCGCGACTCAGGGAACTGCCCCCCTGTCGCGCCTGACCAACTCGACCACAAAGCTGCCGACCACCACCTCGCTTTCCACCCGGAGCAGCAACGGATCATCCCCTTCCATGAACCAGAGGAGCATCCGGGCGTTGCGGCTTTTTTCGAAAACACCCCCGACATCTCCCAGCCCGGGTTCGACCACCAGCGCCGGAAATCTGCCCAGAGGCACCGCCACCTTCTCCCGGCGCAGCGCCGTCGCTCGGCCCAGCACCACCTTCTTGCCATCGGAAATCGGCCGGACCAGGGTCTCGCCGGGGCTGAGCCCGGCCTGCTGCAGATAAAAACAGGCGGCAAGCGGGTCCAGGGTATCGGCGGTGAGTTGCACCGGGGCAAGGACGATGCCGTGATCGGCATAGGTGGCGGTCATCTCCCGCCAGTCGAAACGAACGGTGACGTCACGGTCGATCCGGCCCTCCTTCTGAATTTTGCGGTAAAGCAGTGAGCGCGACAGGCTCGGATCGGTGTAGCTGTCCATGGTATCCCGGACACGGTAGAAGAGATCGACATAGGGCAGGGTTCTGGCGGTGAGCCGGTAATGGCGTGCCGGCGCCCCTTCGATATCGGCGTCGGGCAGTCGTTCCAGCACCACCTCTCCGGCCGGAACGAAACTCCAGCGCACCTGGTAGGTCAGGGTCTCGATCGGTCGGTCGGCGCGGGCATCACCCGGAAACAACCCAGCATGAAAAAGGGCGACCAGCAGCGGCAGCCAGCGAATATTTCGAAACATTTTTCCCCTTGTGGTATTCACTCCATTTTTTTCCTATAATTATCAATGGATTCGCAATTCGGTGATCGTCTGCACCCAAACTTGACCAACCCGCAACAAATCACAAAACGTGACCTCCGACGACGAAATCACAATGGATTACAAGGCAAGCCAGCATCGGAATCGCGGTTGTTGCGATTCCGACAAACTTCCTCGATCCAGACCCAACAGGCTTGCCATCGCCCTCCTCTGCCTGCTCGTCCTCTCCGGACCGGCGTCCCCGCTACTGGCGGCGGAAGAGGAGTTCTATACCGTCCAACTCGCCACCTTTCCAGACCCGGAAGGAGCCGAGGCCTTCTTTGACCGTGCCGCGCACAGCCTGCCGGCGGGAGATCAACCCTTTCTCCGGGTCGAACTGATCGGCAAGCACTTCACGGTACGGCTCGGCAAATGCGGCGAGGCGGCCCCCTGCGACGATCTGTTGGCCGCCGTCAAGGCTTCCTTTCCCGGCGCCTACCTGATGCGGGCCTATTTCCTGCCCGACCGCATCCGCAAAATGACGGAGCATCAGCGGCAGGAGCAGGAAGCCGCCCCTCCGGTCAGCCCTGCGGCGCCATTGTTTTCCGGCACTCCCATCGTCAGCCAGCCGTTGCCCGACGAGTCAGAGGAGCCGGCACCGGCGGCAGAGGATGCGGACAGTGGCCTGTCCACGGCCGGCATCGAGGACGAACCGGTGGAGGCCGAGGACGGGAGCGCGACCGGTGGGGAGGATGAATCGGCACCACCACCGCCACCGCCGCCGCAGTGGCAGGTCACCGAAATGCTGACCAAAGATGCCGACGGCGTCTCCCTGCAGTTCCCCAGCGCGATCTTTACCGATCGGAAGACCGGCGAATTCTATGTCGTCGACGAAGGCAAGGGACAGATCATCCACTTCGGCCCCGACCTTTTCCCGGAACAGAATCTGGGCAGGGGGCGCGGCATCTACCGGCCGAAAGGAGGAGCGGTCGCCCCGGATGGCCGCATCTTCGTCTGCCAGGCGGCGGGAGAAGACCGCCCGCCCCGCATCACCGTCCTTTCCGCCGCCTTCTTCGTCGACCGGGAAATCGTTTTCGATCAGCCGGAGGCAGCGGGTTTTTCACCCACCAAGGTCACCTTCGCGCCGGACGGCACGATCTACGTGGTGGGTTCCGCCTACCCCGGCGTTGCCCGCCTCGGTGCCGACGGCTCCTTTCTGGGCATGCTGCACACCGAAGACGCCGAGGCCGTCCTTCCGGAAAACAAAAAAGGCCCGGTCAACGCGGTACCGATCAACGATGCGATCTTCGACGATCAGGGCCGGCTGTACCTTCTCTCCGAATACCTGAGCCGCATCTACGTCTATGACCAGGAGGGCTCCCTGCTGTTCCACTTCGGCACCAAGGGCGGATCGAGCGGCAAGCTGAGCCGGCCGCAGGCGCTGACCTTCGATCCGGTACACCGCACGGTCACCATCGTCGACTACATGCGCAACATGGTGTCGGTGTACGATCGGGAGGGCCGGTACCTCTACGAGTTCGGCGGGCAGGGCTGGGGTCCCGGCTGGTTTCAGTATCCGGTGGACATCGACCTCGGCCCGGCGGATACCCTCATCGTCGCCGACTACCTCAACCACCGTCTCCACGTTTTTGCGGCGGAAAAGCCAAAAAGCGTACCATAGGCGGCGCGATTTCACTTTTTTTTACTCACAGTCCCGCACCCCATGCTAAACTATTTATAGAAACACAGATGCAACGAAAAAAATCTCGAACGCTACCGTTTTCCCGAAAACTATCACCATTCCAGGTTGGAAAAGCAACGGAGGGGGCCATGTCAGGAACTTTCGGAACAAAACACGTCCACATCGTGCTCGGCGGCGGCGCGGTGCTGCTGCTGCTCGCCGCCCAGCCGGCCGCGGCGGCGATCACCGGGGCGTGTTCGAGCTGCCACACCATGCACAACTCGCTGAACGGCGCGGCGATCAACACCCCGGCCAACGGCGGCCTGCTGCTGGATACCTGTGCCGGCTGCCACACCGGCGCGGGCACCGACGCCGACGGCCTTGACGACACCACCGGCGCGCCGCTGGTCAAAGTGACCAGCGTTCCGGCCGGCAACGTCTACGCCTGGCTGCCCGGCGGCTATTTCTATGGCGCCGCCGCCGACGAAACGACCTTTCACAACGTCGACACCGTCAAGTCCGGCGCCACCGTCACCCCCTACGGCTGGGACGAGAACGTCGACGCCAACCGCACCGCCATCGGTGCCAACTGGGCCACCCAGCTGACCTGCGCCGGCACCTACGGCTGCCACGGCGACTCCGCCGAGGCGGACCCGGCCGCCGCCATCTCGGGGATGCATCACGACAGCAGCCTGCGGGAATTCCGAATGCTGACCAACATCGCCGGCACCGCCTCCAGCGATTACACGGTCAACAACAACGGTTATTCCGCCGATACCGACGGCGCCTATGCCGGCGGCAAGAAAACGATCAGCTACCTGTGCTCCGAATGCCACGGCGACTTCCACACCGCCGCCAACACCGTGACGGCCGGCGCCTGGGTACGGCATCCCTCGGACAAGGAGCTCACCAAGACCAGTCCGGACGCCTACGACACCTACGGCACCACCGCCAACGCCCTCGACTACGAGGTGCCCATCGGCACCGACGACCTCACCACCTACCCGACCCTGGACGACCTGAGCGGCGATGCGATAGCGGCGGCGAGAAAGTTCGTCATCTGCCTGTCCTGCCACTACGCCCATGGTTCCAACCAGGCGGACCTGCTGCGCTTCGACTACACCGCGATGATCGCCGGCACGAACGGCGCCGGCAAGGGCAAAGGCTGCTTCCGCTGCCACACCGCCAAGGACGCGCCGTAACCTCCGGCGGCAACCCGGCGAATCCAGCAACAAAAAAGGCGGCACCTGCCGCCTTTTTTGTTGGCTTTCCGGTTGTCTTTTCCCGAACTGTGTTGATACAATACTGAAAACACAATAAAAACGGTACTTCCTGCCCCACCAGATCATGCTTTTTCCCAGGGATATCCCCGGCCGTATTCTGCTCATCTGCGGTCTCCCCATCTTCCTCCTGCCGGCGGCAGGGGCGCACGCCCTCACCTATTCGATCAACGGTGACTGGCGCCAGAGCGACTCCTCCGACGGGCTCAGTGATTTCCGGGAAAACTACAGCGCTGATCTGCAGAAACAGTTCGAGTACAGCGACCGCTTCCGCAGCTCCCTCGCCGTGCGCGGTTTCCGGAGCAACGGCCGCTTGGAAACCATCGACGCGGTCTATCCTTCCGCCGATCTCTCCGTCGACAACAACCTCTTTCTCTTCACCCTGAACGGCACCGTCGCTGAAACGATGATCAAGGAGGAACCGGACTTGAGTTCCTCCACCTGGCAGGCGATTCTCAACAGCCGATGGTCGGAATCCTGGAAACGGCCGGCGGTTCGCCTTTCCTACGGCCAGAGCCGGGCAACCGACGATGGCGACCCCCGGGAAGTGGACAGCGGCAACAGTTATTTCGGTTCGACGGTGGACTGGCGCAAACTCCGTTTTCTGACCCTGTACTACAACTACAACTGGCAGGAGAGCCGCGATCACGCCTCCGGCGGCTCCAGCACCGGCAACGATCATCTCGTCCGGATGACCGCCAGCCGCACCTTCTTCGACACCCTCGCCGTCAACCTTTCCCAGCAGTACCGCAACGACCGCACCACCTCCACCACCCCTGCGGGTAGCGGCGGCGTTCTGCTCCGGGTCCCCGTTTCCGGTGGCTTCTTCGGCCTGAACAGTACCCCGGCCACGGCCACCCTGCCGCTTGCCGGAGCCCTCATCGACAGCAACCGGCGCGACAGCGCGGTGACGATAGGCAACCCGGTGGCCCTGCCCAACATCGGCATCCGGGTCGATTTCCGCACCGTCAACATGATCCATCTCTTTACGGTCGGCAACATCGCCGCGATTGCCGGGGCATTCACCTGGGACTTCTACACCAGCGACGACAACCTCACCTGGGTCCGCCGCGCCCAGAATCTGCCTGCCTCCTACAGTCCGACGGAACGGCGCTTCGTCTTTTCCCTGCCAAACTTTCCGGCACGCTACCTCAAACTGGTGGCAACCGCCTATCCCGCCGCCACCGTCGAACTCTCCGAAATCGAGGCGCTGGAGCAGGTGACCAACGTCCAGGATGAACTCGTCCGGGCCAACACCTACTCCTCCTATGCGGGCGAGGCCAACGCCAGCTGGCGTATCCGTCCGGACCTGGGGTTGACCTACAATTTTTCCTATGAAAACACGGAGCCGACCGATCGGCTGCGCTTCGAGAACAAAACCTTTTCCGCCACTCTCGACTGGCGGACATCCGACACAGTCACCACCACCATCGGCGCCGCCGCCGCCACCCAGAGCCTCACCGACCAACCGGACAGCATGACCAGAACCTACCACGCGACGGTGAGCTCCCTGCCGCTTCCCACCGTATCCCTGGTCACCGATCTCTCCTACAACGAACATTTCAGGGGCGAAGACAAGGTCTCCCGGGGGTACAGCGCGGTGGTGTCCACCACCTCCCAGATCTTCACCGATCTCTCCGCGTCGCTCGATCTCGGCTACGACACTACCGACAGCCTCGACAGCGGCCTCACCTCCGATCGCCTCGAATCGAGACTCACCCTTTCCGCCATGCTGCGCCCCACCCTGCAGGCCATCCTCTCCTCGGAGTACAGCAAAGTCCTGCAGCCGGCGGTGCCGGCGGAAACGGTCAACGCACTGACCCTCAACTGGCGGCCATCCGCCGATTTCTCCCTGCTCGGCCAGGTACAGCAGTACTGTGAACTGAACGACCGGACGGTATTCTCGCTGGACGCCAGTATGGTGCCGGGAGAAAAAATCCGCTTCACCACCGGCTATTCGCTCCACAAAAGCGACGGCGTCGACCAGATGGTGGACCTTGCGGTCATCTGGTCGATCAGCCGGTATCTGTCTTTCATTTCCAGCGGTGATTACCATTTCGGCGACATCGACGACGGCTGGACCTGGTTCAATCAGCTCTCCGCCCATTTCAACGGACCCTAACACTTGCGCAGGAGGCCTCATGCAGCGCTACCTTCTCCTCATTCTCTGCAGCCTGTTTCTTCTCTGTCAGGGCGGCTGCGCCGGCAAGGCGAAATCCTCCTTCAATCGGGAGGATGCGGATCTCTCCCTGGTCCGGTCGATCGCGGTGCTGCCCTTTGAAAACAACAGCGGCGACAAGTACGCGACGGAACGCATCCGCGACCTCTGTATTTCCACCATCCTCTCCTCCCGGCTCTTCGACGTGGTGGACAAGGGCATCGTCGACGGCGTCCTCAAGGAGGAAGCAGTCACCGAACCAGGCGCCATGAATCGCCAGGTCATCAAACGGCTGGGCCAGCAGCTGGGTGTCCAGGCCCTGCTGGTAGGCACGGTGGATACCGCCGGCGAGGTCCGACGGGGATCGGTCTCCTTTCCCGAGGTGGCGATGACCCTGCGACTTCTCGACATCAATTCGGGCACGATCCTCTGGAACGCCAGCGGCACCCGCAACGGCGACTCGGTGATGCGACAGCTTTTCGGCCTCAAGACCGATGACGCCTACACGGTCGCGAGCAGACTCACCCGCGACCTCCTCGCCACCATCGATCTGTCGCCGCCGTCCCCGGAGCCGGAAGTCCTGCCGACCGAGGAACTGCAGGCAGCGCCGGCTGCGGCCGCGGTCGAGAAACAGGCCGATGACGCAGAGGCGCAGCAGGAAGAAGAGAGCGGTGTCGCTCCCGAAGAAGAGGATCTGGAGAATAGCGGCGAACTCGGTGACGACGAAGCCACCGACGCAGGCCCTTGAGCCCGGGCTCCGCGAATTGGTACAATAAAGGGAATGAAACCCCTCCCCCCCCGTCATATCGCGTCACCCGGCCGGCACCCGGAAGTTCGCAGGACCATTGTCTCGCCCCCCTGCACCGTTGTCCTGCTGGGGCTGCTGCTCCTGGCCATGCACACCGCCGCTTTTGCCCAGGTCGCCATCCTGCCGGTGGAGGACCTCAGAATCGGCAGCGGCAACACCAACTGGGCTGTCACCGAGATTCTGGAAAACCATCTGCGGGACAAAGGGGTGGACAGCATCCCCTCCCGGCAACTGCTGGACTTCCTCGCAGCGCACCGCATACGCACCGTCGGCCATTTCTCGCTGGCGGAAATCGCCCTCGCCGGGGAGGAGCTCGGCTGCAGCCACCTGGTGCTTGCCACCCTTACCCAGCTTGACGAAAACCGATTGTCCTTCGGGATGACCATCAAATTCATCCGTACCAGCGACGGCCGGGTGACCTGGGCATCGACGGTCGGTCTCAACCGGGACGAGATCCAGACCCCCCTGGGGATCGCCGCCCCGGACGCGATGACCGCCATCACCGAAACGGGCATGGAAAGACTGCTGACCGGGATGCCGGCACCCGAGCATCCGCCAAAGCTCAGCTCCGCCACTCCCCCGCAGCAGTTCCTCGTCGCTTCGGTCCATCTCGCCCCCACCTATATCAAGCCCGGAGAGACGATCCGCTGTTCGGTGCGTTTCAATCCCCTCGCCGCCCTCCCGGACAAGGTCATGTTCAAGGTGGGCAGCACGGTCCATCTCGCCGAAAAGAAACCCGCCGAAAACACCTTCCAGGCGGCCTGGGACGGCGAAAAGGGCCCAGCCGGCAACAGCCCGCGGCTCGCCGCCCTCACCCCCACCCGGGACATGTTCCAGGGAAGCTGGCAGTCGCCCGACGACGATTCCTCCCACGAGGTCGTCATGGTAGCGATCGCCGACAACGGCGAGAAGACGGAACACTACATCGGGTCCTACAAGGTCGATTCCTCGCCTCCCGGAGGGGTGCTCACCGTAAAGGGCAAGATGATCGACGGCATCCCCACCTTTTCCGGTCAGACATCCATCCATTTCCGCCTGGCAGGCGGGGAGCCCCTCTCCCGCTGGAAAATCGTCATCGTCAACGGCAACGGCGAACCGGTCAGCGAGTACGACGGCAAGGATACGGTCTGTGACGGCAGCGTCACCTGGAACGGCCAGACCAGCAAAGGCAGCAAGGCACCCGCCGGCATCTATGCCGTTTCCCTGCAGGCATGGGATCGGGCGGGGAACTTCTCCCAGACCACCGAAACGGTTCGCTACGTCCCGGAACCGGTGGCGCCGATCGTCTCCATGAAGGCGGATGCCGACGGCGCCACCACCATCAACCTGGTCACCGACAGCGATATCCCGGTGAAGTACTGGTCCTTGCAGCTGTGGAACAAGAACAACGATCTGCTGCTCGAACGATACGGCGACAGTCTGCCGGGAACGGTCATCATCAAGGGCGGCATCGGCTCCCTGACCGACAGCGAAATTTCCTGCCGGGTCACGGCAACCGATCTGCTCGGCAACAAGGTGGTGAACACCATCGACAATGTCCAGCAACTGGCCGCCGGCAGGACCACGCAGGAGCACCTGCCAACACCGGCCATGGACAGCTGGGTCGAGGATTTCTGATCACCTTTCCCCAGCCGTTCTCCTCAGGATCACAGGGATTCCATCCTGTTCAACGCAGCGAAAAAAATGCTGAAATTGCTCTATTGTGCTGTCCTCATCGGTTCTGTCACCCTTCTTCTGGGCGGTTGCCACCGTGCTGAAAGCCTCCCCGAGACACGGCTCATCTCCGCCTTTCCGTCCAAGGGCGTCTGCCGGGCCGCGGTTCTCCCCTTCAAGAACCAGTCCGATCATCCCCAGGGCGGCATCATCGCCTACCGCATCTTCACCGCGGAGCTGGAACAACGCTATCCCGGCATGCTCGTTCTCGAGGGCGATACGATGCGGGCCTTCCGGCGGCTGCAGCTCGGCCGCTACGAACACCCCAGCCAGGAACAGCTGCGCCTGATCGCCGATCAGCTGAACTGCAGCCATCTGTTTACCGGCACGGTGGTCCGCATGGAGGAACGGCCGGAGAGCAGTGGCATCAATCCCGCCTTTGCCGTGCAGCTAACCCTGCAGAGTGCGGCCGACAACCGTATCATCGTCAGTTCCTACGTCGCCAGGGAGGGTGAGGAGTACCGCAGGATCCTCCATTACGGCAAGGTGAACACCTTGACCGGCCTTGTTAAGAAAACCTTCGAGGAGATGCTTCTTTCATGGGAAAATCTTGGGCTTTCCGGCTGTGCGGACTGATCTTCATCGCCGCCATCCCGTGGCTGGTGTCGACTCCGGCGAAGGCCAACGCCGAAGCCGGCGACGTCGTCATCCGGCTTGACGACGGGGGCTACACCGCCGCCGATATCGCATCCTGGTGGAACTACTTCCGCGAACCCGGCATGGAGGTCCCGGCTTCCGCCGATCCCTATATCGACTGGCTGCTGCTCGCCCGTGAAGCCAACTCCATGCAGCTCTACGAACTGGAGAGTTACCGGCGCAAGCTGGAAACATTCCTGAAGGTTCGCGCCTTTCTTCTGCTGAAGCAGGAGGAGATCGACAGCAGGATCGACGTCCGGGAAGAAGATATCCGCGCTGTCTACGAACAGGAATACCTCCCCCGTTACCAGGGGACGTTCTTCTTTTTCCGCGACCCCGAGGCCGCACGGGCCGCCATGGTCTCGGTGTGCGGCCACGACCGCGATGCCGGGGTTCCGGACACCTCGTCGCTGGCAAAAAAACCGATGCTGTTGCGGCCGGCCAGGGTGTCGGCCCAGGTTCGCGCCATGCTGCAAACCCTCTCTCCCGGCCAATGTTCGCCCCTGGAAGCCGAAGAGGGCCATGCGGGCTTTTTCCTGCTGGAAACAATCGACGGGTTCGATCCCGAGGATTTTGCCTCGCAACACGCCGCCATCCAACGGAAAGCGTACAAAGCGCGGGAACAGTCCCTCACCGAAGCCCTGCTGGCCAAACTCCGCAGCAAGTTCCATGCGGCCCTCGACCAGGAAGCCATCGCCGCGCTGGATCCCGGCGACGATCCGGGCGGAATCGGCGAGAGCGTGCTTGCCGCCGGCGACGTCATCACCCTCAGCGCCTCCCAGGTAGGCCAGGCCCTGGCGGGTGATCCTCTCTACGCCAGGGCGGACAGGGAAAAACGCCGGGAAATGTTCCTCGCCGCCGCCACCAACATTTTCAATCAGGAACTGCTGTTCGCCGAAGCCCGTTCACGAAATTACCAGGAACGGTCGCCACTGCGCGAGGAATACGCCTTCTATCGCAACCACCGGTTGATCAAGGAGCTAGAAAGAAAATTGTTCCAGGAGCTGCCCGCCGTTTCCCAACAGGAAATTATTCAGTATTATGACGACAACAAAAAAAGCGAATTCCGGGTGCCGGCCGTCGTCGAATACCGGGCCGCAGCCACGGATCGGGATACCGCCGCCAAGCTGCATATTGCCTGCGACCTGCAGGGCAGGGATTTCCGGCAAACGGTGGAGAAATTCACCGCCAGGCTGCCGGAGGAAAAAAAGTTGCCCTTCGACCATCTCCCCCCTCCGGTCAAGACGGCCCTGGAAGGTCTTTCCCCCGGCGAGGTGAGCAAACCGGTGAAGGACGGCGATGGATTTTTCGTCCTCCAGCTCGTCACAACCCACCCCTCGCGCACCCTGCCGCTGGAGGAATGCCGGGCGGCCATCGAAGAGCAACTGACGAACCTGCGGCGGAACCAGGCCGTCCAGGAAACCACCGCTCGCCTCCGTCGTCTGTCCCGCATCCACGTCGATACGGACAAATGGCGAGACATCCGGCTCACCTTGAAGAAGGCAGAATGAAACACGGACACACATCATCCGCAAGGCCGGCATCGCCGGCGCGGCGCCTCCTTCTCCTGCTGCGGGTGGCGGCCTGCTGTCTGCCGGCGTTTTTCGCCGCTTCCTGCGTATCCGAACCCGCTGCGCCTGCCCGGCAGCGGCAGCGGCCCGCCTGTCTCGACTGTCACAAGGACTGGGCACAGCGATTTTCCGGCGGCTACCGGCACGCCCCTCTCGACGGCAAGGGCTGCACCGCCTGCCATCTCCCCCATGGTCTCATCGGCGGCATCAACCTGCGGCAGGCAGTGGTACCGCTCTGCCTTTCCTGCCATCGCGATGTCGATGCCCAACGACGCGCCAAGGGCGCGCACCCGCCGGTGGCGGCTCAGCCATGTACCCGCTGTCACGATCCCCACAACAGCCCCAACCGGCATCTGCTGAAGCAGCAGGATGGCGACATCTGCCTCTCCTGTCATGGAAAGGAACCGTTCTCCGGCAAATTCACGCACGCGCCGCTGGCCGAGGGCTGTCTGTCCTGTCATGCGGGGCATCTGGGCAAGGGGGGGCATCTTCTCAGGGAGACGGCCGATACCCTCTGCGCGACCTGTCACCGTCCCGACGCCCCCAAACTCGCCGCCGCCCACTTCAATTTCCGCCTGACCGGAGGCTGCGTCCAGTGTCATACCCCCCACTCCTCCGACAAAGCGGGGCTGTTGCGGGCGACCATGCACCCGCCGGTGGTCCGGGGCGATTGTAATGGCTGCCATCCCGATGGGGCGCGCGCCACCCTTTCCCCGGCCGCCGACCTGGAATCTTCCTGCGCCGGCTGCCACGAGGTCGGCACACCGACCCATGCCGGGGTCCGCCAAGGCCACTGCGGCGACTGCCATGTTCCCCACGGCAGCGACGAGCCCGCCCTGCTCCGGGCCGGTCAGCTCGAAGTCTGCACCGCTTGTCACACGATGATCCACCAGGGCGCGGTCACCCATGCACCGTCAGCAGGAGGCGATTGCCTCTCCTGTCATTTCGGCCACACCGGCGGCAAGGCCCTTCTCCGGCAAGAGGTGCCCGAGCTCTGCTCCACTTGTCACCAGAAAAAAGATGGTGGTGGCAACCACGCCCCCTACGCCAGCGGCGACTGCCTTCTCTGTCATGGCGCCCATGCCGGCAACCCGGGGTTGATGCGGGACGACTCCCGGCGGATCTGCGGCTCCTGCCACCCGCTCACCAGAAAGGTCATCGGCGGACTCAGTTCCCATCAACCTTACACCCAGGGGGAGTGCAACCGTTGCCACGCAGCCCACGGCAACGGCAACGATGGGTTTCTCAAGGCGCAAGGCGCGGAGCTGTGCCAGACATGCCATCCCTTTGACGAAAACGCACAGCATGCCCCCTACCGGCAACGGAACTGCGCCGCCTGCCATCTGCCGCACAACAGCAACGCCCCCCACCTGCTGGTCAAACCGGTTGCCGAGGTATGCGACGACTGCCATGCCGGCGGGCGGCAGGCGCCGGAAACCGCCGTCAGCCTCCATCGCCCCTATGGCAGGGGCGAATGCCTGTCCTGCCACTCGGGTCACGGCGGCGGTGGTCATCTGATCGGGGCGGAACCCAAAACCTGCGTCGGCTGTCATCCCGCCATCGCCGCCGATTGGGTGGAAGGCAAGGCGCATGCGCCTGCCCTCGAAGGCTGCACCGCCACCTGCCATGATCCCCATCGGTCGACCTTCCCCCGTCTGCTCCGGGTGGCGCCGGAAAAACTCTGCGCCGACTGCCACCAGTTCGACAGTGAAACCATGCGGGCGGCCCATCGCCGCATCCCAATGCAGGGCAAGGGCTGCACCGGTTGCCATGACCCGCACGGCGGCAGGGACAATCGTCTGCTGCTGCCGGTTCTTCACACCCCCTTTGCCACGGGGCAATGCACCCCATGCCACGAGGAGGGCAAATGAACCGGATATTCGCCGTTCTCCTTCTCGCTCTCGCCTCCCTGCTGCCGACGGACGGCCTCGCGGCGATGTCCGATTACTGCTTTCAGTGCCACTCGCCGTCTAAATTCACCGGCGCCACCGTCCATCGGCCGGTGGCAGAAAAGAAATGCGCCGCCTGCCACAATCCGCACGCCGCCCGCCATGAGGGATTACTGCCGGTCACCGCCGACAGGCTCTGCCGGGAGTGCCATCGGAATATCGGCGGCGGACCGGGCGGCTCGGTCAGCCATGATCCCGTCAACCGCGGCGAATGCCTTGCCTGCCATGCGCCCCACGCCTCATCCCAGAAACGGCTGCTGACCGATCGGGTCAACACCCTGTGCCAGAAATGCCACTCCGTCAGCGTCGAACGGCCTGCCTCCTCCCATCTCACCAGGATCGCCTGCACCAGCTGTCATGATTCCCACGGCGGCAGCCAGCGTTACCTGTTGAAAAGCGCCCCGGCCACGCTCTGCCTCTCCTGTCACAAAAACGGCGGCGAACACCGGAATTTCCCGGAACAACCGCAACAGTGCATGAGCTGCCACACCCCCCACGAAAGTCCGCGCCGCCACCTGGTGAAGGCCGTGCTCCACGCCCCTTACCAGGAAGGCTGCGCCACATGCCATTCGGCGGGCGGCACCGGGGGCTCGTCCTTGTGTCTTGGCTGCCATGACGAAGTCGGCAAGGCCGCGGGCATGCGTTACAGTCATCTCAGCGGCATGGGTGCCGCCAATGTCTGCATCGGCTGCCACAGCCCCCATGCCGGCGACGGCAGGGCGATGCTGAAGGGGGCGGAGCCGGGTCTTTGCCTCGGCTGCCACCGGGACACCGAAAAACGTTTCGCCTCCCGCAGCCATCGCCATCCGCGCATCGCCACCTGCACCACCTGCCATACGATCCACGGCAGCAACCGGGTCGCCATGCTGAAGATGGACGGCAACGCGGTCTGCGAACAGTGCCACGAAACCCAGGGCAAATTCACCCACCCGGTGGGAGAAGCGATTCGCGATCCCCGCAACGGCACCCTGGTTACCTGCGTCACCTGTCATCTCACCAAGGGAACCGACCAGCCCTATCACCTGCGCTTGAACGGCGAGAAGGAGCTTTGCGTACAATGTCATCCCTATTGACCGGATTCCGCGCCGCCGCTCTTCTGGTGACGACCACGGCGCTGCTGGCCGGAGGCGCCGGCGGCGGAGTTGCCCTGGCCGCCGTTTCCCCGTGGCAGGTAGCGGCCATCCTCAAGGTCGGAGGCGAGACACGCCCCTTCGGCCAACCCTCCGGCTGGTACCATGACCCGGTATCCGACCGGGTGTACGTGGCCGACCCTGAAAACGACCGACTGCTTTCCTTCAGCCCTTCCGGCGACTTTCTCGCCGAATTCAACGCCGGCGGCGAGATCCGCAAACCGGCGGACATGATCAAGGACGGCAAGGGGATCTTCCGGGTGCTGGAGTACGAATATGCCGGCCTGGTCGAGGTGGATCCGGCCAGACGATCCGCCACCAGGCACGATCTCCTGTCGAAGGGGGTCCCGGTTTACCCCCGCCGTATCTCCCCGAGCAACGACGGCTTTCTCGTCCTCGACAAAAAAAGCGGCTCACTGGTTTTCTACGATGGCAACTACAGGGAAACGGCCAGGATCGACTGCCCTGACCCGGGCGGTTTCAGGGACTTCGTTCTCCACGGCGGCGAGATCCTGGCCCTTTCCGGGAAAAAAATCCACCGCTATGCCCCGACCGGAGAGCACCGTGACGCAACCCCCCTTGCCGAGACCATCGAATTTCCCGTTTCCCTGGCCTGCGACCCTGGCGGTCTCGTTTACCTGCTCGACCGGCATGCCGGCAAGGTCGCCGTGCTGCAACCCGGAGGACAGGTGGCTTCCACCTTTCTTGGCCGCGGGGAAAACGAGGGCGAGCTGCAGTACCCCTCCCTGATCCGTTTCGATGCCAGGGAACGGCTCTGGATCGTCGACGAGGGTAACAACCGGGTGATGGTGCTCCGAAAATGACCACGCGCGGACACGGCGGAAAATCGGCGCCTGACAACAAGAACCGAACCACCGCGGCGGCGGCGGCGGGCTTGCTGCTGGCCGCACTGCTGCTGCCCCCGCCGGACAGTCTGGCCAAGGTCTCCGGAGCCTGCGCCAACTGCCACACCATGCACAACAGCGAGGCGGGCGGGTCCATGCTCCGCGCCGGCGCCGGTTCCAATCCGCTGCCGTCACTGTTGCGCAACACCTGCCTCGGCTGCCACACCGGCACCAACGACGGCACCTTCGACGGCTCCTGGAGCCATGTTCCCCGGGTGCTGACCACCTCGGAGCCCGAATACGGCTCCACCGGCACCGAAACGACCCCCGCCACCACCACCCTGGCCGGCGGCAACTTCTTCTGGACCATGGTCGATGAATATACCGGCCACAACGTCGCCGGCATCGTGGCAACCAGCAGGATTGCTCCCGGCGGTACGACGACCGGGCCACTCAACTGTGCCGGCACCTCGGGCTGTCATGGCAACGCCGCGGTGGCGGACCCTTATCTCTCCCTCTCCGGCAGTCACCACAGCAACGACATGAGCGCCTGGAAAGACGGCTCCAGCGTGGCCAAGAGCTATCGGTTCCTGAACGGGGTCCAGGGTTTCGAGGCTCCGAACTACGAGTATCAACCCACCAAGAACGCCCACAACAAGTACTACGGCATCCATCGCGCCTCAGAAAACGACAGCGGCGGCACCATCAGTTCCCTGTGCGGCCGTTGCCACGGCGATTTCCATCACGGCGCCGGCAGAATCGCCAACACCAGCGCCCCCCTCGCCTTCGGCGACGGCGTCTGGCTGCGCCACCCCACCGATTTCGACATGAAGCAGGCAACAACCTCCAGCGAATACACGACATACAACGGCGGTTCCGGCATCGGCAACGACTACTCGGTCATCGCGCCGGTGGCGACGGAAAGCACCAGCGCGGCGGTCAACGCCACCGTCTACTCCTCGGGCAACGACGCGGTGCTCATGTGCCTTTCCTGCCACCGGGCTCACGGCACGAAATTCACTTACAGCCTGCGCTGGAACTACCGGCAGTGGCCCGCCGCCGGCGGCTACAACGGCTGTGCCCTCTGCCACACGAGCAAAAACTAGGGTTCGCAACCACGGCATCAGGTGAACGCATGAAATCCCTGCCACTCTCTCCACCGTTCCCCTTCCAACCGGCCCCTCCCGCCTCGGCCCGGCATCGCCGCCGCTGTCGCGTGCCCCTGCGCCTGCTCCTGCTCCTGCTTCTGCTGCTGCCCGCCCTCTTCTTCCCCGCCGGCCGCGCCGACGCCGGCGAGGCTGACGGAAGATTGCTGCTCTATGTCAACGTCGACGACCCGGATCTCGCCGTCGCCGATTTTTCCCTGAGCGCCGCGGATATTGCCATTCGCGGCGACGGCGACTGGATCCGGTTGGCCGCCCGCATGAACCTTGCCGGCAACAACGGCAACGGCCAGCATCTCGCGGCGTCTGCCACTCTGGCCGAAGCGAACTACCGTGAACTCAGACTGCGGAATCTGCATGTGCAGGGCGGCGGGCTGCGGTACGACGTCGAGGAACTCGTCCTCCCCATCGCCAACCGTCTGGCGGTCGCAGGCGGCAGGACAACGGCTCTGTTTCTCACCATCCCGGCCGACGCGGTGCGGCAGACGTCCTCGGGACCGCTGCCGATGACTGCCGGCAGCGGACGGAACATCTTCCATTCCGATCTCTGTTTCGCGGCCGTGCCGGAAGAAAAAACGATCTTCGTCATCAGAACGGACAAGGCACGGGTCATCGCCACGCTGGACGGCGGCGAGCAGCCGGGACACCTGATCATCGATGGCGATCGCGACCGCCTCCACGCGCTGGACACGGCCAGCCGGAGCATCAGCACCCTGGAACTGACCTCGGGCAACCTGCTGAACGCCCTGCATATCCCCATGCTGCAAAGACCTTCCTTCATGATCGCCACCCGGGACAATCAGGCGCTGCTGCTGGACGGCGATCAGGATCAGGCGGGAATCATCGATCTCGGGCGGGGTGAACTGACCGCCCTGCACCGTTTCCGGGCAACGCCCTTGCGGGCGGCCTATCTCGCCGGCCACAACATCATTGCGGTCATCGTCCCGGCAAGTCAGGAAATCGTCCTGCTCGACGGTTCTTCCCTGACCGGCCAGGGAGAGGCGGTTTCCGGCATGGACGCCACCGGGGTGGTCGCCTTCGAGGAGGATTTTCTGGTCAGCGCGCAGAACACCCTGGTACGGCTCAACCCGGCAGGCGGGCAGAAGGAGAAGCGGCTGCTCAGTTCGACGCCCGCCAACCTGGTGGCGGACAGCCGATTTCTTTACGCGGCCCTGCCCGAAGAAGAGGCCATCGGCATCATCTTTCCCCGGCAGCTGACCATGGCCAAGCGGATCCCGCTGGGTTCTCCGCCCGGAGAAATGGCCATCTCGAAATCCAGGAACCTGCTCTTCGCCGCCATCGACGACGGCATCGCGGTCATCGACCTCACCTCCCAGAAGGTCACCGCCACCATCCGTCTTGGCGCAAGACCGGCCGACCTGGCAAGCAACCGCTGATCACTCCCCTCAACCGCCCGACCGGGCGGCGATGCTCCCCCCTCAGGTGAAGCCGGCCCCGGCGGTGCAGGCATAGCAGTGATCGCCGGTGCGGATCGGGATGGCGGAATCGATGCGGTCGACGTCACGGACATGGACCGGGGAGCCGCCATGGGGCAGGTTGGCGGCCAGATTGAAATCACAGTCGTAGAGCAGACCCTGCCATGAGACCGAGAGCAGCGACCGGCACATCAGGCCGTCAAGGGTGTCCGGATTGAATCCGGCGGCCAGTCGTTGCATGTAGGCATCGAAATTGCCGGAGGCCGCAAGCCAGGCGCGGAATCTCCCCAGCGGTGCATTGGCGAAGACGTACAGCTCGTTGAAGCGAATGTCCCAGCGGCGCGCCAGCTCCTGTTTGAACCGGCGCTCCGCCGCGCACTGTTCCACCGGCAGAAAGGCGCCGGCGGGATTGGAGACCAGATCGAGTTCGAGGCCGCTGTTCTCCATCCCGTAGCCGATCCGATTCAGCTCCTTGAGCATGGCGATGCTCTGCCGCCAGACCCCGCCGCCGCGCTGGGCATCGGCCTGATTCTCGTTGATCGAGGGGAAGGAGGCAACGATGACCACCCGCCTGCGCCGGCAGAGTTCGAGAAGCTGGCGGCGCCGCGGGTCGAGGAGCAGCACGAGGTTGGAGCGCAGCAGGACCCGGTCGGTCCGCTCGGCGAGCCCCCGGATCAGTTCGGGAAGATGGTCGAGGAGTTCCGGGGCGCCGCCGGTGATGTCGGCGACCCGGAAGGGGATGCGTTCCGCGAAGGCCACCACCTCGGCCACCGTCTGCCCGCTCATGCTCTCGCGGCGACGGGGACCGGCATCGACATGGCAGTGAACGCAGGCGAGATTGCAGCGCCGGCCGACATTGACCTGCAGGGTGTGCAGCCGGTCGCGACAAAGAATGCGGCCGGTTTCCGCCAGTCTTCGGGAAAAGGGCAGCATGGCGGCAGCGCTACAGGGACAGCTTGCCGCAGACCCTGCGCATCTGCATCCCGTGCACTAGGGCGGCACCACCGCGGATGGCGCAGGCGACATGCACCGCCTCGGTCATCTCCGCCTTGTTCGATCCCTGTTCCAGGCAGGCGGCGGTATAGGCGTCGATGCAGTAGGGACACTGCACCGCATGGGCGACGGCAAGGGCGATCAATGCCTTTTCCCTTGCCGACAGCGCCCCTTCGGCGAATACCGCATGGTAGTAATCGAAAAATTTCCCGGCCAGTTCCGGGGCTTCTTCACCGATATCGCCGAACCCGGCGAGGTCGGCGGGATCGTAGTAGTTGTCCATTGCGTTCCTCCGTTTGAATTGCCTTCGGGTCGTCCAAGCGTAGTAATGCTGGAATCTCCGCCGCCAGTCAACAGAACAATTCCCCCGCCGCGGCCGGCGCGGGTCTCCACTTGCCAAGCCGGCAGGGTATGGTAAGAAAAAGGCCTTTCCCTGTTCCGATCTCGACACCCGAACCTTGCCGTGGATTCAAAGAAAAAACGATACCGGCTCATCCAAGGACAGGATCCCGCCGCAAAACCGGCGGTCGACGCCCGGGAGCCGAGCTTTTCCGAACAGATGGTCCATTGGCGGGAGGATCTGTCTGCAAGTGAAATCCTCGCCCACAAGGGCCTGCCGCTGCCCCGCTCCACCGGTGAGAAGTGCCGGCGGGTTTCGCCGCTGGCAACCCTCGACCTCCACGGCCGCACCACGGTCGACCTGGCCGTGCTGGTGGACGGTTTCCTGTACACCCAGGCACGCCTTGGCAACGAGTGGGTAAGGATCATCACCGGCAAGGGTCTCCATTCCGCCGGGCCGCCGGTGCTGCGCGACGGGGTCGACCAGCTGCTGCGGGCCATGCACTTTTCCGGAAAGATCGCGTCCTTTCGCTGGGAGGGCGGGAGCATCGACAACAGCGGCGCCGTGTTCGTCCGCCTGCGCAACGGCCGCTGCCGCCGCTAGGTCCCGAGGAGTATGGCCAAAGGAAACCCTTCCGACCGCATGCGGGAAACGACCGGCATCCAGCAGGCCCTGCTCGCCTGGTTCGACCGCCATCAGCGTGACCTTCCCTGGCGCCGAACCTACTCCCCCTACCACGTCTGGATCTCCGAGGTCATGCTGCAGCAGACCCAGATGATCCGGGGGGTGGCCTATTTCCAGCGGTGGTGCCGGCGCTTCCCCGACGTGGCCAGGCTGGCCGAGGCCTCCAGGGACGAGGTGTACAAACTCTGGGAAGGCCTGGGCTACTACCGGCGGGCCGACAACCTGCTCGCCACCGCACTGCGGCTCATGGCGGAACACAAGGGCGAACTGCCGGCGGACTACGGGCAGCTGCGCCGTCTGCCCGGGATCGGCCCCTACACCGCCGCCGCCATCATGAGTCTTGCCTTCAACGAGGACTACCCGGTGGTCGACGCCAATGTCGAACGGGTCTTTTCCCGTCTGTTCGACATCCCCGCCCCGGTAAAATCGAGCCGGGCCTTCATCGAGACCAAGGCCCGCGCCCTGCTGCCGCAAGGCCGCTCACGCCTGTTCAATCAGGCGCTGATGGAACTGGGCGCCCTGATCTGCACGCCGAAACGACCAGCCTGTCCGCGCTGCCCGCTGGCGCCGCACTGCGAGGCGAGGCAGCAGGGGACCGTCGCAGAGCGGCCGGTACGCGGCCCGGTAAAGGAACCGGTGCGGATCCGGATGGCGACAGGGATCATCGTCCGGGACGGCAGGATATTCATCCAGAAACGGCTGGCCGACGATGTCTGGGGTAATCTCTGGGAATTTCCAGGGGGAAGGCTGCAGGAGGGTGAAACGCCGGAGGCGGCCCTCTTGCGGGAGATAGGCGAGGAAACCGGGTTTACGGTGCTGGGGTTGACGCCGATCACCACCGTGCATCATTCCTACACCATCTATCGGGTGACCCTGCACGGCTTCGCCTGCTGCCTGGCCGGCCCCGACCTCCGCCCGCCCCGGCTCACCGCCGCGCAGGAGGGCCGCTGGATTCGGCCGGAGGAGATCGAGGACTACGCCTTCCCTGCCGGTCACCGCATGCTCATCGAACATCTGCGGCGACACGGCGGATGGCAGGCCGTGCTCGGGCCTTGCGCGTCCCCGACTGCCGCCCATCACAGGTAGAGCTTGAGCATCTCCAGGGCGCCGTCGGAATCCCAGGGGAAGGCTCCGATGTACTTTTTCTGGAGGATGCCCTCTTTGTCGATGATGAAGGTTTCGGGCACGCCGGTCAGGCCATACATCGCTCCCACCCTGCCGTCGGTGTCGGCGAGGATAGGCAGGCTGCCCTGCAGGTCGGCAAGGAAATTCTCCGCCTTGCGCACGTCGTCGTTGACCAGCACGGTGAGCATCACGAAGGGCTTGTCGGCCAGGATGGCGTTGAGTTTGACCATCGATGGCATCTCTTCCCGGCAGGGCGGGCACCAGGTGGCCCAGAAATTGAGGAAGACCACCTTGCCCCGCAACTCTTCCAGGTTCCAGGTTCTGCCCTTGTCGTCGACCAGGGAGAACGTTGGCGCCGGCTGTTGCAGGGCGGCGGTCGGTGGTTTCCTGTCCTCGCCGCCGCCGCAGCCTCCGAGAAGAAACAGGATAAGGAAGAAAAAAAGGACGGGAAGGGTCGTGCTGTTACGGGACATCGTCGTTCCACCTGGCTGACGGGAAGGGGGAGACCGGACAGGGATCCGGCGAGGCCATCGGACTGATAGTACCTGCTCGCCGCCGGAAAAGCTTCAGAAAAGAGAGATCCAGCCGTCGCTTTCCATCGCCCGCCGGCAGGCATCGGCAACCAGGACCGCCCGCCGGCCGTCCTCGACGGTGACCGGATTTTCCGCCCTTCCCCGCAGATAGGCGAGCCATCCGGTCAGCAGCGGCACCAGGGCGGGCACCGGTGCGCCGACAGCGATGGATTCCCGCCCGGCACCGACGATGAATTCCAGGGTACCGTGCACCTGATCCCCCTGCAGCAGGCCGTCCTCGCCGACGAATTCATAGCGGCCGCAACGGCCTGCCCCCACCTTGCTGGCATCGATACTCCCCACCAGGCCACCTTCCATTTCCAGCTGCACCAGAACCAGATCCTCCAGGCATCGGTTGTGCCGGCGGAATCCCACCGCCCGCACCCGACGGATATCCCGCCCGGTAATGAATCGCAGGGCATCGAAGATGTGGACGGCGGTATGGAGGAGGACACCGCCCCCGGCGAGCTCGGGGACGTCGAGCCAGGCATGAAAGGAGGGTTCCAGCCGCTGACTGGCATGGAAGCAGTGCAGTCTTCCCACCCGCTCCAGCAGGGCGCCCAGGGCGAGAACCGTACTGTTGAAACGCAGGGTATGGCCGACGGTAATCGGAATGCGACCCTGCGCGGCGATGGCGGCGATTTCCGCGGCATCGGCCGGGGTGGCGGCCAGGGGTTTTTCGAGGAGCAGCGGTTTGTCGTGGCGCGCGCAGCAGCGGGCGATTGCGGCATGGAGGTTGGGGGTGGTTGCGGCGATGACGCCACCGACACGGGAAGAAGCGACGAGCTCCCGCCAGTCGGCATGCCATTGCGCTCCAAAGGCCGCCGCCTGCTCCTGGCCGACCGGGGAACGGCGACTGATGGCGCCAAGCCGCAGGCCGGGGATGTCGCCGGCGACGATATGGCGGGCGTAGCGGGAACCATGGCGTCCGGTACCGATGATCCCGACGTGCAGTTCCTCGTCTTCACCATCGCCGGCTGCCATCATCACCCCTTCTTCCTCAGTTCGACGATGCGGTCGAGCCAAAGGCGTACGGTCGCTCCCTTCTCGGCATTTTCGAGGATCAGCAGATCTCCCGTCAATTGCCGGAACACGCCCTGCCGGTATCGCAATTTGCCCGATTCGGTGAGATACCGGGCACGCAGTTCGAAGCCGGAGCCGTGCTTTTTGGCGAGACCGTGAATGATCCTTTCGATTTCACTGGGCAACATGGCTCTTCCTCACCGAACAGGATGAAGGCCGATCAGGGTGTGACAGGGACAGAGCGCCGTCCCGCCGGAGAGCACCGGTCACCGATCGAATCGGCTCAAAATCTTGCCGGCGAGCAGCAGCCAGGGGGAGGCATGCAGGAACAGATCGAACCAGTCCAGCGGCCGCACCAGTTCGCCATGGCTCAACAGCCGCAGTTTCTCGACGAGATGCGGCGGCCGGAAAGGAGCCAGCCCCAGGGTGAGACAGAGCACCACCACGAGCGGCCAGGGAATGCTGTCGAACAGTGCGCGCACGATCTGCGGCCGGAGCGGCGGGAAGGTCCCGAAGACTCAGTGGGCCGCCAGCCGGACCAGCGATTTACGGACGACGACGGCGAGCCGGATCAGGGCGAAGCCCATGGCGAGATTGGCCGTCTGCAGGGCAAAAGCGGTGGCGCCGACGGCGGCGGTGCCCGATCTCTGCCAGAAAAGCTGACAGGGCTGGCTGATGCAGACACTGGCGAGCAGAAGAGCGGCGATCAGCATGGCGAAGAACAGGAAGAAGCCGGCCAGGAGAGGATTGGTCGTCGCGGCCAGGGATACGGCCAGCTTGCGGACTTTGCCTTCAAACCAGCTCCAGGCGGTAAGAAAAAGTCCGCCGCAGACGGGGGCGAGGAGAAGGGTCTCGGCCGGCATCCCCTCGCCCGGGGCGGCAACGGCGAAAAAAGCGGTACAGCCGGCAGCGCCGAGGATGACCGGCAACAGCAGGTTTCCGAACCATGGCGGCAGGACGGATTTGGCAGGAGACCGACGAGGGAGCATATCCAACCTCATTGTTACCGTCATCACAGCAGTTGGGCAAGCCGTTCCCCGGCCTTGCGCAGGCGAATGCCGACCACATGCAGCATCCTGCGGATTATTGTAATACCAAGTGTGGGTTGGACTTCAAGTAATTTATCAAAATCGTCCGAGCGCAGCACGAAAAGTCGGCATTTTTCCACCACCTCCACCGTCGCAACCCTGCGCCCCCGGTCGAGAACGGTGGCCTCGCCGGCCATGGCGCCCTCCTCCAGCATGCCGACCAGGGTGAATTTCCCCGGAAACGCCGTTTGTTTCTTGATCGCCAGTTTGCCGCTGATCACGAACACCATGTAATCGGCGAGGTCGTCCTCCTTCATGAGGATGTGGCCCTTGTCCCATTCCTGGTACCGCAGAAAGGGGCAGATCTTGAGCCGTTCCTCGTCGGCAAGGAAATGAAAGGCCGCGCGCAGGTCCTCGACGGCAAAATGACAGGAAGTGGTCATGGGTCGGCGTCTTTCGGTTTCTTTTCCTGCTCGACGATTTTCTCATCGATCCGGGCGAGCAGCGAGGAGAAGGATTCCTTGCGGAGGATGGAGGAGAACTGGGTTCGATAGTTGCTCAGCAGACTCACCCCTTCGATGACGACATCATAGACGTACCAGTCGTCCCCCTTCCTGAACATGCGGTAGACCACCGGCGTCTCCACCCCCTTGCGCAGCACGCTGGTGGCGACCACCGCCTTGTCGCCGCGAATCTCGTGTTCCCGGAAGGTGACCTTTTCGTCGGAATAGGTTTCCACCTTGTTGATGTAGGTGTTCTGCAGCAGGGAGGTGAAACGGCCGACAAACTCGTCCTGTTCCCCGCCGTTCAGCCGGCGCCATTCGGCACCCAGGGTCCGCTGGGACATCTCCCGGAAATCGAAACGCTCCTGGACGAGGGCGATCACCTTGTTCTTCTTTTCGGTCAGGTGCTGCTGGCCGGCCAGTTGCGGGTCCTGCAGAACTCCCATGATGGCGTCCACCGTCGCCTGCATGGAGGTCCGGGGGTCGGCTGCGGCGCCGGCGCCGACCGCCCCCCCGAGAAGGAAACAACAGATGATGGCAAACACTGCTCTGCAACAACGGAACATGATGGACTCCATGACAACTGGAAACTAGCGGGCGGAAGCGGCCGGCTCACCCTGGGGGCCGGCAACGGATCCTGCAGCGGACAGAGGGGGCTCCGGTTCGGCAAGATCGGCTGCGGGAATCGCACTCACCGGACGGCCGACGTCGCGCAGGTCGTCGATGCTCGCCTGCCGATACTGGCTGTAGGCCTGACGCATGGCGACATAGGGATCGACGGCCGACGCCTTGAACTCCTCGTATTCGCCGATGCGCAACGAGGTGGTGTTCACCCGGTTGCCGCTCTTGACCGCCATCGTCTCCCAGAACTCCAGGTAGCCCACCGGGTCGAGAAAGGAGTCCCCCGCCATGCCGATGGTGTCCCGCAGGCTCGACGGGCCGATGAGCGGCCAGCAGAAATACCAGCCGCCACCGGCGCCGTAATGGCCGAGGGTCTGACCGAGATCCTCGTTGGACGCGCGCAGGCCGAAGCCGCTGCCCGCGAGATCGACGAGACCGCCGATGCCGGCGGTGGTGTTGATGGCAAAACGCATCACCTCGATGGTGCTTTCCCCGATCTTGCCCTGGAGCAGATTGTTGACTACCCGCACCGGGGCGAGCAGGTTGTGAAAGGCGTTGCGGATACAGATGCGGAGATCCTGGGGAATCACCGTCCCGTATACCCTTGAGGCCGGTTTCAGCGCCCAGAAGTAGACCTTGTCGTTGAAATGAAAAAAAACGCGGTTGACCGGTTCGAAGGGATCGGGAAGATCGACGACCTCCTGGGCGGTCTCCTCATCCTCGAAGTAGGCGCCGAGATCGGCGGCGGCCGCAGTGGTGCGCTGGGATAACAGCAGCCCCCCCGCCAGGAGAACGAGGCAGAGTATGGGCAGGATCGCGGGACTCCCCTGCCGCGGGGAGTCGTTCCCCTTACGTTCACCATCATCAGTCGTGTGATAGTTCATGCGCTGCTGGCTCCATGCGACAGCTCGATATCCTGCCGGCCAAGGCGCGGGCAGGAAAAGGAAATGGGATGCGAAACCGCTCACCGATGGCAAACGGTGCTTACATCTTACCAAAAATATATTTGCTGATCATCTCTTCGATGTCGATGGCGGACTCGGTATCGGTGATCACATCGCCGTTCTCCAGCATATCCGCAGAGCCGCCCTGGATGATCTTGATGAACTTGTCGCCGATGATCCCCTGGGTGCGGATCGAGGCGATGGCGTCGTCGGTGATCCGGTAGCCGTCGTCGATCTGCATGTCGATCATGGCACGATCGGTCTCGTTGAGGCTAATGGCGGCTACCTTGCCGATCACCACCCCGGACATTTCGACGTTGGCACCCTGTTTCAGCCCGGAGACATTATCGAACTCGGCACGGATGAGGGTACGCTTCTGCACGTCGAAGACGGAGAATTCGCCGAACTGCAGCGACACGTAGGCGAAGCCGAGAAAACCCGCGATCACGAACAACCCGACGATTAATTCCTTGTTTCTCATGGCCGCTTATTCGATCCCTCTGCTGCGGTAGATTTTCCCCATGGTCTGCCCGAAAAACGCCTGCATCTCGGGATGTTCGCTGGCGAGGATCTCCTCAGGGCTGTCGAACACGGTGAAATGTCCGTCTCGGAGCAGGAAGACCTTGTCGGCAAGATTGAAGACCTTGGGGATGTCGTGACTGACGATGATGGAGGTGTAACCATATTTGAGTTGGGTATGATAGAAAAGATCGTAGATCTCCATGGTGCGGATCGGGTCCAGGCCGGTGGTCGGCTCGTCGAACAGCATGATGTCCGGCCTGAGCTGCAGGGCCCGGGCGAGGGCGACCCTCTTGCGCATGCCACCGGAGAGCTGGGCGGGATACTTGTCCCGGTGGTTCTCCAGTTCGAACTGGGCCAGCATGCCCATCACCCGCTGGCGAATCTCCTCCTTGCCGAAGCGGGTGCGCTCCTCCAGGGGCAGGGCGACGTTTTCATACACGGTCAGGGAGTCGAGCAGTGCCCCCCCCTGGAAGAGCACCCCGAAATTTTCCCGGACGCTGTTCAACTGGCCGCCGGTCATGGAGGTGATTTCATCACCGTTGACGTGAATGCGGCCGCTGTCCGGCTTCATCAGCCCGAGAATGAGTTTGAGGGTGACGCTCTTGCCCTGGCCGCTGCCGCCGGCGATCACCGAGGTTTTCCCCTCGGGGAACTCGATGCTGACGTCGTCGAGAACCTTCTGGCTGCCAAAGGCCTTGACGACATTCTCGAAACGGATGACGCCGCTCACAGGAGCACCGCGGTGAGCAGATAATCCCAGACGAGGATGGCGATGGAGGTGACCACCACCGCCTGGGTCGTCACCCTGCTGACCCCCTCGGCGCCAAAGCCCGCCCCGCGGATCTGATGGACGAAATACCCGCGTCCGGTGCAGATCCAGACGATGAGCAGGGCAAAGACGAAGGATTTGACGATGCCGAGATTGATGTCCTTGTTGACGACACTGGCCTCCATGCCGGCGAAATAGGCGCCGGCGTTGACTCCCAGCAGGGTGACCCCCGACAGATAGCCGCCGTAGATGCCGACGATGCCGAAAAAGATGGTGAGAATGGGCACGGACAGGATGGTGGCGAGGAACTTGGGAGCGATGAGGTAGCGGAAAGGATCCACCGCCATGCACTCCAGGGCGTCGAGCTGCTCGGAATTGCGCATGATGCCGATCTCGGCGCACATGGCCGATCCGGCCCGGCCGGTGACCATCAGCGCGGTGAGCACCGGTCCGAGTTCACGGAACAGGCTGAGGGCCACCGCTGAACCAAGGAGACCTTCCGAGCCGAATTTGCGCAGGGTATAGTATCCCTGCAGACCGAGCACCATGCCGGTGAAAGCGGCGGTGAAAAAGATCACCGGCACCGAATTGGCGCCGATCAACTGCACCTGGCGCAGGAAGGCCGTGAAGCGGAACGGCCGCTTGACGATGCCGGCAAGCCCCTGCAGCAGGTAGATGCCCATCCTGCCCAGATCCTGCACGTAGTAGAGGGTCGCATCGCCGACGCGCTCAATGGGGTTCATGTGTTCTCTTATCCATCCTGTTGGACGGCTGCACTCATCGACAGATCGCACGGAACTGCCTGATGAACAGACCGCAAAGAACCTTAGATGTAACCAGGATCGGCGGGAACTGTCAAGGAAGATCGCAGGGCAGGCAAGGCCGACCGGATGGGGCGGTGGGGGCGTGGCCGAAGGGGAAAGGAAAATGGGGCAGGCCGTTGACAGCGGCGTCATGACGATGTAATGAGGATGCCACCCTGCAGCAAAGGAGGCATTCCATGTCCCAGTTCGAAAACGTCACCGTCCTCAAGAAGGCCAACATCTACTTCGAAGGCAAGGTAAGCAGCCGCACCGTCCTCTTCGCCGACGGCTCGAAAAAGACACTGGGCATCATGCTGCCCGGCGAATACGAGTTCTCGACCGATGCCGCCGAGCTGATGGAGATCACCGCCGGCGAACTGACCGTGCAACTGCCCGGCGACGCCGCCTGGCGCAAAATCCACGGCGGCCAGTCCTTCCGGGTACCGGCCAACGCCTCCTTCCGGCTGCGGGTAAGCGCCATCACCGACTACTGCTGCTCCTTTCTGCGGGAGTAACCCTGCAGCGGCGACCTACTTGCCGGGAGGCGGCGCTTCGGCGCCGGCGGGCGGCGCCTCCCCCTCGCTCCAGCGGTGCTCGTACATGGTCATCAGCCGGGAGACGGCGAGCTTGTTGAGGCGCATCGCCTTGTCGATGTTGTTGTTGCTCTCGTAGATCTCCGCCAGGGCGAGTATGACCTCCAGCCGCGGCTGCGGCGAGATGAGGGCGTTTTCCAGTTCGCGGGTCGCGCCGGCGATGTCCTTTTTTCCATAGAGGGCAAGGCCGAGTCCGCCCACCGCATCGTCGGAGTCGGGGCTGATCTCCAGCGCCTTGCGGAACGAGGCCTCCGCATCGGGATAGTTCTGTATCGCCAACTGCGCGAAACCGAGTTCGAGGAAGGCGTCCGCGACATCGGACTTCATCTTGGCGGCGACGGTGAACTCGCGGATGGCCTGAGAAAACATCCGGCGATTCATCATCACCCTGCCGTAATTTATCCTGCGGATGAATTCCTTCTCCTCCTTGCTTTTCGGCGCGACATCCTTCGGTTGCAGAGCCCGCTGCAGATCATCCCTTGTCCACTGTTTCAGAAGATACTTGAGGTTGCCCTCCACCAGTTCGCGGATGTTGTAGGTGTAGGGGATGACCTCGTGCAGGGCGCCGTCGGCATCGATGAGCACCACCAGCGGCATCATGAAGACGCCGTACTCGTTGTAGACGTCCTTCATCGGATCGGAGAGGACCGGCAGGGAGATCTTGTTCTGTTTGACATATTCGGCGGTGGTGGCTTCGCCAGACTCGTCGCTGTACACTGCCAGGATCTCCGCCGTGTTGCGCAGGTCCCTGTTGATCTTGTCCAGTTCGGAGAGCAGGGCGAGAGACCGATTTTTCCGGAACTCGGGTTCGATGGACATGAACAGCACCGCGGCGGGCTTGCCCTTGCCCGGGTGGAAATCGACCTTTTCCCGGGTGCCGATTTTCACCAGACTGAAGTCGGGCAGCCGGTCACCACTCTTGAAGGTTCTGAGGGTATTGGCGGCATCCGCCATGGCCACGGAGCCAGCCAGCATCTGCACCAGTAAAAACAACAGGATAAACTTTCGCACACCTTCCTCCTTGTCTTCCTGAAACCGCGATCAGGCCGGAATCGGCCCAGCCGCGGCACGACGTCATTCTCTTCCGGTTCTGCTCACTTTCCGACCGGCCGTTCCCGATCGTAGTCGCGGGGCTTGTGGCAGCCGACCACGCAACCGCCACCGGTCTCCGTCGGAGTGAACTCCAGACTGATGGTCATCCGCCCCTTGAAGGGGATCTTGCTGCGCATGTGTCGCGGCTGGTCACTGGCGTGAATCTCGTGGCAGGTGCTGCAGCTCCTTCCCTTCCTGTCCTTATTGACATGAACGTAGTGGAGGTTGATGTCGCCGTTGCGGAAGTTGGTATCGACGGATTTCAAGGCCGCCACCACCTTTTCGTTGTGGCAGTTGAAGCAGAGCCGGTAATTCTCCAGTTCGAAATCGACCTGATACTTGTCGGTGAAATTGGCTGCCAGCAGCTTGCGGTTGCCGGAGCCGTGCACCCGGTGACACTGGTAGCAGTCGTTGGTGCGGATCGGACCGTGCTTGTAGACGGCGGCCTTGATCTCCTCCCCGATTTCCTTGTGGCAGGAAAAACAGAGTTCCGCCTCCGGCTTCTGCAGCAGTTTGTTGTTGTTGGTCGAATGCGGCGTATGGCAGTAGGTGCATTTGCCCTCCTGCACCGGTTTGTGCTGCACCTTGCCGCCCATCTGTTCGACCAGGGCCGGCGTTTGCTTGCTGTGGCAAAGCATGCAGGAATCCATGATCGGATCCTTGGGGATGATGTATTTGCCCTTGGCGTCCATTCGGGTGCGGAGATGGTAGATGGTTTCCGAACCGTGCGGGTCATGGCAGGCGATACAGCCCTCCTTTTTCAGCGGCGCATGCACGTTCCTGCTGGCGAACTCCTCCTTGCGCTCCTCGTGACAGGCGAAGCACATGTTGATGCCGGACTCGACCAGGAGGTTCTTGTTGGGAGAACTGTGGGGGGAATGGCAGGCGATGCAGTCCTCCGACTGTACCGGTTCGTGCATGTAGGTATGTTTGAGTCGTTCGTAGCCGTGACAGGCGCTGCACAGCTCCCGGATGTTGCCGCGCTTGAGATGGAACTCGAAATCCGACTGATGCGGTTCATGACAGGAAAGGCAGTCTCCCTTCCGCACCGGGAAATGCACCACCCCTTCGGCGTAACGGTTCTTCTCGGTGGCGTGGCAATAGTAGCAGAGATCGGCCTGGTCGCGGCTGACCATCTTCGGGAAATCGGCGCCGTGCGGATTGTGACATTCGACACAACCGCCTTTCTTCACCGGGCCATGCTGGAACTTGCCGGTACCGAAGTTGGCGTGGCAGTTGCCGGTCTGGCAGGAAACCTTCTGGTCGATCCGGGTGTAGACCGGCACCTTGTCGATGACCGTCAGATGACACCCCTTGCAGTCCGCGGTGATCTCTTCACGGGGATGGAGATACAGCGGACGATAGGCTGCCGGTACTTCCTGGCCGCCTGCGGCCAGATAGACGGACACCTTGCCCTTGCCGGGATCACTGGCTCCCGCCAGGGTGAAGGTGTTTTCCCCCGGCTTGAGGGCGACCAGCAGGTTGAAGGAATTCTCCACCACCGGCAGTTCCTCCTCCGTGGTGGTGCCGCTGTTGGCGACGGTGAGTTTGACCGCGGTCTCACCATCGGTGGCCAGGCCGACGACCCGCAGTTCACCGACGGTGAGGCCCGCCTTGTCCGGCGGGTAGACGAGAATGCGCTCGGCATTGGCGGCAGACGCCAGGCCGGCCAGCAGCAATCCCGCTGCCAGTGCGGTCATCCGGAGGCTTCTCCTCGCGCCCGCCGCTCTTGCGGGCAACTCTCTCTTCTTTGATTTCATTCCGGTTCCCCTTGGACGATTACTGAAGAACGGGCAACAGCCTCCGGGACAGCCCCCAGCAGATGCTGCGCGAAGGGATTCATCTCACTTATTGCCGGAATCGCTAGATCCGCAATGCCGACGCTGACTTTCCTTGTAGCCCGTTGTGATTCCGTCGCCGGATGGCACGTTCTCTCACTTGTTGCGGGTTTGTCATTTTTTCATATCGTGGCAGCGGACACAGAGCAGCATCATTTCGGTTTCGGGCAGAAGCTTGTCCGCATCGGAACCATGGGGGTTGTGACAGCTGACACAGGTGATCAGTTTGCTTTTGTCGTTGGGGTAGGGCTTGCCGTGCGCAGGATGCCGGTTCAGCGGGTGGTTGTCGCCCACCTTCTCGATCTGGCGATGGCAGGAGAAGCACAGCGGCACCACATCCATCCGCAGCTGGTACTCGAAACCGCTGGCATGGGCGTCGTGACAGGCGGTGCATCCCTTTTTCCGGAGAATCGTATGTACGAACGGCCGCTCGAGGATCTCGCCGAGATCGTGGCAGTCGACGCAGAGCCGGGTGACGTTGGTCTGAATGAACTTCGGCCGGGCGGAGCCATGGGGGTTGTGGCAGTAATGGCAGCCACCCTCGGCAACCGGCCCGTGGATATGGTGTTCGGCGCTGTATTTCTCCTGCTCCTTCTCATGGCAGCCGTAACAGACAACGGAGAGATCGCCGATCTCGGTGACGGCGTAGCGCACCATGGTATCCGGGATGGTTTCGGATTCCACCCACTCGGGATTATGGCAGTGCAGACAACGCCATTGCTCGGTGGTCACATGCCTGTACTTCAGTCTGGCGAACTCGTCGGCGTGGCAGGAATGGCAGAGGCTGTCCTGCGGCCGCCGCGGTTCCTTGTCCCCGTCGGCCGGTTCCATACGGTGACAGGCCTTGCAGGCATCTTCCCGCTCCTGGGTATGGAAGACGTAGGAAGGGGTGTCTTCGGGAACGAGCAGTTCGTTAAAGCTCGGCGCATAGAAGAAACTGCCCCGGAACAGCTCCTTGCCGCCGCGGCTGATGACGATGGCGTTCTCCTCCAACGTCAGGGTCACCCGGACATGGGCCACACCCTGGTAGATGTGACCGACGCATTTTCCGGCCTCCAGCCGGTTGTCGTTCACCGTACAGGTGAAGACGCCTTCTCCCGCCTCGATCTTTCCCTGCCAGTAGAAATAGGGACTGGTGGACCAGAGGGGCTGGTTTTCGGCTTCCTCCGCCGCGAGGAGCGGGCCGGCGCCGAGCAGCAGAAGCAACGCCGCAACGGCCAGGCTGGCAAGGTTTGCGCGCATGCCCCGGTTCACTGCCACTGGTGTTCGTACATGGTCATCAGACGGGAAATGGCAAGCTTGTTCAACCGGATCGCCTTGTCCATGTTGCCTTTTTTCTCATAGATCTCGGCCAGGGAGATGATCACTTCCAGCTTCGGTTTCGGGGCGATAAAGGCGTTTTCCAGATGAGGCAGGGCCAGGTCCGCCTTGCCCTGGCCGTAAATGGCGAGGCCGATGCCGGCGATGGCGTCGTCGGACTCGGGGTCGAGATCGAGCCCCTGGCGGAAAGATTTCTCGGCGGCAGGCCAGTCCTTGGCGGCCAGTTGCGCGAAACCGAGTTCGGTAAACGCCTCGGACTTTTTCGGCTGCAGTTTGGTGCTGGTGGTGAACTCCCGGATGGCCTGGCCAAACATCTTCCTGGCCATCATGACCCGGCCGTAGTTGATATGCCGGATATACTCCTTCTCCTCCTTGGTGTAGGAGGCTACTTCCTTCGGTTCCAGGAAGGCGAGCAGTTTTTCCCGGTTCCATTCCCCCAGGAGAAGGCGAAGGTTGCCCTCCACCAGTTCGCGGATGTTGTAGGTATACGGGATGACCTCGTGCAGGGCCCCCTTGCCGTCGAGAACCACCACCAGCGGCATCATGAACACACCGTAGAGATTGTAGATATCGCGGTTGCCGTCATGATAGACGGGTATGCTGATATTGCCCTCCTTCATGAACTGAAGCACCAGGTTTTTTTCGCTCTCCTCACTGTAGATGGCCACGATCTCCGCCTTGCCCTTCAGGTCGGCCTGCAGTGAGTTGAGAGCGGAAAGCAGGGCCAGGGACCGCTGCTTCCTGAACTCCGGGGTGACGGAAAAGAACAGGTAGGCGGATGGCTTGCCCTTTCCCGGCGCAACGTTCTGGCTTCGGTTGTCCTTCAGCAACGGCAGGGTGAAGGGAGGGAGAAGATCCCCCTGCACATGGTCGCGCAGGCGGCTGCCTTCGGTCTCCGCCCCATGGGAAACACCTGAAAACAACAGCAGCATGGGCAGCAGCACGAAAATCAGCAAGCGCGGCGAGGGGGCGGAATGCCCTCTCGCATCTTTTTTCTTCATCTGACCGTTCATCGAGTTCATTTTCTCACCTGGCCGGAGGGCTTGTGCCTGTGACGCTGGACAGTTGCCGGATCCGCCGTTGCCTGGGAAAGAGAAAGGAGTTCTGGCAAGATCTCCCCGTTCCCTCGGCCCTCGGAAGTGAAACAGGGCCGGGACGGTTCCGCCGGAACAGGACCAGAGGCGATGCCTGTCCCATCTTCTTCGGAGCGGAGAGAAAACGGCGCGGTCAGCCGTCACCGGCACGAGGGGCAACCAGAGTCGTAGTACTGATTATACAACCAGGACCTTCCGCCAAGGCAAGAAAAAAGGAGTTTTTCCCCGTCGCCTCCCCTTCCGCATCGCGGCTCACCGGGGGTGGGCCGTGGCCATCCCCTGGCTCATGGGGGCGAAAAATGCAAAAGGCGGCCCGCAGGCCGCCTTTTGCAGAAAAGAAAACGATGGAAATGGATCAACACCCTTCGAGCTTCTTCTTGGCGGCGCTGATGTGGCAGTCGTTGCATTTGGTCGGCCCCTGTCTGCCTTCGTGGCCCTGCTGATGACACTCACGACAGCGGCCGTGGTAGACATTCTTCCGTTCCCTCAGTTCGGCCTTGGCAAAGGTCTCGTTATGGCACGAAGTGCACTGCAGTCCGGTCTTGTCCGCCATGGCGGCGATCGCTCCGGCAGTGAGTTTCTCATGGTTGGCATCGTGATGGCACGCGCCGCAGTCGAGCCCCAGGCCGATGTGCTTGCCGTGATCGAACCGCGCCGGCTTCTTGCCGGAAATGGTGATCTCCTCCTGCGGATACGCACCGTCCTCGCCGGACGCCACCACCTTTGCGGCCGACACCAGCATCGCCATTGCGGCCGCGGCGAACACCAGACCTTTGCATGTTCCGTTCATTCCATTACCTCCTGTTGCATGGGTTGCGGGTATGATCGCCCTTTGCCTCCATGCTACGCACCCTTTCGCCGCAGAACAACGGACATCGTCTGACATCGCCCAGCCCGCCGCCCCACATCGGTCCCGACGTCTATCTCCAACAATATGGAATTAAAGGAAAATATCCGATATCGATGGAGGGCGCCGTAGCCTCCCGCGCAACCTGGTCTCGGTGTGCGGGGCGACCGGCGACGACTCCCCCCTGCTGCCCCCTTCCGCCATTGTCGTCCGCCCGGTAACAAAAAGGCTGCGGAGGGCAAGGAAAAATGATATGCGTTGACAAATGAAGGATGACAGGGTATTCGTGGCATTTTATGCCACATTGTGGTACAGGAAAGGACACATTGCCGGGATGCATCCAACGGAATATCCCAGGCGACGACAAACAGAAATCGGGAGAAACGCATGAACTGGAAACCGGAAACCATCGCCCTGCACGGCGGCCAGATCCCCGACCCGGCGACCCGCAGCCGGGCGGTGCCCATTTACCAGACCACCAGCTATGTCTTTGCCGACACCGACGACGCGGCGCAGCTCTTCTCTCTCAAGCCGGAGGTATGGGCGCCGCGGCTGAACCTCGACCAGGAAGGACTGCGGCCCGAGGATTTCCGGCCGGAGGCCACCGGCAACATCTACACCCGGATCATGAACCCGACCACCGATGTCCTCGAAAAACGGATGATGCAGCTGGAGGGCGGCGTGGGGGCCCTGGCCACCAGTTCGGGGTCGAGCGCGATCAGCTATGCGGTGATGAACATCTGCCGGCCGGGGGACAACATCGTCTCGGCGGCGAGCCTTTACGGCGGCACCTACAACCTGTTCCTCCACACCCTGCCCCAGTACGGCATCAGCACGACCTTCGTCGATGCCTCCCGGCCGGAAGATTTCGCCGCGGCCATCGATTCCCGCACCCGCTGCCTGTTCATCGAAACCATCGGCAACCCCCGCCTCGACACCCCGGACATAGCCAGGATCGCCGAGGTGGCCCATGCCGCCGGGATACCGCTCCTCGTCGACAATACGGTGGCCACCCCTTACCTCTGCCGCCCCATGGACCATGGTGCCGACGTGGTCATCCATTCCCTCACCAAGTTCTGCGGCGGCCACGGCACCAGCATCGGCGGCATCATCGTCGACTCCGGCAGATTCGACTGGGCCGCCTCGGGCCGCTTCCCGATGTTCACCGAACCCGACCCATCCTACGGCGGCGTCGTCTGGGGGCAGGCGGTGGGGCGGGCGGCCTACATCATCCGCTGCCGCACCATCCTCCTCCGCGACATGGGCGCCTGCATCTCGCCCTTCAACAGCTTTCTCATCCTTCAGGGCCTGGAAACCCTGCATCTGCGGATGGAGCGCCACTGCGCCAACGCCATGGCCGTCGCCCGCCACCTGGAAAACCATCCACGGGTGAGTTGGGTTTCCTATCCGGGCCTGGCCGGCCACCCCACCCACCGCACCTCGGCCGCCTACCTACCTCGGGGCTTCGGCGCCTTGGTCGGTTTCGGGATCAAAGGCGGCCTGGAGGCCGGCAAAAAATTCATCAACAACCTCAAACTGCTCAGTCACCTCGCCAACATAGGCGACGCCAAGAGTCTCGCCATCCATCCCGCCTCCACCACCCATTCCCAGCTGACCCCGGCGGAACAGCAGGCCGCAGGAGTGCCCATTGATTTCATCCGGCTGTCCATCGGTATCGAGCATATCGACGACATCACCGCCGATCTCGACCAGGCCCTCGCCGCCTCCGCCTGACCCCATTGCCAGGGGTGGGAGGCCCACCGCTCCCGCCCCTCCCCTCTTCTTCACCTCGCGTCCCGGTAACTCCGCCACAGGCCGATAAAGGTGGAAGCCATCTCACCGGCAAAGCGCCGGCCATCGCACAGGGGCGAGGCCGCCAGCCGACCACGCATCCCGCGGCAAAGTTCCAGCAGCCGGCCGCGGTCGCTCGCCAGCCCCGCAGCGGCCGCCACATAGCGGTCGACCCCGGCGGCAGCCAGATCGGCCATGCCGATTCTTTCCAGAATGGCGGCGCTGACCCTTGCCGCATGGCAGTCGCCGGCGAGGGCGACCACCGGCGTGCCCATCCACAGGGCCTCGCAGGTGGTGGTGGTGCCATTATAGGGAAAGGTATCGAGGGCAACGTCGATGTCCGCATAGCGGCGGAGATGGGCTGCCGTGTCCGCCTCGCCGCCATCGATCCGCACCCGCTCCGCGGCCACCCCCGCCTGCCGCAGTAAGGCCAGGCAATGTTCCCTGGCGAGGCTGTTGTCCAGCCTGCGGTTTTTGAGCAGCAGACGGGCGTCGGGCAGGGTCGCGAGGATGGCGGCCCAGGCGGCGGCGGTCTCTTGGTTCAATTTGTCCGGGTTGTTGAAGGAACCGAATACCGGGTGGAGCCTTTCCGTCTTTCCCGTGATATCTGGTTCCGGCGCGCCCGCGGGCGGTGTGTAGCAGAGGAAGGGTCCGGAAAGCCGGATCAGCTTCTCGCTGTACAGTTCCTCTTCGCCGAGACCAGGCGGATCGACCAGGGCGTCGGTGATCCGGTAGTCCATGGTGGCAAGGCCGGTGGTTGCCGGATACCCAAGCCAGCTGACCTGAATCGGCGCCGGCCGCATGGCAAAGACCAGAAGGCTGTTGTGACGGCTGTGGCCGGCGAGGTCGACGAGGATATCGATCTGGTCGGCATGAATGCACCCGGCCGCCTTTTCCGGGGGAAGGCCCCAGATGGCGGTGAACTTGTGACAACAGTTACGGATACGGGCGGTGATCTCGTCCTCGATCTGCTGGTTTGCATAGGCATGCACCAGAAAACGGCGGGGATCGAGATGTTCGAGAAGGGGAAGCAGAAAGCAGCTCACCGAATGTCGACGAAAATCAGGGGAGACGAAACCGATCCGGAGCGGACGCTCCGAATCTGCGTCCAGGTGGCCGAAACGGAAGGGACGGGGCTGGCCTTCGCCGTGCAGCCGCCACCAGCGCCGTGCCTGCAGGGCACGCTCGGATCGGCTGCAGCGGGAATCGTAGTTGCCGAGCATGACGAGTACGCTGCGCACCAGCGGCATATCGGGATTGAGTGACAGGGCCTTGCGGTACAGGCCGCTGGCGCTTGCCACGTCGCCTGCGTCATGATGGATGGAGGCCAGACTGAAGGCGAGCTTGGCATCGGTGGGCGCGAGTTCACAGGCACGCCGGCCATGAACGAGGGCACCGGCCAGATCGCGGCGATCGTTGAGGAGGAAGGCGAGGTTGGCGTGTGCCTCGACATGATCGGGTTGGTGGTGCACCGCACGCCGGAGACAGGCGATGGCCTCGGTTTTCTCACCGGTTTCCGCCAAAACCGATCCGAGCAGAAAGAGGAAAGCAGGGTCGCCGGCAAGGGCTTCCTGGTATTTTCTGAGCAGAACGAGGGCCTCTGCCGTCCGGCCCAGCTGACAGAGCAGACTGCCGAGGTGGAGCGCCAAGCGGTGGTCGCCGGGGCGAAGCGCATGGGCGCGCACGAGGCAGTCCGCTTCCTCCCCATACCTGCCGGCCGTGTGGTATTCGCGGGCGCGAGCGAGGAAGCCTTCGGCCCGCCGTACGGCATCCTCCTGATTTTTCAATCGCTTGCGCTGTAATTTCCGCAATTCAGTTCCCCTCCTTGGCTGCGGCTGGCAAAGAAAAAAAAAACGGCAGGGGGTTAACCCTGCCGTTTTTGCGTTTAATGCGACGAAGTCTTATTCTTCGTGCTGGCCGCGGCCCTTAGCGGCGTACATGGTGGAGCTGCCGCTCGACCAGTACTCCAGCTTGCCGTCCATGACCAGCTTGTTGGCCGCATTTTTGATTTCACGGGGTGAGTAATCCTTAAGGTGCTTCTGCATATCCTTAAGATAGAGCTGTGGCTTGGAAGAGGTCATGCACAGCTCCAGGACTTTCGCCTTGATTTCTTCCATTTCGGCCATAATGGTACCCCTTTGTTCCTTATTTGATGTGGCTGGTGTACTTGAACTGGGTGGTCGTACGCCAAGTGTTGTAAGCGAGACGGTAGTCGTCGATGCTCTTGTCGGTGAACGGGATGTTGCACTTCTCGAAGAACTTCTCCCAACCGATCCGCTCGGCCCATTCGCCAACCCGCTCGTACTTCCGGGCGTCCTTGGCATACACTTCGACAATGTTCTTTACGGCGGCAACGGTTTCCGGCCAACGCGGTGCGTTGTTGGGCAGGAAGGGGATGACCATCTTGGAGAACTTGGGGGCGGAACGGGAATTGGAGATCTTCCCGCCTACCAGGATGGCGATGCCGTCGCCTTCCGGATCGGCCAGCGGCATGGCCGGGCACATGGTGTAGCAGTTGCCGCAGAACATGCAACGATCCTCGTTGACAGTGACCGACTTGATCTCCTTGCCTTCGGCGGTGGTCGCCTTGGTGGGCTTGACCGCGCCCAGCGGGCAGGCGGCGATGGCCAGCGGCAGTTCGCAGACGCCGGAGATGGCATCGTGGTCAATCATCGGCGGCTTGCGATGCACGCCGAGGATGGCGATGTCGGAGCAGTGCACCGCGCCGCACATGTTGAGGCAGCAGGCAAGGGCGATGCGCACCTGCGCCGGCAGGGTCATGGAGGTGAAGTAGGAGAACAGTTCGTCCATCACCGCCTTGACCGGGCCGGAGGCGTCGGTGGCCGGGGTGTGGCAGTGCACCCAGCCCTGGGTGTGGACGATGTTGGTGATGCCGGCGCCGGTGCCGCCGACGGGCATCTGGCCGTGCTTGGCCAGGTCGTCGAGAAGCGGCTGCACCTTGGCGGCGGAGTCGACCATGAACTCGACGTTGTTACGGGTGGTGAAGCGCATGTAGCCTTCGCAGTGCTTGTCGGCCATATCGCAGTAATCGCGGATCAGCGATACGGAAATGAGACGGGCACAGGCGACGCGAACGGTGTAGCACTCGTCGCCGGATTCGGCGACATGCTTCAGCACACCGGGCTTGATGATTTCATGGTAGAGCCACTTGCCGTAGTTCTTCTTGATGACCGGCGGGAAGAACTGCTCGAAGTGGGGCGGACCGATATCGGTGATTCTGTCCTTCATTGGATTTTCTGGATCGAAAGGCATGACAAACCTCCTCTAGGGATCAGTTGTTGGTAACTTGACTCGCCTGCCGCAACCGCATCACTGGGCGTGGCGTTTGCGGAACTCGCGGACGTCGCGCTGGAAGCCGCCCGGAACCTCTTCGGAGGTCCAGAAGACGTAGGGGTTGGAGCGCGGTTCCTTGACATGCTGCGGGGTTGCCTCGATCTCGAGGATCTGCAGGAACTTGGGCAGACCGATACGCTGGATGGACTCGCCGATACGCTCGCGGTTCTTGCCTTCTTCCATCCACCAGTCCCAGCACTTCTCGAGAACGTCCTTGATGTCCTGGAACTCGTTCTCCGGGTCCATGGCGACGAAGGGGACGATCAGGGTGCCGAGCTGGGCGCCGTCGAGGATCGGGGCCTTGGCGCCGATCATGATGGAGGCGCCGGTCTGGACACCGGGGCGCAGGGCGCGCGGCATGACGTTGATGCAGTGCATGCAGCGGGTGCAGTTGGAGTCGTCGATCTTCAGGGCGCCGCCCTCCATCCACATGCAGCCGGTCGGGCACAGGTCGATGACTTCCTTCTGGATGTCGAACTTGCCCCAGTCGCGGCCGGAATGGGCGCCGCCGTTGGCGGGATAGTTGCCGGCGATGTATTCCTTCACCGCGGCCTGATCGATGCGGATGTTGTCCTTCCAGTTGCCGATGACCGCGAAGTCGGAACGGGCGATGGCGGCGACGCAGTCGTTGGGGCAGCCGGAGAACTTGGCCTTGAACTTGTAGGGGAAGGCGGGACGATGGAGTTCGTCCTGATAGGTCATGGTGATGTTGTGGCAGGCCGCCTGGGTGTCGTAGCAGCTCCATTCGCAGCGCGCCTTGCCGAGGCAGCAGGAGGGGGTACGCAGGTTGCCGCCCGAGCCGCCGAGGTCCATGCCGAGGTCATGGGTGGAATCGAAGAAGATCGGCTCCAGCTGGTCGGTGGTGGTGCCGAGGAGGACCAGGTCGCCGGTGGAGCCGTGCATGTTGGTCATGCCGGAACCGCGCTTTTCCCACATGTCGCAGATCTTGCGGAGCAGGGTGCTGGAGTAGAACTTGGAGGAGGGCTGGTTGAGACGGACGGTGTGGAAATGGGCAACGCCGGGGAACTTGTCCGGCACGTCGGAGTAACGGCCGATAACGCCGCCGCCGTAGCCGAAGACGCCGACGATGCCGCCGTGCTTCCAGTGGGTGATCTTGTCCTTGTAGGACAGTTCCAGCTGGCCAAGGATGTCCCAGCACTGGGGGCTCTTCTCCGCCTGGCGCTTCAGGTCCGAGACGAAGCTCGGCCACGGACCAGACGTGAGCTGATCCAACAGGGGGGTATCATGCTTTGGCATTCTTCTACCTCCTTCGAAAAAAGATTGAATGTTAAGGTTACTGTGGTGTTAACCTTGATTTCCCGCTTGCTCTGCGACCGGAGGCGCGCTTGTGCCCAACGCCCCGGAGGCATGCCCGGCAGGGGCAGGAAGACAGGATCGAAGCCCTGTCCGCCCAAAATTGAATAATGATTCAGTCGAGGACAATAGCTTTCCGTGTACTGTTTGTCAACAAAAATATCCCCGTCATTATTGAAGAAATCATCGGGTGCGGGAGCATGGCACGCCCCTGCCGCTGGCTTTCTTTTTTTTATTTTATTTTCAAGTGGTTAACCAAAAATATCCGAGGGCTTTCTCATTTTCCTCGCCCCCCCTCGTCCCGATGCGGTATCGTGTCGGCTCCATCGTTGAATGAAGTGCTATTCATCACCCAGTACATCCACCTAGCCATCCCCATGCCCGCAACCATCCCGGACACCGCCTGGCCGATCAGCTGGCACATGGCGGAGGATACCGCTGAGAGATCCGCAGACAGCCGTACCCTCGCCGAACCGCTGCTGCTGAACGCCGGACAGCGTCACCCCTCCCTCACCCTGGCCGACTATTTCACTGACGCCACCGCCACCATCCGCCGCCATCGGGAGTCCATCGCCGCCTATCTCGGCAGAGGCCACTCCGGCAGCCGCCCCCCCGGTCCGATTCGCTCCGCCCGCCTCGTCAGCGTCAAAATGGGGGCTTTCTACCATGTCGCCCGCCTGGACCTGCAGACCACTGCAGGTACCGTTGCCTTGGCGATCAACACCGCCTGCAGCGAAACGGGCAGATCCTGTCTGCGGGCGGATGCCCGATTGCTCAGCATGCTCGCCCCCGCCAACGAAGGCCTTCCCGATTGTGTCTTCCACAAGGAAGGCGAGGACTGCACTGCCGCCGGGGTCTTTTCCCATCTCGCCGTCCAGTGGTTCGACGATTTTCACGAATGGCACACCACCGCGACGGCGAACGGCCCGGCATGCTGCCTGTGGGATTCCCGCCGCGGCAATCAAGTGCTTGCCGCCGGGCAACAGGGGGAAATCCTGCACGGTTGCGCCCGCCTGCTCGTCAGATCCTTCTGTCGTCAGACCGGGGCAATGATCCAGCGCTGGCACCACGCCGCCGGCGACTTCGTCGTCCGCGCCCCGGCGGCAGGCCCGGTCGATGTACGCTTGATCACCGTCCGCGACTACGCACCGCTGCCCTTCCTTGGCGCGGACACGCCGCCGCTCGTCCATCTGCTCTTCTTCTTTCTCGATCTCTGCTGCCGCCTGCGGCTTGACAAAGTGGACGGGGTGGGGGAAAGTTGCTGGTTGCCGGCCGTCTTCCTGGACGGCGCGATCGCCGGTTTTTTTGCCGAACTGGACGGAGCCGGCCCGGAATCCCGTACCCTGGCTGCGGATCTGCGGCAGCTGCTGGAGCGGTTTTCCCCCGGCGAGTTGACCGCTGCCATGGCGCCGCTCCTGAACTCCTACTCCGACTGGCTGCCGGCAGCTGATCTGCATACGATCGGCAGCCGGGTGGAAAAGCACATCGACGAACTGCTTGCCGGGATCAGGGAGGTGCTGAGGACGTGAAACCAACGGAAGAAGAACCAGCCGGCCATCGGCCGCTATCTTTTCGCAGTATGTGATGGAGGATACCATGACCCAGAAGGTGCTGATCATCGGCGGCGTTGCCGCCGGCCCGAAGACCGCCTGCCGCCTGAAGCGGCTCCAACCCGAATGCGCGGTCACCATCGTCGACCAGGACAGCTTCGTCTCCTATGGCGGCTGCGGCATTCCCTACTACGTGTCCGGCGATGTCAACGACGAGGTGCAGTTGCGGCAGACCAGTTTTCACGTCACCCGCGACCCGGATTTCTTCGCCAGGGCGAAAGGGGTCGAAGTGCGCACCCGCACCCGCGCACTTGCCATCGACCGCAAAGGCAAAACGGTGCTGGTGGAGAACCTGGACAACGGCGCAAGGATCGATCTGCCATACGACAAACTGGTGCTGGCCACCGGCAGCCGGCCGAAGAGCCTGCCGATTCCCGGCGCCGATCTGCCCAACGTCTTCACGGTCACCGACCTGCACAAGGCCATCGCGGTCAAGGAAATGCTGGCCAAGGGCAAGGTGGGCCGGGCGGTGATCATCGGCGGCGGGTTCATCGGCGTCGAGATGGCCGAGGCCTTCGCCGACCTCTGGGGGGTGGAAACGACGCTCATCGAGTTCATGCCGCAACTGCTGCCCAACATCGTCGACCGTACCTTCGCCGACATGCTGGCCACCGTCCTGCGCAAAAACAAGGTGGCGGTGCATACCGGCCAATCCGCCCGCCGCATCGAGGCCGATACCGAAGGCAGGGCCTGCCGGGTGGTTACCGACAATCTGAGCGTCGAGGCCGATATCGTCATCATGGCGGTGGGGGTGACCCCCAACAGTGAACTCGCGCGCGACGCCGGCCTGCTCGTTTCCAACCAGGGCGGCATCGTGGTGAACGGCCGGATGCAGACCTCCGACCCGGACATTTACGCGGCCGGGGACTGCGTCGAGATCGCCCACCTGGTCACCGGCGGCCGCTCCATCGGCCCGCTGGGCTCACTGGCCAACCGCCAGGGACGGGTGGCGGCCGACAACATCGCCGGCATCCCCAGCCGTTTCGACGGCTGGCTGGGCTCCTTCATCATGAAGGCCTTCGACTCCTGCATCAGTGCCACCGGCATTTCCCTGGCGGTGGCGAAGCGGGAGGGTTTCGACGCGGTATCGGTCTACTCGGCCCAGTCCGACCGCGCCCATTTCTTCCCGCAGCAGACGGTTATCCCCCTGCAGATGGTGGTCGACCGCAGGAACCGGCGGGTACTCGGGGTACAGGGCTTCGGGCCGTTCAACGACGCGGTCCTCGCCCGCATCGACGCCGCCGCCGCCCTCATCAGCAAGGGAGCGACGGTGGAGGATTTCAGCAACCTGGAAATGGCCTACGCGCCCCCCTTCGCCACCGCCCTCGACGCCCTGAACGCCACCGCCAACATCGCCGACAACCTGTTGAACGGTCGCCTGCGCACCGTGTCCGTCGACGATTTCCTCTCCTGGATGGAAAACATGGCCAGCAGGCCGGAATGGCTGGCCCTCGATCTCCGCCATCCCTCCGAAGCGAAAATCTTTCAGGACCGATTTGCCGACCGCTGGATCAGCCTGCCGTATGTCGACGTGCGCCACGACCACCGCCGCCTGCCCACCGACCGGACCCTGGTCATCATCTGCGACGCCGGCACCCGTTCTTACGAGATCCAGTGCTTTCTCGACAGCGTCGGCCTGGGCGACACCCTGGTATTGGGCGGTGGCTTCAACCTCATCCGCCGCCTGGGCGTTTCCTGGTGGCCGGCCTGATCGCCGCCATCCCCCGCCGATTCCGGGCAGCGGCGCTCGCCGCCGCCGCCCTCGTTGCCGTACTCGTACTGCCTTGTCAGGCGACCACCACGGTCTTCAAGCACATCGACCGCACCTTTCTCAAAGGGAACGAAGTACGGGTGCTGGCGGACGGCGACTACTATCCGGCCCTGGAACAGGCCATCGACGGGGCACAGCGGCAGATCCGCATGGTGATGTTCCTCTTCCGGCCGACCGGATCCGGGAACAACCGGCCGGCGAAGATCATCGCCGCCCTGGGCAGGGCGCGTAAACGGGGGGTCGACGTTCGAGTGATTCTGGAGGCGGCGAAGGATGACTCCTCGCTCAACAGCAGCAACCGGGCGGCGGCGCGCAAACTGCGCGAACAGGGGATCGCGGTATTCTACGACACTCCGACCACCACCACCCATGCCAAAATGGTGGTGATCGACGGCCGCACTTCGGTGGTGGGCAGCCACAACCTCACCCAATCGGCCCTCTCCCGCAACCACGAGCTTTCCCTGATCATCGACAATCGGGATCTGGCGGCCCGGCTCCTGGACTACATCGAACGGCTGCCGGCGCATCCGGCAAACTGACCGGGTCTACATCTCGTAGAGGGTCTCGTCCCTGGCGGGTTCCGGCCGGCCGCCCCGTTTCCTGGCCTTCTGCAGCATGGCCATGGGGTCGGCGTCGTCGCCGAACAGGTCACCCATCTCCTCCTCCAGCCGATCGGGATCCTCCCCCGCCTCGAGACGGGCCAGAGCCTCCTCCATGCCGTCGCCCAGGTCGAGGCCGGTCCTCGCCTGAAACTTGCGCATCAGGGCAGCCATCTGCCTGGGGTCGTCCTCGTTCATGTTCTCGGCTTCGGCGGCCAGTTCCCCCAGCACCCGCTCCATTTTCGATTCGTCCAGGTCGGGGAAAGGGTTGTCGGCATCCTCTTCTTTAGCCCTGCCGGTTACCGCGAAAATGGACATCTGCTTTTTCAGGCTGCGGCGGCAGCGGGGACAATCCGGGATTCTGGCGGTTTCGATACGGCGGGACAGAAAATTGAAGATGGTGTTGCAATGTGCGCAGTAAAATTCGTAAATCGGCATCGGGAGGGCTCCTGCTTGTCATCGCCGGCTGACGACCGCGGGGCGGCCGGCTTTCCGTCATTGTGCGAACGGTACGGCAGGGGATGGTAAGCAGTCTCGCCGGAGCTGTCAAGCCCGGCGCGGTGATCAGGGGAAGACGAGCATGCGCGCTGCGCCGCCTTTACGCAAGGGACCGCTCAGCTGCAGCGGCAGAGGGGAAGCGTGCGGCCCATGCCGGACGCCGAATCGCTCCGGCCCCGCCGAGATACCGATTCCTGGTCGATTTCCCAGGTAGAACCAGACGAGGCCGCTCTCCGCCCCTTCCCGGTAGGTGCCGAACTCCAGGCCGGCCCCCTTCCAACGCCCCATATTGTGCGGCCGGCCGTCGACACTGGGAAGCAGCAACAGGGTGGATGTCTGCTCATAGGGGGACGCGCTGCCCGCGGCAAGCTTCATATCCCTGAAGATCAGCAGCATGACATCTTCATGGCGAACCGTTTCCCCCGCCTGCCTGGCAACGGGTGCGAGTGCCACCCGGCGGCCGGCCTCGGGTCTGGCCTTGAGCCAATCGACGAACCAGGCAGCGCCCTTGTCGCCGCTGGCATGCATCGTCGCCCGGACATCTCCGGTCACCATCCCCCGTTCCTCCCCCCCATGGCGCACGACATACAGGTCACCCCGGAGCTCCCCCGCGCTATACCGTCCATGGCCGTAGCCCCATCCCTGGTATTCACCGCTGACGATGTCCACGCTTTCGTCCATGGTGACCCGCAACTCCTGCGGCAGAATCCGGCCATTGGTCTGGTAAACGGCTGTTTCCCCCGCACTGACGGCAACGGCCACCTTGGCGTGGTCGGGGCGCGCCGGCGCCTCGACCACCGCCAGCGAGCTTTCGGTCCCCTCACCGGCGAAAGCCCGCGTTCCGTTCAGGCTCAGCGCCAGCAGGCAGGTCAACGCCAGGACAATCACCTCCCCGGTGCCCCGGTTCCGTCTGCCTTGCACAGGGACTGACCGCATGACTCCCCCCTCCCTTTCATCCGGACGACCGTGGCCCGGACTCACCATCTTACGGGCAGCGGATGTCATTGCCGCCGCCTCCCCAGTCATAACCGCCGAAATCCGCCCCATGGGAATGGCAGGTCAGGCAGGCGGTGCACATGCCGTGATAGAAATTGCCCGGATTGGCCCAGTCCGCATGGCAGCGGACGCAGAGCCGGGACAGATCGGGGCCGGCGGCGGAGACGGTCATCGCCACCGGTCCGGCGGTGCCGTGGACCCAGTTCGGGCCGGGATACAGGGTGCCGTCCAGACTGCCGTCGTCGACGTAGGGCGTGCCGTCGACGAGGTCCCTGATCAGGTAGGGATTTCCGGCGGGATTGGCGGCGCTGTAGGAACCGTGGGCATCATGGCAGGCGATGCAGTCCAGTTCGTAGGAGGGAGCCGGCGGACTCTGCGCGTATCCCGGCCAATCGCGTTTGCTGTCGCCGCCATGGGCCTCGTTGCTCCACCGGTAGCCTACCCACCATGGGGTGGAGTCATAGGCGCAGGAATCGATGCCGCCGAGGGCGGAAGGGCAGTCGCCGCCATCGTTGCCGAAGGCCTGGCAGCGCAGGGACAGGCCGGTGCCTTCATCGCAGAAGCCGTTGCCGAGCAGGTCGGCAAGGGTATTCTCATCGACGCAGTGGTCGGCGCAGTCGTATACGAGCCCGGTGCCGCAGGTACTCCCCGGCGTGTTCACCGGCCCTGCCGCGCCGTGGGCCGTCAGCACCGGACCGCGGACGCCGGCGGGATAGCCCGGCGCACCGGCGCCGCTGCCACCGTTATGGCAAGCGAGACAGAAGCCGTTGATCGTCCCGTTCCAGGGAACAACGGTGTCGAAGGGATCGGCAACCGGCTGCGATGCGGCGGCGTTGTGGGCGCCATGGCAGTTGAGACATTCCAGTTTGGCGCCGCTGAATCGCTGGTCTTCGTCGCTGATGTCATGGTGGCTGTTCACCGGCCGGTTGCTGCCCTCGTACCCGAAACAGTAATCGCCATACCATTCGTGCCACTGCAGCGTTCCCTTGAAGTTCGAGGCGACGTCCGGAGGGGCATTGCCGCCGCCAAAGGGATCGGCGGGAGAGGCCAGACGCCGGGCACCGTCGGCGTCGTGACAGTTGCCGCAGAAGTTGGAGAGATCGGGATCCCCGGTAAAATCCCCGGCCCGGACGAAACGATAGCCGGGACCGCCGTCCGGATCGATCAGATCCACATAGCCGTCCCGATGGGTGGTCTGATCGTGGCAGACCAGACATGCCCCGTCGTCGAGACTGAGACCGTAATGGGCATGGCTGTTGTCGGCCGGAAATTCGCCGGCAACCGCCCTGCGTCCCCCCGGCGGCAACTGATCGCCGTTGTCCTTGCCGGTGCCGTGACAGCCCAGGCAGCCGCTCCCTTCCGGGGCCGCCATTCCCGAAATGTGTTCGTGGCACTCGCTGCACCGTTCCTGGGCGTTGTGGGCAGAGACTCCTCCCGCATAGGTCCAGTACCCGGTCCGGCTGTGACAGACCTGGCAGACGCCGGCGGGCTTCTGCGGATTACCGGTATCGACGAACCCGCCGTGAGGATCGAAAAATTTTACCGGCCGCACCTCATCGCCAACGGCTATGGCCTGGCGGACGAACTGCCCATAGAGCAGACCGAAGGTGGTGCCGACCCGGTTGGTATCCAGGGTTCCCGATACGGTGATCGAGGCTCCGTCGGCGGCGACGACCTCGCGGGAACTGTCCGGCGCGGAGACATCGGCAACGAAAATCAGACCGCGGCCGGCCGCGGTTTTCGCCCCCCAGCTGGCCGGCGGCCACAGGGGATTGGATGTCGCCGCGGTATAGATCACGTTGGTGGTGGGGTTTTCGGGGTCGCTGCCAGCGGTCAACTGGGAGACGGTACCGGTCACCAGGAAAAGCGCGCCCGGGCTGGTGCGGAAATGATCCTTCTGGGCCTGGAAATGGGGGTCGTGGCAGTCGACGCACTGGGTCGTCCAGTCGACAATCCCGCTCGCCGCGCCCATGGCCAGATGGGAATGAAGGCCGACCGTCGGCGCATCGCCGCCACTGCCATGACATCGCAGGCAGATGAAATTGCGGCTGGTGGCGTCTATGGACGGGGGCGGCACGACCAGCCCCGGCCAGCCGTCAAAGGGATACGCGTGGCAGTCGACACAGTCGATCCGGTGGGCGAGGTCATGGGGGGCGTCGAGAAAGGAGGCGGCCGCAGGCATCGCGGCCGCGGTCACCCAGGCATGCACCACAACCAGGGCGATGATTCTGCTGTTCATGCCATACTTCCCTCGCCGGGTTCTTCCGGCATCCTCGTTTTTTTGGGGAGCAGCGGGCGCGAAAGACGCACCTCCCGCAGACTCCAGGGGGATCTCGTCTCCTGCTATTTATACAAGTTGCATACCAACACCGCGACAATCCAAAAGCGTGCATCCCCAGCCGCTTGCAAAGGAAAATCCATCAACATCTCCGGCGGCAAATGCCCAATTTTGGGTGAAGAACCCGTTCAAATTTCGCAAAGGGGGAAAATCTAGCGGCGCTTGACGATCCGGATCTTGCGTTTGCCGGCGGCGGCAGGGGTGGAGCCCTTTTTCACCCGCACCACCCTGCGACCTCCCGCCGGGGGAGGGGCTTCATACAACGGCTGCGAGTACCGGCAGCCTGCCCGCGGACAGGCGAGAACCACCTCGCCGCCCATGCTCTTTTTCTCCAACAGGTAGCGGGAGCCGCAGCCTGGACAGGAAACGGCATGGGGCCGTGCCCAGGAAGTGAAGGTGCAACCCGGATGGGTGCAGACATACATGGTCTTGCCGGCAGCCGTCGTCCTTGTCTGCAGCACCCCCGCAACGCATATCGGACAGGCAGGCTGCGGCTCATCCGCATCGGGCTCGGCATAGCGGCAGGAAGGGAAACCGCTGCAGGACCAGAACCCGCCGTGTTGATCCCTGTCGAGTACCATCGGACGATTGCAGACCGGACAAACGCGTCTTCCCCCCTCCTCCCGCCCCTGGCCTTGCACAGCCGGTGCGGATATATCGGGGGACAAGGGTTCGTCGGCCTCAGCTCTGGTGGAAGCGGCCTCATCAACGGGAGTGGCGCCGGGTGCAGTCCACTCCGCCGGCGTCCCGTCGGTCTCCTCCTCTTCTTCCTCTTCCGTAACCTTCGCCGCATCCCCCGTCGGGGTGTCGCCGAAGTCCCATTCCCCATCCCCTGTCTCTTCAGTCTCTGCTCCAGCCGCCACGGCCACTGCGGCAGCCGTCTCCCCCTCCGCAGCGTCGGCAGGCGCGGTCGGGATTTCTTCGCCGTCAGGCACGATGTCTTCCGCCGGTGACGAATCCTGCGGAAGCGAAGGAAACGCTTCCGGCCCTTCCATCGCTTCGCCGGCATCGGTTTCGGCGCTCCCATCCGGAGATGTCTGGACATCTTCCGCCGACAGCGCCGTTTCCGCTGTCGTATCGGTCTTGATGACGCTGCCGGAACGGCGGCGGCGACGCTGCAGTTCCTCGATGGTCTTGCTCACCAGGGGCCGCCCCTGCAGTTCCATGGTCTGATCGAACTGGCGCAGCGCGAATTCGAGTTCCTTGCGATCGCTGGTCACCTCGGTCGCGGTCTGCTCCAGATAGGCGCAGAGATTGATCCCCTGCATGGCGGGAAAGACCCTGGCAAGGATCGCCGTCACCCTGCCGACATGCGGAGCGGCATGCAGCCCCCCCTGATCGTCGACGGTGAAATAGGAGGCCTCCCGCATCGATTCCAGCATGGCGATCTGCAAGGGGGCGGCAGGGATGCCGAATTCGGCGAGATCGATACACAGGCTTTCATAGCTGTATCTTTCCACCGGCTGTCGCCGGGATTCCTCGATACGCGCCGCGGCGATCCCCACCGTATCCCCTTCCCGGAAAGGCGGAGCCGGGGCGGAGGTTACCCAGAGGGAAGAGTAGGCGATGCCGTTGCCGTCCCGAAACAACGCCGCGAGCTGCCGGCAAGGCGCGGCAGGCCGCCGGCTTTCCGCATCCCGCGTCCAGATCAGCCGATAGACATCCTCCTCGACGGCACCCATGGCGAGCTGTTTGTGTTTTTCGGGGGTCAGATCCCGATGCAAGGGGACGATCCCCTGCCCTGCCGAGCGAGCGTCGGGCAGGAGAGGACCGATCAGGGGCGCGGACCGTCCCTGGGCATCCGTCCGATACTGCAGGTTGCGTAACGCGGCCAGCACCGCTCTCGCGCTGTGCCGATGGCGCGTCTGCGCTTCGGTGACCAGCTCGTGGAGGAGGATCGGTGGTGCAGGCGCGGGCAGGGAACGTTCCTGTTCCTGCAGGGATTCCAGGCACAGGGAATTTCCCTGCAGGAGATTCAGGAAGGATTCCCCATCCTCTCTGGAGGAAAAAGGTCTGGTCTGGCCGTTGTCGAGCAGGGGCTGGGCCATGATTTCGGCTTCCATGCCAGCGAGTTTCAGCAGCAGCCTCCACTCCCGGACGGCGGGATACAGTTTGATCTCCTCCTCCCGCTCAGCCAGCAGGGAAATCGTGGCCAGACTTTCATAGGTCAGCGGCAGACCGCCAGGGCCCAGCCCGGTGCCGAGAAACTGCTGGAGATAGTTGGAGAGATGCCGATAGAACAGGGAACGGATATAGAGATCGCGGCCATCCGGCTCCTCGGCCAGCACCACCGGCCCGGCCACGACCGCGGCAATCCGGTCGGGAAGCATGGGCGGCGCCGGCATGTCGTACACCGGGACGCTCCTGCTGCCGGCACCGGCCGCGCCGGCGACCAGCCATCGCCACATCCGTCCCCGGTCATCCCGGTCAAAGGCGACATGGATCGCATCGCCGGGGCCGAGGGAGGCGAAGATCTGCAGCAGTTGCTCGCTCCCCTGGAACAGATACGCTCCGCCGCCGTATCGAACCGCCGCGGGCGGACCTTCCAGCACCACTGGCCGCAGCCCGTCGATTTCAGCGAACATGGCCGCCTTTTCCTTTCTTTCCACCAGTACCAACGCCGCCATGCTGCCTCCGACAGGTATTCCCCGCGCCCAGAAAAGCAGGCGCGTGCATGAACATTCCGACCGCGCTTATTATATAATTCAATGTAATCGCATGTAAACCAGCGGCGAATTTCAGGCTCCCGCCGCAGCCGCCCAGACGCAAAAAAGCCATGGCCGCTCTCGTCCACCCCAGTTCCATTCAGCAGCTCATCGACAGCATTGCTGCACCAGCCGGCACACTCAAGGCACGATTGCTGGAACTATTGGCCCAACGGCTGCACAGCGACGAGGCGATCGCCGCCACCACCAGCATCGCGGTGGATGAACTTGTCGCCATTCTGTGGGAGCTTGATGGTGACGAGGAAACCCTCAAGCGCAAACGAAAAAATTTCAGCAGTCTGAAATCGGCCCTCAACCGGGACCTGAAGACGCTGGAGGCCTCCGGCGGCAATCCCGCCAGCCTTTTCCTCAACAAGAACAACGTATTCGAAGTTTCCGCCGAAAAAAAAGAAGAACTGCTGGCCCAGATGGGGATCTCCACGGGGGGGGACGTCGCGGCCGCCCGGGAATTCGCCGATTTCAGAAAAAATTTCCGTTCCATTGCCGAACAGCATGGCTGGAACAGCCTCGCCGATATCCTCGCGGATCTGCAACACAGCAGGGAAGAGGTCAGCGAACTCAGCCGGCGACTCACCGAAGCGCACGCCCGCCTGGAGCTGTTTTCCGAGGAACGAAAGAGCTTCTCCGCCGCGGAAGGCGCGGCCGCCGAAACCGGTGACGGCGGGGACACCGGCGCAATCCCGGCCGAAGATGAGGTCGACGTCCTGGAAATCGGCGAGGACGATGAGATCGTCGAGGTCGGGGAAGAGGACCGGGGCGCGGCCGCCGAAACCGACGGCGACGGGGACACCGGCGCAATCCCGGCCGAAGATGAGGTCGACGTCCTGGAAATCGGCGAGGACGATGAGATCGTCGAGGTCGGGGAAGAGGACCGGGGCGGGGACGCCGAAACCGGTGACGGCGGGGACGCCGGCGAAACCCCGGCCGAAGATGAGGTCGACGTCCTGGAAATCGACGAGGACGAAGAGATCGTCGAGGTCGGTGAAGAGGA
>JBFLZZ010000002.1:142169-149603 GCA_040755255.1 Thermodesulfobacteriota bacterium
GGAAATCGTCGAGCTCGGGGAAGAGACGCCAACCGAGGGGTCCGGCCCCGCTTCGGGATCCCGTCCTTCCCTGCTGGACGCCCTGGCGGAATATTTCGATCCCGAACAGATCCTCGCCGCCGACGCCGGGGAAACCCTGTCCGAGGAGAACGAGGAGTACATCGCCCACATTCTTGGGCGTTACACGCCGACCTTCATCAAAATCCCCGCTGGCCGGTACCGGGTGGGGTCCTTGCCGCCCAATCCGCAGGCGCCGCTACGGACGGTGAAGCTCCCCGCCTTCTACATCGGCCAGATCCCGGTCACCAATGACCTGTTCGAACTCTTTGTCCGGGAAACCGGGTATATCACCGATGCGGAGCAACAGGGTTTCGGCACGGTGTTCACCGCCCGCCAGACCGTTCACGCCGACGGACGGGGGCGCCGCGTCCTGTCCCTGCATCGGGGCTCCCGGGCGAAACGGATCGCGGGGGCGGACTGGCGGCATCCCGGCGGTCCGGCCACCTCCATCCTCGGCAAGTACAACCATCCCGTGGTCCAGGTCACCCTGCAGGACGCCCTGGCCTTCGCCGCCTGGGCCGGCAAGCGTTTGCCGACGGTGGAGGAATGGGAGGCGGCGGCGCGGGGGAGCGACGGTCGGCCCTTCCCCTGGGGCCCGGATTGGGTCCCCGGACTCGCCAACCTGGAAATCGCCATGACCGGTGACACGACGCCGGTGGGTGGTTACGGCCGCAGATCGGCGGGGCCCTTCGGCCTCTTGGACACCCTGGGAAACGTTTTTGAATGGACATCGTCCACCGATGCCCGCCATTCCAACGCCGCGGACTCTCCCTACCTTCTCAAGGGAGGCTGCTGGCTTACCGCCGATCAGGTCGATCTGGGTGTTTTCCTGAGCGAGTCGAAGGACTTTCGCGCCAATATCGCCGGATTCCGCCTGGCCGTCTGAACCCGATTCCAGACCAAGGGGGCTTCTCGACCGCGACGCGCCGCACCGCCCTTCAGATCCTGCCCTCGCCGGTCAGCCCCCGTCAAACTGTCATCCAGCCTTGCAGAGAATACCAGGGACCTTCAACCGGTCGCCGCCAGGGCGAGATCGATGCTCTCCTCATCAACTTCGTCAGTAATCCGGACCCTGCCGATGGTCTCGGGCAGCACGAAGAAAGGCCGGCCGGCCACGGTCTTCTTGTCGGTGAGCAGATAGCGCTTGATGGCCCTGCGATCGTAAGCGGGCGGGACGGTGACCGGCATGCCGTAATCAACCAACAGCCTGAGCAGCCGATCCGCATCCGCCGGAGCCATGATTCCCTTCATGACCGCGATCCGCGCCACGGCCGCCATGCCCATCGCCACTCCCATGCCGTGCGCCAGGCTGTAGCCCGAAGCAGCCTCCACCGCGTGACCGAGGGTATGGCCGAAGTTGAGGATGCGACGCAGCCCCCCTTCCCTTTCGTCCGCCTCCACCACCCTGGCCTTGATGGCGCAGGAGGTGGCGACGATCTCTTCGAGTGCGTCCCGGTCGCGGGCAAGGATCGCGGTCCGCTTCTTTTCCAGGAATGCGAACAGATCGGCGTCGGCGATCACCCCGTATTTGATGACCTCGGCGAGGCCGTTCTTGAATTCGCCGTCCGGAAGCGGGGCAAGGACCTCGTTATCGATGAACACCGCCCGCGGCTGATAGAAGACTCCCACCAGGTTTTTGCCCTCCGGGATATCGACCCCGGTCTTGCCCCCCACCGAACTGTCGACCTGGGCCAGCAGCGTGGTGGGAATCTGGATGAAGGGGATGCCGCGCATGTAGATGGCGGCAAGAAAGCCGGCAATATCGCCGGTAACCCCACCGCCCAGAGCGATGACCGCGTCCTTGCGATCAAATCCCGCCCGGGCGAGCTGACTCGCCAACCCGGCCACCGTGGCCAGGTGCTTCTGTTCCTCGCCGTGGGGAAAGGTGACCGGGGTCACGGCCACCCCCGCTTCATAGCAGGAGGAGAGAATCGATGCGGAAAACAGCTCCGCTACCCGGTCGTCGGCAACCAGGGCGTACCGTTTTCCAGCGCCGACCCCCTTGATGCGTCTGCCGATCTCCTGCAGCAATCCCGAACCGATGAAAATCCGGTACGAACGTTCTCCCAGACCGACGGTTATCTCCCTGGCCATCAACTTCCCCCTTTGGCAGTACCGAATAAAAAAGGGGTGTCCGAAGACACCCCTTTTGCTGGACACAACGGGTTGATGAAGATTACTTCATCTGTTCGCCGGAGGCGGCACCCTGCATCTTGACCTCGACTTTCTCGGTCAGGCCGGCGTAGTACTCGCGCAGGATGACGAGAACCTCGTCACGGCCGAAGTGATCGACCACTTCCTTGCCCTCGGAAAGCGCCTTGCGGAGCTTGGTGCCGGAGAGGATGACGCGGTCGTCCTTGGTGTGCGGGCAGGTACGCAGGGAGGCCATGCCGTCGCACTTGTGGCAGTAGAAGGTCCAGTCGATCTTCAGCGGCCGGCACTGCAGGGCCTTGCCGGGATCGGCCGGGGTCGGGATGCGGTCGAAGATCTCCTGGGCCTCGAACAGGCCGTAGAAGTCGCCGACGCCGGCATGGTCACGGCCGATGATCATCTTGGTGATGCCGTAGTTCTGGCGGAAGGTTGCATGGAGCAGGGCCTCGCGAGGACCGGCGTAACGCATGTCCAGAGGGTAACCGGCCTGGATGACGTTGTCCTTCACGAAGTAGTGCTCGACCAGGGTGTCGATGGCCCGGACGCGGACTTCGGCGGGAATGTCGCCGGGCTTCAGGTTGCCGATCAGGGAGTGGATCAGCACGCCGTCGCAGACCTCGATGGCGATCTTGGCCAGGAACTCGTGGGAACGGTGCATCGGGTTGCGGAGCTGCAGGGCGGCAACGTCGCTCCAGCCGCGCTCCTCGAACATGGCGCGGGTCTCGGCCGGGGTCAGGTAGACACCCTTGTACTTGTCCGGGTACTCGCCCTGGGACAGAACCTTCACCGGGCCGGCGAGGTTGAACTCCTTCTGGTTCATGACCATCTGAACGCCGGGATGATCCTTGATGGCGATGGCCCAGAACTTGTCGTCGGCGGACTCTTCGCCGTTACCCTTGAAGACCTTCTCGCACTCCCACTTCTTGTCGGCCTCGGTCATCTCGTACTTCTCGGAGACCTTCATAGTGGCGTAGATGACGCCGCCGTTCTCGAGGGCGATCTCGTCACCGATCTTGATGGCGTCGGCATCGGCCTTGGAAACGTCGAGGGTGATGGGCAGCGGCCAGAAGGTGCCGTTGGCCATGGTGAAATTCTCCACAACACCCTTCCAGTCGGCCTTGGTCATGAAGCCGTCCAGCGGGGAAAAACCACCGATGCCCATCATGATGAGGTCGCCCTTGGCGCGGGCGCTGATCTGGACCTTCTTGAGGGTTTTGGCCTTTTCCTGCTCGGCCACCAACTCGCTGCCGTGCAGCAGACAGCAGACGAGGCCCTTGCCACCATGGGGTGCAACCAACTTGGACATAGTTCCTTCTCCTTGGAAAGTGGTAATGGGATGACGATGAAATCGAACAAAAAATGAACGATCATTCACTAGAATAAACAGCTTGGCACTTTAGAAACAACCACAGAGCTTGTCAATAAAAAATTTTCCGGAATCGAAACCCCGGGGTTCCGGTGTCGGTTTGCGCCCTGTCGGCTGCACGTACCCTAGGTGGTGGCGGCGTTGCTACGGGTGGGATCGATGCCGAACCGGCCGGCCGGAAACGAGACGAGCCGGACCGTTGCCGCCCGACCCGCAAGGGAGGAGGAGAAAAGAGTACAGGAGGGATTTCGGCGGGCGATCAGGCTTTCTGATCGAAAAGCAGTCCGACCAGGTCTTCCAGCTTCTGCTTGAGCTGGAGCAGCTCTTCGGAAGGCACCTGTCGAATGACGGTGCCGGTCTTCCTCTCGGTCACCTTGACGACGATGCTTTCCGATTTCTTGTCCTGGTTGATCCCGAGCTGCAGATTGCCGCCGATGGAATCGAGGCGCTGCTGGATCTCCTGAACCAGCCTGGCCGCGTCCTCCCGGTTCAGGGTCTTTTTGCCCCCGGCACCCTGCTGGTTGCGTCCGTGCAGGGCACGGTCATCCAGCCGGGCGTTTTCGCCGTCGCTGGATTCCTTCACCGGAGCGACCTGGGGTTTGACCCTGTCCTCCGCGGTGGTCGTCGGCACCACGGGCGCGCCGTAGACCTTCATTTCCGTGTTCATGCTCACGTCTACCATAACAACCTCCACCCCTTGGGTTACATTCTGCCCTGCAGGACACGGGGCTCCACGCCACTTGCCGTGCGGTAGCCGGAGATACCGCGCCGACCCTGACGGATTCGTGCCAGATTCGCGCTCATCTCTTCCCGACGCGCTGCCGCCGCGACCGCCAGGTGATGCTCACCGGCCATGACGGCCGCAAGCAGTTCCTGCAGCAACACACCATCTTCCCTTTTTTTTATCCGCGGCACAAGCTCTGAAACCGCGGCGCGCAGGCGAACAAAGGCATCGCGCCGCTGCCGTTGCCAGGCGAAGATCGACCCGAGTTCTCCGCCCTGCAGCCGGCGCTGATGTTCCTGCTGCAGCGAAACGAAAGCCTCGGCCGCCGCCATGACCTCTTCCCATTCCATATGCCTTCCTCAGATCGACACCGACAGCCCCTGCTGCGGCAGGCGTGTCTGGCCGACGGGTTTGGCGAGGACGGGCTCCTCGATCAGGCCGTTTTCCCGCATGGCGGTCTCCTCCCAGATCTCCATCAGCCGGACGATGTACTTGCGCGCCTGGAGGGCGATTCCCCTGTCGTTGCTGATGGCGATTTTCGGCAACTCCACCAGGATGGAGGTGTAGAGACCCCGGAGGAAGGAGGCGGCTTCGGACTCGTCCTCCTGCCTGATGGATGCGTTCAGCTCGGTGATGAGGGCGATGGCCCTGCCGAGATTTTCCCCCCGCTTCGAGGTGCTGCCGCCGTCGATCGCCTCCACCACCAGGTCCAGGTGGGTAATGACACGGCCGTAGATGAGATGGATGAGCTTGACCGGATGGATATTCCCCATGGTCTCGCTGCGGCGATACGCATTTTTCACCTGTGCTGACGTCATTGTTCCCTCCTCTGCTCACGATCCATGTATACTTCCCCTCTGGATATTTGTCTACTTGCTGCCGCTCCCGGAATTGTTGAGCGCGTCGAACTGGCTTGCCAGGTAATCGGAAATGGATGTCATCTGATTCATATATCGGTCGAGTTCGATGAATTGTTTAGTCATTAATTCGTAGCGGCGATCCAGGCGCTCGGTTTCCGCGGTGATCTGCAATTCCAGGGCGTCGATCCGTTCCTGGGCGGCGCTGCTTTCCGCATCGATCTGCCCGCTCGCCCCGGTAAGCACCCGCATCCGGTCGTTGAGCAGATCGGCAAGCCCGGTGATCCCCGCATCCGCGTCCCCGAGAAAGAAGGCCTTCACTCCGTCGGCAAAGTTGGCCAGCACACTGTCCAGGGTTTCCGTATTGATACTGATGGTGCCGTCCCTGCTGAACTCCAGCCCCAGATCGAACATGGTGCGGATGTTGCCGTCGGCATCCGCCCTGATCGTCCTGGTCATGAGATTCTGCAGTTCGTAAGGCATCTCCCGCAGGGTGGTGCCGGCCAGAATACCGAATTTTTCGGTGGCGTCGTCCCAGGCGGTCTTGCTCCTGATCTCCTGGGTGACGTCGTTGTATGCCTCGACGAGAGAGATGATCATCGAGCGGATGGAGCCGGTATCGGCGGCGACGGTGGCCGTCGCCGTACCGGCGGACTTGAGGGTGAGAGTGACCCCATCCAGCACGTCGTTGAAGCTGTTGGCCTGCCGCTGGTAGGCGATGCCGTCCACGGTGAAGCGGGCGTTGAGACTGGCACCACCCGCGCCGGCCTGTTCGGCGAGGGACAGATCGGGAAGCTGGGAAAGCAGGGTGATCCGGTTGTTCTCGCCGGTGGCCCCTGCCTGCAGCACCAGCCGGTAGGGATCGGCGCCGCCGTCGTCGATGATCGACGCCGTGACCCCGGGATTATCGGCATCGTCGTTGATGAGATCGACGAGTTCCGCCAGGGTGGTGTCGGCCGCCACCGAGACGGTGGTGGTGGTGTCGCCGACTTTGTAGGCAAAGGTCTGGGCAGGGGCGTTCAGGCTGAGGTCGGTGGAGTTGCTCGCAACCGTCACCCGGTGCGCTTCGCCGCTGCCGCCGGTGGTGTCGGTCTGGATACGGAGGTAGGTGGAACCGCCCAGCACATAGGTGGAGGCGGTCACCAGCCGGCCGTTGTCGCCGCCGCCGATGTTTTCCGCATCGGAGTTGATGGCGTTGACCAGTTGGTTCATGGTGGTGACGCCGGCGGCAGGGCCCACGTCCACGGTAATGGTCGAAGTGCCGCCAAAGTTGAGCACCAGGGTGCCGTCCGTGGCGGCGATGCCGGTCAGCGCCGGATCGGCCACGCCGACGGACGATTCCACCGAGGTGGGCACGTAGACGATGCTGCCGGTGTCGGCGGCGCCGCTGGCGGACATCCAGGAACTCTTCTGGGCGAGGGAGGTGACGGTTATGGAGGCGCTCTGGGCGGAGGAGCCCTCGCTCACCGCGACGGTGAGGACGTCCTCGTTGGACGAGGTACCGCTACGGCCGAGAAAAGTGGAGGAAAGAGACAGGTCGAGGGCGGCGCTCTTGATGGCGAAAAGTTTATTCTCGACAACGGTGAATTCGTCGATCTGCGCCTGGTAGGTGGTGATCCGGTCTTTCTTCGGCTGGATCAGCGTCTTGTCGTCCACCTCACGAAGCTGTTCGAGTATGTCCTGCAGCTGCAGACCGGAACCGATGCCAATGGAACTGATGCTGCCTACCATGCGATGGTGCCTCGGAATTCAGCGAGTAGTGCGTATCGGGAGCATAGGGGCTGCGATCCCGGCAAAGTTTCCCGGCCACCGACTGGTGGCGGTTTCCCTCTGCTGATCTTATCGGGTTCCCAGCGGCGGACTTGAACGAAAAACGGGGGCATGGCCCGAAGACCATGCCCCCGCTGCGGTTGCCTTCAACCGGTGCGCGCTTAGCCCTGGAGCAGGGTGAGCACGTTCTGGCTGCTGGCGTTGGCCTGTGCCATGGCAAAGGAGCTTGCCTGGGTCAGAATCCGCATCTTGGAGAAGATCGCCGACTCTTCGGCGAAATCGACGTCCCGGATGGAGGATTCGGCGGCCGTCACGTTGACCCTGGTCACCGACAGGTTGGAGATGGTGGAGGTGAGCTGGTTCTGCACGGAACCGAGGTCACTGCGCACCTTGTCCAGGTTCTTGAGGGCCGAGTCGGCGATGGAGATCGCGTTCTGCGCCCCTTCCTGGGTGGTGACGTCGATGTCGGACAGGCGGTACTTGGCGACATCGGACAGGGAGGTGGT
>JBFLZZ010000003.1:0-145107 GCA_040755255.1 Thermodesulfobacteriota bacterium
TACCTTCTCTCCCGCAGGGTGTCAATACCTTTTTCTCCCACCGTCACACCTCGTGTGCTCGGCTGCCCCCCGCATTCAGGAGCCGCGAATCTAACCGACTCTCTACCTCGTGTCAATCGCTTTTCCGCCGGCGTCCCGACTATTTTCGGTTGATCGCCATGGCGGCGCAGGCGGCCCCGAAACCGTTGTCGATATTGACCACCGCAACCCCGGGCGCACAACTGTTCAGCATGGCGAGCAGCGCGGCGATGCCGCCGAATCCGGTGCCGTAGCCGACACTGGTCGGCACGGCGATCACCGGTTTGTCCACCAGGCCGCCGATCACGCTGGGCAAGGCCCCTTCCATGCCGGCCACCACCACCAGGACGGTACAGCGATCGAAAAGATCCCGGCCGGCGAACAGGCGATGGATGCCGGCAACGCCGACATCGTACAGTCGCTCCACCGGATGGCCGAGGAACCCGGCGGTGACCGCCGCCTCCTCGGCGACGGGAAGATCGGAGGTGCCCGCGCTTATCACCCCGATCACCCCGCGCACCCCGGCACCGGTTACGGCATCGCCGACGGTGATCATCCTGGCGTCGGCATGGTAGACCGCCCGGGATAAGCGACCGACGGCGACAGCCGCCTTGGCGTCATCCACCCTGGTCGCCAACACCGGGGAACGGCTGTTGCTCTGCATCCGCATGAGGATGGCGACCAGCTGTTCCGCGGTCTTGCTTTCGCCGTAGACGACCTCGGGAATGCCGGTACGCAACCGACGGTGGTAGTCGAGGCAGGCATGCGCCATGCTCTCCGCCGGGAAATGCCGCAGTTCCCGCAGCGCCCCCTCCACATCGAGTTTCCCGGCCCGGACCTCCTCCAGTATGTTGCGCAGTTCGTTCATCGCCGCCTCCCCCGGTAACAATCCGTTGAAAAAACCCTCCGTGGCTGTTGCAAGCATCGGCTGCCCAAAACAAGTTCGGCCAAGCTCACGAATTCCTTGGCTCTTTCGGAGCCGGTGAAACTCGGCGACGATCCGTGTGCCGCCGACATCTCGTTTGTCAACGGGCCGACAAAGCCGTATTGCCGGTCCTGCAATGCCGTGCTAGAGTGCGGCGAAAGTCCACGGAATTCCACGCCGACCGCAGGAACCACCATGAAAGAATGGCTCGTCCTCGAACTCACCGTCCCCGGCCGCATGACGGATTACTTTGCCGCCTTCCTCACCGATCTCGCCGGCTCCGGGGTGGAGGTCCGCCCCGCGGCCGACACCGGCAGCGAAACACTTATCACCTATCTGCCGGCAGATCAACATCTGCCAGAGAAGAAGGAGCGTTTTCTCGCCTTCCTCGCCGCCAGCTCCCCGGCCGGCGCCCCCTTTGCCTGGCAGGAAAACACCATCGCCGACGAAGACTGGAACGCCAACTGGAAACGACACTTCAAGCCCGAGAGGATCACCGCTCGCCTGATCATCAAACCGACCTGGGAAGAATACCAGGCCGGTCCCGGTGAGATCGTCATCGAAATAGATCCGAAAATGGCCTTCGGCACCGGCCATCATGCCAGTACCCGCCTGGCCCTGCAGCTCATCGAAACGGTTTTCGCCATGGGTCCGTCACCCGCTGCGGTGCTCGACGTCGGCACCGGTACCGGGATTCTCGCCATGGCCGCCGCAGGCTACGGCGCCGCCAGGGTCGTCGCCACCGACAACGATCCGGAGGCCGTCGCGGCGGCGGTGGAAAACATCGCCCAGAACCGGCTGGGGCAGCAGGTCACGGCCAGCGGCTGCGATCTCGAGAACGTCGCGGGCCCCTTCGATCTGGTGCTCGCCAACATCATCCACGACACCCTGCTGGAACTCGCCCCGGCCCTGGTCGCCAAGATCGGCGAAGGCGGTCATCTCATCCTGGCCGGCATCCTCCGCGGCGAACAGGAAGCGAGCATTGTCGCCCGTTACCGGGAACACGGCCTGCAGGCGGTGGAAGTCCGCCATCAGGAAGAATGGGCTGCCCTGCTCCTCGGCAGATCGGCATCCCGCGGATAGCCGGGTGGCGCACCGTTTCCTCATCGAGGGCGATGCGGTCGCCGGCGATCGTGCTGTGATCGCCGGCGCCGAGGCGCACCATCTGCGCAACGTCCTGCGCTTGCGGCCCGGCACCGCAGTGGAACTGCTCGACGGCCACGGCACCATCCATGGTGCGGAAATCGAGTCGACCGCCGCGGACTGCGTCGCGCGGATCACCACCACCGAGCGGATCGCCCCCGCCGTACCCGAACTCCACCTGGTCCAGGCGATGCTCAAGACCGACAAGATGGAGTTCGTCCTCCAGAAAGCGGTGGAACTCGGTATCCGCTCCTTCCGGCCGCTGCTCAGCGAACGTTGCGAGACCCGCAGGCTTGACGCCCACCGGCTCGACCGCTGGCGGAAGATCGTCGGCGCCGCCTGCAAACAATGTGGGCAGGCCTGGCTGCCGGATCTGGCGCCCCTGACCACCATCGGGCAGCTCACCGTTCCGGACGACTCCCTCAAACTGGCCTTCTGGGAGGAGGAGAAACGTTCCGCCCTCGCCAGCCTGCTCGCCCCTGCCCCCCGCTGCGCCCGCATCTACCTCTGCGTCGGGCCGGAAGGCGGCTTTTCCCCCCCCGATATCGCCGGATTACACGGTCACGGATTCGTCGCCGCATCGTTGGGCAAGCTCATCCTGCGAGCCGAAACCGCCGCCCTGGCCGCACTGGCTGTCTGCCGGTTCGCCAGCGGCCAGCTGGGTTGAGCGCTCCCCGGCGGCAACGGATTCCCCCCTGCGACCACGGGCGTTTCCCCGATTTTTTCCGTTCCGGATGTTCCGGGAGTGTGCTATCTTCTCAGGCGACCCAACGCCGCCGGAAACGGCGCCACCATCGCCAAGCAACGGAGGAACATTCGGATGAGCGGTCACGCCCACGAGCACGAGAACCCGCAGGTCTGCATCAATGTCGGCATCTTCTTCATCTGCGTCATCGCGGTGATCGCCCTGATCGCCATCCTTTGAGCCGGCCGGATGCGGGCGGTCATCCAACGGGTCAGCCGGGCGCAGGTGACCGTCGCCGGCCGGGTGGTCGGCAGCATCGGTGCCGGGTTGACGGCGCTGATCGGCATCTCCGGCGACGACACCGGCAAGGATGCCGGCTACCTCGCCGAAAAGATCGTCAACCTGCGGATCTTCGACGATGACCGGGGGGTGATGAACCTCTCGGCCCTGGAGACCGGCGCCGGGATCCTGGCGGTCTCGCAGTTCACCCTCTGCGGCGACTGCCGCAAGGGAAGACGGCCGTCCTACGCCAAGGCGGCACCACCGCAGGTCGCCAAACCCCTCTGGGAGCTCTTCCTCCGGGAACTCTCGACGAGCGGCCTCCCCGTCGCCACCGGCGAATTCCAGGCGATGATGGCGGTGGAGCTGGTCAACGACGGGCCGGTCACCATTCTTCTCGATTCCACCAGACTCTTTTAGGGAGACAGTATGAAGGTAGCGGTCGTCAAGAACATCCTCCACGCCAACGACCGGATCGCCGAGGAAAACCGGCGCCTGTTCAAACAGCACAAGCTGTTCGTCATCAACCTGATGAGTTCCCCCGGCGCCGGCAAGACCACCCTGCTGGAGGAAATGGGCAAGGCCCTGGCCGGCAGGATAAGCATCGGCGTCATCGAGGGCGACATCCAGTCGTCCATCGACGCGGAACGGGTGGCGGCCACCGGCATCGCCGCGGTGCAGATCGAGACCGACGGTGCCTGCCATCTCGACGCCAACATGATCCGCTCGAGCCTGGCCAGTCTCGACCTCGACACCCTCGACCTCGTGGTCGTCGAAAACGTCGGCAATCTGGTCTGCCCGGCGGAATTCGACGTGGGCGAGGACTGCAAGGTCATGCTGCTCTCGGTCACCGAGGGCGACGACAAGCCACTCAAGTACCCGCTGATGTTCAAGGAATCCAGGGTGCTGCTGATCAGCAAAATCGACCTGCTGCCGCACCTGCGCTGCGACGTGGCAAAAATCCGCGCGGCGGCGCTGGCGATCAACCCGGATCTTGCCATCATCGAGCTCTCCTCCTACACCGGCCAGGGGCTCGACGTCTGGCACGACTGGCTGCTGAAAGAGATCGAAGCGGCCGCCTCCTGACCGGCTCCGCTCCGGCCGCCACCATGGGCAAGCGCAGCAAAGACCGGCCCGCGTCCCTCCATTCCGACCCCGCCGGCCCCCCGCCGCTGCCGCTCCCCTTCCTCGACCGCCTGGCCCTCCAGTTTCCGCCGGCGACCGTGGAGGAGATCCTCGCCGGTTTCGCCGCAGGGCGGCCGACTGTTTTCCGGATCAACACCCTGCTCACCGAGGAGGGGTCCTGCCTCGCTGAGCTGCGCGCCGCCGGCTTGGCCCCCTCCCGCGCGGCGTGGCCGGACAACTGCTGGCAGCTGGACGACAGCCTGCGCCGGCAGCTCACCGAAAGCGACGCCTTTTCCCGCGGCCACATCTACATCCAGAACCCGTCCTCCATGCTTGCCCCCATCGCGCTGGCGCCGCAAGCGGGAGAGAAGGTGCTCGACCTCTGCGCGGCGCCGGGCAGCAAGACCATCCAGATGGCGGCGATGATGGCCAACCGCGGCTGGATATCGGCGGTGGAACCGGTACGGGACCGCTACCACCGGCTGGCCGCCAACCTCCGCAAACACGGGGTGACAATCGCCCACCTCTACCAGCGCGACGGGTCACTGGTCCACAGATTCGTGCCGGAGGGCTTCGACCGGGTGCTGGTGGACGCTCCCTGCTCCTCGGAGGGGCAGTTCCGCACCGCGGAGCCCGATTCCTACCGCTTCTGGCATCGAAAGAAATCCCGGGAGATGGCGGCCAAGCAGAAAAAACTGCTCTATTCCGGCATCCAGTGCCTCAGACCCGGGGGGCTGCTGCTCTATTCCACCTGCACCCTGGCGGTGGAGGAAAACGAAGAGGTTCTCGACGTCCTGCTGGGCCATTTCGGCGGGGCGCTGGAAACCGTGCCCCTCCATCTGCCCTGCCCGACGCTGGCGCCACTCTCCGAGTGGCGGAAACGACAATTTTCCCGGCAGGTCGCCCACGCCCGCCGGATCGTCCCCGGCCCGCTCGCGGAGGGTTTTTTCCTCTGCCTGCTCCGGAAAACGGCCAGCACCGTCAACCATCACCCCAACGAATCGGGAGGTCCCCATGGAATGTAAGAAGGAACAGAATCTGCAGCGGTGCGCCTGCAGTTACGCCCCCTGCCCGCGCAAGGGGATGTGCTGCGAATGCATCAGGTATCATCTGAAGATGCGGCAGCTGCCCGGCTGCTGTTTTTCGGAGGCGGCGGAACGTTCCTACGACCGCTCGTTCGAACACTTCGCCCGCATGGTGAACGAGGGGCAGATCTGACCGAAACGCCCCCGTGCCGGGCATCAACAGCCGTTCCGGTAGCGCCGCGACGGACCGTGGACCATCACCATGGTGCGGGGGCAGCGCAGCGCAACGTCGGCGGCGAGCGAACCGAAAAAGAGCCGCTGCACCCCTTGCGCCTGACTGGCCGCCATGACCACCAGGTCATGGTGCGGCGCTTCCTCGCAGATCAGGTCGAGCCGGGTGTCGGTGGCCACCACCCTGCTGAACACGAAAGGGCCGAGAGCGTGCAGCTGCGCCCACTCGGCCAAACGCCGCTCCACCTCCGCCACGGCATCCTCCCCCAGATCCGACGGCACCAGCCGCAGCAGGGTGATACGATGCCGCCCCACTTCGGCGAGCGCCTTCACCATGTCGCTGACCACCTCCAGTTCCACGGAGCGGACCACTGGCACCAGGATCCGCTCGGTGTGCAGGCGGCCGCAAAAACGGATCACCACCACCTGGCAGGGTGCCTGACGCGCCACCTTCTCCACCACCCGCAGCATGTCCGGCGAGGTGCCTCCCGGCGGATGGCCGAGGATGATCGCCCGGGCATCGGCCTGCCGGGCGGTGGCGAGCAGGGCATCGGGAACGTCGTCGGTATGGACCACCACCGTACTCAGCTGATATCCCAGGCGGGCGCTTTCCTCGGCCTCGTGGACGAACAGCTGCCTGCTGTCGATGCAGGACTCCGTGGTGCAGTCCGGCCGCACGACCCGCACCGCCAGGGGACGGGCGCGATGGTGATGGGCGAGCAGCACCGCCATCCGCGCCAGGCCGGTGACAGTGGCGGCGCTCGCCGCTCCGAAGACGACGCTGCCGGCTTGATCCGCCGGCGGCTGCAGCGGCGGCCACGTCCAGGGGGTGATGGCCATTTCCCCGCCGGGCTTGCCGTTTTCGGCGGGCGCCATCGCCTCTTCCGTTTCCTCGGCGCGGAACAGCGCCCACCGGGTCGCCACCGGCCCGACCGTTTCGGCGAGCAGCACGCCCGCCAGGATCACCGGTATGAGCAGGGAAGCCACCCCTTCCAGCCTCTCCGAACCCTTGAGCAGAAAGACGAGACCGATGGCCACATCCGCCTGCGGCAGCAGGGAGATGCCGAGATAGTCGCGGACGGCGACCGGCATCCGTCCCAGCCTCGCGCCCAGCCCGGCCCCGGCCAGCTTGCCCATGGCCCGCAAGAGAAAGTAGGCGAGCCCGAGCCACCCCGCCGGCAGCAGGATGTCGCGTTCCAGTTCGGCGCCGGCCAGGGTGAAGAACAGGACGTAGATCGGCGGCTCGAAGGCGTTGATCATCCGGAACAGCCGGACATCGCGGCGGTCGCGGTTGACGATGACGAAGCCGACCGCCATCCCGGCCAGGAGCGGCGACAGGCCGAGCAGGCGCGCCCCTTCGCCGCAGAGCAGCAGCACCGCGAGGCCGAAGGTCAGCATTTCGCCCTTGTTTTTCAGGTTGTGGACCACCACATCGATGAGCAGTCCGGCAAGCACGCCGAGCAGCAGTGAAAGACTGATCTCGCCCAGGCCCCTGCCGATGCCCATGAGCAGGGAACCGCCTTCCTGGCCGGCGAGATGGTGGGCCACGGTCATCGACACCCCGAAACAGATGATCGCCATGGCATTGTTCATGGCGACTTCCTGCAGGAGCACGGTGGAGAGCGGCCCCGCGGCCCGGATCTCGCGGACGACATGGAGGGTCGATGCCGGGGCGGTGGCGATGGCCACCGAGCCAAGGAGCAGGCCGAACAGCAGGACGTCGTCGCCGGCGAGAGAAGGCAGGCCGGAAAGGCGGGCGAGGACGACAACCCCGCCGGTGACCAGCAGGAAACAGGCAACGGTCTCTCCGGCGCAGATCAGCAGCAGCCCTCGGAAGGTCTGGCGCAGCCGGCGCAGCTCCAGATGTTCGCCGATGCCGAAGGCGATGAGCATGAGGGCAAGGGCGGTAAAGTGCTCCAGCCTGCCCGAGGCCACCATCTCATGGCTGATGAAACCGGTGGCCGACGGGCCGAGCAGCAGGCCGGCAAGGATGTAGCCGGTCACCGAGGGCAGTCGGAACCGCTGTCCTATCTTGGCCGCCAGCAAACCGGCGCCCAGCAGCAGGGCGAGGGAGAGGGTGACGTGCTCCATCACCCCTTCCCCGCCAGACTGAAACCGTTCTCCATAGTTCTCTCTCTCCCGGGGATGACCGACGCATCCTTGACAAAGGAGCCGCCATTCTTTACGTTCATCTTGACATTGCCGCAGGAACAGCCCCATGCCGTCGACCCTCAGCCAGCGCCAGCAACGACTCCTCTCCTACCTGGAAAGCAACATCGCCGAAGGGAAAACGCCGAGTCTGCGGCAGGCCGCCGCCGACCTGGGGGTCAGCCACGCCGCCATCGCCCAGCTGCTGGACGCCCTCGCCGGCAAGGGCTATCTGCGCCGCGAAGGCCGCTACAGCCGTGCCATCCGCCTGCTGCGGCCGCAACACTCCCGCCCCGCCGGCGGCCAGGGGCAGGAGGTGCCGGTGGTCGGCCGCATCCGGGCCGGTCTGCCCCTCTATGCCCAGCAGGAATACGACGGCAGCGTCCTGGTGGACGGCCGGCTGTTCCGCGGCAAGGGTCTCTTCGCCCTGCGGGTGCAGGGGGACTCCATGCGCGACGCCGGCATCCTCGCCGGCGACCTCGTCATCTGCGAACCCAGACAGTACGCGGCGAGCGGCGAAATCGTCGTGGCGCTGGTGCACGGCGACGAGGCCACGGTGAAGCGCTTCTTTCTCCACGCCGACCATGTCGAACTGCGGCCGGAGAACCCCCGCTACCCGAAGATGAAACTGGCCTTCGGCGACATCCTCGTCCAGGGCAGGGTCATCGGCGTGCTGCGCGACCGGCTGGAGGGGGGCTGAGCGCTGCCGCTCATCTGCCGCCGAACACCTTCTTCAGGATCTCGGTGGTGCGCTGGGCGGGATTCCGGCGGATGGCCGCCTCCTCCTGGGCGAGATAGTGGAAGACCCCCGCCAGGCTGCCGTCGAGGACGTGCTCGGTGAGATCGGCCTTGACGTCGGGGACGAAGGGGATGGTGCGGTACCTGCTCATCGCCGCGTCGTACTGGCTGACCACCCCGGCCTGGGAGATGGACTCCTTGACCATCGGCCGCATCTCGTCCTTCAGCGGCGCCGACATCTTCTCCTGGAAATAACGGGTGGCGGCATCGTCGGGGCCCTGGTAGATCCGGGCGGCGTCGTCGATGGTCATGTCGGCGATGGCGTCGGCGAACAGTTTTTTCGCCTTGGGCACCGCCTGTTCCGCCGCCCGGTTCATCCGGAGTTCCAGATCGTCCATCATCCCGGACATGCCGATGCCGGCCAGGGCCTTTTGCGCGGTGCGCAGGGTGTCGGGCAGGGGAATGTGGACGGCGCTGTCCCTGTTGAAGCCGTCAACGGTGCCGAGCCGTCCCACCACCCGCTCCGAACCCACGCGCAGGGCCTCCTTCAGACCGCTGACCATGTCCGAATCGCTGAGGTTGCCGGTGGTGGCGCCGCTGCCCGCCACGGTGGTGGCCGCGCCCTTCAGCTGGTCGAGCCAGCCCGCCGGCGCCGTCGTGTGCACGAAGCAGCATGCCGCCAGCGCAACCAGAACGGAAAATCCTTTTTTCATCTTGGCCTCCTTGTCGTTTTTTCGCCGCTTGTTCCGCTTCCCTTTCAGGGATACACCAGGCGGGCCGGTCGGAACAATCCCCGCGAAAAATTATTTGCCCGCCCTCAGCGGCTCGCCTCCAGTACCGCGGCGAAAAAGCCGTCGCAGCCGTGCCGGTGCGGCAGCAGGCGGAGCATCTCGGCCGCCTGGGGCAGCCTGACGTCTCGGCGGGCGAGGATATCGGCGGCGGAAACGAGCCGGAAGCGGGGGTCTGCGGCGAGAAACGCCTCGACCACCGCCTCGTTTTCCTCGTGCAGCAGGCTGCAGGTGGCGTAGACCATGCGGCCGCCGGGCCTGACCAGGGTGGCGGCGGCGGCGAGAATGCGGCCCTGCTCCTCGGCCAGCCGCGCCAGATCGATGGGGCGCCACTTGATGTCCGGACTGCGGCGGAGGGTGCCGGTGCCGCTGCAGGGGGCATCGACGAGGACACGGTGCATCTTGCCGGCCAACCGTCGCACCGCCTGGTCCCTTTCATGGGCGATGCGGACGACGCGGACATTGTCGAGACCGGCGCGGGCGAGGCGCGGCCGGATACGGGCAAGCCGCCGGTCGCTGGTGTCGAAGGCATAAAGGGTACCGCGATTGGCCATCATCGCCCCCATGGCCAGGGTCTTGCCGCCGGCACCGGCACAGAAATCCGCCACCATCTCCCGCCGTTTCGCCTCCACCAGCAGGCTGATGAGCTGGCTGCCCTCGTCCTGGACCTCGAACAGCCCCTCTTTGAAGGAGGCGGTGGAAAAAAGCGGCGCCCGGCTCCGCCGCCGCAGCCCCCAGGGCGACCACGGGGTCGGTTCGGCAGCGAAGCCCTCGGCGGCCAGCCGCTGCCGCAGTTCCTCGCGGCCGCATTTCAGCAGATTGACGCGGATGTCCAGGGGGGCCGGCTCATTGAGCCCGGCGGCAAGGGCCATCGCCTCCTCTTCGCCGAACTGGGCCACCAGCCGCTCGAGCAGCCAGTCGGGCAGATCGGCCCGCACCCCGGCGGGCAACTCGGCCACGGCCAGGGAACGCAGCCGGCCGGCAAGCTCGCGCACCCGCGCCTCGGGCAACTGGGCGCAGCGGGCCTCGGCCACCGCCCTGCCGCTGATCCCCTGGCGGAGCAGTTCCACCGCGACCAGTTCGGCGGACGGCGCCGCATCGCCCGCGACATGCCGGAGCAGCCGCAGGTGGCGGAGCGCGCCGTAGACGGTTTCAGCGACAAAGCCGCGGTCACGGACTCCGAGGCCCCGGTGGTCGCGGAAATAGGCCTCCATCACCTTGTCGGCCGGCGCGGCGGCTGCGAGCAGATCGGCCAGCAGCCGGACGGCGTGGGGCAGCAGAAAGGACAAATTCATAACGCTTCTCCGATAGATATAGGTCCTATAGGTCCGGCGAGACCTATATTCTCTTCTCCGGCACGCCGCCCGGCGGTGCCGGCAGCGGCTCGCGCCGTTCCCGGGCCACCACCACCCCGGCGGCGACGATGGCGAGCATGCCGAGCACGCCCGGGGCATCCGGCCGTTCGCCCCAGGCGAAGAAGCCGATCAGCGAGGCAAACAGCAGGCTGGCGTAGCCGAGCGGCGAAACCTGCGACGCCGGCGCCAGCCGGTAGGCGCAGGTCAGGCCGAGCTGGCCGATGCTGCCGAGCACCCCCACCGCGACCAGCCAGCCCCATTCCGCCGGGCGGGGCGGCACGAACACCGCCGGCAGCGGCAGCAGCGAGGCGGCGGTGGCGCAGAGGGCGAAATAGAGGACGATCCGGGCCGATGGCTCGGTGGCCGACAGCCGGCGTACCGTGGCCAGGGCAAGGCCGGCGAGCATGCCGGAGCCGAGCCCCATCAACCCCGCCGGCGAGGCGATGGCGCCGGAGGGGTGAAAGAGCAGCACCACCCCGGCCGAGCCGAGCAACAGCGCCCGCACTTGCCCGGCGGTCATCTTCTCGCCGAGCCAGAACACCGCGAACACCATGATGAACAGCGGCGAGGTGTAGTTGAGCAGGATCGCGTCGGCGAGCGGCAGCCGGGCCAGCGCGTGGAAATAGAGGTACATCGCGGCAAGCCCGCTGCCGGCGCGGAGCAGATGCAGATGCACCACCCGGGTCCGCAGGGTGACGCCTTGCCGCAGAGCAAGCGGCAGCAGGGTGAGGAGCGCGAAAAAATTGCGGAAGAAGACCACCTCCGCCGCCGGCAGCCCCCGGGAGGCGATGCGGACGCAGGCGCCCATCGCCGCGAAACTGGCGGCGGAAAGCAGCGCCCAGCCCAACCAGGCGGAACATGCCGTTCCCAGGATCTTCTTCCCGCTCATCTCCCACCTTTCATGACACACCGCGTCCGACGGCCGCCGGCCAGCGTCCCACCCTAGCACAGGGGGTTCCCGCCGGCAAGCGGCAACGGCGCTGATCGACAATCCCGTTGACAAGCCCCGGACCCCGCTGGTACTTTACATTTCCTTTACATTTATACCCACCCCCCATGGAACGCGCCATCATCCATCTCAACATCGCCGATTTCGCCGTGGCGGTGGAACGGCTCTGCGACCGCAGTCTCCGGGACCGGCCGCTGATCGTCGCCCCCGGGACCGGCCGCGCCCTGGTGTACGACATGAGCGAAGAGGCCTACCGGCAGGGGGTACGCAAGACGATGCCCGTGGCGGTCGCCCGCAGGCGATGCCGGGATGCCCTGCTGCTGCCGCCGCACCCCGACCGCTACCGGCGGGCGATGACCGAACTGGCCGCCCGCGCCGGCCGCTACACGCCGCTGGTGGAGTCCGTCGACGACGGCGGCCATCTCTACCTCGACGTCAGCGGCTGTTGCCGGCTGTTCGGCCCGCCCCGCGACATCGCCCGGCGGCTGCGCGACACCATCGTCCGCGACCTCTGTCTGACACCGATCTGGACGGTGGCGGCCAACAAGCTGGTGGCCAAGGCCGCCAGCCGGCTGGTCAAACCCTGCGGCGAACACCAGGTGGCCGCCGGCAGCGAGGCGGCGCTCCTGGCGCAACTGCCGCTCCCCCTGCTCCCCGGCCTGGAATCCGCCGACCTGCAGCTGCTGCAGCGCTGCAACCTCCGGCGGGTCGGCGAGCTTGCCGCCCTGGCGCCGGCGGCGCTCATGCCGCTCTTCGGCAAACGGGCCCCGCTCATCCACGATCTCGCCCGCGGCATCGACGAAACACCGGTGCTGGCGCCGGTCGTTGCCCCGCCCCGCCTGGAATGCGCCGCCGTCCTGGCACGGGACGACGGCTGCGGCCCCGCGGTCGTCCTGTGCCGGCTCGTCGAGGAAATCGGCCGCGGCCTGCGCCGCATGGGCCGCGGCTGCCGGCGGCTGGGGCTCCGCCTGGAATACCTGGACGGCAGCGCGATTATCCGCCAGGCCACCTGCAGCGAGGCCACCGCCAACGATTTTCTGCTGGCGCAGCTGGCGGAACAGGCACTGGCCCGGGCCTGGCAGCGGCGGATCACCATCCGCAGCCTGCACCTGATCGCCGACCGGCTCGCGCCGCCCTCGCCGCAGCTGCACCTCTTTGCGACCAACGCCGGCAGCGCGCGCCAGGAACGGCTCCTCGCCGCCCTGGACCAGGTACGCGGCCGCTTCGGCGAACCCGCCATCATGCCGGCCAGCCGGCTGCCCGCATGATCCCCCTTGCCCTCTATTCCCACTACTCCCGGCTGCTGGGCACCGCTTCACCGGCCGCGCTCTGCGCCCGCGCCCGCGAACTCGGCTACCGGCAGCTGGCCCTCACCGATCTCGCCGACCTGGGCGGCCTGTGGCCGTTCGTGACCGCCTGCGCCGAGCACGGCATCACCCCGCTCATCGGCGCCACCCTGCCGGCCGGCAGCGGCGTCGCTGCCGGCACCACCCTGCTCGCGGAAAACGAAGAAGGCTACCGCAACCTCTGCCGCATCCTCACCCTGTTCCACCGCGCCCCCGCCGCCGAGCACGACCAAAGCACGGCAACGCACGGCAGCGGCCTGGTGCTGCTCTGCCGCGATCCCGCGCGGCTGCGCTTTTTCCACGACCGCGGCCTCACCGTCGCCGCCGCCCTCGCCGTCCGCCCCACCGGCCGCAACCATCGCCTGCGCGCCGCCGCCCGCCGTCTCGGGGTTCCGGCGGCGGCGGTGCCGGACGCCTTCTTTCCCGACGCCGCCGGATTTTCCGCCCACCGGCTGCTGCGCGCCATCCACCACAGCACGAGCCTCGCCCGGCTGCCGGCCGCCGCCACCGCAACAGCGGACAGCTGGCTCGCCGGGCCGGGCGAGTACATGAGACGTTTCGCCGTCTGGCCGGAAGCGGTGGCCGCCACCCACGCCATCGCCGAACGCTGCGTCTTCCGGCGGCCCGCCTTCGGCACGGTCATGCCCCCCTGGCACGGCGGCGACGCCGACGCGGAGTTACGCCGCCGCGCCTGGCAGGGCGCCCGTCGCCGCTACGGCGGGGTGGTGCCGGCCGAGGTCGGCAGCCGCCTCGAGCACGAGCTCGCGATCATCACCGCCATGGGCTTTTCCTCCTACTTCCTCACGGTGCGCGACATCATTCCGGCAGCGGCGCGCACCTGCGGCCGGGGCTCCGGCGCGGCGTCGCTGGTCTCCTACTGCCTCGAACTCACCAACGTCTGCCCGCTGACCCACAACCTCTACTTCGAGCGCTTCCTCAACCCTGGCCGCAGCGATCCGCCGGATCTGGACATCGACTTCGCCTGGGACGAACGGGACGGGATCCTCGCCGACGTCCTCGACCGCTTCGGCGCACGGGCGGCGATGGTCTGCTGCCACGTGCTGCTGCAACCGCGGCTGGCGATCCGCGAGGCTGCCCGCGCCTGGGGGCTTGCCGACGGCGAGATCGGCAGGGTCACCAGAAAACTGCCCTGGCTGTGGCGGAGCGAAGGGGACGATTTCCTCTCCGCCATCGGCAGGCTGCCGCAGCTGCGCGCCACCGACCTGGCACCGCCCTGGCCGGCGATCCTCCACCAGGCCGCCGGAATCGTCGGCTGCCCGCGCGCGCTTTCCGTCCATCCCGGCGGCGTGGTCATCACCCCGCACCCGGTCGCCGACTACGTGCCGGTGCAGACCACCGCCAAAGGGGTGCCGGTCATCCAATGGGACAAGGACTCCGCCGAAGACGGCGGTCTGGTGAAGATCGACCTGCTCGGCAACCGCAGCCTCGGTGTCATCCGCGACGCGGTTGCCGCGGTGCGTGCCGGCGGCACTACCGTCGACGGACCGGGCTGGCGGCCGGAAGAGGACCAGAAAACGCAGCGCTTGCTGGCCAGCGGCCGGACCATGGGCTGCTTCTACATCGAAAGCCCGGCCATGCGCCTGTTGCAGGAAAAGGCGGGCAGCGGCGGGTTCGATAAACTGGTGCTCCACTCCAGCATCATCCGGCCGGCGGCCAACGACTTCATCCGCGAGTACCTCCGCCGCTTGCACGGCGGCGCCTGGCAGCATCTGCACCCCCTGCTCGCCGGCGTGCTCGACGAAAGTTTCGGCATCATGGTCTACCAGGAGGACGTCTCGAAGGTGGCGGTGGCCCTGGCCGGTTTCTCCCACGTCGACGCCGACCGCCTGCGCAAGATCCTCTCCAAAAAGGACCGGCAGCGGCGGCTGGCCGACTACGCCCGCAAATTCCGCGACGGCTGCCGGCGAAACGGCATCGACGACGACTGCATCGACAGGCTCTGGGCGATGATGATGAGCTTCGACGGCTACTCGTTCTGCAAACCGCACAGCGCCAGCTACGCCAAGGTCTCCTGTCAGGCGGCCTTCCTGAAGGCCCACTACCCGGCCCAGTTCATGGCGGCGGTGATCAGCAACGGCGGCGGCTACTACTCCACCTTCGCCTACGTCTCCGAGGCGCGCCGGCTGGGCCTCGTCCTGCTGGGGCCGGACGTGGAGCAGAGCGCCGTCGCCTGGACCGGCGAGGGGAAACGGCTGCGGGTCGGTCTGATGGCGATTCGCGGGCTCGGCCGGAAAACGGCGGCGGCGGTGGTCCGGGAACGGCCCTACCGCGATGCCGCCGATTTCCTCCAGCGGGTGCGGCCCGATGCAACCGAGGCAGCGGCGCTTGCCGACAGCGGCGCCCTGGACTGTTTCGGCCTCGGCCGGGGGCAGCTCGCCTGGCTGCTCGCCGGCCGCGGCCGGCAGTCGGCGCGCCAGGCGGAACTCTTCGCGCCCGCACCGGTGGTGTTGCCGCGGCTGCCGCCGCTGGAGAGCCGGGAACGGCTGCGGCGGGAGTTCCGCGCCCTGGGCTTCCTCGTCCACTGTCACCCGATGCAGCTCTTCGCCGGCCGGCAGGAACTCAGGGGCACGGTCAAGGCGGCGGCGCTCGGCCGCCACCCCGGCCGCCGGGTACGGTTCGCCGGCTGGCTGCTCACCGGCAAGACGGTGCGCACCAAACACGACGAACCCATGGAGTTCCTCACCTTCGAGGACGAGACCGCCCCCGTCGAAACCACCTTCTTCCCGAAGGTGTACGCCGCCTCTTGCCACCTGCTCGCCGCCGGCCGCCCCTATCTGCTCGATGGCCGGGTGGAAAACGACTTCGGCGCCCTGACCCTCACCGTGGAGCGATTGCGGCCGCTGGCCGCGGACAGGCCGTCCCCGCCCTTGCCGCCCTCGGTTTTTTGTGCTACCCCGGAAGAGAGACGACCGCCGGTCACCACAGAGATGCTGCCATGAAAAAAATCATCAAATCCGAAAAGGCCCCCATCAAGCTCTGGCTCGACGACATCGAGGCAGGCGCGCTCGCCCAGGCGAAGAACCTCGCCAACCTGCCCTTCGTGTTCAAGCACATCGCGGTGATGCCCGACGCCCACCAGGGCTACGGCATGCCCATCGGCGGGGTGATGGCCACCGCCGACGTGGTGATCCCCAACGCGGTGGGGGTGGACATCGGCTGCGGCATGTGCGCGGTGCGCACCTCGCTGCACGCCATCGACCAGGAACACCTGAAGGGGGTGCTCTCCGAGATCAGAAAAGCGGTGCCGCTGGGCTTCAACCACCACAAACGGCCCCAGAGCCCTGCGCTGATGCCGGTTCCGGCCGAGGGCGACATCGCCGACCTGCCGGTAGTCTCCCGGGAATACGAAAACGCCCGCACCCAGATCGGCACCCTGGGCGGCGGCAACCACTTCATCGAGATCCAGCGCGGCAACGACGGCCACATCTGGCTGATGGTCCACTCGGGCAGCCGCAACATCGGTTTCAAGGTGGCCAACCACTACAACCGGCTGGCCGAGGAGTTGAATCGCCGCCAGGGCGCGAAGATCCCGCCTTCCTGGCAGCTCGCCTTCCTGCCGGTGCACGAACGGGAAGGCAAGGCCTACCTGCGGGAAATGCGCTACTGCGTCGACTTCGCCCTAGCCAACCGGCGGCTGATGATGGAGCGGATCAAGGAGGCGCTGCTCCGGGTGGTGTCGCCGGTGACTTTCGAGCCGATGATCAACATCGCCCACAACTACGCGGCGCTGGAGGAGCATTTCCACAAGGGGGTCATCGTCCACCGCAAGGGGGCGACCAGCGCCCGCGCCGGCGAAATCGGCATCATCCCCGGCTCGCAGGGCACCCCCAGCTATATCGTCCGGGGCCTGGGCAACCCGGAGAGCTTCACCTCCTGCTCCCACGGCGCCGGCCGCATAATGGGGCGGAAGCAGGCGCAGCGTCAGCTCGATCTCGACCGGGAAAAACGGCGGCTGGAAAGCCAGGGGATCATCCACGCCATCCGCGGCCGGGCCGACCTGGAAGAGGCGGCCGGCGCCTACAAGGACATCGACGAGGTCATCGGCAACCAGCTCGACCTCGTCGAGGTGCTGGTGGAGCTGCGGCCGCTGGCGGTGATCAAGGGCTGAGCAGGGCGGGCAGGCTGACGGTCACCGCGGTTCCCCGGCCGTCGCTTTCCACCTCGATGGCGCCGCCGTGCCTCCGGACGATGTGGTAGCAGATGTAGAGCCCGAGACCGCTGCCGAACTGCTCTTCCTTGCGGGTGAAAAACGGCTCGAAAACCCTGGGCAGATCCTCGGGGGCGATACCGCTCCCGGAATCGCGGACGCTCAGCCGGATCTCGTCGGCACGCCACTGGGTCGACACGGTGAGGACGCCGCCCTTCGGCATCGCCTCCACCGCGTTGCTCATCAGGTTGAGCAGCAGCTGCTTGATCTGGTCGGGGACGACGGTCACCGGCAGCGGCCCGGCGGCGAATTTTCTGTCGACGCGGATGGTGCCGTGCTCGAAACGCTTGCGGCAGAGGGTGAAAATGTCCTCGATGAGCCGGTGCAGGTCGGCGGTCTCCATGCCGCCACTGCTGGGCGACTGCAGATCGCGCAGGTTGCGGAGCAGTTTCCCCACCCGTCCGCACTCCTCGATGCCGGCCTGCAGCATCTCGCGGACGTCCGGGTTGTCGGCGCAGGTGCAGTCGCTCTTCAGCACGCCCTCCAGGGTGTTGCGCACCGCGAACACCGGCCCGCCGACCTCATGGGCGATGGAGGCGGTCAGCATGCCCACCGCCCGCAGTTTCTCCGAATGCAGGAGGCGGGCGTGGGCCAGGGCGAGTTCCCTGCCGCGCTCCGCCACCCTCTTTTCCAAAATTTCCTGGGCCTTCCCCCGTTCCAGCTCCATCCGCTTTCTTTCGGTGGTGTCGCGGAGGATGCAGACGATGGCGTTGTCCTCGGCGTCGGTGGCCCCCAGGCGGGAAAGGGTGAATTCCAGGGAGATTTCCACCCGGTCGCCGCGGCGGAAGTCCATCTCCCGCCGCACCACGGCGTCGGAGTCCGCCGGCAGCATGGGCAGGATGTCGAGATACTGGCGCAGCGGCCGGTCGATGAGCTTCTCCCTGGCCACTCCCAGCATGACGCAGACGGCCTGATTCACCACCCGGACCACGCCGCGCTCGTCCAGCAGCAGCAGGCCGTCCTGCATGGTGGCGACGATGGCGTCCGCCGCCCGGGAGGGGGTGATGCCCTGCAACCGGTAGATGCGGATCGTCCGGGTGGCGATGATGATGAAGCCGAGGGCGGACAGATAGCCGGTGGGGTAGACGGCGAAGCCGTAGGCCGGCAGGAAATCGACAAAGCCGGTCATCAGGATGGCGAAGGCGAACAGAAAGGAGCGGGCCCGCAGGCGCCGGTAACTCCCCGGTGGCCAGCGCCCCGCCTCGCGTCGGTACAGATACAGGCAATAACAGCCGACCAGCATGAGCAGGAGGGGCAACCACAGGGAATGGGGCCCAAGCTGGGGATAATACCCCCAGGAGTAGCGGCGGACACCGACGAGAAAACCCTCCTGCAGATGGAGAAGGACGAGCAACGGGACGGTGGCGATCCATACGCCGCGGAGGCTGCGGCGATGTTCGGCCGCGAGCTGCAGAACGATCAGGGAAAAACGGAAACAGACAAGCGGCAGCAGAAAGACGCCGGTGTCTGCCAGCCGCCCCCAGAAGAGGGCCACCGCCGGGACGGCGCTCAGGAAGCAGAAGCCATCGCCGACGAGCCAGAGGGCAAGGGCGCCGATCATGGCCAGAAAGGCCAGACTGACCGGATTTTTTCCCTCGCGGCGCAGGGTGACCATACCGATGTGGAGCATGGCCAGGGCGACGGTGAGCGGCGGCATCGCAAAACCGTTGAAGGCGTAGGAGGCACTGCTCCAGATCTCTGCCATGATCTCTTTCCCGATATCCCTGTAGCCTGGTGGAGGGGAGACGGCCTGGGGCCGGGCAGCAGACTACCTGAAACCGTTCCCGGCCGCAACGCCACCGACGGGGATATCCGCGGGAAAGTCCGAGGCCGGGCGTTTGACAAACGCCGCCCCACCTGTGCTATAATCGTTGCTGATTTGGTAATGATTCCTATGTAAATCAGCACCCCGTTCCAGGGGCAAGCCAGAATAGGAGAACGACATGCAACGCTTACCGGCAGTCCTGGCGACCCTGATCCTCCTCGCGGCCGTTCCGGCCACGGCGGCCAATCCGGACCTCAACAGCGACGGCAAGGTCGATCTCGCCGATGCCCTGCTCTCCCTGCGGGTCGTGACCGGTACCGCCCCTGCCGCCATCCCTCCCCAGGCCGGCGACGTGGACGGCGACGGCCGCATCGGCCTCGCGGAAACCCTGTCGACCCTCACCCTCATCGCCCGACAGCACGACACCACCACCTTCGCCTGGGGCGGCGACTGCGCCGGCTGCCACAGCGACAACGGCCTGGGGATCGTCGCCGGCGTCCACGGTTCCAGCTGCACCCTCTGTCACACGGTGAGCTTCGGCGGCGCCGGTACCGCCACGACCGGCGCCGGTGGCGACGGCGACGCCACCTTGGCCGCCGCCCTGGCCGATTTCCGGTTGGCCGACTGCCTCACCTGCCATCCGACCGCGACCTACGCCAAATCCTGGATCCACCACGATACCCCCTCCGCAACCGCGGGCAACTGCGTCGGCTGCCACAACGGCGGCAACGGCCACGCCGGCAACCACACCACCACGGTCCGCCCCGCCGCCGACTGCGCCGGCTGCCACGCCGGCAGCGAGGGCGGTCTCGTCAACCTGCCGGTGGATCCGGCCGACAACAAGGTGCACGACGCCTGCACCTCCTGCCACGCCACCGACGCCGGCACCAAAAAGGTCGGCCTGATCGACCCGGCGATGAGCGACCTGGTGATCGCCATGCCCGACCCCGGCCCCGGCACCACCGACGGCGGCGGCACCTGCACCGCCTGCCACGGCGCCTGGTTCCCCAACCACCGCAACATCGACCACGCCACCTCCCGGGTCACCGCCGGCGCCAACTGCACCGGCTGCCACGACGCCACCGGCGGCGGCACCGCCCCGGACGCGATCGCGCCGCCCTATACCGGCGCCGGCGAAGCGCACGCCCCCCGGGGCTGCGCCACCTGCCACCTGGCCAACGGCGCGCTGGTGGCGCCCACCGCCGTCGCCCCCGGCATCGGCGCCGGCGGCGGCAACTGCGAAACCTGCCACGGCGCCTGGTTTCCCAACCACCTGCGCCCCGACCACTCCGCCCTGGTGGCGGCCACCGCCAACTGCGAGCGCTGCCACCCGGCCACCGCCGGCAGCGCCAGCGGCATGCCGGTGAACCCGGCCGACAACAAGGTGCACGACGCTTGCGCCGGCTGCCACGATCTCGTCGACGGCAGTCTGCTGGCCGTCACCGCCCCGGGCGGCGGCACCCCCATCGGCCGGGGCGACTGCAACGGCTGCCATGGCGCCTATTTCGCCAGCCATGCCCGGGCCGATCACAGCGGCCGGGTCGGCGGGCTCGCCGAGTGCGTCACCTGCCACACCGCCACCGCCGGCAGCGCCACCACGGTGCCGCTGAGCACGGTCGACGACAAGGTGCACGACAGCTGCGCCACCTGCCACGTCCTTGCCGACGGCAGCCTGCGCACCCCCTATGGCCGCGCCGTAGCCATCCCCGCCCTTGGCGGCGACTGCGCCGCCTGCCACGGCTTCTTCCAGAACCACCTCCACCATGACTCGACGCCGCCCAACGACCTGCGCTATGATCCGGTGACCGATACCTCGCAGCCCGGGGCGCAGCCCTGCGCCGCCTGCCACCACGACCACGACAACGCCAACTCCACCGCGGTCGGCCTTTCCACCTTCGCCGCCATCCTCTGGGAGCACGACGTGCGCGACGGGGTCCAAAACGGCATCGGTGCCTGCCAGAACTGCCACGCCTACGTCGGCGACCGCAGCGCGCCGCTCGTCGATGTCCGCAACGCCATCGCCGCAGGCCTCCCGGCGACCTGCGCCAGCTGCCATACCGACAAGGTGCCGGCCGTGGGCCACGGTGGCCACGACGCCACCACCTTCACCTGGGACACCGGCTGCTCTCCCTGCCACAATGACGGCGGCCAGGGGATCGTCGCCGGGGTGCACCGGAACAACTGCGCCCTCTGCCACAGCGATCCGGCCGGCGGCATGGGCACGGCGAAGAGCGGCGCCCGCGGCGACGGCGATGCGACCCTGGCCGCCGCCCTGGTCGATTTCGCCACCGCCGCCTGCCTGACCTGCCACAATCCGGCCCTCTTCCCCACCGGCGCCATCCACCACGACAGCCGCAGCGCGGCCAACAACGACTGCACCGTCTGCCACGCCGCGGTTGATCATACGACGACGATCGTTCCGGCACTCCCCTGTTCCCGCTGCCACACCGGCAGCGGCGGAGCGGCCGCCGGCGCGCCGGTCTCCCCCACCGATCCGATGGTGCATGATGCCTGCGTCACCTGCCACACCTTCGATGGCGGACTGCGCGGCATCCTGAAAAACTTCAGCAACAGCCGCGGGGTGAACGGCACCGGCACCCTGCCGGACGGCAACACCAGCGGCGGCAGCGACGGCGGCGGCGTCTGCACCGTCTGCCATACCGGCCTCGCCGCTGCGGCCTCGGATTTCCACCACGCCATCTCCCACGGAGCCAGCTACGCCGCGGTGGGCGAATGCGAACACTGCCACGCCGACCCGCGCAGCGGCTGGGCCGCCAACCTGCCCGGCGACGCCAACGCTACCGGCACCGCGCTTACCGGCGCCGGTACCCTCATCCCCACCCAGCTCGCCTGCGCCAACTGCCACGCCTCCTTCGCCGGCGGCAATCTCGTCATCACCCGCTACAGCCGGAGCAACTATACGAACCTCTCCACCGACTGGACCCGGGCGACCGCGCACACCGTCCCCAACTCGGCCGGCCGGATCAACAACTGGGGCATCTGCTTTTCCTGCCACGACAGCGACCCGGGCGACGGCGCACCCCTGGTCTCGGTCTGGCACGCCCGGCCCGATGTCCACGGCGGCGCCGCCTGGGCGCTGGGCACCAGCCGCTACCAGCGCAGCCGCTGTTACGGCAACGAAGCGCGCTACGCCCCGGGCCGGGCCTACGACGGCAGCGGCGACAACGGTGCCGTCTCCTCCAACCTGGGCGCCTTCAACCTCTTCCGCGCCAACTACTACTACGCCAATGGTCCCAACGACAAACCGGGCGGCTCCACCGACTGCAGCGCAACCATCAACGCCTACAACGCCAAACCGGCGGCCACCGCGAATTTCGTCCGGATCGCCATCCCCGGGGTGATTCACAACGGCGGCGTCGCCGGCCAGCAGGTGCCGGTGTTCGCGATGAAACCCCCCAACAGCGGCACCCCGGCGCCGCCGGCCGATGCGGTCAGGGTGGCCGCGGCGGTCTGGAACGGCACCACCCTCACCGTGCAGGCGGCCAACAGCATGGGCTGCAGTGCCCTCACCGTGCGCGATGCCGCCAATCCCGCGGTAACCTACGGCACCATGATCGGCAGCGGTACCTGCAGCCTGGCCGTGCCCCTCGCCGTCATGCCGGCCGCCGTCGATGTGGTCACCAGCAACCCGGACGGCATCGGGGTCAGCGGCTACCGGGTGGAATCCACCGCGCCCTGACGGTGGATTTTCCGGGAGATTCCGGATCGCTTCGTCACGGTGTTCCCCGCGAAGACGGAAAAGTCCCCGCGTCCTTGCGAGATCCGCAGGGTCGTGGCGATCCGGTCTGTCTCCTCGTCGCATTCATCCGGGTGGGCTGCTCCCAGTCAACTCAGGCGATGAGGCGCCACGGGAGCCTGTCGGGGGCGGCGATTACGATTACGACAACGACAACGACAACGACAACGAAAAAAAAAGAAATGAAGCTGCTGCCGTGCCGCCGGAGGTGCTCGCAACCGGCCGTTGTCAGTGCAGCGCCAGCGAAACGGTTGTCGTTGTCGTTGTCGTTGTCGTTGTCGAAAGAAGGCCGGGCTACCGGCTCTGTACCTCACTGCCACGCAGGGTGGCCGCCGCGTGGCGGGCCGTTCCGGATCGCTTCCTCACTTCGTTCCCCGCGAGGTCGGAAAAGTCCCCGCGTCATTGCGAGACCCGCAGGGTCGTGGCGATCCAGGCTTCACCACCTACGCGTCGCAACCTTGGATGTGTTGGCACCCACCATGAGAACAATTTTCATGTTTTCTCCACATATAGCCATATTATCGATGAAAATCATTAACAGCTTTTATTCTCCCGGTCGGAAACCGGCCGAAGAGGGGCGATACCCAGCATGAAAACCAGCGAATCCACCGGGCGCGGCGGACCGCGGCGAGAAGGCCTGACCGCGCCGGACCGAAAATTGCCGCCCCGCCTGGCCCTGCTGATGCTGCTCACCCGGGCCCTGGCCGCCTGGACGGTGCTGGCGGTGCTCGCCGTCGGCAACGGCGCGCTGCGTCAATTCGTCCTCGCGCCGCTCCTGGGACAAAGCGCGGCCCTGCCGGCGAGCGGGGCAGTGCTCTGCCTCGTCATCCTCCCCTTCGCCTGGCTCGCCCATCCCCGCCTCAACCTGACCGGTGCGGCCGACGCCTGGCGGGTTGGCGCTTGCTGGCTCAGCCTCACCCTCGTCTTCGAGTTCGCCTTCGGCCGCTGGGTGGCAGACAGGAGCTGGGCGGAACTGCTGGCCGCCTACGATCTCTCCGGCGGCAACCTGTGGACCCTGGTGGTGCTGGTCATCGGCTGCGCTCCCTACCTTGCCGGCAGGCTGCGGCGGGCCTGGTGACCAGCCCCAGCCCCCTGCCGGCCGGAAGTGGCCCGGACCGGTTTCAAACGGGCCGACGGCCAAGCCCTCTTTTATCCCTTGCCATTACAGCAGCTTGCAACTACATTCAAACACCGGCTTAAACAGGCCGGCGTCCACCGGCTCGGCCAGGCTTTACGCCGTTGCCTTTCACACCATCCCTTGGGGGGGAGGAATCCATGCGAAACAGAAAGATTGCCGTCCGGCGCTGCCGTATCGGCGGCGCCGCCCTGCTGCTGGGGGCCATGGCCGCCTGGCCCGCCGCCGCGCCCGCCGCTGCCGATACCGCCGGAGGCGGCCAGCAGCTCGGCCTCTACTTCGACGAGAGCGCCCTGGTCGAGGCACCGACCCGAAGCGCCAAACCGCTCTCCGAAATAGCGGAAAACGTTACGGTGGTCAGCGGGGCGGAGATCGAGGCGATGAACGTCCACAACCTGGCGGACGTGCTGCAACGGGTCACCGGCGTATTCGTGGATAGCCGTCCGGCGGAGTTGGTCGGCGACAGAAATGTCACGATGCAGGGCTCACGGACCGAGCACGTGCTGGTGCTGGTCGACGGGGTGCGGCTCAATTCGGCCGGCCTCGGCGCCGCCCTCTTCGACGCCGTGCCGCTGGCGATCATCGAGCGGATCGAGGTGATCAAGGGGCCGGCCTCCTCGACCTGGGGCTCCTCCCTGGGCGGGGTGATCAACGTCGTCACCCGCAAGACCGGCAGCGGCGAGCGACCCGGCGGCAGCCTGTCCGGAACCTATGGCGAGGCCGCGACCCAGGACTACAACGGCGATATCGCCGGCGGCCTGGGCAAGCTCGGCTACTATCTCTATGCCGGCCACCAGGAGACCGACGGTCTGGTGGGCGACCGCTTCGGCGACAACGGCCGGTTCTACGGCAAAACCTCCCTCGCCCTGCCCGGCCGGGCCAGCCTCACCGCCAGCTTTGGCTACGGCGACCTGGATTTCAACTACGGCGATTTCCCGTCACTCTTTTCCAGCTACCGGCAACGCACCCGCAACCACTGGGCCGCGGCGGTGTTCGAGAAACGGCTCTCTGAGGAACTGCACCTCACCGTCGGCCTGCGCCAGTACGATTTCGACTGGACCCAGTCGCAAATGAGCCTCGACCCCACCTTCCGGGGCAACAGCTTCCCCGGCGAATGGCTGTGGGATACCAACTACGTCGAACGCTCCACCGGCGCCAACTTCCACCTCAGCTGGCAGCACAGCATCCACTCCTTTGGCCTGGGCGGCGAAACCAACCGCGAGGTGCTGACCAAGAACACCTTCTACGGCCCCTTTGCCCAGAGCCCATGGCCGCCCGGCTGGGGGCTGCCGGCGGTGGACAGCGCGCCGACGGTACGCGGCGAGACCAGCGGCCTCTACCTCAACGACACCCTGCACCTCGGCTCGGTCACCGTCACTCCCGGCCTCCGCTACGACCACCACTCTATGGCCGGCGAACTGCTGAGTCCCAGCCTGGGGGCCACCTGGCGGCTCTCCGAGACCACCCTGCTGCGCGCCGCGGTCAGCCAGGGCTTTGTCCAGCCGCTCCTCTCCTACCTGGGAACCGACGACCTGTTCCAGGACCCCAACCCGGACCTGGAGGCGGAGCGGATCACCTCCTATCAGTTCGGGGGCGAGACCCTGGCCGTGGACGGCCTACGGCTCAAATGCACCCTGTTCGAGCATGACCTGCGCAAGAACTGGGAACAGGACAGTAATAATGTCTGGGTCAACGGCGGCAAGACCCGGCGGCAGGGGTTCGAACTGGAGGCGGAGACCACCCCCTGGCACCACCTGACCCTCAAAGCCGGCCACGTCTATGTCCACGAACAGCCCCGCGACGGCCGCCACAACGACTCCTCGGCCAAGGCCAACCTGGGCCTGACCTACGACGACGGCGGCCTGCGCGCCCAACTGGCCGGCAGCTACGTCTGGTGGAACACACTGTATGACGCCTCTCCCGGAAGTAGTTACGGCACGCCGCTCTGGGACCTGTCCCTGACCAAGCGGCTGACTGAAATGCGGCCCGAACTGCAGGTCTTCGCCACGGTCCACAACCTGTTCAGTGGCAGCGAGAACACCTTCCACGAGTACACCCTCCCGGACCGCTGGGCCGAGGCCGGGATACGGATCCACTACTGATAATCTTTGCCCATTGTCCCCTGCCGAACCCCTTTGCTACAATGAAAGGAGGAAAGGGGCCGGCGGCAGCCTGTTGCCGGCAGACAGCGCACCACCGACAAAGGAGGCTTGTATGGAGGGGACAAGAATCATCGTCATCGACTGCGGACTGAGCGACGAGGAACTGGCACAGACGGCCGCCTGCTGCAGCGGTAAACCCGTATCTCCAGCAACCCCGCCGGAGGAATGACGGAAAAGGGGCCTTCGGGCCCCTTGTTCGTTTCAGGAGACGACGATGCACCTTTCGCGCTATCTCAAGGTGGTGGAGCCCGCCGAGCCGGACGGCGAGGTCCTGCTCTATTCCTGCCGGCGCACCTCGCTGGTGCGACTGCCGGCAATGCTGTTCGCCGCGCTGCAACGGGGTGAGGCGGACGCGGCCACGGTGCGGGCCTTGAAAAAGTTGGGCATGCTGGTCGAGGATCAGGAGGCGGAGCGCGTCGAGGTCCACAACCTGCCCGCCGCCCTCAACCGGCTGAACCCAACGCTGCGGCTGGCGGTGGTGGTGGGGATGCGCTGCAACTTCGCCTGCCGCTACTGCTACGAGGGCGACCTCAAGGGCGATCATGCCATGGACGATGCGGTGGCGGCGCAGCTGCTCCGCTATGTCGGGGAGCGGCTCTCCCCATCGAAAAAGCGGCTGATCGTCGATTTCTACGGCGGCGAACCGCTCCTCTATATGGCGAGGATCATCTCCCTCTGCCAGCAGTTCAAGGCCCTGGCCGACCGGCGCGGCGTCTCCTTCCAGGCGACCCTGGTGAGCAACGGTTCGCTGCTCACCGGGGAGCGGGCGGCGGAACTGGCCGCCTGCGGAGTGACCGCGGCCAAAGTGACCATCGACGGTCCGGCCGAGGTCCACGACCGCTCCCGGCCGTTCAGAAACGGCCGCGGCAGCTTCGCGACCATCGTCGCCAACCTGCGGGCCGCGCACCACACCCTCAAACTCACCCTGGCCGGCAATTTCACCGCCACCACCTGGCGGCAGTTCCCGTTGCTGCTTGATTACCTCGCCGAAAACGGCCTCGGCCCCGTGGCCTTTGCCGAGGTCAAGTTCGACGCGGCAATGCAGATCAACGACGTCCACGGCCCGGCCGATTTCCGCGAAGGAACCCTTTCCACCGAAGAGCCCTGGCTCGTCGAGGCCTGCCTGGTGCTGCGCCGGGAGATCCGGCGGCGCGGCTACACCTACCCGCGCCTGCAGCCGTCCACCTGCATGATCGAACAGGACGACAACATCGCGGTGCACTTTAACGGCGATCTCTACAAGTGCGTCGCCCTGGTCGGCCGGGAAGCGTTCAGGGCCGGCGATCTCCGGCAGGGCATCGTCGACGGCTTTCGCCGCACCTACTGTTGCGGCCATTGGCGCGCCAACCCGGCCTGCGGCGCCTGCGCCTACCTGCCGCTCTGCTTCGGCGGCTGCCGCTTTTTGACCTACCAGCGCACCGGCGCCATGGCCGGGGTCGACTGCCAGAAGGCATATTTCGACCGTGCCCTCGTCCCCATGCTGCTGGACCTGGCAGCGACCTGAGGCCGGTGGCCGCCGCTACTCCTTCTTCCCATTTCCCTCCCCTTTTCCCGCCGCCAGTCCGGTCAGCTTGTCCAGTTCCGGCTGCACCTTTTCCCGATAGCAGTCCGGGCAGATGGAATGGCTGAAGGCGATGTCGGCATGGTCGCGGAGATAGCGTTCGAGATCCTGCCAGTAGTTGGCGTCGTCGCGGATCTTCCTGCAGTAGGAACAGATCGGCAGGATCTCGGCCATCCGGCGGATCTCCTGGCGGGCGGCCTCCAGTTCCCGTACCCGCTCGGTGAGCGCACCGTTGATCAGGGTGAGCTTTCGCTGCTGCTCCTCGAGCTGGTACTTGCCGGCCACCAGCTGGTCGTAGCTCTGGGAAAGCCGGGTGTTGGCGGCGGCGAGTTCGCGGGTGCGGCCCGCAACCCGATCCTCCAGTTCGGCGTTCAGCCGGAGCAGTTCGCTGTTCTTCACCTCCAATTCGGCCAACAGGGAGCGGTTCTGCTTGGTCAGCCGGTAGGTGTTGACGCAGTTGGCCAGGGTGAAGCCGAGTTCGTCGGCGTCCCAGGGCTTGACCACGTAACGGTAGACATGGCCGCGGTTGATGGCGTCGATGAGGGCGGCGGCATCGGTGTAGGCGGTGACCACGATGCGGACCGTGTCGGGCCAACGTTCCTGTACCTTGAACAGGAGGTCGATGCCGGAAAGCCCGGGCATCCGCTGGTCGGTGAGCACCACCGCCGCCTCGCCCTCCTTTTCCAGCAGCGCCAGCCCCGCCTCGCCACCGGTGGCGGTGGCAATCTGGTAGTCCTCGCCGAAGGTGGCGGCAAAGTTGAAGAGGTTGATCTCCTCGTCGTCGATGTAGAGAATGCGTTCCCTGCTCATGTCGGTTCCCCTTCTGTGGTTGATGGCTCGGCGGGAATGACGATATCGAAGCTGCTCCCCCTGCCGGGTTCGCTGGTCACGAGGATTTCTCCCCGGTGTTTGCGGATGATTCCGTAGGAGATGGAGAGTCCCAGGCCGGTCCCCTGACCGGGCGGCTTGGTGGTAAAAAAGGGATCGAAGATCCGCTCCAGGTGGGCCGGCTCGATACCGTGGCCGCTGTCGGAGACGGTGACGTGCAGCTTCCCGGCTTCGATCCTGGTACGGACGGTGACCGTGCCGGTGTCGGCGATGGCCTGCACCGCGTTGGCGAGCACATTCATGAACACCTGGCTGAGCTGGCCTGGGTAGCACGGCACCCGCGGCAGGTTTTCGGCGTACTCCCTCACCAGGGTGATCCGGTTCTTCATCAGGTAATGGAGCAGGGCCAGGGTGGTATCCAGACACTGGTGGATGTCCGCCTCCTCCAGCCGCTCCTGATCGGGGCGGGAAAAGGTGCGGAGATCGGCGACGATGCGGGTCGTGCGCCGCGCCCCCTCCTCCATGTGCTCCAGCAGCCGGTGCAGATCCTGGAAGGTCTTTTCCGGGAAGGTTCCGCTCTCAACGACGGCACTTTTCAGCTGTTCCTCGATCCGGGTAAGCATCCGGTTGGCCGGCGGCAGGGCGCCGGAGATGAAGTTGGTGGTGTTGTTGATCTCGTGGGCGACGCCGGCCACCAGCATGCCCAGCGCCGCCATCTTCTCCGACTGCACCAGCATGGTCTGGGTCTCCCTGAGCCTGGTGAGCGCCAGGTTGAGCTCGCAATTGGCGGCCTCCAGCACCTCCTGTCGGGCTGAAAGCTGCCGGTTGACATCGCTCAGTTCCAGGGTCCGCTGGCGGACCCGTTCCTCCAGGTCCGTCTTCAGCCGGTCGATGGTGTCGAAGGATTCCCGCAGGGAGGCGACGAGATTTTCGTAGGTGCGCGACAGCACCTCCAGGTCATCCTCGCCGCCGGCGGTGCCGGACTTCTCCTCCATCCGCTGGACGAGGCCGGTGAGGGGCCGGGCGGCGAGGCGGCTGATGACGAAGGTGAGCAGCAGGGCAAAGGGCGCCAGCAGGACGATGAGAACCAGGCTTTCCTGCATGATCTGCCGCGACCGTTCGTCGAGGACGGAGCGGTCGAGGCTGATCGCGGCGAAACCGATCAGGGTCTGCCTCTCTTCCGGCGGCGGCGCGGGATCGAGGTAAACACTCTCCAGGCTGGAGGGGGAGATGCCGATGGTGACCGGCGCCCAGAATTCATAGCGGTCGCCAACCCGGATACTGACCGGCCCCGCACCGGCGGCCAGGGAGCGGCGCATTTCCGGGGCGGGGGCGGCATGGCTGGCGGGCCGCTGGGCGGCGTGCTCCTCCCGTACGGATTTCTCGAAAAACACCTCGCCCTCGCCGGTGAGCACCCGCACCTGGAGCAGGCCGTGGATATTGGCGAAGCTGGCGACTTCCTCGGTCAGGCGGGCGGCATCGTCGGCGAACAGGGGCAGGCGGCTGGAATTGGCGAGGATGGAAACCAGCGATTTCCCCTCGCTGACCAGATCCCGCTCCAGGGCGGCCTTCTGGAGCCGGAAGTAGCTGTAGTTGAAGATCAGGATCAGGAGGAGGAAACTTGCCGCCACCAGGATGAAAATCCTGAAACGGAAACTTCCGGTGATTCTGCCGATGGATAGAGGGTGTCTGTTCATCGAAGTCTATTCCAATGGCTCTGGAGAAAGGGTGAGGCCGAGTTTGCGCAGCACGTTCGGATTGGTCTCGACATGGATATCCCGGGGGGGTTGCGGCGGAATATCGCCTATCGGCGTTCCCCGCGCGATTCTGGCGGCCATCTCCGCCGCCTGGCGGCCCATGTCGTCGAGGTCGAAACTGATCCCCAGGGCGGCGCCCTGTTTCAGGAAGACGTCGGTGAAGCTCACCACCGGAATCCGTCGTTCCGCGGAGAGGGAGAAAACGTAGGTCAGATTCGCCGGACTGAGGAGGGCGGAATCGGCGAGCAGCCAGAGGACATCGACTTCGGCGGCGAGCTGTCTGAAGGCGGCGGGCGCCTGCTCTGCGCTTGCGACGCGCACCGGCCGCAGTTCGAAGCCGCGGCCGGCGGCAAGATCGCCGGCCAGGGCGAGCTCCTTCTCCAGGGCGCCGGCGAGGTAGACCGTGCCGAATCTCCGGCCGGGCAAGCGGTCGGCGAAGAGGGCCAGTTGACGGGACGGTTCCACCTCGAGAAGCACCCCGGTGAGGTGGGGATGGCGTTCGATGCGGGCGGCGGCTTCGGGGACGAGCAGGAAAAGGATGGGCAGATCGAGGGAATCGGTGGCCAGCTCCAGGGCGCGGCCGCCGATGGCCACCACCAGCCGGGGCGCCCGGTCGGAAAGTCTGCGCCGTACCTCATCCTCCCCCTGTTCGGAAAGCAGGTACTGATCGCTGGAAAAGGACTGAATGCTCTTCGTACCCCGCACCGGGACCAGGGTCGCGTAATGACGGAGAAAACTGTTTTTCACCCCCTCGTAGGGCAGGAGGGTCGAGGTCTGCAGAACGGCGACATCCACCCCATCCGCCCGGCAGGGCAGCGGCTGCAACAACAGCAGCAGCGCGATGGCGAGCAGTCGCCGCAGCATCAATCCCTGAGGCCGAGGGGCGGGGCGAGGATTTCCGACCAGATCACGGCGCGGCGCAGGTCACAGCGCCGCCGTCCGGTGGGAAAGGAGCGGCAGGTGGAAACTGTCGGCTCCGGCACCGGCACGGCCGTCGCCGGGCGAACTTCCCTGGCGGCGCGGCTTTCCGGAATGATCGCGGCGCGCGGCCGCAAAGTCCCGGGCGCCCCGTATTCGCCCTGCCGGGGAGGGCCGGGACGGGTTGCAACCGCGACCGGGGACGGCTTGCGGGGAGGAGGCCGGCGCGGCCGCGGCTCCAGGTCCACCTCGCCGCCCAGGAGGATCTGGCGGAGGAGCTCCGGCAGGGAAACCGTCGGCCGCTCGGTGGCCTCCGGCTCGGCCGGCGGTTGCCGGCCTGACTTTTTCCGGCGGGCCGAGAGCAGCCAGAAGGCAACGAAGACGATGAGCGGCAGATAATCCTCGAGACTGGCCAGCATGGGTCGCATCGCTTTCACCTCAGCCCTTGTCCTGTCCTTCCTTGCCTTCGGAGCCACTGATGGCGTTGCGCATGGCGGTATCGGCGATGACGTTCTTCATTCTGTAGTAGTCCATGATGCCGAGATTACCCTTCCGGAAGGCCTCGGCCATGGCGAGCGGCACCTCCGCCTCGGCCTCCACCACCTTGGCCCGCATCTCCTCTACTTTCGCCCGCATTTCCTGCTCGGCGGCAATCGCCATGGCGCGGCGCTCCTCGGCCTTGGCCTGGGCGATCTTCTTGTCGGCCTCTGCCCGGTCGGTTTCCAGTTCGGCGCCGATGTTCTTGCCGACGTCGACATCGGCGATGTCGATGGAGAGGATTTCGAAGGCGGTGCCGGCGTCGAGCCCCTTGTTGAGCACCGTCTTGGAGATGGAATCGGGGTTTTCCAGGACCCGTTTGTGGGAATCGGCCGAGCCGATGGTGGTGACGATGCCCTCGCCGACCCGGGCGAGGATGGTCTCCTCGCCGGCACCGCCCACCAGTCGGTCGATGTTGGCACGGACCGTCACCCGGCTGATCGCCTTCAGCTGGATGCCGTCCTTGGCCATCGCCGCCACCAGCGGCGTCTCGATCACCTTGGGGTTGACCGACATCTGCACCGCTTCGAGCACGTTGCGGCCGGCGAGATCGATGGCCGCCGCCCGGTTGAAGTCGAGGGCGATGTTGGCCTTGTCGGCGGCGATCAGCGCCTGCACCACCCGGAGCACATTGCCGCCGGCGAGAAAATGGGACTCCAGCGCGTTGGTGGAGATTTCGATGCCGGCCTTGACCGCCATGATCTTCGATTCGACGATCAGCTTGGGCGGCACCTTGCGGAAGCGCATGAAGATGATGTTCAACAGGCCCACCCGGCCGCCGGAGACTAGGGCCTGCACCCACAGGGAAATGGCGGAACCGACGAAATAGAGCAGGACGATGACCGCGACGACGAGAATCAACAGGACGATCTGGCTGGGCTGTACCGGCATGGGGTTCTCCTTGGCTTACTTTTTCCTGACCACGATGCGGTTGCCGCTGACGTCCACCACCAGCAGTCCGGCATCCTTCTCGATATATTCGCCGCGGCTCACCACGTCGAGGCGTTTGCCGTCGATCAGCGCGCTGCCGGCGGGGCGGAGAGCGGTAATCGCCCTGCCCTCCCGCCCCAGGTAGAGCGAGAGTTCGGCCGGTTGCGAGGTCACCCCCGATCTGCTGGACAGCTCGGTGGAGAGGGTGGCCGGCGATCTGGCCAAGAGCTTGAGACCGACCACGATCAGAAGCGGCAGGGTGACGATGTCCACCAGCACGAAGACGATGCCGGCGGTGGCGGAGAGTTCGGTGAAGACAAGAAAGAGGGAATAGCCGAACACCCCGGCGGCCAGCAGCGACAGGAGGCCGCCAGAGGGCAGGACGATCTCGGCGATGACCACGGCGACACCGATGAGCTGCAGGATTATCGGCCAGAGGTATCCGGTCATCGGTTCTCCTATCATCTTCTCCTGACCACGATCCGGTTGCCCCTGATCTCCGAGACCACCACCGGCGTGCCTTTTTCCAGAAATTCCCCCTCGCTGCTGACGTCGAAGCTGTCGTCGCCGACGGCCATCTTGCCGGCGGGCCGGAGATCGGTAAGGAGGATGCCGGCAAGGCCGGGGGTGACCCGCCTGCCCTCGACGGAATCGGCATGGGCGCCGGCAAGGGTCTCGCGCAGATACGGCCCCTCGACCACCTGGCCCAACCGGGGCAGGAGGAAGCGGAGAAAGAGCAGGCCGGAGAGGAAGGCGGCGAGGAAGGCCCCCAGGACCTGAACGACGTTGGCGGTGAGGATCTCCTGCTGCCAGGGCAGGGAAGGATCGGGGACGACGAAGTCCTGAAAGGAGAGGATCATGCCGATGCCGATGCAGAAAAAACCGGCGATGCCGGCAAGACCGAAGCCGGGGAGAACAAAGACCTCCATGGCCAGGAGCACCACGCCGAGGAGCAAAAACAGCAGGTCGGTATAGGAGGCGAGCCCCACCAGGTACTGGTTGAGAAAGACCAGCCCAAGGCAGAGGATGCCGAGGATGCCGGGCAGGCCGAAACCGGGGGCCTTCAGTTCGACGTACAGGGCGCCGAGACCGATCATCAGCAGCAGCGGCGAAAAGCGGGCGATCAAGCGGGCGAAACTCTCGGACCAGGTTTCCTCGATGCGCAGCAGTTCGTAGTCGGCAATGCCCAGCGCCGGCAGCATCTCGGCGACGCTGTCGGCGGTCAGCCGGGAAAAGCCCAGCTCCTTCGCCTCGGTGTCGTCCATGGTCAGCAGCTCGCCCTTGGCCACCACCGTCCGGCGGGCGGTGATCTCTTTCTTTTCCGCCTCGGTCAGGTCGGCCAGTTCCCCGCCGTCAAGATAACGGGTCTCGCCCCGGATGGTGACCGCGTGCACCTCCATGTCGGCGCTGACCATGGCCTCGGCGAGAACGGCCGGATAGTTGTTGCGCCGGGCCAGGGTGCGGAACTTGGCGCGCAGCGGAGACTGGAATTTCTCCCCCATCATCTGCGGCCCCTCCTGAGAATAGGTGATGGGGGCGCAATCGCCGATGGTGGTGGACGGGCGCATGACCAGATCGTTGCAGGCCAGGGCGATGAGAGCGCCGGCGGAAATCGCCTTGGTCGCGACAAAGGCGATGGTCCGTCGGGGCGAGGCCTGCACCAGGGTATCGACAATATTGAGCGCCGCGTCCACCCGGCCGCCGAAGGTGTCCAGCTCGAACACCAGCACCGCTTCCGGGTCGTCGGCCGATTGCCGCACCGCCCGTTCCAGGAAGGCGGCCATGGCCGGCTCGACATCGCCCCGCACCGGAATGTGGTACACCCGCGGCGGGGCTGCATGGGCGACCCCGACGGACATCGCTCCGACAGCCGTCAGGAAGAGAAGGACAAGGGCCGCCACCCATGGCCGGCGGCGGCAGCGGCGGGAAATGGAGCGCGGTTTACCGGGAAAGGCTGGAACATCTGCCGGAGGGTAGTCAAAAATTGCTGTGGGGATGGGGAGGGAAGGAACGAAGTATTCCTGCATGTTCATGCGCTTACGGCTCCATCGCCGGTTTGTCCCGGTTCGCATTGCAATTTCCGTTGCAGGGATACAGATCGATCGCGGCTCACCCCTGCAGGAACAGGAAACGTCTCCTTACCCGTCCATGCCTCAGCCTAATGCATTGCCAGCCAAAAAGCCATCCGTAAAGTATCGCCGCCTTCCACTTCATCAGTCACCCCGAGCGGGACCGGATTCTTCCGCGGCCAGTCCCGCGAGATAGTAGGCGACGAGGGAATCGACCATGGCTCGGGCGTCCTCCGCCCTGACGCTCTGCAGCCGGCCCCGGGCAGCCAGGGCGCTGATGCCGTGAAAACCGGACCAGAGCACCTTGCCGGCGCGATCGGCCCTGGCCCGGTCGCCGCCGGTGGCGGGCAGCAGGGCATCGCGGATACGGGCGAAGATGGCGTCCACCTTGGCCTGGTACCAGTCCGGCAGAGCGATGTCCTGATGACGGGGATATTCGAGCAGGGTCGACCAGAGATGATAGTGGTCGCGACTGTAGGCAAGGTAGCGGAGGCCAAGGCCGCGCATGACCGTGGCGGCGCCGCCGCCGGCGGCCACGACCTCGGCCACCTGTCGGTCGATCTCGTCCAGGGTCCGGCCGTTGATCTCCATGATGATCTCGTCGAGGCTGCCGTATACGTTGTACAGCGAACCGACGGCACAGCCGAGCCTGCCGGCGAGGCGGCGGGCGCTCACCGCCGCCACCCCCTCCTCCGCCACGATGGCCTGGCAGACATCGAGGAGTTCCTGTTTCAGCTTTTCCCTGTCGATATTGGGACCACGCATCTGCAACCTCCCGCTTTTCCATCACAATACATTTTTTTCCGGCGATGGGAAGAAAAAACTTGAACAACGTTCATAAAAAAGCTACGGTGGCTATGAACATTGTTCATGAGCATAGTTCACAAATTATTTCCACGCAGGAGGACGCCGCCATGACCACCAACACCGCCGCGAAAAAATCCGCTTCCACCCGCCTTGCCGCCACGGTCAAGGACCAGTCCGGCGCGGGTCACCTGCGACTGGGTGGGCTGCTGCGCAAGCACGGCCTGCTCACGGCGGCGCAGCTGGAACGGGCGACAGAGAAAGCGCGCCGCACCGGCCTGCGGCTCAGTTTCGTGCTCACTCATGCCGGGATGGTCGACGACGAGGCCATCGCCCGCTGTCTCAACACCCATTACCGTTTCCCCATGGCCGAACTCGGTCGATGGCGGCCCTCTCCCGAGGTCCTGCGCTGTCTGCCTCTTGCCGAGGCGTGCAGATACCTGGCCCTGCCCTTTCACATCTCCGGCAACGTGCTCTCCGTCGCCATGACCGATCCCGGCGACACCGAGGCCGTCGAGATGCTGCGGCTGATCTGCCGCAAGCAGCTGGCCGTGCACGTCGCGCCCCTGCGCGACATCGTCGCCGGCTATCGCAGCGGCTACGGGATCAGCGACGAAGAGTACCGGCGGATGCTGCCCCCGGAGACGACCGCGGCCGGCGAAGAGGTCCAGCATCGGCCGCCACCGGAGCCGGCCGCCCCTTCCCCGGCGGACCGCACCACTGCGATGCCCCTTTCTCTCCACCGGGAGGAGATATCCTGTGGTGCCAGCGACGATCCGCCGGCGGTGCGCCTGGTGGACAGCCTGCTGCGGCGGGCGGTGGAAATCGGCGCCAGCGACATTCATCTCGAACCGGGAGAATCGGCCCTTAAGGTCCGCTACCGCATCGACGGCGCCATGCACAGCGACGCCGGTCTCGCCGGCGACATGAAAAACTCGGTGATCAGCCGAATCAAGATCCTGGCCAATCTCAATATCACCGAACGGAGGCTCCCCCAGGACGGCTGCATCCGTCTGGCCATGCCGGGCGACCGCACCGTCGAATTCCGGGTCTCCACCCTGCCGGTGCTCCACGGCGAACGGGTGGTGCTGCGCCTGCTCGACCGGCAGGCCTTCACCGCCGCCCTCGGCAAGCTGGGACTCTCGGCGCCGGCCCTGCAGACGGTGCGCCGGATCATCCACCGCCCCCAGGGGATGGTCCTCGTCACCGGCCCCACCGGCAGCGGCAAGACCGTCACCCTCTACTCCATCCTCAACGAACTCAACAGCAGCGACATCAACATCCTCACCGTCGAGGACCCGGTCGAATCCGCCCTCGCCGGCATCAGCCAGGCCAGCGTCCAGCCGGAAACCGGCTTCACCTTCGCCTCGGCGCTGCGCTCCTTCCTCCGTCAGGATCCGGACGTGATCATGGTGGGTGAAATCCGCGATCGGGAAACGGCTGAAACAGCGGTCAAGGCAGCAATGACCGGTCACCGGGTGCTGTCCACCCTGCATACCAACGATGCCCCGTCGACGGTCACCAGAATGACGGACATCGGCATCCCCGGCTCGCTGATCGCCTCCTCGCTGTCCATGGTGCTGGCGCAGCGACTCGGCCGCCGCCTGTGTCCCCACTGCAAGCGGCCGGCGGCCATCGACCGCGAACGCCTGCGGGCCGCCGGCCTCGATCCGCGTCACCTGGCCGGGTTGCGGCCGCACGAGGCCGCCGGCTGCCCCCGCTGTCGCGGCGTCGGCTACCGCGGCCGCATAGGTTTCTTTGAACTGCTGGAAATAACCGCTGCCGCGTCAAGGATGATCGGCGGCGATTTCTGCGAGGATGGCTTGCGGCGGCTGGCCATCGGACAGGGCATGCAGCCGCTCAGGCTGGCGGCCCTGGAGAAAGTGAAGTGCGGCGTGACCAGTCTGGACGAGGCGCTGCGCCGGACACCCGACTGCGACGGGGTCAGCCCCCTGGCGGCGGGCGCCGGGGGGGTGGCGGCTGCAGCCGATTTCCCCGCGGAGCGGCAGCCGAACCGGCTGCGCCAGGAGCGAGCGCCGGCAATCGCCATCCACGGGAGCGGCGGCCAGGCCCTGTTCGGCCCCCTGGGACCAGGCAGGACCACCGCGACCCATGCCATGATGGCCTGACGCGACCAGTTCGATCCCTTTACGGAGGTGGCGACAAAAAAACCCGCAATCCCTTTCGGGAAGCGGGTTTTCGTACTGTATCGGACTTTACCGGACAAGCAAATGGTGGAGCTGAGGGGGATCGAACCCCTGACCTACGCATTGCGAACGCGTCGCTCTCCCAGCTGAGCTACAGCCCCACGCGACAGGCAACTGCCCGCAAAATACACCAGCCGGGCAGTGTTGCAAAGGGAAAAACGGTTCAGCGCCCGGCCTGGCGCGCCTTCTTCCAGCGGCCGTTGACCGCGCCGCGATCACCGTTGGCCACCGGACGGAACGGACGGCGGCCTTCACCGGCGCCGTGATCCAGATAGGCGGGGCGTTCCCGGTTGTCGGCGACCTCGATCCGGACAGTCTTGCCGTTGACCGCGAAATGCGTGAATGCGCGCAGTACCTGATCGGTGAAGCGGCTGTCCGCCTCCAGGAAGGAAAAATTCCGGGCCAGTTCGATCCTGCCGATGGCGATCCGCGCGCCGGCCGCCCCCTGGTTGATGATGCCGATGAGGCGCTCCGGCAGGATGCCGTCGCTGCGGCCGACGTTGATGAAAAAACGGGTGTACTGTTCCGCCCCGGCCTGCCGGCCGCCCCGCTCCGCAGAGCCGCCGGACCGTTCCTGCCCCCGCGGCTGCATGTGCCTGCCGCGCTCACGGTCCCGCTCCTTCCAGGCGACCTTTTCTTTCTTCTCCGGCATGGCATTGAGATCCGGGGCGTCCTTGTAGTAGTCGATGAACCTGGTAAACTCCACCGCCACCAGCCGTCTGATCAGCTCCTCGCGATCAAGTCCGGCCAGCTTCTCCCGGACCATGGGCAGGAAGGATTCGATGGAACCGTCCACCTCCATGGCGGTGATGTTCTCCACCTGATGGAGGAGCTGCCGTTCGCAGACCTCCCTGCCGGTGGGCACCGTACAACGCTCGAAGGTTTTGCCGATCCGCCGTTCGATGTCACGGATGCGGTACTGCTCACGCTGATGGATGATGGCCACGGAAACCCCGGCACGGCCGGCGCGGCCGGTGCGGCCGCTGCGATGGGTGTAGTTGGCGGTTTCATCGGGCAGATTGTAGTTGATGACGTGGGTGAGGTCGGAGACATCGACGCCGCGGGCGGCGACATCGGTGGCCACCAGCAGCCGCACGATGCGGCGGCGAAAACGGGCCATCACCTGATCGCGCTGGGCCTGGGAGAGATCGCCGTGCAGCGGCTCGGCGCCGTAGCCGTCCTCCATGAGCTGATCGGCGACATCCTGGGTTTCCTGACGGGTGCGGCAGAAAACGATGCCGTAAATGTCGGGATTGGCGTCGACGATGCGCTTCAGGGCAGGATAACGGTTCCTGGCCGGCACCATGTAGTAGAGATGGCGGACATTGTCGGCGCCGGAATTGCGACGGCCGACGATGACCTCCTCGGGATCGCGCATGTAGCGGCCGGCGATGGACTTGACCTCCGCCGACATGGTGGCGGAAAACAACAGGGTGTTCTTTTCGGCCGGGGTCATCGCCAGGATGGCGTTGATTTCCTCAAGGAAGCCCATGTTGAGCATTTCGTCGGCCTCATCGAGCACCGCGATGCGGATGGCGGTGATGTCGGCCTCGCCCCGCTTGATGAGATCGTTCAAGCGGCCGGGAGTGGCGACGATGATCTGAACGCCGCGCCGCAGTGCAAGGATCTGCCGGTCGATGGAAGCGCCGCCGTAGACGGCGAGAACGGAAACGCCGGCGAGGAAGCGACTGTACTCTTCCAGATCCTTGGCCACCTGCACGCAGAGCTCGCGGGTGGGGCAGAGAACCATCGCCTGGATCGACCTGCGGCCGGGATCGATGGACTGGATGACCGGGATGCCGAAGGCCGCCGTCTTACCGGTTCCGGTCTGGGCCAGGCTGATCAGATCCCGCCTGCCGGCGAGGAGCATCGGGATGACTTTCTCCTGCACCGGGGTCGGTTCGACAAACCCCAGCGCTTCCAGGCCCTTGACAATTTCCGGCTTCACGCCAATTTCTGCAAACGAGGTCATACGTACGTCCTTCAGGAAGAAAAAAAAACGAGCGGCTGATTTCGCCGCCCGCAACAGGTGGTGACTTTGCTATGGGGATATGGATGGATGGGATACGCGCCGCCCGGGCTGAAATCTGGTGAGTCTGCCCGGAAAATGATCGCTATTAATAGCACCCCGCCACGGTTCTGTCAACCCATGACAGAAAATCGGGGCGGCTCCGACCGGTCAGGGGTCCGGTGAGGAGCAGGTTACGGCTACCGGCCCGCTGCCGTTGACGAGCCGCTCTCCCCCGAACCGCCTCCGCCGCTGGCTGCGGCCGTATCCGACGCGGCCGCCCGCCGTCGGAAAAACACCACCCAGCACTGCCAGGCGGCGGTATCGAGATCGCACTCACGGGGGCAGGGAAAATGTTCGACGACCATCGGACACCTGCCGCACCTGAGGGTGCAGATATACTTGGCCGCCTTCTCCAGGGCCAGGGCATCGTCCTTCGTGTCCTTCATGATCTGCCTCCTCGTTCTGTCGCCGGCACAGCATGGCCCCCCGATGTGAACGGGTGATGAAGACGGGATTATATTTGGATGAATATCGCTGCGGCGCCCGGAATTTTTCCGCGCCCTGGCAGGGATCACGATGAAGGCGGACCGGTTCCCGCCCCGCCACGCCTCTTGTCCTGCCCGCCGATCCATGCTAGAGTTGCGCGCCATGAAGGAGAGCACGATGAAATGCAAGAAATGCGGCGGCCAGCTGGAGATCGCCCGCGCCTGCCGGCGGGTGCGGATGCGTTGCCGCGAATGCCGGAACGAGTACCAGATCCATGAGGTGGCCGACCAGCTCGACCCCGAAACCGAGGAACGGCTTTCCTACTACACCTCCATCATCTACGACTGACGGCCCGGCTCACCCTCCTATCGTCATCTTCTATCCAACCCATCGTCTTCCTCGAAAGAATCAATTGGATTCCCGCCCCCGTCTCGGGTAGCCTCCCGGCTGTTTATTCTTCTTCTACCACCAGAACGGAGGCAGCGATGGAACCCTTTACCGTAGAGGCGGATCCGGCCCTGTGGCAGCGGCTGGACATGAACGTCGAACGTTTCGACAAGGCCCGGCAGATGCTGGGCGACGTGTACCGCGGCCAGTTTCTCTCCCAGCCCGAACGTCCGGCGGCAATGGCCTATTTCGACGGGATGGTCCGGGACATCTTCACCGGCCGCATCCGGGAGCTGATGGCGGCCAAGGACCGGGGAAAACCGGTGGTCGGCACCTTCTGCGTCTACATCCCCGAGGAGGTGGTGGTGGCGGCCGGCGGCATCTGTGTCGGCCTCTGCGGCGGCTCCGCCGGCTCGATTCCGGACGCGGAAAAGATCCTGCCGCGCAACATCTGCCCCATGGTCAAATCCGCCTTCGGTTTCAAAGCGGGCAGGATCTGTCCCTACTTCCAGGCGGTGGACTTCGTCTACGGCGAAACCACCTGCGACGCCAAGAAGAAGACCTGGGAGATCCTCGACCGGCTGGTTCCCACCCATGTCATGGAGATCCCGCAGATGAAGAGGGAGCGCGATCGGCTGCTGTGGCTGGAGGAGGTGAAGGACTTCAAGGCGAAGGTGGAGGAGGTGTGCGGCTCCGTCATCGGCTCTGGCGAGCTTGCCAGGGCGACCCGCGTCGTCAACGACAAACGGAGGGCGCTCCAGCGCCTCACCCGTCTGCGCGCCGCCAATCCGGCGCCGATCTCCGGCAAGGACGCCCTGCTCATCGAACAGATCGCCTTCTACGACGAACCGGTGCGTTTTGCCGAAAAACTGAACATCCTCTGCGACGAGCTGGAGGAAAGGGTGCAGCGGGGCGCCGGGGTGGCGCCGGCCGATGCGCCGCGCATCCTGGTTGCCGGCACCCCCATGGCCCTGCCCAACTGGAAGGTCCACAACCTGGTGGAATCCGCCGGCGCGGTGGTGGTCGGCGAGGAATCCTGCATCGGCACCCGCTACTTCAAGGATCTCATCGACGAGACGCCGACGGACATCGACGCTCAGCTGGCGGCGCTCACCGACCGCTACATGCGGATCGACTGTTCCTGCTTCACCCCCAACGACGAGCGCATCGGCCAGATCGACCGGGAATACCGCGAGGCCAACGCCCGCGGCATCATCCACTACTCGCTGCAGTTCTGCCACACCTACAACATCGAGGAGATCAAGGTGCGGGAGATGTGCGAACGCCAGCGCATCCCCTACCTCTCCATCGAGACCGACTACTCGCCGGAAGACGTCGGCCAGCTGCAGACCAGGATCGAGGCCTTTCTCGAACAGGTGCGGGGATAAGCATGATGGTGGGCATCGATCTCGGCTCGCGCACCGTCAAGGTGGCGGCGGTGGAGAACGGCGAGCTCCGTGCATTCCGGATCGAGGAATCGACCTTCGACCTGGAGCGCCAGGCGCGCCGCCTGGTGGAACCGTTTCGTCCCCGCCGGGTGGTCGCCACCGGCTACGGCCGCCATCTCGCCCGGCGCCACTTCGCCGACGAGGTGATCACCGAGATCAAGGCGCACGCCATCGGCGCCCGCCGCTGTTTTCCCGGTTGCACCACGATCCTGGACGTCGGCGGGCAGGACGCCAAGGTGATCCGCCTGGACGGGCAAGGCTGCATCGACAACTTCCAGATGAACGACAAATGCGCCGCCGGCACCGGCAGGTTCCTGGAAATCATGGCCGGAGGCCTCGGTCTTTCCCTGGCGGAATTCGGCCCCTTGGCACTCGCCTCGACCCGGGAACTCGCCATCAGTTCGATGTGTACCGTGTTCGCCGAATCCGAGGTCATCTCCCTGAAGCACGCCGGCCACCCGCCCGCGGATGTTGCCAGAGCGGTGCATCTTTCCGTGGTCGACCGCCTTGCCTCCATGCTGGCCCGGGCCGGCCACGGGGACAACATCGTCTTCACCGGCGGCGTCGCCCGCAACCAGGCCATGGTGCGCCTGCTCGCCGAGAAACTCGGGGTCAGCATTCTCGTGGCGGACACGCCCGACATCGTCGGCGCCCTGGGCGCCGCGCTCCACGGAGAAACCCATGGCCGGGCCTGAGGGCAGCCGGCTGAACATAATTCTTCCCCTGGCCCGGAAATAAAGGCAACAAATTCGGCGCCGGGGGGTCTAGTAGTTCGTTGCAAAAGCCATCCATGGCCTGTGCAACCACCGGTTGACCACAACAAGTTTCGGCCAACCTTACGGATTCCTTGGCTCTTTCAGAGCCGGCCATATTCGGCGGCACATCCATGCGCCGCCCGCAGCCCGCTTTCAACGGCCTGCTCTACCGCAACGGCCGACGCAACCGTGCCGCCCTTCCCTGGAGGAAACAGGCTCATATCCATTTAAGGAGACCAACCATGCTGAACGTAACCGAACTGGCCAGCGCCAAACTGCAGGAGTACTGCACCGCCAACAACGTCGAGGAACCCATCCGCGTCGCCCTCATGGGCGGCTGTTGCGGCAGTTCGCTGGGACTCGCCATCGACGGCGAGAAGGAAACCGATACCGTGGTCGAACTGGGCGACGGCTGCAGGATGATCGTCGACAACGAACTCCTGCAGCAGTGCGGCGCCATCACCGTCGATTTTGCCGACAACACCTACCGCCCCGGCTTCACCGTTTCCTCCACCAATCCGGTGGGCAAGGGTGACGGCTGCGGCTCCTCCGCCGGCGGCTGCAGCTCCGGCTCCTGCTCTTCGGGAAGCTGCGGCTGCTGAGCCTTCTTGTTCCGGGCGGAAACTCCCCGACGCCGGCGGGGAGTTTCCGGCTCAACCCCTTGCTCCCCCCAGAAAATCCGTCAGTTCGGTCTCGTCGTAAAAGGCGCGTTCGAAAAACAGCCCCATTGCCGGCGCGGTGAGCCGGACGGGCGCCTCGGAGCGGGTCGCCAGCAGTTTCTCCACCTCCGCCGCCGTCAGTCCGCCCCGGCCGACTTCCACCAGCACCCCCACCATCCGCCGCACCATCCGCCAGAGAAAGTGCGAGCCCACCACCCGGATATCGATGAATTCGCCGGCCTTCTCGACCTCGACGAGGTGGACCAGCACCTGGGTGGATTTCTTCAGTTCCTGTTTCTCGGCAAAGGAGGCGAAATCGTGCATGCCGACGAAGCGGGCGGCGGCCGCCGCCATGGCGGTGGTGTCGAGCCCCTCCCCCACCCACCAGCTGTACTTGCGGGCCAACGCCGTCTTGCGCCGGGCGATCCGGTAGAGATAGCTGCGGCCGACACAGTGGTGGCGGGCGTGGAAGCGGGGATCGCACGGGGCGACCTCCAGAATCGCGATGTCCTGGGGCAGGACGTCGTTGAGCCGCCGGCACAGTTCGTCGGGGGGCAGGGCGGTGACCGCCTCCAGATGGGCGGTGTAGCGCAGGGCATGGACACCGCCGTCGGTACGGCCGGCGCCCTGGATATCCGCGTCGTCGCGGCCGAGGACCTGCGCCGTTGCGGCGAGCAGGCTGCCCTGGATCGTGCGGGCGTCGGTCTGCCGCTGCCAGCCGCTGTACCGGCTGCCGTCATATTCGAGGGTGAGGCGGAACCGCCGGGGATGTTTGCCCATCGTGTTCACTCCGAAGCCGCTTGCCCGTGCACCGGCGGCAGGAAAGGGTTTTTTTGCATGGATGGCCGGCCCCGCCGCCAGCGGCAGCGGGTCGATGCCTGAAGCGCGAAGCCGCCGTCTGCCCGCCGGTTGCCGCCTGGAAAATCGTCGGAATCTGGTTGACAGCCGGCCATTCCCTGGTAAGTAAGAGGGGAATTTGCAGGGACCATCAACCACCGACCACGGTGTCATCGTCCAACCAGAGGAGCATCGAAGCCCATGGCCCGTTTGAACGACAACTACCTGAAACTCAAGGCCGGTTATCTCTTTCCGGAAATCGGCCGGCGGGTCAGGGAATTCGCCGCCGCCAACCCCGCCGCCGCCGTCATCCGCCTGGGTATCGGTGATGTCACCCGGCCGCTGCCTCCGGCAATCATCAAGGCCTTCCACCAGGGCGTCGAGGACATGGCCAGGGCAGAAACCTTCCACGGCTACGGTCCGGAACAGGGCTACGACTGGCTGATCGACACCATCATCGACAGATCCTACCGGCCGCTGGGCGTCGAGCTGAAAACCGGCGAGGTGTTCATCTCCGACGGCGCCAAGTGCGACACCGCCAACATCCTCGATATCTTCGACACATCCAACAAGGTCGCCATCTGCGACCCGGTCTACCCGGTCTACAACGACACCAACGTGATGGTGGGCCGCACCGGCGAGGCCGACGAAAAGGGCTACTACCGGGGTATCGTCTACATGCCCTGCACCGCCGACAACCATTTCACCCCGGCGTTCCCGCGGGAGAAGGTGGACCTCATCTACCTCTGCTCGCCCAACAACCCCACCGGCACGGTCCTCGACCGCGGGCAGCTTGCCGCCTGGGTGGAGTACGCCCGCGCCAACGGGGCGATCATCCTCTTCGACGCCGCCTACGAGGCCTTCATCACCGAACCCGGTATCCCGCACTCCATCTACGAGATCCCCGGGGCGAAACAGTGTGCCATCGAATTCCGGTCTTTTTCCAAAACGGCGGGCTTCACCGGGGTCCGCTGCGGTCTCGCGGTGGTGCCGGAGGAGTTGACCGCACTCACCGCGTCAGGGGAAAAGATCGGCCTCAACCGGCTGTGGAACCGGCGTCAGTGCACCAAGTTCAACGGCGTCTCCTACCCGGTGCAGCGTGCCGCCGCCGCGGTCTACTCCGACGAGGGCTGGCCGCAGGTGCGGGAGATCATCGACTTCTACATGGAAAACGCCCGCATCATCCGCGAAGGACTGACCGCGGCGGGCATCACCTGCTTCGGCGGGATCAACGCCCCCTACATCTGGCTGAAAACACCGGGCGGCATGGGCAGCTGGGATTTCTTCGACAAACTGCTCGGCGAATGCCACGTGGTCGGCACCCCGGGCAGCGGTTTCGGCCCCAGCGGTGAGGGCTATTTCCGCCTCTCCGCCTTCGGCTCCCGCCAGAATGTCGAAACCGCGGTCAGCCGCATCCGCGACCGCTGGGGAAGCTGACGCCCGCCGCACCCGAAGGATCGAAGGCGGCCGTCCGGCCGCCTTTTCTTTCAGCCCCCTTACCAGTCGAGACGCAGCAGGTTGTCCAGCGGTTCCACCCTGCCGATCCTCACCATCACCGTGTCGCCGGGCCGGGCCCCCACCGCGCCGTTGGGCGGCAGTTCCCCTTCGAGAAGAAACTGGCTGAGCACCACCTGCACCTTGCGCGGGCCGCGGCCCAACACGATGGCGGGATAGCGGCGGTTCCCCTGCTTCTCCAGATAGCGCAGGAGCCAGTAGCGGTGTCGCTGCTGGCGAACGAGATTCACCCGGCTGCCCTGGCGGAGAATGGCGGCAAGCCAGTCCTTGAGCTGTTCCTCGCCGAAGAGGACCCCTTTGCCCATCAGGGCATGCAGGGTCTGATGCTGAATGATCAGATCGAGAAAACGTCGGATGGGGGAGGTGGCGGTGGTATACTCGCCGGCGCCGACGCCGCTGTGCGGCAGCGGTTCGGTGGACAAGAGGCCGGGCGAGAGATGCTTGCGCTGCCGATAGAGGGAAAACAGATCCTTCTGCACCCCGTGCACCAGCCGCTGGCCCGGCTGCCCCTGGCTGCGGAACAGGCCGGGAATGGCGCGGCGGGCGAGAAAGCCGGCGGCGATGGTATTGGCGAGCACCATGAACTCGGCGACCAGCTGCCGGCCCGGGGTATCGACCTCGGCCAGGACGACGCCGGCCGGTTCGCCCTCATCCAGGTTGACGATCACATCGGGGAAAGGCAGAATCATCGCCCCCTGTTCCAGGCGGCGGTTCTGCAGTTTCAGGGAAAGGCCGTACAGCAGGGAGAGTTCCTTGTCCTGATCGACGGTGGCGTCGACCTCGCTGTAGTAGAGGTGCCTCTTCACCCTGACCACACTGGGAACGATCTCGGTTTCCAGCACCCGGCCTCCGTTGTCCAGCCGCGCCAGATAGGAAAGGGCCGGCCGCTCCTCGCCGACGAACAGGCTGCAGATCCCCTCGGAGAGCTGGGGCGGCAGCATGGGTATCTGCTCGTCGGCCATGTAGATGGAGGTTATCCGGCGGGCCGCCTCGCGGAACAGGGCGGAACCGGGACGGACGCTGGCGGCGACGCAGGTGATGTGGACGCCGACGCGGAAGGTGGCGTCGTCCAGGACTTCGACATGGATGGCGTCGTCGTGGTCCCTGGTCTGGCTGCCGTCGATGGTGAGCAGCGGCAGATGGCGGAAATCCCGGAACCCTTCGGCGAGATACCGCTCCGCCGGTTCGGCGGTCGTCGCCACCGCCTCCTGCAACGCCTCGCCGCTGAAATCGACCGGGATCTCCTGGCGCCAGAGGCCGATATTCTCGTTACGGTCCCAGACGCCCGCCCGCACCAGGAGCTGGAAGGGGTCATGGGGTCGGGTCAGACCGGCGCCCTTGAGCAGTTCATGGGCCACCTCGCCCTTGCCTTCCTCGTTGCCGAACAGGTAATAGGATCGGATCAGGGCGAGGCAATGATCGCGGTCGAGCCAGTCGTCGCCAGGATCCTTGCCATCCCACAGCAGCCGGAGTCTTCTGGTTCCCTCCCGCAGCAGCCGTTCGCGCTGCTCCTCGGCCTTCGCCTTTTCGCGCAGCTGCTCGACGGTCTCTTCGGAATGCACCAGCAGCCTGCCTTCCCGGAATTTGAAGTAGAGCCGATCGGAGAAGGCGGCACGCAGAAAGGCCGCCATTTCGTCGTCGTCCGGGGTGTGCCCGAAGGCCAGTTCGGCGAAGAAACCGACCTCGAAGCTTGCCCCGGCCTGCTCCCTGGTGATCTCCCAGATGTCGGCCAGGGGAATGGTCTCCGCCAGCCGCTGCCGGCGGCCGGCCACCTCCTCCAGCAGCCTGATCCGCTCCTCGCGGTCGAGCGCGGTGTGCCGGCGGCTGCCGGCATGCACCACCCGCGACTGGGGCAGGTTGAGTTCCCTCCCCTTCTGGTTGAAAATCCGCAGCCGCCGTTCGGGGCCGCTTTCGAGAACCAGGGCGACGAGGAAGCCCCCCTGTTCCATGTATTCGATAACGTTTCCCTGCATGAGGATCCTTTGTTGGTGGTGAAGTCAGCGAACCACGAACAGGGCTTCCGCAACGGCCCCATTGGCACCCCCAACCCGTCACCCTGGTAGAAAAACAGATGCGTTTTCGCGGACAAAAAGGTATTCCTTAACAGGATTCCGGCCGTTTGTCACCCGTTATACGCCCCTTGTCAATGGAGCGGCAGCGAACCGGTTGTCGTTGTTGGGATACTCGAAATCGAAACCGGAACCGATCGATTTCGATCCCGACTTCGCCCCCCGAGGAAGGCAACACCCAAAACGCGCGATTACGATTACGACAACGACAACGACAACGACAACGACAACGACAACGACAACGAGGAAGATATCAGACATGCACGACAGCGAAACCGTCAAATGCGGGATGGTGGCCCTGGTGGGCCCGCCCAACGTCGGCAAATCGACACTGATGAACACCCTCTTGGGCCAGAAGATCTCCATCGTCAGCCCCAAACCGCAGACCACCCGCAACCGCATCCTCGGCATCGTCAACGGCGACGACCACCAGATCGTCGTCCTCGACACCCCCGGCCTGCACCGGGCGAAAAGCCCCTTGAACCGGGAGATGATGCGGATCGCCCTGGAAACCCTGCCCGAGGTCGACGTGATCGTCTTCATGGTGGACGCCACCCTGCCGCCGCCGGCGAAGGAGACCTCGCCGACCAGATATCTGGAAAAATCGGACAAACCCTGCGTGCTGCTGCTCAACAAGGTCGATCTCATCGCCAAGGAACGACTGCTGCCGCTGCTGCAGATCTACGGGCAGCTGCACCCCTTCACCGCCATGATCCCGGTTTCGGCGCTGGCCGCCGACGGCATCGACGAATTTCTCGCCGAACTCAAGCGGCTGCTGCCGGAGGGCCAGCGCCTCTACCCCGAGGACATCCCCACCGATGCCAGCGAACGGTTCATCGTCGGCGAACTCATCCGGGAAAAGGTCTTCCTGCTCACCCGCGAGGAGATCCCCTACGCCACCGCGGTGACGGTGGACAGCTTCCAGGAGCCGGCCGACGGCGGCGCGGTCACCATCCACGCGACGATCATGGTGGAGAAACAGTCGCAGAAAGGGATCATCATCGGCAAACAGGGCTCGATGCTGAAGCGGATAGGCGAACAGGCGCGGCGGGAGATCGAAAAGCTCCTCGATCAGAAGGTGATGCTCAAGCTGTGGGTGCGGGTGCAGAAAGACTGGACGTCGGACCCCAGGGTGCTCAGGGATCTCGGCTTTTAAGCTCGCTCAGGGTTGCCAGACTGTGAGGGTCCTCCCCGGCCGGCAAGACATCGCCCAGAGGGAAACGCGGAAATCGGGCTACTCCGACGCGCTCACGGCTCGTTCTCTTCCGGGGGTTCGCCGTCGCGGACGCAGGCCCTGACGTACTGGTCGTAATCGGCCGGGCTGCGGAACAGTTGCGGGTAAAGGCGCTCGGCGCAGATCGGGCAGAGGCCGTGGGTAACCTGGGCGTCGCTGTGGGTACGGATGTACTCCTCCATCGCCCCCCAGTAGCCGCGGTCGTCACGGATACTCTTGCAGCAGGAGCAGACCGGAATCAGCCCCTTCAGGGTGCGCACCTCCCTGAGGGCCTTCTCCAGTTCGGCGGTGCGGTGGCGGACCATCTCCTCCAGATGGTTCCGGTAGCTGGCCAGTTCCTCCTCCGCCTTCTTGTGTTCGCTGACGTCGTAGAGGAAGGCGAGACTCGCCGGCTTGCCCTCCCACTCGATGCGGATGGCGTTGAGTTGCAGCCAGATGGTGCGGCCGTCCTTGTGCAGGACCTTGACCTCGTAGAAGTTGGGCACTTCCTCGCCCTGGCAGCGGCGCCGGTGCCGGTCCATGATCAGGCCGCGATGGTCGGGGTGGACGAATTCGAGGATGGACTTGCCGGCATAGTCCTCCTTGCGGGTGTAGCCGGCGATGGACAGCGCCTTGTAGTTGAAGAATTTCAGCAGGCCGTCCTGCACCACCATGATCGCCTCGTTGGCGTTGTTGACCAGGACGTGGTAACGCTCCTCGCACTGCATGCAGGTGGTGATGTCCATCTGCGCCACCGCGACCTGGGCGCGGCCGCCCTCCGGGGCCTCGATCCTGAACAGATGGGTGCGGACCCAGCGGCGCTGGCTGCCGCACCCGGCGGCGGCGGCATCGAATTCCATGTCCGGAAAGAGCACGTTTTCCCCGGCCATGGCCCGGCGGAAGGAATGATCGACCCCCATTTCCCGAAACTGCTTTTCGGCGAGAATGTTGAAGCGTCCGACAACCTGGCCGCCGCTCCCCCCCCAGAGTTCCTCCCACTGGCGGTTGACCTGTTCGGCGAGCCCCTCGTCGCTGACGAGGAGAAAGGCGAGCGGCGACTGTTCGATGAGGGAGTGGGCCCGCTGCCGCGCCTGGCGGATGCTTTCCGTAGCCGCGAGATCGAGCGCCCTGTCCCGTTCCCCCATCCGTTCGCATGTCGGCCGGTTGACTTCATCCATCGGCAAACCCCTTGCAGCCAGTTCTTCCTGATGATGCCACAAGCTATCTAAATAGCTGGTTTCCTTCATCACAGCAACCATTATCTTGCCGTTTTCCCGTCCCGAATCCATCAGTTACGCCTGATCGTGGTTGCAGAGCACCACGCACCTTTGGTATAAGCTGCTCAGCGTCCCCAGCCGGGACCTATCTCCTCTATCCACCCTTGCGAGGCATTCCATGAGCGATGCGCCGACCATGCACCCGGAGGCCGACGGCCGTCCGTCCAATTTCATCCATGAGATCATCGAGCGGGACAACGCCGCCGGCAAACACGGCGGCCGGGTGCACACCCGCTTCCCGCCCGAGCCCAACGGCTATCTCCACATCGGCCACGCCAAATCCATCTGCCTCAACTTCGGCACCGCGCTCAAGTACGGCGGCAAATGCAACCTGCGCTTCGACGACACCAACCCCTCCAAGGAGGAGCAGGAGTACGTCGATTCCATCCGTGCCGACGTCCGCTGGCTGGGTTTCGACTGGCAGGAACGGGAGTTCTACGCCTCGGACTACTTCGACCGGCTCTACGACTTCGCCGAACAGCTGATCACAAAGGGCAAGGCCTACGTCTGCGATCTTTCCGCCGAGGAGATGCGCAGCTTTCGCGGCACCCTCACCGAGCCGGGCAGGGACAGCCCCTGGCGGAACCGCGCCCCGGAGGAGAACCTCGATCTCTTCCGGCGGATGCGCGCCGGCGAATTCCCCGACGGCTCCCGCACCCTGCGCGCCAAAATCGACATGGCAAGCGGCAACATCAACATGCGCGACCCGGTCATCTACCGGATCATGCGGGCGAGCCACCACCGCACCGGCGACCGCTGGCTCATCTACCCCATGTACGACTATACCCACTGCATCTCCGACTCCCTGGAGGGCATCACCCATTCCATCTGCACCCTGGAGTTCGAGGACCATCGCCCCCTCTACGACTGGGTACTGGACGAGCTCGGCATCTTCCACCCGCAGCAGATCGAATTCGCCCGGCTGAATCTCACCTACACGGTGATGAGCAAGCGCAAGCTCCTGCGGCTGGTGAACGAAAAGCGGGTTTCCGGCTGGGATGACCCGCGGATGCCGACCATCTCCGGCATCCGCCGCCGCGGCTACACCCCGGAGGCGATCCGCGCCTTCTGCGAACGGATCGGCGTCGCCAAGCGCGACAGCACCGTCGACATGGCGCTCCTGGAATTCTGCGTCCGCGAGGATCTCAACGAAAAGGCGGCGCGGGTGATGGCGGTGCTCGACCCGCTCAAGGTGATCGTCACCAACTACCCGGAGGATCGCGAGGAACTGCTCGATGCGCCGAACCACCCGCAGAACGAGGCGATGGGCAGGCGCTCGCTGCCCTTCTGCCGGGAGCTGTACATCGAACGCGACGATTTCATGGAAGCGCCGTCGAAAAAGTTCTACCGGCTGGCACCGGGACGCGAGGTGCGGCTGCGCTACGCCTACTTTCTGCGCTGCGACGAGGTGGTGCGCGACGACGAGGGAACCATCACCGCGCTGCTCTGCAGCTATGACCCGGAAACCCGGGGCGGCAGCGCCCCGGACGGCCGCAAGGTCAAGGCGACCATCCACTGGGTCTCCGCCCGACATGCGCACGAGGGTGAGGTTCGCCTCTACGACCGGCTGATCACCGTCGCCGACCCGGCGGAAGCGGAACGCAACGGCCAGGACTTCACCGAACTGGTCAATCCGGCATCGCTGCAGGTCATGGAAAACGCCAAGCTCGAACCCTCGCTGGCAGCGGCCAAGCCCGGCGATCTCTTCCAGTTCGAGCGTCTGGGCTATTTCGTGCCGGACTGCCGGGACAGCCGCCAAGGCAGACCGGTCTTCAACCGCACCGTCACTCTCAGGGACCAGTGGGAAAAGGCCAAAAACGGCTGAACCATCGTCCGCTGCCAACCACCAACTGCAAACCGCCAACTTCCCAGGATACCGCAATGACTGAAGTACGCGTCCGTTTTCCACCCAGCCCCACCGGCTACCTCCATATCGGCGGCGCCCGCACCGCCATCTACAACTGGCTGTTCGCCCGCCGGCACGGCGGCAAGTTCATCCTGCGCATCGAGGATACCGACGCCGAACGCTCCACCAGCGACTCGATCACCGGCATCATCGAGGGCTTGACCTGGCTCGGCATCGACTGGGACGAGGGGCCCTACTTCCAGTCGGAATTCGCCAGGGAACACGTGGCCGCCGCCGGGCGGCTGCTGGAAACCGGCCATGCCTACAAGTGCTTCTGCACCAAGGAGGAACTGGAGGCGAAACGGGAGGCGGCGCGGGACTGCAAGGGCGACTACCGCTACGACAGGACCTGCCGGCAGCTTTCGCCGACGGAGACCGCGGCCAGGGAGGCGGCCGGGGTTCCCTACGTCATCCGCTTCAAGGTTCCCGACGCGGCGGGCGGCGTCAGTTTCGACGACCAGGTCTACGGTACCGTCACCCGCGCCTACGGCGACATCGAGGATTTCGTCATCGTCCGCTCCAACGGCGAGCCGCTCTACCTGCTCTGCAACGTGGTGGACGACATCCGCGACCGGATCAGCCACGTCATCCGCGGCCAGGACGGCCTGGTCAACACGCCGCGGCAGATCCTGCTCTACCACGCCCTGGGCGCGCCGCTGCCGGTCTTCGCCCACATGCCGCTCACCCTCGACCACAACAAGGCGAAGATCTCCAAGCGCAAGCACGGCGAGGTTGTGGCGGTGCAGTTCTACCGCGACCACGGCTTTCTGCCCTGGGCGCTGGCCAACTTCCTGGTGCTGCTCGGCTGGTCCACCTCGGACAACCGGGAGATCTTCTCCCGTGAGGAACTGATCCAGATCTTCAGTCTCGACCGGATCAACCGCACCAACTCGGTGTTCAACTACCGCGCCGACGACCCGAAATTCTTCACCGATCCCAAGGCCCTCGCCATCAACGCCCACTACCTGCGGACCATGGCCATCGACGAACTGGCGCCCCTGGTGGAGAAGGAGCTGAAAAAGGCCAACATCTGGCAGGAAGGATACCGGGAGGGCGGCGAGCTGCGGGACTGGTTCCTCGCCACGATCGACCTCATCCGCAGCCGCTTCCACGTTCTCACCGATTTCGCCACCGCCGGCCGCGCCTACTTCGACGACGTCTTCGAGATCGAGGAGAAGGCCTGGAACAAGAACATGGCGAAATTCCCGGAACTGAAGGAACTGCTGCCGGAACTGGCCGACCGGATCGAGGCCCTGACCGATTTCGGCGCCCTGGCCATCGAGGAGACCCTGAAGGGTTTCGCCGAGGAGAAGGGGGTCAAGCCCGGCGTGCCGATCAACGGTTTGCGCACCGTGGTCACCGGCCAGCTTGCCGGGCCGGGCATCTACGACATCATCCGCACCATCGGCAGGGAGCGGGTCGCCTGGCGGCTCAGGCAGAGCCCGAAACTGTTCACCTGAGCCGGCGCCCGCGAAGTACCACCGGCGGTGGCTGTGTCCCTGACGGACGCCACCGCCGGTTTTTTTCCCTCCGCCCCTCCCCGTACCTGATCACGGGGCAGCACCCAGGCAAACATCCTGAACCGCTCCCTCCTCCCCCGCTTTTCACAATTCTGAACTCGGCCTCAATTCCGGAATTATTGTTTTCTTCTCTATATCCGGGAAGATACGGAGCAGGCACCACCGCAGCCGCAATAAATTCCGAAATATCGGAATTATCTGATATCCGTCTGCGAAAAATGACGGATATCGGCTATCGTTATCTTTCAGATTATCTCTATAACAGCCGGCAATGACAGATCAAATAAAATTCATCTCTATTTATATATCATTGAGTATATTTTTTGCATATTGGATAGTCGACCTGTTTGACCTTCCCTTGCCTCACCAACAGAAGGAGGCAGCGCATGAGAGGTTGACGCAGGCCTTGCCATCTTCCCTTGTTGACTGATCCGGCGCAGCGCCCGGCATCATGGCCGCCCGGCTGAGCCGGAATCTTTTTTCTGGACGGAATCCCCCTGCACGTCACCGGCCGCGCCCGGGTAGAAACCGTCCGAGACGATTTCCGGAAACAGGAGGAAGTACCATGTCCAGATCGCTCAACCAGCCCCGGCCTCGCCCCCTCAGCCCCTACCTGACCGTCGCCCTGGCTGTGCTTCTCCCCCTTTCGGGCGATGGGACCGCGTCCGCCACCACCCTCTACAGCATCGACCGGCCCGGTCTCTACGATGCCGAGCACACCCGGAACGACGGTCTGCAGTCCAGTTCCGCGCAGAAAATGAACGAGGCCGGCCAAGTGGCCGGCCAATCCTCCCGCTTTGACGGCAGCGAATCCAAAGGTTCGTCGGCATGGTTCTATGACAACGGAACATCCACCCAGATCGGCCTGACCGACGCCACCCACACCAACAGCGACGGCAGCCAAATTAATACCGTCAAAAACATGAACCAGGCCGGCCAGGTTGTGGGTTCCACCCTCCGTTATTTTGGCGGTCCCGGCAGTATCAACCGGGAAAGCGCCTACTCCGCATGGATCTTCACCGGCACCACCACCCGCCTGGGGTATACCGACGCCGACCACACCAGGGACGATGGGTATCAGCTGAGCGACACGAAGAAACTCACCGAAAGCGGCCTTGCCCTGGGAATTTCCTGGCGGTACAGCGGTGCGGCACAATTCGGCCAATCCGTATGGCTCTATGACTCCGGCAGCGGCGACACCGAACGCCTGGGGAAGAACGATTCCGATCACACCCGCAGCGACGGCTATCAGGCATCCTCCGCCCGGCTGATAAACGAGGCCGGCCAAGTGGCCGGCACCTCCAATCGCTTCGACGGCGCCGACTATCGCGGCACGAGCGCCTGGCTCTACGAGCACGGCTCGCAGACCACCACCATTCTCGGTTTTGTCGATGCCGCCCATACCGCGACCGACAACACCCGGTTGAGTTTGGTCGACGCGCTCAACGAGGCGGGCCAGGTCACCGGCACCTCCCGGCGGTACAATGGCAACGACAATGCCGGCCAATCCGCCTGGCTGTACACAGGCACCACCACCAGCCGGATCGGCTTTACCGACAGCGAACACACCAGAAGCGACGGCAGACAGGCAAGCGTGAACGATCTCCTCAACCAGGCAGGGCAGGTCGGCGGCCGCTCCGAGCGCTATATCGGCTCCACCTATGCCGGCTACTCCGCCTGGATCGCCGACGCCGGCACGACGACCCGGGTCGGCTTCGCCGACGCCCCCCACACCAGAAGCGACGGCTACCGGGAGACCCGACTCCAGAAACTGAACGACCACGGCCTGGCGATCGGCAGGTCAAACCGCTACGCCGGCGCCAGCAGCAACGGCTACTCCGCCTTCCTCTACGACGGCACCACCAGTATCCGCCTGGGCTTCACCGACGCCGAACATACCCGCAGCGACAACCACCAGTACAGCTTTGCCGAATTTCTTAACAATTCCGGGCAAGTGTCTGGTTTTTCCAGCCGCCACGCCGGTGCCGGCGACAACGGCTACTCGGCCTGGTTCTACGACGCCGGCGTCACCACCCGTATCGGCTTCACCGATGCCGGCCACACCCGCGCCTCGGACGGCTACCAGCATAACGACGTGAAAAACATGAACGAGGCCGGTCAGGTGGTCGGCTACTCTACCCGCTACAACGGCTCGACCTCTGTCGGCTGGTCTGCCTGGTTCTACGACTCGGCAAGCGACAACCTCTACGATCTGGTCTTCTCGGTCCTCGCCGGCAGCGGCTATGCCCGAACCGATGTCTCCTATCTCGGCGAGGACGGCACCGTGCTGGGCAGCTATCGGAAATTCGACGGCGGCGGCACCGACCTCGGCGACTACGCCTTTCTCTGGAGGATGAGCGACGGCTTCCAGGACCTGGGCAGCATGGAGGGGATCGACCCGGCCGCCGTCGACTGGGCCTGGCTCTCCCTCTCCCTGTCCGCCAACACCAGCGGCCAGATTCTGGGAACGGGAAGGCTGGCCGGTTCGACCTCTTCCACCGGCATCTTTCTCCTCACCCCGGCGGGCCAGCCGGTGCCGGAACCGGCGACGGTGCTGCTCCTCGGCTCGGGGCTGGCAGGTCTGCTGCGGTTGCGTTCCCGAAAAAAATCGGCCGTATGCGGTCACAGGGCACACCAGATTCCCTGACAAGGTCTTTGCCGACGGAAAAGATCGCCTTCGCCGCCCGACGCTGGGAAGGATTTGCAAGAAAATCGGGTGAATGGTTCCGTGCCTGTCGGCCTGAATAAGCTGGAGCAGCGTCGCTTTCCCCTGTAAAATGTTGGGGAGACAAGCAATGCCCTTCCGCATCCTTCCGATGCGGGAAGGAAATTCTCCCCGGCACGCTCGTGAAATTCACCCGCAACATTATTTTTCAGTTTACCTTTCTCACCTTTTTCGTGGTGCTCGGGGTTTCCCTTTTTCTCGGCATCGTCCTGACCCGGAGAATGACCGCCGACGTCATCGCACGGCACATCGAGATCTATCCGCAGCTCATGACCGGTCTGATGAAATCGCAACCGGCGATTGAGGATTTCCTTCGCGGGGCATCACCGGCAAGCGCTCCTCTTGAAGCCGGGCAGGCCTTCGCCGGACTGCTCAATTTCGGCACCGTCTTCAGGGTCAAGGTCTGGGCCATGGACGGCACCATACTCTGGAGCGATAAATCTGAACTCATCGGTCAAGCCTTCCCGGACAACGACGACTTCCTTTACGCGGCCAGGACCGGCGTGCATTACGAAGTGGAACATCCAGACAAGGAGGAACACATTTTCGAACGGCAGGTTAACATTGCCCTGGAGATCTACGCACCAATCCGCGTGGGTGACAGAACCATCGGAGTCGTCGAACTCTACGAGGACGCCGATCGACTTTTCTGGACCATAGGCCGTCACAATTCACTCATCTGGGGGGTGGTTACCATCGCCGGCCTCTCCCTCTACCTCATGCTCTTCCTGGTCTTTCTCGGTGCCCATCGACGACAGAAGACGGCGGACGATCGCCTTGCCCGCACCCAGCAGGCGATCATTTCAACCCTTGCCCATCAGGCGGAAATCCGCGATGTGGAAACCGGACATCATCTTGATCGCACATCGGCCTACGCCTCGCTCCTCGTCGAAGATCTGCGGCGCAACTCTCCCTACGCCGCCTATCTGACCAAAGAATACATCGTCGATCTCGTCAAAGCCGCCCCCCTCCACGATATCGGCAAGGTGGGTGTACCGGATGCCATTCTCTGCAAGCCCGGCAAATTAACGCCGGAAGAATTCGCTCTCATGCGCAGACACGCCGAAGACGGGGCCAGGGTGCTGGCCCTGGCAAGAGATCAGATCGCCTTCCGCTCCTTCCTCGACCTGGCGGTGGAAATCGCCGCCCATCATCATGAACGCTGGGACGGCCTGGGATATCCCCATGGACTGAAGGGGGAGGCCATCCCCCTTGCCGCCCGGATCATGGCACTGGCCGATGTCTATGACGCCCTGCGTTCCCAACGTTGCTACAAACGCGCCTACTCCCACGAACGGAGTCGGGCGATTCTCCTGGAAGGACGGGGCAGCCAGTTCGACCCACACATAGTGGACGCCTTCCTGGCGCGAGAGGACGAATTCAAGAAGATTTCCGACGAACTGGCCGATTGACCAAACAACGGCGGGAGGCGCGGCGGGTTCCTCAGCGATCGAGGACCTCCCGCACCTTGCAGAGCAGCGTCCGGGGTGAAACCGGCTTGATGAGAAGATCGAGATCATCGGCCCTCATCCCCTTGCCGGCAAGGATGTCGGCACTGTAGCCGCTCACGAAGATGGCTTTGGCCTCCGGCGCCATCTCCCGTATCTCCTCCAGGACCTGCCTGCCGTTTTTCTTCGGCATGATCACGTCGAGAAGCAGCAGGGGCCGGAGGTCCTTGTGGCGCCGGTACCGGCTGACCGCCGCCTCGCCGTCCCCGGCCTCGATGACCTGATAGCCGCAGGAGCGAAGGGAGGTGGCCATCAGGGTGCGGACCGCGTCGTCGTCCTCGGCGAGGAGTATCGCCTCTCTGCCCCGGGGCGGTCGGGTTTCGCCGGAGGCCTCCTTTTCCTGCACAGACCCCGCGGCCGTCTCGGCCAGCGGCAGATGAATCACCACCGTGGTGCCCTGACCGAGCCGGCTCAGCACCTCGATGAAGCCGTTGTGCTGCTTGACGATGCCGTAGGCCATGGCGAGTCCCAGACCGGTGCCCTTGCCCACCTCCTTGGTGGTGAAGAAGGGCTCGAAGACCCGCCGCCGCGTCTCCTCGTCCATGCCGGTGCCGGTATCGACCACCCGGAGCGCGGCGTATCTACCCGGCCGGCCGGCGCCATGGTCGCGGAAGAACTCTTCCCCCAGTTCCTCGATGGCGGCATGGAGACGGAGAATGCCGCCATTGGGCATGGCGTCCCTGGCGTTGGTGGCGAGGTTGACGATCACCTGTTCGAACTGGGCGGCGTCGACCTGGACGATGATGGGTTCCGCCCCGCCGGTGGTTTCGATATGGATGTCTTCGGGAATGAGCCGGGCCAGCATCCGGTCGACCCCGGCCAGAACATCGTTCAGATCCACCGGTTGCGGATTGATCAGCTGCTTGCGGGAAAAGGCGAGGAGTCCCCGGGTGAGGTGGGCGGCTCGTTCCGAGGAGGCGATGATCCGGTCGACGGAGTCGAGCAGCGGACTTCCCTTGGGGAGGTCGACGCGGAGCAATTCTGCATACCCCATGATCGCCATGAGGATGTTGTTGAAATCGTGGGCGATGCCGCCGGCGAGCTTGCCCACCGCCTCGATCTTCTGGGAATGGCGCAGATGTTCCTCGATCCGGCGGCGCTCGCTGATATCCCGAACCACCGCCAGCACGCCGGGTTGGCGCCCGTCGTTGTCCGCCGGCAGATCCAGCCGGCTGAGCCGCACCTCCACCGGGAACTCCTCCCCGGATTTCCGTTTCGCCGTCCATTCGAAATTCTGATTCTCCCCCTTGAGGGTCATTGCGATCCGCTCCAGGGCCATTTCGGAGGTGCAGCCGGCCCCGCTGATATCCGACGGCAGAATGCCGGCCAGTTCCTCGCGGCTGAACCCGTAGGTGGCGACCACGTTTTCGTTGACGTCGACGATGCCGCCGTCGGCGCGGTGGACGAAGATCATGTCCGGAGAGGCGTCGTAGATGGCCTGCAGGTGTTCCTTGGCACTCACGAGCGAGCCTTCGGCGCGCCTGCGGGCCTCGATTTCCGCGGTGAGTTGTCGGTTGGTCTGCAGCAGGTCGGCGGTGCGTTCCTCCACCCGCCGGGCAAGATCGCGGTGCGCTCCGGCCAGGGCCTCCTCCGCCTGCCGCCGCCGCCGGATATCACCGCTGGCGAAACGGTAGAGCAGCAGTACGGCGATGCCGGTGAGCAGCACCACCGCCAGCACCACATACCCGGTGGTCGGCCGCAGCATCATGGCTTCGTGCCGCGCCACCAGGGCCAGATCGTGCAGGTAGTAGAGCTGCCAGGCCGGGGACTGGCGGACCTCCACCTTATGGACCCGATAGCTGTGGCCGAGCCGGTCCCGGGCAATGCCCCCCTCTTCGAATTCGATCCCGGTCCAGGGGAAGGGGCCGTCACCGAACTGCTGCGAGGCGCGGATCTCCTGCCGCTCAGCCTCGGTGAGCTGCCAGAGGGTGTGGTACAGCCAGTCTTGGCGATTGCTCAGAAAGACGACGCCGCGGGGGTCGACAAAGATCATCACCCCTTCCCGCGCTTCCCCCATCTCACGGTCGATGGCCTCGGTGGATGCCTTGATCACCACCACTCCCTGGGCGGGCCCGCCGGCTTCGCTGCCGACCGGGTGGCTGAAGTAGATCCCCCGCCTGCCGGATGTGACCCCGAGGGCCATGTAGGTGCCCGGTCGCCCCTGCACCGCGTCCTGGAAGTAGGGCCGGAATCGGTAGTTCTTGCCGACGAAGCTGTCCGGCTCCTCCCAGTTGGAAGCGGCGATGGTGTTGCCGTCGATGTCGATGAGATAGCAGACATCCACCTCCAGGGCCTGCTGGAAGTGGCGGAGCACGCCGTTGGCCTCGGCAACGGTTCCCGAGGAGGGCTGGGCCAGGGCGGTTTGCAGCCGGCGGATGGCCGCCATCGCCTGCACCGAGTTCTGGTGCGCCTGCAGGCTGTCGTCGATATGGCCGCCCACCAGCCGGGTGTGCATGGTCGCTTCGGCGTGGGCCCGATGCTCGATCACCTCCTGGAGGCTGCAGTAGTAGAGATAGCCCCCCAGGCCGGTGGACAGGAAGGAAAGCAGTGAGAGAATCAGGATGATGATGCGCAGTTTCAAGGCAGCCGGCTCCCGGTGGAAACATCCTGGGCTGGCGGGGGTATGGAAATGGCCCGTGACAGCGAGACGCCAGACCGAGGTTCCCGGTCTCCCTCCGTGCTGATACGGTCAGCCCGTTGGAATCCGGTTGAAGTTCACCTGTACCCATCGTATTCCTTCACCGGTGCGAAAATCAAGCTCCGGTCGGAATCACGCCGAATTGGCAGGAAGGTGTTCTGGCCGGCGGTCCAAAACGACCCTTCCCCCAGGCCGCCGGGAGGCTTCTCCATCGCCGCCGGCCGCGATGAAAAAAAATGGCGAAGCAACCGGGACGGCAACTCCCGGATTGCTTTTGCAGAAGAAAAAGGCTATCGGAGAAGGTGACAGTCGTTCTCGCGGCGACGGCCGTCACCGCGCCCGCCCCGGCGGAAGAACCAACACATGGAGGACGTATGAGAGTGCTGCAGGAGTTCAAGGAATTCGCGGTAAAGGGTAACGTCGTCGACATGGCCGTGGGCATCATCATCGGCGGCGCCTTCGGCAAGATCGTTTCCTCCTTCGTCGGCGACGTGATCATGCCGCCGCTGGGGCTCCTGATCGGCGGGGTCGATTTCACCGACCTTGCCCTCAAGCTCAAGGAGGCGGCCGGCGAGACCCCGGCGGTGACCCTGGCCTACGGCAAGTTCATCCAGAACGTCGTCGACTTTACCATCATCGCCTTCGCCATCTTCATCATGGTCAAGGCGATCAACACCCTGAAACGCAAGGAAGAGGCACCGGCCCCGGCACCGGCGGCGCCGCCGCCCCCCTCCAGGGAGGAAGTGCTGCTCGGCGAGATCCGCGACCTGCTGAAGAACAGGTAATGCCGGCAGGCTCAGGCCAGCCGGTAGACGGACGCCACCAGGCTGCGTTCCTCGGCATGGCTCATGAGAGCGAGAGCGGCGGCTGGCGGCAGCCAGCGCGCCTCGACCACCTCGGGGGAAGGACGGAAACCACCATCGCCTTCGCAGATCATCCGCCAGAAGACGACGAGTTTCGGCGAGCTGCCGTGGAAATAGTGGACCACCCCGCCCCAGTCGCCGATCCTGGCGATGCAGCCGGTCTCCTCGGTTACCTCGCGCAGGGCGGTGTCCTCAAGACGTTCGCCCGGCTCCTGCTTGCCCTTGGGCAACCCCCATTCCGGCCCGTGGATATGCCGATGTACCAGAACGATCTCGACGGTGGAACCGGCCTGCCGTTCGACGATGCCACCGGCGGCGAGGATCAGCGGACCGGGCGGACCGGCGGCCTCAGGCGATGGTGTCACCGGCGTTGCCGCAGAGAAAGGATTCGGCCATATCCACCGCGGACCTGCCGCCGATGATCAGCGGCACCCGCTGGTGCAGGGAATCGGCCTCGATGTCGAGGATGCGGCGGCCGTCGTCGGTGATCGCCCGGCCGCCGGCCTGCTCGGCGATGAAGGCCAGCGGCGCCGCCTCGTACAGCAAACGCAGCTTACCCTGGGGCTTGGCGGGGTTGCGGGTATCGCTGGGGTAGAGGAAGATGCCGCCGGAGATCAGGTTACGGTGGAAATCCGCCACCAGGGAGCCGATGTACCTGCCGGAATAGGGGCGGTGGCTGGAGCGGTCCTCGTCCTTCATCCACTCGACGAACCGGGCGACGCGATGGTCCCAGTAGCGGCTGTTGCCCTCGTTGATCGAGAAGTAGCGGCAGCGTTCCGGGGTGCGGATGTCGGGATGGGAAAGGTAGAATTCGCCCACCGTCGGGTCGAGGGTGAAGCCGTGGACGCCGTCGCCGGTGGAAAAGACCAGCATGGTGGAGGAGCCGTAGATGATGTAACCGGCCGCCACCTGGCGGCTCCCGGCCTGGAGCAGATCGGCCTCGCTGCCCTGCCCGCCCGCGGTCGTCCGCTGGTGGATGGAGAAGATGGTGCCGATGCTGACGTTGACGTCGATGTTGGAGGAACCGTCCAGCGGATCGAAGGCCAGGGTGTACTTGCCCTCGCAACCCTCGGCCACCGGGATGATGTCCGCCTCCTCCTCCGAGGCCATGACGCAGAGATGGCCGCAGCGCGACATCCGCCGCTTGATCGAGGTGTTGGCGAATTCGTCGAGCTTCTGGACATCCTCACCCTGAATGTTGGTCACCCCCGCCTGGCCGAGAATACCGGCGAGACCGGCCTTGTTGACCTCGGCGGAAATGGTCTTGGCAGCGACGATCAGTTCGATGAGCAGACTGGACAATTCGCCGGTCGCCCGCGGGTGCAGGTGCTGGCTGTCGAGGATGTGGCGGCTGACGGTGATCCCGGTCAACTTGTGCATGGGTTGTTCTCTCCTTGGCGGCCGTGGGCGCCGCTCCTTAACGGTCCGTTGGAAATGCCATCCGTGGCTTTTTCAACCATCGGTTGCCCAAAACAGGTTTCGGACAACCGCAGGAATTCCCTGCCTCCTCCGGAGCCGGCTGGGGCCGGCTCCACGCCCATCCGCCGCCAGCGGCCCGTTGTCGGCTTTTTGTCGTCCGGGACGTCGGGTTCTGCTACTATGCTGAATGTGTCACCCGAGGTCAACAGGAAATACTCCCCAAGCAGCGGCAGCCGCCTCTCCTTCCCCCGCGGACGATGACCACTCCCCCCGGCCAGCCCTCCGTCGCCAACTGGCGTTCCTACGCGGACTTGCTCGGCGAGAACCGCGACTACCGGACCTTCTGGCTCGCCGGCGTGGTCAGTCAGTTCGGCAACTGGTTCAACTACATCGCCATCTTCGTCCTGCTGGACCATCTCACCGGCTCCGGGCAGGCGATGGGCTGGTTTCTCATCGCCAAGTTCCTGCCCAGCGCCGTCCTCGGACCGGCGGCCGGGGTGGTCGCCGACCGCTTGCCCCGCAAGGCGATCATGATCTTCTGCGACGTGGCGCGGGTGTTCGTCGTCCTCGCCTTTCTCGCCATCGACGACGCCCGCTTCGTGCCGCTGGTCTACGCCCTCGCCCTGGCACAGGAATCCCTGTGGACCTTCGCCGATCCGGCACGGCGTTCCTCGGTGCCCAACCTGGTGGCGAAACGCCATCTCAACCTCGCCAATGCCCTTTCCGGCGCCACCTGGTCGGTGCTGCTCGCCTTTGGCGCCGCCCTGGGCGGCCTGGTCACCGCCGCTTTTGGCTGGCGCACCGCCATCGTCATCGACGCCCTCACCTTCGCCGCCTCCGCGGCGATGCTCGCCCGCATCCCACTGCCGCACCGGCGCGAGAGATCCACCGTCTCCCGGAAAACCTGGCGGGAGATCAGCGGAATCGCCGACATCCAGGCGGGCTACAGCTACATGCGCGACAACCGCGAAGTCGCGGCGCTGCTGCTGGTGAAAAGCGGCTGGGCGCTCTCCGGCGGCATCCTGGTGATGCTGGCGGTGTTCGGTGAACAGATCTTCCCCCTCTCCCGCCAGGGCGGCGGCAGCGGCCTTTTCTACAGCTTCCGGGGTCTCGGCGCCGCGGTCGGCCCCATCCTCGCCTGGCGGCTGCTGGGCGAGAGCCGACCGGCGATGTACCGTGGCATCGCCCTGTCCTTTTTCGTTTCGGCCGGGGCCTATCTTCTGTTCAGCCGGGCACCGTCGCTGTGGTTCGCCCTGCCCATGGTGCTGCTCGGCCATATCGGCGGTTCGATCCAATGGGTGTTCAGCACCACCCTGCTCCAGGATGCAGTACCCGACTTCATCCGCGGCCGGGTCTTTGCCGCGGAAATGGCCATGGTCACCCTGATGCTCAGTCTCTCCACCTGGCTCACCGGCCTTGCCATGGAAATGGGTACGGCGCCGCGGACGGTCACCGCGGTGCTCGCCCTGCTCTTTCTTGTTCCCGGACTGTCCTGGGCGATTCTCGGGCGACGACTGCTGGCGGCGGCGACGGAGGCACGGCGGGAAGAGCATCCGCGCTGACGGGGAGGGAAGGGTTGGCGGCAAGGATCAGAGGAGCAGGCAACGGCCGCGCCGGTGGTGAAAATCCGGACGCGGGGCAGGATGGCGGAGCGCCCAGTGGGACAGCGTGGTGTCCGCCGCGCGGAGGACCGCGCTGATGCCGACGGCCAGCGCTGTCCCCTCCAGTTCCAGGGCCCGCAGGTCGACGGCCAGATCGTACCGGCCCGCGCTCCCTTCCATCTTCCGGCAGGCGACTCCCAGGACCCGGGGTTCCTCGCGCATGCCCTTCCGGTACCCATCGAAGCGATAGACGTTCCAGTGTCCGGCCGGGGAACGGTTGACCTCCCAGTAGGAAGCACGCCGCCGCGGTCCGAAAAACACCTCGAAACAGCTCCGCCGCCAGAGTTCGTCCTGCCGCAGGGGCAATTGGGCGGCATGAGGAAGGTCGAGCCGCGCCAGCTCCCCCTCCAGCACAAAACTCACCCGCAACCAGCGATCGCGGCGGATTTCGCCGCGGAGGGTTACCGCCGGCGCGCCGGGGGGGGAAAATGGCTGCAGAGTGAAGGATTGGCAGGACAGCCCGTTCATCGCCGGTTGAGGTTGCACCCCGCCGTCTGATCAACGGCGGCAGCAAGATGGCGGAAGAACTCCCGGGCGCAATTGTCCTCGGCATCCTTTGCCAGCCGGCCCTCATACAGGGCAAACAGCCGGGTGAGGACATGGATGCTTTCCTCCGGCGGCAGCTGTCCCAACTCGTCCCAGATGTCGATCACGGTTTTCATTGTTCCCTCCCGCTGCAACCCATACGGCACGACCAGGTCCGCACTCTATACCCCAACCCCGGAAGAGGGTGCAAGCCCCGGCATCGAGACGGTGGCCGGAAGGGAATGCGAGGGCTCTTTCCTGCCCCAAAAACGCGGAACAGGGGGGTGCAAAAAGGTACCTCCATTCCCGTTTTCCGACTGGACAGCCGTCGGCAAAGCCGGTAAGAATGTGCGTACTTGTACCCAGACCACTCCCACTCTCTCACCCGCAACAGGAGGATATATGCGCGGCAAGCAGATCTTTCTTCCCGAATCCGAACGGATCACCCGCTGGTACAACGTCATTCCGGACATCCCCAACGGCCTTGAGCCGCCCCTGGACCCGGAAACCAAACAACCGGTGGGCCCGGAAAAACTGGCGCCCATCTTTCCGGTCGGCCTGCTCGAACAGGAGATGAGCCCGGAGCGCTGGATCGACATCCCCGAGGAGATCCAGGAGATCTGGTCCATCTGGCGGCCGTCGCCGCTGGTGCGCGCTAACTTCCTCGAACAGGCGCTGGGCACCCGGGCGAAGATCTACTTCAAATACGAAGGGGTATCACCCTCCGGCAGTCACAAGACCAACAGCGCCGTGGCCCAGGCCTACTACAACAAGCGCGAGGGGGTGAAACGGCTGGCCACCGAAACCGGCGCCGGCCAGTGGGGCAGCGCCCTGGCCTTCGCCACCCAGAAGTTCGGCCTCGAATGCATGGTCTACATGGTACGGGTCTCCTTCGAGCAGAAACCCTACCGTAAGAGCATGATGCACACCTACGGTGCCTCCATCACCCCCAGCCCGAGCAAGCTCACCACCACCGGCCGCGAGATCCTCGCCCGCGACCCGGACACCCCCGGCTCCCTCGGCATAGCCATCAGCGAGGCGCTGGAGGACGCCGCCTCCCGCGAGGACACCAAATACGCCCTCGGCTCGGTGCTCAACCACGTCTGCCTGCACCAGACGGTCATCGGCCTGGAGGCGAAAAAACAGCTGGCCATGGCCGGCGACTCCCCGGACGTGGTCATCGGCTGCTGCGGCGGCGGCTCCAACTTCGCGGGACTGGCAGCGCCCTTCGTCGCCGACAAGCTGGACGGTAAAAAGATCAGGCTGATCGGGGTCGAGCCCGCCTCCTGTCCCACCCTCACCCGCGGCACCTACGCCTACGACTTCGGCGATGTCGCGAGGCGTACGCCGCTGCTCTACATGTACACCCTGGGCCACGACTTCATCCCCCCCGGCATCCACGCCGGCGGTCTGCGCTACCACGGTATGTCGCCGATCATCAGCGCCCTGCTCCGGGAACGGCTCATCGAGGCGGTCAGCCTGCACCAGCTGGAATGTTTCGAGGCCGGCGCCCTGTTCGCCCGCACCGAGGGGATCATCCCGGCGCCGGAATCCTGCCATGCGGTCCGCGCCGCAATCATCGAGGCGACCCGCGACCTGAAGGAACCAAAGACCATCCTCTTCAACCTGTCCGGCCACGGCCTGCTCGACCTGTCCAGTTACGACAAATTCTACTCCGGCGAACTGCACAACTACGAATACCCGGCCGAGGCCATCGCCGCCGCCACCGCCAACCTGCCAAAACTGTGAACCACCGGGGGATACGATGCATACCAACTGGAAGAATGCGGCCTTTGCCGCCATGCTGACCCTGCTGCCGGCAACGGCAGCGGCCTACGATCTGCCACCGGTGAACCTGGGGCTCACCAGCTTTCTCGACGGTGGACCTCCCGCCGGACCGGGCCTGTACTTTCAGCAGTACCTGATGTACTACACCGCCGACGAATTCAAGGACGGCAACGGCGATTCCTTGCCTCTGCCCTTTTCCGATCCGGACCTGGACTCCTGGGTCAGCCTCAGCCAGTTCATCTACCAGTCCGATCGGGAGCTGCTGTCCGGCGCCCGGATGGGGATGAACGTCATCGTCCCCTACGCCGGCCTCGACATGTCGCCCTACCACCCGGCCCTTGCCGACAACGGCAGCGGTCTCGGCGACATCGTCCTCGGCCCCTTCCTGCAATGGGATCCGGTGATGGGCGAGAACGGGCCGCGCTTCCTGCAGCGGGTGGAACTGCAGTTCATCCTGCCCACCGGCGAGTACGACAATACCAAGGCCATCAATCCGGGCAGCAACTTTTTTTCCTTCAACCCCTACTGGGCCGCCACCCTTTTCCTCACGCCGCGCTGGACCGCCTCCTGGCGGCTGCACTACCTGTGGAACGACACCAACGACGACCCGGCGCCGGGTCTCGACAGCGTTCAGGCGGGCCAGGCGGTGCACGCCAACCTGAGCACCGCCTGGGAAGTGGTGGAAAAACGTCTGCGGCTCGGGCTCAATGCCTACTATCTGAAGCAGCTGACGGAAACGGAAGCGAACGGAGTCGACAGGAGCAACAGCAAGGAGCAGGTGCTGGGGATCGGTCCCGGCGGGGTCTACCACTTCTCGCCGGACAACCACATCTTCGTCAATCTCTACTTCGAATCAGCCGCGGAAAACCGTACCGAGGGCGAACGATTCAACGTCCGCTGGGTGCATCATTTCTGACCCCCGTCGCGGCGCATCCGGGCCGGCGGCTCCCCTCGCCGCCGGCCACCCCTTCCCCGCCCGTCAAGGGCATTCGCGCTCCCGCAGCATCTTTTCCAGCTTCTCCCGGAACTGCTCCCGGGTAAACGGTTTGCTGATGAAGCCGTCGACCCCCGCCTTCAGGGCCGCCTCCTTCTGTCCCTCGTCGGATTCGGTGGTGGCCATCAGGATCGGCAGGCCGGCAAAGCGGGGAAGTCTGCGTACCTCCATGGTCAGTTCGATGCCGGTCATGTTGGGCATGTTCATGTCGGTGATCAGAAAATCGATCTTCCGCTCGCTGCCCAGCCGGTCGAGCGCCTCCCTGCCGTCGTTGCAGGCGATGAGGTGCAGGCCGAGTTCGGCGGCGACGCTCCGGTAGAAGAAAAGCATCGCCTTGGAGTCGTCGGCGGCGATCACGTGCCGGTTCTTCACCGTCACCGCGCATTGCAGCGACTCGAGATCGCGCCGCGCCCTTTCGTCCCCCAGTTCGATGAGTTCCTGAATGAAAACGGCGATGGCCTCCTGGTCTCTGGACAGGCGCAGGGCTTCGAGCAGCAGCGCCGCGTTTTCCGGCTTGTCGTAGAGATAACTGAACAAGCGTGTGCCGCGGGCGGTGATCAGGGCGGCGGCCAGCCGCCGGGCATGGTCGCCGCCGGCTGCGAGATTGGTGGTGAGCACCTTGACGACGCCCGGGTTGCAGAGCCGGTTCAGGGAATCCATCACCGCGATCAGCGCCAGCTCATCGGTTTCCCCGAGCCCGTCGGAAAGAACGACGATGGAACGCAGCGAACCGATCCGGCCGAGGGCTTCGTAGACCGCGAACTTGAAGTTGGCATCGCCGCTCTGCTCGAGGACGTCGGCCAGAATGTCCGCTCCCTGGCGGGCACCGATCTGGCCGATGATGTTGGCGGCCATGATCCGTTCGTCCTTATCCCCCTTCTGCAGCACCTCGGCCAGGGTCGGCAGCGAGTCCTCACCGAAGCCGGCGATGGTCTCCAGCACCAGGCGCCGCAGGGTGGGATTGGCGTGATGGATATGGCGGACGAGCAGGGGGAGAAGATCGTCGCCGCCTATGCTGGCCAGCGCCTCGAGGGCGGAGGCGATGCGCAGATCGCAGACATCGCCGGCGCCGGCCCTGGCCAGGGTGTTTTCCACCATCGCCACCAGAATGGCCCGCACCGAGCCGTTGGCCACCGGGGCGAGAAATTTCATCGCAAGACCGCTCACCACCTGATCCTCATGCTGGAGAAGGGGCATAATCCTCTCCACCAGCTCCGGATCGCGGTACATGGCAAGGGCGCGGAGGATCTCCGCCAGCATGATCGGGTCCTCTTCCCCGACCATCAGATCGGCCAGCAGCCTGCCGCCGTTTTCGATTCTCGTCTTGCGGGTCTGCCGGATGGAGAGCAGGCGGACCCGCTCGCATGGGTTCCGCAGTCCTTCCGCCACGGCAGACGGTTGACCGGCGAGCAGATCGGCCAGGGCGTGGTAGAGCATCTCCTCCACCACCTGATCGAAACAGCGGTCCGCGTACAGGGCGAACAGCTCGGGGATCGCCTCCGTCACCCTGCGTTCGCGCAGGGACTCCAGGATGCCGATCTGTTCGGTCATATCCTTGGCGCAAAAGTCATGGAGCGTCTCCATGGAATCTCCTCCTGTTTTCTGTGCGGCCGTCAGCCGAGAAGGTGCGCGGCGATCTGGTGCAGCGGCACCACCAGTTTCGCCGCGCCCAGGGAAATAGCGGCCCGCGGCATGCCGAACACCACGCAGCTGGCCTCGTCCTGGGCGATGGTCACCGCGCCGGCCTGCTTCAACTCCAGCAGACCGCGCGCCCCGTCATCCCCCATGCCGGTGAGCAGGACGCCAATGGCCGACTTTCCGGCATAACGGCTGGCCGATTGGAACAACACATCCACCGACGGCCGATGGCGGCACACCAGGGGACCGTCCTTCACCTCCACCAGCACGACGCCGCCAAGATTTTTCAGCAGCAGATGCCGGTCGCCCGGCGCGATCAGTGCCAGGCCCCGTTGCACCCGGTCACCGTTCTCGGCCTCCTTGACCCCAATCCGCAGGGTGTCGTTGAGCCGATTGGCAAAGGCGCGGGTGAAGCCCCGGGGCATGTGCTGGACAATGACGATACCCGGACAATCCTCGGGCATCGCCTTGAGAATGGTGAACAGCGCCTCGGTGCCGCCGGTGGATGCGCCCATCACCACCACCGGTTCGGTCGACCCGGCGGCAGGGATCGGCACCGCCGCCCGCGCCAACGAGGCCTGAGCGGGCCTGGCCGGTTCGCTCTCCGCCGCAACGGGGTTCAGCGCCTTGAGGTTGGCGGTGGCCGCCGCCCGCACCGCATCGCAGATCCTGATCCGCGACTCGCGGATGAACCGTCTCGCCCCGATACGCGGCTTGTGGATGATCTCCACCGCGCCGTACTCCAGGGCCTTGAGGGTGGTGGCGGCACCGTCCTCGACAAGACTGGAGCAGATGACCACCGGCAGGGGCCGCTGCCTCATCAGCTTGCGCAGGAAGGTGAGCCCGTCCATACGCGGCATCTCGATATCCAGGGTAATCACGTCCGGCAACTCGCGCTCCATACGGGCCGCGGCGAAATAGGGGTCGGGGGCCGTGCCGATGACCGTGATGTCCTCCTCGGCATCGAGGATTTCGCACATGGCCTGACGCACCGCCGCCGAATCGTCCACCACCAGCACCCGGATCTTTCTAGCCATTGGGGTCCCCTCTCCTTTCCAGCAGGGAAAGGCTGACCCTGCCGCAGTGGGGCAGAAAGGCGACGCGATAGCCACGCAGCCCGCCGGTTCTCTGGGCGACGAGGGCGATGCCGTGCTGCATCAGCGCCTGCCGGGCCGCGGCGACGTTCCGCGCCCCCACCGTCCGGTTGGTCTGACGGGGATAAATTTCGATGACGTCGGCGCCGCCGAACAGTTTCGCCCGGAGGTCGACGGCGCCCCCCTGTCGGAGCCTCGCCGCCATGTGTCGCACCGCCACATCGACGTAGCTGAAATCCGGACGGTCGACGACCACCTCGGCTTTCTCGGGAAATATGCAGTGGCACATGGCCCCGGCCTCCTCCTGTTCGTCATAGAGGCAGACGGCGACGCAGGAGCCGAGCACGGTCACGATCCGGCAGGGGGAGAAGGCAACGTGCAGTTCCGCCGGTTTGAGAATGACCGTCTGCAGGTTTTCTCCCATCAGGGCGACCTCCGCTGATAGACCGCCGCATCGACACGCCGGAAGAGGGAGCTGTTGCCGCCGACCATGGCCTCGGCATGGCCGACGAAAAGATAACCTTGGGGGCTGAGGCATTCGGCGAATTTTTCCAACAGTCGTTCCCGGGTCGGCCGGTCGAAATAGATCATGACGTTGCGGCAGAAAATGATGTCGAAACGATCCTGCATGCCGAAATCCCCCACCATGTTCATCCTGCGGAAGGTCATTTTCGCCCGCAGCTCAGGGATGATGCGATGCCAGCCCGCCCGGGCGCCCCTGCCGCGCATGAAGTAGCGTGCAAGCATGGCGCGCGGTAACTGATCGAGTTCGTCGTCGCTGTACATCCCGGCGGCGGCCGTTGCCAGCATCCTGCTGGAGATGTCGGTGGCGAGCAGCGTAAAATCCATGGCGTCCCGGTCACCGGCATAGTCGGAGAGCAGGATCGCCAGGCTGTACGGTTCCTGGCCGCTGGAACACCCGGCGCTCCATACCCGCAGAAGCTTGCCGCCCTCCCGCGGCCAGACCGCCGGCAGCACCTGGCTCCTCAGAATATCGAAATGCTCCTGTTCCCGGAAGAAACAGGTCTTGTTGGTGCTGACCGCATCGATGAGGTGGACGATTTCCTCGCTGCCCGGCGTCCGCAGCACCCGCAGATAATCCCCATAGCTTTCCAGGCCGAGGCGACGCAGTCGCTGGTTGAGGCGGCCGGCCAGCATCGCCTTCTTGTTTTCCCTCAGACTGATGCCGCACAGATCGTATATCAGCTCCTGCAGCAGTCTGAATTCGTCGTTCTTCAGCATTTCCGCTCCGTGCTCCGCGGGCGGCTCATCCTTCGTTTTGCGGCCGTCGCCGGCGCTCCTCCAGCCGGACCTGGCGAATCACGGTGGCGACATCGACGATGAGGGCGATTTCACCGTTGCCGAGGATGGTGGCGCCGGACACCCCCTGGGTGTTGCGGAAGGCCCAGCCCAGGGATTTGATCACGGTCTGGTGACTTCCCACAACCTTGTCCACCACCAGCCCGAGCCGCTCGCCGTTACAGTTGGCCACCACGATCTGCTGCAGGGCCGGGGTTTCGCCCGCCAACCGAAAAAAGGCGCGCAGACTGGTATAGGGCAGCAGCTCGCCCCTGAGCGGGTACAACTGGCGGCCATGGGCATGCCGGATATCCTCCGGGGTCAGTTCGACGCATTCCTCCACCTGGGACAGGGGCAGAACGAAACTGGTATCCCCGGCACGGACCAGGAGTCCGTCGATGATGGCCAGGGTCAGCGGCAGGGTGATGGCAACCGTGGTTCCGCCTCCGCGGCGGTCGGCCACTTCGACGCTGCCCCGCAGTTTGCCCTCGATGGTGGTCTTGACCACGTCCATTCCCACGCCGCGGCCGGAGACGCTGGTGACCTTTTCCGAGGTGGAGAAGCCCGGCTCGAACACCAGTTTGTAGAGATCACGATCCTTCACCTCCTGACCGTCGGCGAGCAGGCCTCTGGCCACCGCCTTGCGGTGGAGTTTTTCCCGGTCGAGACCGCGGCCGTCGTCCTCGACGGTGAGCACGACACTGCTGCCGGCGTGGGCCGCGGTCAGGGTGACGGAGCCGCGGACGGCTTTGCCGGCCGCCTGCCGCTGTTCCCTGCTCTCGATGCCGTGATCGACGCTGTTGCGGATGATATGAACGAGCGGTTCCCCCAGCTGATCGATGACGTGTTTGTCGAGCTCGGTCTCCTCGCCGGCGGTGATCAGTTCCACTTCTTTGTCCAGCTGGCGGGACAGATCGCGGACCAGCCGCTGGAAACGGGAAAAGGTGGTGCCGATGGGCACCATCCGGATGTTGAGCACGCAGTCGCGCAGCTCGCCGGTCAGCCGTTCCATTTCTTCCACCGGTTCGACCAGTTCCTGCTGACTGCTGCCCACCACCGCCTGGCTGAGCCTCGCCTGATTGACCACCAGCTCTCCCACCAGGTTGATGAGCTGATCGAGGCGTCCGGACTGCACCTTGATGCTTTCACCGGAGGGCCGCGGCGGCGGCGGCCGCTGCCGGAGGAGCACCTGCTGCTCGGCAAGCGCCGCTTCGATCCTCTCCCTGCTGACCAGCTTCCGATCCAGCAGCACCTCGCCCAGCATCCGGCCGGTACGCAGGGCCTCCTCCAGCTGCTCCGGCGTGATGTCGCCCCGCTCCACCAGGATTTCGCCGAGTTTGCGGTGCTCGAACACCGTCTCCGAGTCCTCGGTGAAGATCTGTACGATCTTGATCCGGCAGGTGTTTTCGGCAAAGATGAAGACATCGCGGACCGCGTTGATGCCGGCGGCGGTGCTCAACAGAACGTTCCAGAACGGCCCTTGCCCCGCCTGCCATTCCTCCTGCCCGGCAGGCAACTCCTTGCCGGCGATCACCGTCAACCTGCCGAGCTGGCGCAGTTCTCCCAGCAGATGGGCGGGATTCTGCCCCTCCTCGAAATACTGTTTCCCCGGCTCGAAATAGATGCAGAAATGTTCCTGCTGCTCCTCGGGCGAGCCACAGGCGGCAGACTGCGCCACAGCGGGGGCGGCTGGCTGCTCCATAGAGGGAACGGCAGGCGGCGCCACGGACGATGCCGGCTCCGGCTTCTTCTCCGGCATGGGGCCGGGCGGCGGCGCGGGCACGGTCGGATTTGCCGGGGCGGCGGTCGCAGCGCCCTCCTGCAGATACACCTGCAGTTCCTCGACGATCTCGCGCCCCTTCGCCATGTCCGCCGCCGCTCCGCCCATGGCCGCGTCCAGCAGGCCGGAAATGTGGTCGCGGGAGGCGAGGACAAGGCCGATGAGGTTGCCGGTAACCGCCACCTTCTGTTCCCGGACCCTGTCCATCACCGTTTCCACATGATGGGTGAAGGAGGCGATGTCGTCGAAGCCGAACATGGCGCCGCTGCCCTTGATGGTATGCAGGGCGCGGAAGACCCTGCCCACCAGCTTCAGATCGGTGGGTGCCTTCTCCAGGTCGAGAAGGGCGCTTTCCAGTTCGGCAAGAAGCTCGGCCGCCTCCTCCCGGAATACCTCTGCAAATTCGGCGCTACTCATCGCGGCAGTCACTGCCCTCCGATTGCTCGTCCTCGAGTCCCCTGAACGCGGCAACCCCCTCGGCCTTGAGAATCGCTTCGATGTTGAGCAGCATGAGGAACTTGTCCCCCTGCTGGATCATGGCGCTGATGTAGTCGCTGTTGAGGCCGGTGCCCAGACGGGGAACAGGCCCCAGTTGATCGCCGGCGAGCTCGAAGACCTCCTCCACCGAGTCGGTGAGCACCCCCATCAGCACCTCCTCGCCGATCTCCTCTACGGGAATTTCCATGATCATGATGCAGGTGTTGACGGAGCGGACAATGGCGGCCATCCCCAGTTTCAGGCCGAGATCGACCACCGGCACCACATTGCCACGGAGATTGATCACCCCGCACATGTGATCGGGCATGCGTGGCACCCGGGTGAGGGTCGCGACGTCGAGCACCTCCCGGACCTTGAAAATGTCCACGGCAAAGTGCTCTTCACGCAGGATGAAGGACAGATACTGACTGGTGGAACCTGCTGAGGGCATACACTCCCCTTTGACGTTGAAGGAAGAAGGCGGCGCGAGAAGGGCCGCGACGGCCGACGGCCGGCGGTCACCGACGCCGCTGCCGTCTCAACCGTCAGTAACGTTCGAATTCATCATCGTCCCCGGCAAGGTCCAGCTTGACGCCAGCCTTGGGCATCGCCAGGAAGTCGTCGCCGAAAAAATCCTTGTCCCTGCCGGAGGCGGGGTCTCCACCGGTCCCGGTCGCGGTTCTGCCGGGCAGGAACCGTTTCTCGGGGGGCCGATTGTCCCGGGAGGCTTTTCTTCCGGTCTTGAAGTAGGAGATGCTGCCGAGCAGATGAACGGCACGGCTGTTGAGATCGGCGCTGGCCGCGCTCAACTCCTCGCTGGCGGCATTGTTCTTCTGGATGACCTTGTCCAGCTGTTCCATGGCCCGGCTGTTTTCCCGGACTCCCTTGGCCTGTTCGCCGCTGGCCGCGTCGATCTCTTCCACCAGGTGGGCGGTTTTCTTGATCTGGGGAACGATTTCGGCGATGACATTGCCGGCCCGGGAGGCGATGTCCACTGAATTGGCGGCAACTTCCTTGATCTCCAGGGCCGCGACCTGGCTGCGTTCCGCCAGTTTGCGCACCTCGGCGGCGACCACCGCGAACCCCTTGCCGTGATCGCCGGCCCGTGCCGCCTCGATGGCGGCGTTCAGGGCGAGCAGGTTGGTCTGCCGGGCGATCTCCTCGACGATTTCGATCTTCTCGGCGATGCTCTTCATGTACTTGACGGTTTCCGCCACCACCTTGCCGCCGTTTTCCGCGTCCGCCGCCGTCTTCGAGGCGATGGTCGCGGTCTGCCGGGCATTTTCCGTACTCTGTTCGAGCATGCTGGTCATCTCCTCCATGGAGGCGGAGATCTGTTCGACGGTGGCGGCCTGCTCGCTGACGCCGCTGGCGACTTCATGGGAGGTGTCGTTGAGTTCACTGCCCTTGCGGTGCACCTCCATGATCGTATCGGAGATCTCGTCGATCACCGCACGCATCTTGGCGGTGACCCGGTTGAAGGCGGCGGCGATGACCCCGAACTCGTCGCTGCGACCGACATCGAGATCGAAGGAAAGATCGCCCTGGGCCACCGCGTCCAGTCTTTCCTGGAGATAGGACAGGGAATCGCGGAACAATCGCCGCACGTACCAGGCGCTGGCGGCGGCCAGCAGCACGGACAGCAGGGTGATCATGCCGACGATCCAGTAGCTCGCGGTCCGGGTGGTCTCTTTCCCGGCCATATAGCGAACGATCATTTCCTGGGTCCTTTCCTGCACGCTCGCCAGCTGCTGGTCGATCCCGGCAAAGGCCTCGCCGGCCGCCCTGGTTGCCTGGTTGATGCGGAACCGCCTTTCTTCCGGGGAGCCGGCAGCGCCACCCTGTTCGCCGAGCAGACCGAACAGTTCCACCGTCTTCCGGTCGACCTCGGCGAGTGCCGCGCCCACCCCGACCATCCCCTTGCCGATATCCGGCGGCGCCGCCTCGTTGAGAAAATCGATGTCCTGCCCCGCGCTGCGCAGCGAAACGACGCATTTCTCCTGCTCGTTGGCAGCCTCGCGTCCGTCCTCGAACAGCAGAACGGCGCGGAGCATGGCCGCCTCCGCCTTGTGCAGATGAATCTGGGCGCTGTGTTCGGCGAGAACCAGCTCACTGTGCTGGTCGACGAATTTCTTGCCGGTGCTCCCGGTACGGTACAGACCGCCGATGCCGAACATGCCGACCAAGAGAACGCAGAGGGAGATCAGGGCGAAACTGCCGGTCAACAGCGAACTGGTCTTGAACTGATGCAACCGCATCGCGGCTTCCTCCTCTCGGCATGGATTGGGACGCCGGCAACCGTGCAGCGGCACCCCATCTCCGGATCTCGGCCCGGCCTACGTACGCTGTACGCGGCGCCGGTTTGCCTGTCCGGATCTGTGGCACTTCTGAGCGGTTACGGCGTGGGTGCTTGTGCACCATCGTACCTGTGCGGTGATCGGTCACGCACGCCGCAACCGCGGCGCCGCACCGGAAAATCGGTCACCTGCAGGATTGTCGGAAGCAGCGGTTCCGTCGCTGGCTTGCCCTGCAGCCCACTGTCCTTTCGTGACCGGATGTCGCGTTCCGTGACTTTTTGCGGGGCTGTCAGGACTGCAGATATCAACAGACCGATAACACTAACGAAAAGTGTATAAAATGTTCAATTCCCCCGTCAAGCGGAGAGAAGGAAAGGGGCAAATGAGTTGCCCGGGGGCAACGAGGATACGGACTGGATCGCCACGCTTCGCTCGCGCTGAGGGTGCGGGTATTCCGCCGTCTTCCCAAGGAGCAGCGTGACGAAGCGGCCCGGAACGGCCCGTCAAACCGCAGCAGGCGAGGGTGGTTTCCACAGAGCCGGAAATGCCGTTACCAGTCGCCGTCGCGGCGCCGGCAAGCGGGAAGGAATCAGCGGCAGGCAGTGAATGCCGCGTGCAGCAGCCGGAGAACGCGCGCCGCTTCTTCCTCGCGCCCGTGCTTGCGGCAGCCGGCGGCATAGATGCGGCATTTGCGTGCCAGCTCGGTCACCGCCAGCTGCTGCTGCTCGCGGGAGAGGGCTCCGGCCGCCAGCAGGCGGGAGATGGATTCGATGCGGTAGCGGTCCATGCCGACCCGGTGGATCACCGACACCTGGTCGTCGCGGCCGCCGTTCTTGACGGTGAGCGGCAGGTCCACCAGCAGCACCGGATACCGGCAGCACACCCGCAGCCAGAAATCATAGTCCTCGCAGCAGGCCATCCCTTCGTCGAACAGCCCCACTTCCTCGAAGAGAGCGCGACGGGCCATCACCGTCGACATGCCGATGGCGCAGAGTTCGAGACAGCGGGGGAAGAGATCGCCCTGTTCCTTGCGATGCTTCTTCTTCTGGTGCAGCAAACGACCGCGCCGGTACCAGACCTCGCCGGTATGGGAGAGGGGGAAGGAGGGGTTGACAACCATGGCCGCGTACTGGATGGTCAGCTTGTCGGCCTGAAAACGGTCGTCGGAGTCGAGGAAGGCGAGATAGTCGCCCCGGGCTGCCCGGATGCCGGTGTTGCGCGCCGCGGCCGGGCCGCGGTTCTCCTGGCGCAGGCAACGGACGGCAGACGGCAGGGTGGCGAGAAAGTCCGCGGTGCCATCGGTGGAGCCGTCGTCAACGACGATCAGCTCGACCCGGGCCTGCTGGGACAGCACCGACGCCACCGCCCCGGGCAGGAAGTCGACCCGGTTGTAGGTGGGAATGATCACCGAAATCAGCGTCATTTCAGTGGATATCGTGGGAGAGGTTGTCCAATGCCAAATCAGGCCTTACCCTTGACGGCGGCGTTGTGCCGCTCCTCGTCACACCGCATGTACCGTCTCGTCGCGCGCGCTTGCTTTCGCGTTCTCATCTTGATTGAGAAAGGGAACGCTGATCACGCGGCGGCCTTCCGGCTGAGCGCCCGCTTACAGGTAGAGGATTTCCCCGGCGATCTCGGTGCATACCGTCGGCGGCTCGCCATGACGGAGCACGAGGCCGCCGTCGTCGGCGACGCCGACCACCGTCGCCCGGTACTCGGGGCGGAGCTGGACATCGAAACCGAACTCGACCTGCCGGCCGACGGTATCGCTCAGATTCCGCCAGGCAGCCATCAGCGGATGGGGTGGCGGCGAGTCGGCGCCGTCCCGGGCCGACAGCCACCGGGCTTCTTCCCGGTGGAGCAGGCCGATGTTCCAGCGCAGTTTGGCGAGCAGGCGGCAGGTTACCGCCGGCAGGTGGTGGCTCCGTCCGGTGGTCTGGAGCAGGGAAATCCCGGCAACGGCGGGTGGGAATCCAGTGTTGTTGACGTTGATGCCGATGCCGAGCAGGAAAAATTCCTCGCCATGCACCGGGCTCCGGTACTGTTCGATGAGAACCCCGGCCAGTTTGCGGCCGTCGGCCAGAACGTCGTTGACCCATTTGAGCGAGGCGGGAGCGCCCAGGGATCGGACGGTCTCGCAGCAGGCGACGCCGGCGGCGAAGGGATAGAGCCGGGCGCTCTCCGGCAGCAGGGTGTTGGCGATGATGGCGGTGAGCCAGACGCCGCCGGCGGGCGCATGCCAGTCGCGCCGGAAGCGGCCCTTGCCGCCGCTCAGGGTATCGGCGACGATCACCGTTCCGGAGGAGAAGGATCCCCCCCGCCGTTCGCAGGCATCGATGAGCCGGCGCGCCTCGTCCATGCCGCGGACAAGGTGGCGGTGACAGTGGATGCGAGAACCGACCGGCGCGCCGTAACGGAAAACGGCGGCCACGTCTTCGGGGGGAAAGCAGGCGGCGCGCAGGGACATTTCCTCGGCGCGGACCAGATCGTCGACCTGGTCCGGCAGCAGGAAGTTGGCTATTCCCATTCCGCCTTGACGCGATTGATGATCCGCTGGATCAGCGGCAGTTTGTCGGGCGGGCAGATGCCGATGAGGGGATCACCCTGGTTGACGCTGATCCCCGGCTGGAAGTAGACGGTATGGATGATGCCGGGCTCGCCCTCGTAATACACCGGGGTGTCGCGTTTCATCAGCGACATGGTGAACAGCTCCTCGCCGGGCTTGATGGAGACCGACCGCTGGCCGAATTTCTCGATACGGCTCTGGATCTCCAGGGCGAAAAAGTACTTGGCCCGTTCCGGCGCGGTAACCGGGTAGAGGACGTTGCGCAGGATCCGGTCGATGATCTCCTTTTTCTTCAGGGGATGGCGGATGGTCATCACCTTTTCGCCGGCCTCGACGAACTGTCCTTCGAGGTCGGCACGGATGAAGGAGATGACGCCGGAATCCGAGGCGAAGAGCCGCTTGCAGTTGCGCTCCCGTTCCAGTTCGTAGAGCTGGGTGCCGGGGATATGATTCCATTTGCCGCCGGGGCCCTCGATGGGGTCGCCCTCCTTCACCTTGAACCGGATGACGCCGGTGTGGATGGTCAGGATATCGACATAGCTGTAGGGATCCGCCCGGTAATCGTCCAGGATGGCATCCACGTTCATCTGCTGCTCGGTTTGGGTATCGCTGCTCATGTTCGTTGCGCTCGGTTCAGCGGTAGTACAGCTTGGGACCGCCCATGGTCATCAGCACCTTGTGCAGGTTCTTGCGGAAATCCCGCCGGTCCCAGATGCCGTGGATGTGGCCGCGGCGCAGGGCGTTCCTGGCGCTGTGGTAGTCGGGAGGGATGTCCTCGCCGGTGGTGTCGCGGATCACCCGCTGCCCGGCAAAGCCGATGCGGCTGGAACGGATGGCGAACTGGTAGTAGGCGCAGCCGAGAAAGCTCGCCACCGGGCCGGCGTAGGAGTTGTTGTCGTAGACGACGATGTAGAGACCGCCGTCGTCGACGTAGCGGCGCACCGCCATGGTGCACTTCGGCATCTGGATCACCCCCAGGGTGCCTTCATGGATGCGGATGCCACCGGTGGTGTGGACGTAGGACAACAGGGGCCGCCTCTTGATGCGGGCAAGCTCGCAGGCGCGGACGAACTTCTCGCCCTCGGCGGCGCCCACCGTGCCGTTCCTGAAATCGCTGTACAGCATGGCGACCACCATGTCGATGCCGAGCACCTTGGCCTCGAAGGTGATCATCGCGCTCTGCCGGTGGGTGCGACGGCGGGCGCCTTCCAGTTTCTTGTCGAGTTCCGGATACTGCAGCGGGTTGATGGAACGGATGGCGGAATTGAATTCCCGGATCGAGTTGCGGTCGAACAGGTTCTTCAGATACCACTCGTACTCCAGCGGGAAATGGTGGCCGCAACTTTCGCAGACGCCGCAGAATTCGCCGTAGAGATCCGGCACCCACAGATCGCGGCAACCGTACTTGGCGGCGTTGGGGCAGGTGACGGTGCGGTCCTCGTTGGCGAGCGGACTGGTGTAGGTGTCGCCGAACTCGGAATCACCGTAACTGGTCCGGCTCTTGATCGGCACCGACGGCCGCGATTCGCCGCGGCTGGCGACAAAGGTGTAGGCGGCGGAAAAGGGGGCGGACACCCGCTGCAGGATGGCAGAGCTTTCACCGGTGACTTCCTTGATCACCTTTTCCACCACCTTGCGCCGCGAGCGGAGGATGTCGTACTTGAAGGTGTAGAACACCTTCATCGCCCCGAACGCCGCCTGATCCACCTTTTCCATCAGCGGCGTATCCTTGCCGCCATAGGCATGGATCGCCATATTCCGGTACTTCCTGGCCCGCTGCCGCAACAAGCGGCGGATCTCGTCCCGGTCGAGTTCCCAGGTGTTTTCGATATGGGGATGTTCCTCGATCTTTTCGCCCCCCTTGCCACGCCGTTTGAGATGGTACTCACGAAAGGCGCGCAGGCTCTTGGTGCGCAGCACCACCTCGTCGGTGGCGCGGATCACCTCGGCCTTCAGGTTCTTGAAGAAGGCGAAATCATCACGGCGGGCGCCCAGAGGCGGTTCCTGGATGACCCGGTCGATGGTGCCGAGCCGGAGGTTGTCGGCGGCGGTGATGCACAGGTGCTGGGCGCATTTCTCCACCAGCTCGAGGGGCAGTTTCTGCCCCTCGCCGATCTTGCCCTCGATGGCCGCCGCCCCCTCGGGTGAGATCACCGAGTAGTAGCCGTGGGAGAACATCAGCCGCAAATCGGCGAGCCCGACCGCCTCGGCGCCGCCGGAACCGCCCTCGGAGATCACCGAGACGGTCGGCACCCTGAGTTTGGCCATGTAGTAGAGGTTGCGGGCGATCTGCTGGGCGGCGCCGGGATAGTCCTCGACGGGGAAGGCGCCGGGGGTGAAGTTGTAGAAATGGATGGGGATGCCCTCGGTCTCCGCCACCTGCATGAAACGGAGCGCCTTCTCGTTGCCCCAAGGCTTGGTGGAGCCGCCGTTGCGGAACTCCTCGCCGTGCCCTTTTTCGTGGCCGATGACCATGACGAGCTGGGTGAACACCTTGTTCTTCACCTGGCGGATGATGGTGGCCTTGGCGGCGACCATGGCGGGATCGATGTTGTTCTCCTCCTCGCCCCCCAGTTCGGTGTAATCGTCGTAGACGTTCTCCAGGATGTCCTTCAGTGAGAACCGCATGGGGTTGCGGACGATGCGCGCCCGGTCCATGGGGGTCAGGTTCTCCTCGCTGCGCTTCTCGAGAAAAGCGACGGCGTCGGCGAGCGCGTCCATCTCGGTGACGAGTTCGTGGCCGTGATAGTCGTAGAAGGATCGTTTCAGGTGGCTCAGTTTTTCCTGGAGACCGGCGAGGTTGGCGCAGGCGGCCTCCGGGCGGATCTGGGCCAGGTAGGAGATCCGTTCCTCGATCTTCAGCAGCCGTTTTCTGTTGTCTTCCATAATCGGATCACGCAACCAGTCCTGCCGCGGACATCAGAAGGTCAGCAGCCGGTCGATGTTGTTCTTGAGGTAGGGAAGATTGGTCATGATCGGCCTGCCGCCGGAATCATGGCCCTCGATCACCACCCGGTCGAGGAATTCGGCGCCGCGCCGCTTGGCCTCTTCCATGCTGTCGCCCCAGACGATGGCCAGGGCGAGGTTGGGGTCGTATTCGCTGGGGATGAGGTACTCGCGGTCCGACGGCACGTGGCTGTACACCGCGGCCCACTCTTCCCTGGCATGGTCGAAACGGGTGATGGTGCCGATCCAGGGGGAGAAGCCGCGCTTGGTGTCCTCGGCGACGATGCGGAATTCGATGGACGCCCCCCGGAAGACCACATCCTTCTGCTGGTAGCCCATCTTGTCGCCGAGAGCGATGCGGATCTGTTCGCGCAACAGGTTGGGATGGCGTCCGTTCACGTAGCTGATGCGGGCGGAGACGTCGTTCTCCACCTGGATACGGGTGTTGACTTCGAGCAGATAGGGCCTGCCGTCGCGGCTGACGATCCATTCCCAGGTGCCGACGTTGTCGTAGCGGACGTGGCCGGCCAGCTTCAGGGAATAGTTCACGATCTGGTCGAGCACCCGGCCGGCGTCGAACCCGTAGTCGAAGCAGCTGGTGTCGAAGCCCGGCGCCGCTTCCAGCCTCTTCTGGCGGCCGGTGGACTGGATGGTGCAGTTGCGGGTGCCGAAATGCAGCCGCTCGCCGTGCTTGCTGCACAAAAGCTGCACCTCGAGATGGTTGTAGTCGCGCAGGCACTGTTCGATGAGCACGCCGCCGTCGCCGAACTGGCGCTTGGCGTAGTTCTGGATGTGACGGTAGACCCGGCGGAACTGTTCGATCTGGAAGACTTCCTCGATCCCCATGCCGCCGCCGCCCGCCGCCGCCTTGACCAGGATGGAGGGGTTGCGGACGTTGTCGGCGACCTGCCGCTCCATGAGTTCGACGGCACAGGCTTCCGCCTCGATCTCGTTGTAGATGGGACCGTCGGTGCCGGGGATGGTGGGAATGGCGAGGCGGTTGGCGACCCGCTTGGTGTTGATCTTGTCGCCGAGATCCTTGATGACTTCCCAGTTGGGGCCGATGAAGGTGAGAGGCCGGTCGCGCACCGTCACCCGGCGGGCGAAGCGGAAATCCTCGGAAAAGAAGCCGTAGCCGGGATGGATGGCGGTGCAGCCGGTGTGATCGGCGACGGCGAGGATGTCGTTGGGATCGGTGTAGCTCGCCACCCTGAGCGCCCGCCGGACGTTGGAGGCGGAGTCCTTGGCACGGTGGACGTGGTTGGAGTCACGGTCGGCGTCGGTATAGACGACGACGTAATCGAGGCCGAGATCGATGCAGGCCTGCATGATCCTGAGGGCGATCTCTCCCCGGTTGGCGATGAGCACTTTATCTTTCAAGGATGTCTCCCGATCGGTGAAGATCCCGTGCCGGCACCATCATTCGTGCCGACGGGACAGGGAAATCCATGGGCCGGAGGCGCTGCCTTCAGCGACCCGCCGCGGCGGAGGCAACGGCCGGGAAAGGCTGTAGCCCGCCACCGCCACTCCCGGAAAATTGCTGACCCCGCAGAAAGCCACCATCGCCGGTGTTCTGCAACACGATTTCCATACGATGCGCAGCAAGCCGAGGTCGTTACCGCACTTGTTGCGGTTACGACAAAATTCTTTCCCAAACCCAAAATCGCGGTATAATACCACGATTCATGGCGGGTGTCCACGGTGCGCCGGGAACCAGGCGGCTGCCCGAAGATTCCTGCCGGCACATTGTGGCAGAGCACGCTGGCGGGACGGTGCGGCAGAGTCGGGTTTTATACCGGCTTCCCTCGGCAGCGTCAACGATTTTGATGGGGCCGCGCCACTCCCGCCCCACACCCCCACGCGCGCCGCACAACCACAGATTCGAACACAAATGGACAAGGATTCCCCTCCGGAACTTCCGGAACAGTCGCCTCTGAAACGCATCCTGCAGTTCATCGGCATCAGCAAGCCCGAAACAGCGGACGATCTCGAACAGGAAATCCAGGAGCTCCTCGAAGAAGGAGAGGAACACGGGTTCATCACCCCCCAGGAAGGGTTGATGATCACCTCCATCCTCGACCTCAAGGACACGGTGGTCCGGGAAATCATGACGCCGCGCAGTGAAATGGTCTGCGCTCCGGAAGAGGCCACCACCACCGAGGTCATCGATCTGATCCGCACCGAACAGTTCTCCCGCATCCCGATCTACAGCGGCAGCGCCGATCATATCACCGGCATCCTCCACGCCAAGGACATCCTGGTCGCCTGCGGCAAGGCCCCCGCCCCCCTGGCGAAGGAGATGATCACCAGCGTTCCGCTCTTCGTCCCGGAGAACGAACCGGTTTCCAACATGCTGCGCACCTTCCTCGAAAAAAACGCCCACATGGCCATCGTCACCGACGAATTCGGCATCACCCGCGGCATCGTCACCCTGGAGGACGCGCTGGAGGAAATCGTCGGCGAGATCGCCGACGAGCACGACCTCGAGGAAGAATACATCCGCGAGATCGGCCCGGACACCGTCATCGCCGACGCCACCACCGACATCGAGGAGATAGAAAAACACTTCGACGTCAAGCTGCCCGAAGGCCCCTACGATTCCATCGGCGGCCTGGTGATGCACCAGCTCGGCCGGGTACCGCAGCCCGGCACCCGCCTGGCCGTGCCGCCGCTCAGCATCTCCATCATCGCCGCTACCAAGCGCCGCATCCTCTCGGTCAGGATCAAGAGAAAGAAAAACCTGCCCCCCGCCTGACCCCCCGCCGCCATGTCCGCCCCCCTCAAGCAGACGGGACAGGCCGCCCTTGCCGGCGCCCTTCTCTACGCCGCATCGCCCGGGCCGCAGGCCTTGCCGCTGCTGGCCTGGTTCGCCCTGCTGCCTCTTTTCCTCGCCATCGACGGAGTGCCGGTGCGGCGGGCGGCAACCCTGGGTTTTGTCTGCGGTCTGGTTTTCTTCCTGCCGCTCCTGTCCTTCATCGTCATCGTCCTTTCCACCTACGGCGGGGTCGCCTACCCCGTCGCCGTCGCGGTCATGATCCTGCTGGCGGTCTACATGGCCCTTTTTCCGGCCCTGTTTGCCGGGATCCTGCAGATGCTGGGCGGTGCCGGCACATCCATCTGGATCGCGCCGGGTCTCTGGGTCGGTCTCGACTGGCTGCGCGGCGTGCTCCTCACCGGTTTCCCCTGGCTCGACCTCGGCTACACCCAGTACCGGCAAGCGCTGCTGCTGCAGAGCGCCGATCTGGGCGGCCATTTTGCCGTCACCTTTCTCCTCGTCCTTGCCAGCGCCCTGTTGTTCCGACTGCTGCGCCGGCAATCGCGGCGCTGGCACTGCAATGAACTGCCCGCCGCCCTGCTGCTCCTCGGCGCCCTGGTCTATGGCGGCTTCCAGCTCGCCGCTTACCGGCAGTCGGACGCCGGGACACCTTCCCAGCGGCTGGTCATCGTCCAGGGCAGCATCGAACAGGACGAGAAATGGCAGCCGGGCCAGGAACTCGCCACCGTGCTCCGCTACACCGGTCTGTCGGCAGGGGCGCAGCCCGGTGATCTTCTCGTCTGGCCGGAGACCGCCCTGCCCTTCTACCCGGCCGGCCACCCCCTGTTCGGCGAACACATCCTGCCGCTCCTGCGCGACCGGCAAACCTGGCTGCTCACCGGCACCCCCTATGCGGAAAAGGTCGGAGGCCGGGTCCGCTATCTCAACCGGGCGGTGCTCATCACCCCTGACGGCGACATCGCCGGCCATTACGACAAGCAGCATCTGGTGCCGTTCGGGGAATACATCCCGTTCCGCTCCGTCTTTTCCTTTCTGAGTCCGGTGGTTGAGACCATGGCCGATTTCAGTCCCGGCCTTGACACCTCCCTTCTTTCCGGAGAAAATGCACAGATCGGCGCCCTGGTCTGTTTCGAGAGCATCTTCCCGGAGCTGGCACGCGCCCAGGTGACCGCCGGGGCCGACCTCCTGGTCAACATCACCAACGATGCCTGGTTCGGACGATCCAACGCCGCCTACCAGCATCTGGCGATGGCGGTGCTGCGGGCGGTGGAGAACCGCCGCGGCCTGGCACGGGCGGCCAACACCGGCATCAGCGGCTTCATCTCGCCCGCCGGCGAAATCAGCGGCGAGACCTCGATGTTCGTCCCGGCCGCGGTCAGCGGCCGGTTGCCGCTCATCGAACGGCTGTCGGTCTTCAGCCGTTTCGGCCACTGGTTCGCCCCGGGCTGCGCCGCCCTTTCCCTCATCGCACTCATCCTCGGCCGCGGCCGGCGCCGGCCGGTCCGCCAGGGCCGTTGACCTTCGTCCCCATCACCATCACCACGAGGACACCGACATGGCTATCGACACCACCGAACTGAAAGAGAAACTGGAAAACCTGCGCAAGAGACTGCTTACCCTGCGAGACCATCTTTGACTTCGATAAGAAGAAGGAAGATCTCGACCGGCTCGAATCCCTCACCATGGCCCCGGATTTCTGGAACGACCCCGCCCGGGCGGCGCAGATCCAGAAGGAACGCAACAACGTTCTTTACCCGCTGGAGGGCTGGCAGAGCTGCCGGGACGCCCTGGAGGAGGTGGAGATCCTCGTCGAACTCGCCCGGGAGGAGAACGACGCCGCCACCCTGAAGGAGGCGGTGGAGGCGCTGGGGGTGGTGGACCGCAACCTCTCCACCTTCGAGGTGGAGTGCATGTTCACCGGTCCCCATGACACCAACAACGCGCTGATCACCATCCACGCCGGCGCCGGCGGCACCGAGGCCCAGGACTGGGCGAGCATGCTGCTGCGCATGTACCTGCGCTGGGCCGAGGAGAAGAATTTCCCCACCGAGGTGCTCGATTATCAGCCCGGTGACGAGGCGGGGGTCAAAAGCGTCACCGTGCTGGTCCAGGGCCGGTACGCCTACGGCCTGTTGCGCTCCGAAATGGGCATCCACCGGCTGGTGCGCATTTCCCCCTTCGACGCCAGCGCCCGCCGCCACACCTCGTTCGCGTCGGTGTTCATCTTCCCGGAACTCGACGACACCATCGAGGTCGACATCAACGACAAGGATCTGAAAATCGACACCTACCGCGCCAGCGGCGCCGGCGGCCAGCACGTCAACAAAACCAGTTCGGCGATCCGCATCACCCATCTGCCCACCGGCATCATCGTCCAGTGCCAGAACGAACGCAGCCAGCACCGCAACAAGGACATGGCGATGAAAATGCTGAAGGCGCGGCTGTACGAACGCGAACAGGAACTGAAGAAGGAGGCGCAGAAGGATCTGCACGGCGACAAGAAGGAGATCGCCTGGGGCAGCCAGATCCGTTCCTATGTCCTGCAGCCCTACCGGCTGATCAAGGACCACCGCACCAACACCGAAATCGGCAACGTCGACGCGGTGCTGGACGGCAACCTCGACCCCTTCATCAAACCCTACCTGCTCTGGCAGAACGAACTGGCGCGCGGCAGCGGCAACTGAACAGGCACTGGCCCTGTTGCACCGCCTCACCCCGCAATTGCTCTGGAAATGCAGGACCTAAAGGTCATATAGGTCCTGCATTTCCGAAAACGGTACCCTCTTGACCACCACCCCGGCCAGCCTCCCCGACCCTGCCGCCTGCGCCCGCTGCGGCGCCTGCACCGCGGTCTGCCCGGTGTTCCGGGCAACGGGCCGGGAAACCTACACCGCCCGCGGCAAACTGCATCTGCTGCAACGGCTCGACGCGCAGGGCGACACGGCGGCGATGGCCGCCGTCCTCGCCCACTGCCTGCTGTGCGGCGCCTGCGGCCAACATTGCCCGCGCGGCATGGCACCGCACCTGCTCTTTGAGGCCCTGCGTACCACCCTTACCTGCCCTTCCGGGACGCACACCTTTCTCGCCACCCTTGCCCGTTCCACCATGGCCAGGCCACGACTCGCCGCCGGTATCGCCGGTGCCGGCGCCCGCCTTTTCGACCTGCTGCCCGCCACCAGCGGCCTGCGGTTGCGACTGCAGGGCCTCGGCATTCTGCCGGAAACCCGCCTCGATCCGATACCGGAACAGGCAAGCGATGCCGCCGCCACCCTCAACTACTTCAGCGGCTGCCTCGCCCGCCACCTGCGCCGCGATATCGACGCCGCCACCCGATGGAGCGCGAACCGGTTATGCGGCCATGTTCTCACCCACCCGGAAAGCCAGGTCTGTTGCGGCCTTGCCGCCCTGGCCGCCGGCGACCGCGTTCAGGCCGCCGATCTCGCCCGCGCCAACATCGAAAGCTTTGCCGGAAACGATCTGCCCATTCTCACCTCCTGCGCCTCCTGCTACAGCCACCTGCGCCGCTATCCGGAAATCCTCGCCGGCGACCGGCAGTGGCAGCGGCGTGCCGAATCCTTCGCCGGCCGGCTGCGGGAATACTCCTCCCTGCTCTGCAGCGACGGCGCCCTGACCCGGTTGCCCGGCCTCGCTCAGACGGCGGTGGCGAAGATCATCGTCTACCACGATCCCTGTCATCTGCGCTTCCACCAGAAGGTAACCAGCCAGCCCCGCTCCCTCCTGGGGGGACTGCCCGGCGTCCTGCTGCGCGAGTTGCCTTCCGGCCCCCGATGCTGCGGCCAGGGCGGCATGTTCCATCTCACCCACGCCGCCACCGCCGCCGCCATCCGCGGCCCCCTGGTCGACGATTTCCTGGAGACGGGCGCAGGCTGGCTGCTCAGCAGCTGTTCCGGCTGCCTGCTCCATCTGCGCCAGGCCATCGATCCGACCCGGGCCAGGGTCGTTCATCCCGCCGTGTTCCTGGCGGAACATTTTGGCTGAGACCTTGTCCGCCCTGGAGAAAAATGCTAAGGTCATGCGTCCCGGCGGCTGCCTTTGGCAGCGCCCGGGCAACCGTACCGAATTCAGCCCGGAGGAACAATGTTTCCGCGTATCGCACTGATGATCACCGCCGTCCTGCTTCTCGCCCTGACGCCGGCACAGGCCAGCGTCACCGCCAAGGTCCACAACACCATCTCGCTGCCGGACAGCCCGCTGGCGGTGGCCCTGTCGCCCGACTCCACCTGGACCTTCGTCCTGCTTCCCGGCGGCAAGCTGCAGATCTACAACGCCGACGGGGTGCTCAACGACATCCTCACCGTCGACGCCAAAGCCGACAGCCTGTCGGTCACCGGCGACCGGGGAGAGAACCTGGTGGTTGGCAGCTCCGCCGGCAAGAACGTCCAGCTCATCACCCTGAATTTCGCGGCCCGGATCGACACCACCGGCGCACCGATGCTGGGCGAGGAGAGCGCGCCGATCAGCCTGGTGATCTTCAGCGATTTCCAGTGCCCGTTCTGCGCCAAGATCGGCGCTTCCGTCGAACAGATCCTCGCCCGCTATCCGGGCAGCGTCAAGGTCTTCTACAAGCATTTCCCGCTGCGCAACCACCAGTTCGCCTCACTGGCGGCGCTCGCCGCCATCGCCGCCCAGGAACAGGGAAAATTCTGGGAATTTCACGACAGCCTCTTCGCCGCCCAGAACGAGATCAGCCAACAGAAAATCCTCGCCATCGCCGGGGAAATCGGCCTCGACATGAAGAAGTTCACCGCCGACATCGGTGCCAACCCGAGCAAGGAACGTCTGGCCAAGGATATCGGCGACGGCAAGCAGGCCGGGGTGCGCGGCACCCCCACCGTGTTCATCAACGGCCGCGAAACGGATGCCCCGACCCTGGAGGCCATGCAGGCGCTGATCGAAGCCGAACTCGCCGTCGTCCGCCAGGGACAGCAGCAGAAATAGGGCGCCGTGAAGACCGCCGCCACCGTCCGCGAGGAACTGGAACTGGCCAGCAACGAAACGGCGCGCCAGCTCTACGGTGATCTCAACCGCAACATCCACACCATCGAAAAGGCCATCGGCGTCGCCGTGGATGTCCGCGGCACCACCCTCATCCTCTCCGGCCTGCCCCACGAAGTCGAACTGGCCGGCTCCCTGATCCGGCAGTTGCAGGAGCTGGTCGCGGCCGGCTACCCGGTCTACGCCCAGGATATCGCCTACGCGATCCGTACGCTGGAACGGGCGCCGCGGACCAGTCTCAAGGAGATCTTCCTCGACCAGGTGTACGTCACCGCCAGGAAGAAGATCGTCTCGCCCAAGAGTCTGAACCAGAAGAACTACATCGAGCAGATCCGCCATAACGACATGGTGTTCGGCATCGGCCCGGCCGGCACCGGCAAGACCTATCTCGCCGTCGCCATGGCCATCGCCGCCCTGACCGGCAACCTGGTGCGGAACATCATTCTCGCCCGGCCGGCGGTGGAGGCCGGCGAACGGCTCGGTTTCCTTCCCGGCGACATGGCCCAGAAGGTCAACCCCTACCTCCGCCCCCTGCACGACGCCCTGAACGATATGCTCGGCCGGGAGAAGGTCGCCGAACTCATCGAACGGGAGATCATCGAAATCGCGCCGCTCGCCTTCATGCGCGGCCGCACCCTGAGTTCCGCCTTCGTCATCCTCGACGAGGCCCAGAACACCACCCCCGAGCAGATGAAGATGTTCCTCACCCGGCTGGGGTTCAACTCCAAGGCGGTGATCACCGGCGACATCACCCAGATCGACCTGCCCGACCGGCAGCGTTCCGGCCTGGTGCACGCCGGCAAGATCCTGCAGGGCATCGACGGCATCGCCTTCTGCCGCTTCACCGATGCCGATGTGGTCCGCCACCATCTGGTGCAGAAAATCATCCAGGCCTACGAACACAAGGGGAGGGGCGGCTGAAATGGGAGTCGGCATCACCATCGAGCATCCCGGTCCGGTGCACGCCGACCTCCTCCGCCGCCGCGCCGAACGGCTGCTGGCCGCTTCCGCCTACGCGGATCACGACATGGGCCTCCTGCTCACCGGCGATGACGCCATCCGCCGGTTGAACGGGGCCTACCGCGGCAAGGACAGGGCGACCAACGTCCTGTCCTTCGCCATGCTGGAAGGCGATCGGACCGTGGATTCAGGGCTGTTGGGCGATATCGTCATCTCGGTGGATACCGCCCGCAGGGAGGCGGAGAAATCCGGCGTCTCCCTGCACCACCGGCTCACCCAGCTGCTGATTCACGGCTTTCTCCACCTCATCGGCATGGACCATGAACGGAGCGACGAGGAATACGACCGGATGCTCGCCGAGGAAAACCGCCAGTTCGCGCGGCTGCTACAGGAAGAAAGGAGGGAGAACATGGTGCAACTCGCCATCAACGTCGATCACGTCGCCACCCTGCGCCAGGCGCGGGGAACGGTACAGCCGGACCCGGTATTCGCCGCCTCCATCTGCGAACTTGCCGGTGCCGCCGGCATCGTCGTCCACCTGCGGGAGGACCGCCGCCACATTCAGGACCGGGATGTCCGCCTGCTCCGCCAGACGGTGAAGACCAGGCTCAACCTGGAGATGGGGGCCAGCGAGGAGATCATCGCCGTCGCCCTCGACGTCGTGCCCGACATGGTGACCCTGGTACCGGAAAAACGGCAGGAACTCACCACCGAGGGCGGCCTCAACGTCGCCGGTCAGCGGAAAAAACTGAAGGAGGTGGTGGCCCGCTTCACCGCGGCCGGAATCCCGGTGAGCATGTTCATCGATCCGGTGGCGAAACAGATCGAGGCGAGCCGGGAGGTGGGCGCCACCTTCGTCGAGATCCACACCGGCCGTTACTGCGATGCCGGAGACGAAAGGGAGCGGGATGAGGAGTTCGAACTGATCGCCCGCGCCGCCGAAGCGGCCAGCGAGCAGGGGCTCAGAGTCAACGCCGGCCACGGCCTCGATTACTGCAATACCGGCCGGGTCGCCGCCCTGCCCTTCATCGACGAGCTGAGCATCGGTCATGCGGTGATGGCGCGGGCCATCCTGGTGGGACTCGATGCGGCGGTTCGCGAGATGCTGGCCATCTGCCGCGGCGCCCGCCGCTGAGGGATGCGGGGCGCAGGTCAATCGGCGGAGAAGAACCCCTCCTTCAGTGCCTGGAACTCGTCTTCCACCTGGATCATCACCTGCACCAGGGCATCCTGGTCGATGGCGATGTAGCGGGGATACGCCGATTCGATCCGATAGCGCAGGGTATCGACGCCGGTGCCGAACCCCGCCATCATCGCGGTGAAGTCGCCGAGATGGACCGCGTACAGCAGATGGCGGCAGTTGGCCGGCGCTTCGGCCGGCGCGTGGTGCAGGGCCATGGCCTCGGGCAGGGGATGGGGCAGACGCCACTTCTCGGCAAGGGCCCTGCCCAGTTCCGGGTGGGTGATGCCGAGCAGATCCCGTTCGATGGCGAGGTAGTCGGCGCTGTCAACCAGAAGCGCGCTCTTCACCTCGGTGAACACCTCGGCCAGGGCGCTGGAAAGCAGGGTCTTGCCCAGGTCGTGCAACAGGCCGCAGGTGAAGGCGAGATCGGCCTCGACCGGGGTGGTGGCGTGCCGGGCGAGGTTGCGGGCGGCGATGGCGGTGCGCAGGTCGTGCTGCCAGAGATCGCCGGGCTCGGCACCGTATCCGGGCAGTTCCGCCCGGTGCAGCACGCTCGACGCCTCGGCGAGAACGATACCGACCAGCATGCTTTCCCCGAGCAGGGCGACGGCCCTGTCGATGGTGGTTATCGCCCCCGACACGGAGTAGGCGGCGCAGTTGGCCACCTTGAGGATCCGGGAGGTCATCACCGGATCGCAATGGATGATGTTGACGATGTCATGCATGTCATGCTCGGGATAGTTGATGATCCTGAGCAGTTCACTGGCCGAGGCAGGAAGATCGGGAATCTGCCGCAGCCTGTCCAGCAGTTCCTTGCGAATGGCGTTCATATGATCCTGTTCTCCCTCCCAGGAGAGGAAATGGTCATGGTCCCTTTGCCGACATGCACCTCGACGGTGCGGCTCAGTTCGCCGCCCGTCTCGCTTGCCGCCGGCGCGAGGCCGAAGCGGGCGAGAACGTGCTTGACCGCGAGCACGTTGCGGTAGCCGATCATGAAGACGTCGTTGGGATCGAAAACGCTGGCGCCGCCGGCGATCTTGACCTCCAGTTCCCGGGCATGGATTCTGCCCGCCTCCTCGCCCACCTGCCGGAGCAGCGCGGCGATGCCGGTATCGGCGAAATATCCCGGCAGTTCCCTCGCCTTCTGACCGTTGGCCCGGGAGTTCCACAGGGCGACGTGCACCAGGCCGGCGACGCTGCTGGGCCGGTGGAACACCGCCACGGCGACGCAGGACCCCAGCCCGAAGGTCTTGATGGTTTCCCGCGGGTCGGCGGAAACCCCGTATTCCCCGATGCCGATGATGATCATCGCCGCTCCGCCGTTGACATCGGCCTCTGGCCGCTACAGGGGCACATAGGCCGTCCTCTCCTCTTCGGTCATCTTCATCACCACGATTTCGCGGTTTTTTTTGCCCAGGCGCACCACCACTCCTTCATCGAGCTGGCTGATCACCCGGCGGGCACCGCCGATGGTGATCTGCACCCCCGGGTACAGCCGGCCGCCGACGTAGACGCACTCGTCCGCGGCCCGCTCGATCTCCGCCTTGATCTCTTCCTCCAGTTCGGTGAGGCTGTTCACCTTTTCGGTGACCCGCGGCAGGAAGGCGTTGCACTTCTCCAGCAGGAGCTGTTTGTCCGGGGGAAGTTTCCCGCCCGACTCCTTCTTCAGCTTGTTGAGGGCACTGATGTTCTTCAGGGTCTCGCTCATCCTGGCCGGCCAGACTTCCTGATCCTCGGCCAGCTTCTGCTTTTTTTTCTCCAGGGCGGGTGGCAGTCCGACAACGATCTCGGTGATGACCTCGGCGTCGGAACCCAGTTCCTTGGCCCACAGGGAACCGCCGAGAACATAGGTGCCGCCGACGATCAACCCCTTGCCGTCCGTGGCCCTGACATTGCCGCCGGCGCTGACCGTGGCCTGGATGGCGGCGTCCTTGAAGATGACCGAGCCGCTGGTGGAAAGGCGGGGGCCGTTCTCGCAGAAGTCGATGATGATGTCGCCGCCGCTGGTGACCGCGGCATGTTCGCCGACCATGCCGCCGAGCACGGTGACCATGCCGCCGGCGACGATTTCCGCGTCGTTCACCCCTTTGGAGACAAAGACGTCCCCCATGCAGCGCACCTTGAAGCCGGGAAGGACGGTGCCGTTGATCACCAGGGAGGAACCGACGAAACTGATATTGCCGGTGGAAAGGTCGACATCGCCGCCGATGACGTGCTCGGCGGAAACCGAGGCCTTGTCGTCGGCCATGATGAACTTGCCGTTGACCATGGCGTAGACGTTGGCCGTCGCCTCCTCCTCGCGCACCCCCGGTCCCAGCTTGATCTTGACGTCGTGTCCCGGCCTGGCGGGGGCCTCCTCGCCGAGGACCGTTTTCCCCGGCGTGCCGGCGGTGAGCGGCACCTTCTCCAGCAGCAGCTGGTCCTGGCGCACATTGACGATGCCGCCCAGTTCCCGGTAATCGACCTCGTCGCTGCCGGCTTCCTTCATCTTGGGAACCCTGACCACCGACGGCGTGACATGGAAGCGGATCTTGGCGTTTTCGCCGGGGATGGGCGGGATGCCGCGGGCAACGACGAAACTGGAGTCGGCGCCGGCCGGCTCCGGTTTGTCGAGAATGCCGACCGTGATGCCGATGGCGGTGAGGATCTCCTTCAGCGCGACGGCGGAAGGCAGCGGCGCGTCCTTGGCCTTCGCCTTGAGGATGGCGCGCATGCCGTCCGGCGACACCTTGACGACGAAGGCATCGTCGAGAATGGGCACGCCGCTGCGCTTGATATCGGTGGTCGGATCGGACATGTTCCCTGCAACTCCCCGTAGAGCAAAAGTATATCACCGAAACGACAGGGGATTCTACAATTTCTTCTCCAGCTCCTTGATATGGTGGAGTTCGCCGAGGACGATCAGGGTGTCTCCCGGGTTGATTTCGGTGCGCGGCAGGGGGTTGAACAGCATCTCACCATCGCTGCGCTTGATGGCGACGACGATCAGCTCGAACTGCTGGCGAATGCCGGAATCCATCAGCGACACCCCGCAAAGCGGCGAATCTTCGGAAACCATCATCTCCTCGAGCCGCAGGCCGAGCTGGCCGACCCCGACGGTGACGTCGATGAAATCACAGACCGTCGGCCGCACCAGCAGCTGCGCCATGCGGCTGGCGCCGATGAAGTAGGGGGAGATGACCTTGTTGGCCCCGGCCCGCATCAGTTTCGTCTCGGCATTGGGCTCGGCGCTGGAACGGGCGAGGATGAACAGGTTCGGATTGAGCCCGCGCGCGGACAGAATGATGTAGACGTTGGCGGCGTCGGTGTCCACCACGGTCACCAGCCCCTTGGCGCTCTCGATGCGGGCCAGTTGCAGGATACGGTCCTCGGAGGCGTCGCCGTCGATGTAGAGGTGGCCGGCCTCCTTCAGTTTCTCGATCTCCGCGGCTGTTTTCTCGATCACCACGAAAGGTCGATTGCTGGCCGCGAGATCGTTGGCGATCACCTTGCCGATCCGACCGTAACCACAGAGGATGTAATGGTCGTGCAGCCTGCCGATTCTCTTTTCCATGTTGATTCTCCCCAGGATCTTGCGCAGTCCGCCCTCGACGATGGCCTCGGTGATTTTGGTGAAGACGTGCAGGAAAAACCCGGCACCGACGAGAATGAGGACGATGATGAATATCTTGGCATTGTCGTCGACCTGGACGGTTTCGCGGTAGCCCACCGTCGCCAGGGTGATGACGGTCATGTAGAGACTGTCGAGGAAGGTTCCCCTGGTCAGGATCATGAACCCGACCGTGCCGAACACCAGCAAGCCGACGAATTGCAGGATGAGGACAATGAATCTGGTCATGGCATCAGCCGGGATGGATCAATGGGGTTCCAGGGCGGGTCATTGTCACAGGGTAGCGGAATATCAGCGGAAAGGGAATATCATTTCGGCAGCTTACCCGCCTGCCCCGTTTAATTCCAACGGCGAACCTGCCGATGAGGTCAGCAAGGGGACTCTCCACCGCGACCATTGCCCCCCGCACAAGGAGGTGCACCATGACCAGACGACAGGCGATCCGCATCCTGATGACCCACCCTTCCTATTTCCGGCTGCCGCTGCGCCGCCGGCGAACGCTGCTCGCCGACTTCCTTTCCCTGCTGGACGCGGGCCGCGCGGACTGAGGGGCTCAGCCCACCGCTTTCGACTCCCCCGCCGGGAAAGGAGGGACGGTTGCCGCCGCCGCTTTTCCCTTGCCCTCGCCGACCGTCCGTTTTATAGTGCCCTGCGAAAATGAATGAGGAATCATTGTCGTCGCCGTACCGCCGGGCGCCGATCGATCCCTCCCAGCCACGGCGTGGCCACCACCTCACAAACCCATGGAACAGAGAGGAGAAGCAGCATGAATATCCTGATCTTCGGGCCGAACGGCAGCGGCAAGGGCACCCAGGGCGCCATCGTCCAGAAAAAGTACAATGTCCCCCACATCGAATCCGGCGCCATCTTTCGCAAGAACATCGGCGAGGGCAGTGAGCTGGGCAAGAAGGCCAAGGCGTACATCGATCGCGGCGACCTGGTCCCGGACGACATCACCATCCCGATGATCCTCAACCGGCTGCAGGAGAGCGACTGCAAGAAAGGCTGGCTGCTGGACGGATTCCCCCGCAACAAGGTGCAGGCGGAGACCCTGGCCAAGGCACTGAAGGACGCCGGCATCAACCTGGATTATGTCGTCGAGATCGTTCTGCCCCGCGATGTCGCCAAGCTGCGCATCACCGGCCGCAGGCTGTGCGTCAACGACAACAACCACCCCAACCACATCGCCTTCGATGCCATCAAGCCGGTGGAAAAGGACGGCAAGCTGATCTGCCGCGTCTGCGGCGGCGACCTCAAGACCCGTGCCGACGACCAGGACGACACGGCCATCAACAAACGCCACGACATCTACTACGACGAGACCACCGGCACCATGGCCGCGGTCAACTACTTCAAGGGACTTTCCGGCGTCAAGGTGCTGTCGGTGGACGGGCGCCCCTCCATCGGCGAGGTGACCGACGCCATCATGAAACAGCTCGCCTGAACACGGGCACCCGCATATCCAACGAAAAGGGCCCCGGCAGGGGCCCTTTTCGTTGGAACGTTTGGTAGCGGAAGACGGGCAATCAGCGATGTCCGCTTCTCCGGTCGCCGCTGCGCATCAACGCCGTTTCGGGGCAGTATAGCCATCCGAAAGGGTTGCGAGGAAGGCGACCAGGGCCTTTTCCTCGCGAGCGGTCAGACCAAGATCGCCCAACTCGTCGACGTTGACGTTTACCGCGACCTCGGGCGGCGGCCAGGCCGCGACATCCCGGGTATTGTAAAAATGCACCACCTCCTCGAGACTCTTGAACACGCCGTTGTGCATGTAGGCCTTGGTGAAGCCCCTGCCGGGCGCCAGGGCAACGTTGCGGAGGGTGGGAACCTTGTGCTTCCCCAGATTTTCCGCGGCAAGGGCGGCATATTCCGGCCTGGTCGCGAGAAAACCGCCGAGTCCCGGGTCGACCCAGTCCTCGCCGAGGGGATTGATGGGGGTGCCGTCATCGAGGTAGACGCTGTCCATCCGGTAAAAGGGGTTGTCGGGATTCCTGGGCACCCCCAGGTTGTCATAGGTGAAATCGGTAAAGAGGGGGGCGGGATGGCAGGCGGCGCACTGCGCCTTGCCGTTGAAAAGCTCCATGCCCCATTCCTCCTCCCGGCTGAGACGGACCTTGCCTTCCAGGTAGGCGTCGAATTTGGAGGAGAAGGGGTTGACCTCGGCCGAACGTTCGTAGGCGGCGATGGACCGGGCGATGTTCCTGTAGGTCTCCTCCACCCTGGCCGCACCGCAGTCGAGAGCACCGTCCCCCCATACCTGCTCGAACAGTCCCGCATAGGATGATGCGGCGATCTCCTCGCACACCGCGGCCATGTCGGCCATGTTCTGCTCGACAGGGTTGAGGAAGGGGCCCATGGCCTGGTCGGCGAGCGGATCGCCGGTCACCTCGCCGGTGGCCCTGCCGTCCCAGAACATGCCGCCGGAGAAAAGACCGGTGGCCGGATCAAGGGAAAAGGGCGGACTGTCGCCCGCGTAGGCGGCGGCAGGCGGCTTGCGGTTGCCGAAGCGCCGGTGGATGGCGCCGGGATAGACCGCCAGACGCTTGTTGATGCCCGGTTTCGGTCCGGTAAAGCCGACCTGCGGGGCGTGGCAGGCCGCGCACGCCTGCCCCGGCGGGCTCGAGAGGCCGCGGTCGAAAAAGATCTTTTTCCCGAGCGATTCCAACGGATTCAGCTCGATGGCCAAAGCCGTGCCGCTGCATGCGGCCAGGGTCACCAACGTTACGGCCACCACTTTTCTGCCACGCATAGTCCAACCTCCTCTCTTTGTTTTTTTCGCCGGCAACAGGATTCCCGCGCCCGCACGACCGCCGCCGAGGCGCCGGCTGACTCATCGGTCAGCCCGCGACTCCTCCTCGATGTCGGCATGTGAACGGAACCCATGGCCGGCATTTGGGCATGTGATCCATACCCGTCACGACAGATTCAGGCCATCATAAAGAAATTTGCGAGTCAAGGGACAGATTGTCGCACGGAAGGTTCATCCGGCAGCGAGGGGCGAAGCGATCCGGAACGCCCCGCAACCCCGCCTCCGGCCAGGAAGGTCTCTATGGAACGAATCAGCTGCCGCCGTCAGCGTTCGCCCTCGGCGTGCCGCTCCCTGCCGTAGATGGCCCAGGCCTGCCGGTAGATCCGATCGAGTTCGGCCTCCAACCGTTGCCGGCCGTCCTCGATGGCGTCGCGGTCGCTGCCGGCGGTCACCGCGACCGGCGCACCGACCAGCGCCGTGACCCGGGCAAAGGGTTTGGGCAGGATGGTGCGGTCCCAACTCCCGAAGGTCCAGTAACGGTCCGCGCTCCAGGTAAGGGGAAAGATCGGGCAACCGGAGCGGCCTGCCAGCAGGACCGCGCCGGGTTGCGCCTGCCGCGCCGGTCCCTGGGAACCGTCGGCCACCAGAATCGCCGAGCGTCCTTCGGACATGGCGGCGATGAGCCCCTTCAGGGCAGCGGTTCCCGACCGGTTCCGGGAACCGCGCACCGTCCGCACCCCGAACCCCTCCAGGATGCGGGCGATATAGTCGCCGTCGCGGCTGGCGCTCACCATTGCCACCAGGGGAAAACCGCGATGCAGACAGGGGACGAGCAGTACGCCGTAATGCCAGAAGGCGATGATCAGCGGCTTTCCTGCTGCCAGGCGCCGTTCCAGCGCGGCCAGTCCCTCCCCCGCCATCGTCACCCGGCAGCTGGCGAACAGCAGCCAGCGCACCAGCAGGCGATACAGGACAGCCGCCAGGGCCATGCCGAGCTTGCGCATCGCCGTCACTGCCAGGCAAGCTCCCGCCGGCGCAGGTCGCGGATGCGGTCGCGCAGCCGCGCCGCCTCCTCGAAGGCGAGGGTGGCCGCCGCCTGCCCCATCTCCTTTTCCAGTCGCCGGATCTCCCGGCGCAGCTCGTCGATGTCGGCAAAGCGTTCCGCCCGGTACTCCGGCTCTTCTTCGGCGGCAAGTTCCGGCGCCAGCTCGACGTAATCCTTCTCGTACACCGACAGCAGGATGTCCTTGATCGACGAGCGCACCGTCTGCGGCGTGATGCCGTGTTCCTCGTTGTAGGCTGCCTGCAGCCGGCGGCGGCGTTCGGTCTCGGCGATGGTGCGGGCCATGGCCTCGGTGACCGCGTCGGCGTAGAGGATGACCCGGCCGTCGGCGTTGCGCGCCGCCCGGCCGCAGGTCTGGATCAACGAGCGCTCACTGCGGAGAAAACCCTCCCGGTCCGCGTCCAGGACCGCCACCAGCGACACCTCGGGGATGTCCAGCCCCTCGCGCAGCAGGTTGATGCCGACCAGGACGTTGAACTCCAGCCGGCGCAGGCCATGGATCAACTTGACCCGTTCCAGGGTGGAGATGTCGGAATGAAGATAACGCACCGGGATGTCGAGTTTTTCGTAGTACTCGGTAAGATCCTCGGCCATACGTTTGGTCAGGGTGGTGACCAGCACCGCCTCGCGCCGCTCCATCCGGACGCGGATCTCGCCCAGCAGGTCGTCCACCTGGCTGGCGGCGGGCCGTACCTCAATGGCCGGGTCCATCAGGCCGGTGGGGCGAATGATCTGCTCGACCGCCTGCCCCTGGCAGCGCCCGAGTTCGAACTCGCCCGGGGTGGCGGATACGTAGACCGCCTGGTGGATGCGCCCGTCGAACTCCTCGAACATCAGCGGCCGGTTGTCCAGGGCCGAGGGCAGGCGGAAGCCGAATTCGACCAGGGTCTGCTTGCGCGAACGGTCGCCCCGGTACATGCCGCGGATCTGCGGCACCGCCACGTGGCTCTCGTCGATGAAGAGGAGGAAGTCCTCGGGAAAATAATCGATCAGGGTGGGCGGCGGCTCGCCGGGGGCGCGGCCGGTAAGGTGGCGGCTGTAGTTTTCGATGCCGTTGCAGTAGCCGAGCTCGCCGATCATCTCCAGATCGAAATCGGTGCGCTGCTCCAACCGCTGCGCCTCCAGCAGCCGGTTTTCCGCGCGGAACTGGGCCAACCGCTCCTTCAGTTCCTCCTTGATGGTGGCCATCGCCCGGTTCAGCCGCTCGCGCGAGGTGACGAAGTGGCTGCCGGGGAAAACGGTGAGTTGCCGCTCGCGGCCGAGGATCTCGCCGCGCAGGGGGTCGATGAGGGTGATCGCCTCCACCGTGTCGCCGAAGAACTCCACCCGGATGGCGCGCTCCTCCTCGTAGGCCGGGAAGATGTCGACCACGTCGCCGCGGACCCTGAAGGTGCCGCGGTGGAAGGAGACGTCGTTGCGCTCGTAGAGCATCACCGCCAGCCGCCGCTTGACCTCCTCCAGCGGATACTCCTTGCCTTCCTCCAGGAAAAGGTGCATGTTGAGGTACTCTTCCGGCGAGCCGAGGCCGTAGATGCAGGAGACGGAAGCGACGATGATCACGTCGCGGCGGGTGAGCAGCGACCTGGTCGCCGAATGGCGCATCTTGTCGATGGCGTCGTTGATCGAGGAATCCTTCTCGATGTAGGTGTCCGACTGGGGGATGTAGGCCTCGGGCTGGTAGTAGTCGTAGTAGCTGACGAAGTACTCGACGGCGTTGTCCGGGAACAGTTCCCGGAATTCCGAGTAGAGCTGGGCGGCGAGCGTCTTGTTGGGGGCGAGCACCAGGGCGGGCCGGCCGCAGGCGGCGATCACCTGCGCCATGGTGAAGGTCTTGCCCGAGCCGGTGACCCCGAGCAGCACCTGCTCGCGCACCCCGGCGTCGATCCCCGCGACCAGGCCGGCAATGGCCTGCGGCTGGTCGCCGGCCGGCCGGAAGTCGCTGACCATGGCGAAAACCGATTTCAGCGGCCGGACAGGCTGTACCATACTCTCCACCTCAGATCCCCACCGTGCATTCCAACAATCCTTCCTCCACCACCGAAGCAGCCATTCCCCGCTGCCGGCGCTGCGGCACCTGTTGCCGCAAGGGCGGCCCGGCCCTGCACCGCCAGGACCTGCCGCTGCTGGTCGCCGGCCATATCGGCCACTCTCATCTGCTGACCGTCCGACGGGGTGAGCCGGTCATCCCCCCTTTTGCCGAGGAACCGGAGCCGGCGGGCCAGGAACTGGTGAAGATCGCGGGCAGTACCGGCTGGACCTGTCGTTTCTTTCGGGAAGGGCTCGGCTGCTCCCTGTACCGCCACCGGCCGGTGGAATGCCGCACCCTGTTCTGCGCCGATCCCGCGCCGCTGCTCGCCCTGATCGGCCGGGAAACCCTGAACCGCCTCGACCTGATCAATCCCGACGACCCGGTGCGCGCCTTCATCGCGCGCCAGGAAACCGACCTGCCGCTTTCGGCGATGATGGAACGGGTCGCGGCGCTGCGCCGGCGGCAGGATGCGGAGCAAGCCCGAACCGCGCTCACCGCGATGATCAACGACGATATCCGGCTGCGGGAGGAGTGGTTGCGCCAGGGCGGGCAACGCTGCCACGAACTCTTCCTCTTCGGCCGCCCCCTCTTTCTCGTCCTCACCGGCATGGGCATGCAGGTAAAGGAGGACCGCGGCGTCCTCAGCCTTTCCCCGGCCGGGTCCGGAAATGATCGTAGCCGCTGAAGCCGATCTCCCGACCGCCGTCGCCGTTTTCCAGCCGGACACCCGCGCCGGCGACGATCCCGCCGACAGGGTACAACTCGCACCCGCATTTCTCCCGTGCCAGGGCGACGAGCCCGGGCACCGCTTCGGCGGCGCAGGTGCACAGCAAGCGATAGTCCTCCCCGCCGCTGAGCATCCATTCCAGGGGCGAAATCCCGCGCAGGGCGGCATAGGCGGCCAGCTGCGGATGCACCGGCAGCAGGCCGGCCTCCACCACCGCGCCGACGCCGCTCTGCCGGCAGATATGGGCGAGATCGGTGGCCAGGCCGTCGGAGATGTCCTGCATCGCGGCGACCACGCCGCTGGCGCCGAGCACCAGGCCGAGTTCCACCTGCGGCGTCGGATCGAGATGGGCCCGGCATAATTCGCCGTATGCCGGATCGTCCCGGCCGCCGGCCCGGCAGATTTCCAGGCCGGCGGCGGCCAGGCCGAGGGGACCGCCGACCAGCACCGTGTCCCCCGGCCGCGCTCCGGACCGGTAGACGGGATCGTGAGCGCGGCACTCGCCGATGATGGTGACGGTGAGGGACATGCCGGCCGGCGAGGCCACCGTGTCGCCGCCGATGAGCGCCACCCGCCACCGGGCCAGCGCTTCCAGAAAGCCGGCAAGCAGCTCGTCGACCTCTCCTTCCGGTATCGCCGCCGGCAGCGACAGGGACAGCAGGGCATAACGCGGCTCCCCCGCCATCGCCGCGATATCGCTGATATTCACCGCCGCGGCCTTGCGGCCGAGCAGGCGCGGCGGATGCCAGCCGAGATCGAAATGCACCCCCTCCACCAGGGTATCGACGGACAGCAGCAACCGACTGCCGGCCGCAGGTGCCAGCACCGCGCAGTCGTCGCCGATGGCCCGGAGCAGGGCGGCGTCGTCATCGCGCCGGCAGGCGGCGGCGATCCTGTCGATAAGCTGACGTTCGCCGTACATCATCACCCTCGCGACCACCTTGCCGCCGCAGACGGCCTGCACGTGAAATATGGGAGCGGAAGGATCTTCATCTTCTCCACGGATATGCCGATACGAAGGACAGGAGGCAGGTATGCAAATCGTCTGCTGCAAATGTCAGAGGCTCAAGGGAAAGAAGGGCTGGTCCCGCAGGAATCCGGAACCGGGCAAGATCTCGCACGGCTATTGCCCGAAATGTTACCGGGAAACCATGGTCGCCATCCAGCGGTACGGCCGGGACACCCTTCCCGCCGCCCTGTGAGCGGGCAGGCGGAAGTTGGGATACAGGCCCTGCAGGACGTACGGAACCTGTATTTTCTCCCGAACGGGACACCCCTCCGCTTTTCCCCACCACCGGTTACTTTACCAGACGCAGTCTGGCCTTGCCCGCGTCCCGCCCCTTCGGTCCGGATCCCTTGCCACCGCCGGATCGGGGAAGTTCACCGAAATCCACCGCCTGGATGAACCTCTTCTCGCCTCCCATGGTGAAAACCTCCCTGCCGGAAAACTGCGCTTCCCGCAATATCCAGGTAACCCGCTGGGGTGGTACCGAGAGGATGTCCAGGGTGAGGTGCCACCATTCGTCCCTTTTGGCCGTGTCCCGCTGGAGGTCGGCGACACGGGCGTAAAAGACCGCCTGCGGCTTTTCCATGACCACCAGGACGATGTCGCCCAGTTCTGTGGTGTCCTTGAAGCGCAGCACCTTGCGCAGTTCGTCGATAATCTGTTCCATTGCCGATGCTCCGAGGGGAATGGACGCCCGTAGGGAAAAGGAGTTCCCGGCCCGTACTTGTACCACATCCAGCCGCTGATTTATAGGAAGATCAAGGGACATTCCCGGCAAGGCCGACAATTTGTTCTGGCTTTTTCTGCCGGATGACTGGTAAGTTGTCGATATCCGGCAGGATGCGGACGCCGAAGCCACCAACGGGCGGCACGTATCGCCCTTCCGCGTCGATGCCATCGGGCCAGGCCATTTCTGCCGGAAATCGCGTCCCCTGCGATCGCGACTCGACGATGCGCCGCATCTTGCCGATTTCCCGTTCAGAACATCAACTGCAGGTGCCAGCGCAGGCCCCTCAATCTTCGCCCCCCCACCAACCGTGCCATGGAACTTTTTCTTCTCACCATATGTCTCATGCTCCATACACTTGCAGGCAGCAAGGGCGGAGCCGCGCCGGAGGATCAGCAGGAACAGATCCGCAACCTGCTGGTTTCCTTTCGCCAGGGAAACAAGAGCGCCTTCGACAGGCTGGTTCTTCTTTTCCAGAACAAAATTTACACCCTGGCACTCAATTACGTAAAGCAGACGGAAGAGGCCAGGGATCTTACCCAGGAGATTTTCATCACCGCCTACCGTGCCCTGCCGCAACTGAAGGAAGACAGCAAATTCACCGCCTGGCTTTACCAGATCGCGGTCAACCACTGCCGGAACCGTTACAAACGGCTGAAACGGCAGGGATACTTCATCAGCCAGTCCCTGGACGACCAGGACGCACCCCTGCATCTGCCCTCGGCGGACGCGACCGAAAAGAATGCCGAACATCGGGACATGCTCAAGGTCGTCATGGAAACCATGGCATCGATGAGCGAGACGGAGCAGGAAATTCTCCAGCTCCGCGATATACAGCACCTTTCCTACGAAGAAATCAGCGAGGCACTGGACCTGCCCCTGGGAACGGTAAAATCAAAACTGAACCGTGCACGGACCAGACTGAAGGACAAACTCAAGCATTTTTTCTGAGGATTATGGACTGTACACATTGCCAGGATCACTTTTCGGAGCTCGCCGACCAGACGCTGGACCCCGCCACCATCGCTCATGTCGAACACCATCTCGGCGCCTGCGGCGAATGCGCCAGGGAGTACGGGCACTTCGTCAACACGGTGGCCCTGCTCCGCCGGATGGAGCTTCGCGAAGCCCCCGCCGACCTGTTGGCCGTCATCCACCGCAGACTGCGGGGCGAGGAGCAATCCCCCCTGCAGCGCTTTCTGACCAGGCTGCGCAGTTTCGACTTCCTGTCGATGAGCCTCCCCACCGCCACCGCCACCGTCGCGGTGGCGGTACTCGCCATGCTTTTCGTCAAAAACATGGGCGACCGCTACCAGGAGCCGCAGCTTGCCGCGCAGCCACCCACTCTGTCTCCGGCGGTGAAGGTGAACGACGCCGATCCGGGACGGCAGAAATCGGTGGTTGACGGGCTGCTGGTCAGCCAACATCTCGCCGATGTCTATTCCCTGTTCTCCAACGGCATGCTGCCATACACCAACGGCGCCGAGCTCAATTTCCGCACCGTACGCCATCTCCCCCTCCTGACCTCGCCGCCCCACCTGGCATCCTCCGCCCTTCCCGACGCCGCCATCCTGGTCGCCTGCGAATCCCGGCAGCAGCGGTTCAACCTCTGCAGGCGGCTGATGAACTCCCAGGACTGGCAGACGCAACTCATCTCCGCCGATACCCTGCTGCTCTCCCTCGACACGTGCAAGCTCGACAGACTCAGCAAGCTGCTCGCCACCCACAGCGTCGCCGTTTCCCCGACATCGGCAATGGAATCGATTTTCGCGGTGCCCAGAAAGACCATCACCGTGGCCATCCGCCTCGACTGACCCCTTGCCGCAACCCGCGAAGGCAGTCGTTGCATGCCGGGTGGTGCCGCCATGCCGCATCCTCGCCGCCCTCCCTGGCAAGAGACCAGAAAGCAAGACCCGAAGCCGAATATGAACCGTATCCAGCTGTTTTTCCTGAATAAAAAAGAACGGCACTGCAACCCCAGGCCGCAGCCCGCCCGCCACGCAAAAAAAATCGCGGCCGGCGAGGAACCTTTTGCATACCCCTCTCGTCTAATCATCAGATGCGCACAACGCATCTTTCTTCCTCTTTTCCTTCCTCCCCAAATGAACCGGCCCCCACCGGTTCGGAAAGGGGCTGCATTCCGCAGCCCCTTTTTTGCTTGACAGCGACCGTCCCGATGCAGCCTGATGGAGATGCATCACCGAGGTCGATCAACATTCCAGAATACCGTTTCCCCCCAATAACAGGAGTACATCATGAACAGAATCCGTGCGACGAAGACATGCCTGGCGGCGCTGCTGGCCCTTCTCCTCGTCCCCTGCCTGGCAGGAGCCCGATCCGCCCCGGAAAGCTTTGCCGATCTCGTCGACCAGCTCTCCCCCACCGTGGTCAACATCTATACCACCCAGACGGTGAAGGCGCCCCAATGGCAGAACGAACTGCTCCAGCATGAATTTTTCCGCCGCTTCTTCGGCGTTCCCGAGATGCCCGACGCCCATCCCCGGGAGATGAAGCGCACCAGCCTGGGTTCCGGGGTGATCATGTCGGCGGACGGCTTTATCATCACCAACAACCATGTGGTCGAAGACGCCGACGAGATCAACGTCGAGATCTCCACCGGCGAGGAATTCCGGGCGCGGGTCATCGGCCGCGACCCCAAGACCGATCTCGCCCTCATCAAGATCGATCCGAGTCATGCCCTGCCCAGCGTCACCTTCGCCGATTCCGAAAAGCTGCGCGTCGGCGACTGGGTGATCGCCATCGGCAACCCCTTCGGCTTCGAACACACGGTCACCGCCGGCATCGTCTCCGCCAAGGGCAGGCATCTGGGCGCCAGCAGCTACGAGAATTTCATCCAGACCGATGCCTCGATCAATCCCGGCAACTCCGGAGGACCGCTCTTCGATATCGACGGCAAGGTGGTCGGCATCAATTCTGCGATCTACAGTCGCAGCGGCGGCAATGTCGGCCTCGGCTTCGCCATTCCCAGCAACCTCGCCATCAACGTCATCGAACAGCTCAAGGCCACCGGCTCGGTAAGCCGCGGCTGGCTCGGGGTGATGATCCAGCAGGTCACCGCCGACCTCGCCCGCCAGTTCGGCCTCGAACGGCCCATGGGCGCCCTGATCGGCGAGGTCTCCGCCAACAGCCCGGCCGCCAAGGCCGGAATCAAGCCGGGCGACGTCATCGTCGAATACGACGGCAAGCCGATCAAGATGATGAACATGCTGCCCACCATGGTCAGTCAGACTCCCATCGGCAGCGAGGTCGACGTCGCGGTCATCCGCAACGGCGAAACCAAGCATCTCAAGGTCACCATCGAAAAGCTGGAGGAGGAAGACGTGGCCGCCCCGCAGAGTCAGCGGGTGGAAGAAGAGTTGGGCATCACCGTCCAGGAACTGACGCCCGATCTGGCCAAGAGCCTCGAGATCGAGGACACCCGCGGTCTGCTGATCACCGAGGTCAACCAGGATTCGATCGCCGGACGCGCCGGTCTCCGCCGCGGGGATCTGATCCTGGAAGCGGGCCGGCAGCCCATCGGGACCGTGGAGGAGTTCTCCGCCGTCCTCCAGGATCACAAGGACAAGGATCAGATCCTCCTGCTGGTCAAGCGGGAGAACCATACCAGGTACCTGGTGCTCAGGAAGAAATAAGCGGGGACCATAAGGCTACCTCCATGAAAAAAGGCGCGGAATCCGCGCCTTTTTTCATGTCCGGCCGTCGCCGGCTGTTCTTGTTCCCTCGGCATATCGCATGGGGCGGAGGCGACGGTTCGGCCCGGCCTAGATGCCGTCGCCGGACTGGCCGTCGCTGCTGGCGGCGCTGAGCGCGGCATCGGCCTGCCGTACCGCCCGCACCAGCCGGCGGATGGCATCGTGGCCCTTCCTGCCCGGCGCCTCTTCGACGCCGGAGTTGGCGTCGACGGCAAAGGGACGCACCAGCTGGATCGCCGTCGCGACATTTTCCGGGGTGAGGCCACCGGCGAGAATGACCGGCCCGGCCGGCTTCACCCTCTCCAGCAGCCGCCAGTCGAAGGGCTGGCCGGTACCTCCCGCCATCTGCCGATGATAGGTATCGAGGAGAAAGCCTTCGACCGCGCCGTAATAGGGGCCGAAATCCACCTCGCCGCTGTCGAGCCGTTCGGCGGATATGCGGAAGGCCTTCATCACCCGGCAATCCAGTTCGTTGCAGTATTCGGGCGATTCGGAGCCGTGCAGCTGCACGGTGGTGAGTCCGCAGAACTGGACGATCTCCTCGACATGGGCGAGTTCCTCGTCCATGAACACACCGACCGCGTCGACGAAAGGCGGCAGGGACGCGATGATGTCCCGCGCCTTTTCCGGATCGATCCTGCGCGGGCTGGCCGGGGCGAAGATGAAGCCGAGGGCGTCCACGCCCGCCTCCACCGCCACCCGCGCGTCGCTCATTTCGCAGATACCGCAGATCTTGATGCGTGTCCGGGTTTCCATGCCTGCCCCGCCCTCAGCCGCCGCAGGCCCGCAGCCGACGCAGCGCAGCGGCGCGATCCGGCGACCGCATGAGACTTTCGCCGACGAGCACCGCGGCGATGCCCGCATCCCGCAACCTGGCCGTTTCGGCGGGGCTGCCGATCCCCGATTCGCTCACCACCGGCACCGCGGCGGGAATCATCCGGTTGAGGCGGAAGGTGGTTTCGAGGTCCACCTGGAAGGTCTGCAGGTTGCGGTTGTTGATACCGATCAAACGGCAGCCGGCGGCCAGGCATTTCTCCAGTTCCGCCTCGTCGTGCACCTCGGTGAGAACATCCATCCCCGCTTCCTCCGCCTGCGCCGCCAGCTCCCTGATCTGGGAGACGCTCAGAATCGCCGCGATCAGCAGGATGGCGTCGGCGCCGAAGGCCCTGGCCTGGCGGACCTGGATTTCGTGGATGAGAAAATCCTTGCGCAGCACCGGCAGGTCCACCGCCGCACGGACCTGCGGGACGTACTGCAGACTGCCCTGAAAAAAGGATTCGTCGGTGAGCACCGAGATGGCGCTGGCGCCTCCCTCGCGGTAGCTGGTGGCAATGGCGACCGGATCGAAGTCGGCGCAGATGAGCCCCTTGGAGGGCGAGGCCTTCTTGATTTCGGCGATCACCGCAACCGGCGCATCGGCGAGCAACGCACGGGCAAAGCCCCGCGGCGGCGGGATCTCCCGGTCGGGAGCGGCGAAGCCGTCCCGCAGCAGGCGGCCGACCTCCTTCTTTTTCTCCTGGACAATGGTATCGAGAATCATGACGAACTTGCAACAACCTCCAGCACAGACATCAGGTGCAATCGGTTCAGGGTTTTCCGGCGGAGCGCGGTTCCGCCTTCCTCTCCCGGCAGAAGGCCACCAGTTTTTCGAGTTTGGCCATGGCCGCGCCGGAATCGATGCACCGGCGGGCAAGCCCGATGCCGTCCATCAGGGTCTGGGCCCGTCCGGCGGCGAGCAGGGCGGCGCCGCCGTTCAAAAGAACCATATCGAGCCGCGGCCCGGATACGCCTGCGAGCACCTCCCGCAGCTGTTCAGCGGAAGCGGCGGCGGTTTCGGCGCCGCGGATCTCCGCGATGTCGACGCGTTGCAGCCCCACCTCTTCGGGGGTGACCGTCCAGCTGTGCACCGCGCCGTCGCGCCACTCGCTCACCAGGGTTTCTCCGGTGAGGGTCAGTTCGTCCATGCCGCCCTCGCCACACACCACCAGTGCCCGCCGGCTGCCGAGCCTGCCCAGCACCCTGGCCAGTTTCCCGGTCCAGGCGGGATCGTAGACCCCCATCACCTGGACGTTGGCCCCTGCCGGGTTGGTCAGCGGCCCGAGCAGATTGAAAACCGTCCGGATGCCGATCTCGCGGCGTGGTCCGATGGCGTGCTTCATCGCCGGATGGAACATCGGCGCGAACATGAAGCCGATACCCACCGTGCGGATGCAGTCGGCCACCGCCTGCGGCGGCAGGGTGAGATCGACGCCCATGGCTTCGAGCACGTCGGCGCTGCCGCAATGGCTGGAAACGGAACGGTTGCCGTGTTTGGCCACGGTCACGCCGCAGCCGGCGACCACGAAGGCGGCGGTGGTGGATACGTTGAAGGTCCCCTTGGCGTCGCCGCCGGTGCCGCAGGTGTCGACCACGATCCCTTCCCCGGCGCCGACATCGATGCCGAGCGCATGTTCCCGCATCACCCGGGCGGCGGCGGTGATCTCTTCCACCGTTTCCCCTTTCAGCCGCAGGGCGATGAGCAGGGCGCCGATCTGGGCGCCGCTCGCCCTGCCGGTCATGATCTCCTCCATGACGCCGGCCATCTCCATTTCCGTCAGTGACCGACCGTCGACGAGCGCCGCTATCGCTTCCCGGATCATGGAGTCACCTACCTTCCCACCAGCTGCCGGTAGTCGGCGGAGATGAAATTGGCGAGCAGACGGACTCCGTCCGGGGTCATGATCGATTCCGGATGGAACTGCACCCCCTCGATGGGGTGATGCCGGTGGCGAACCGCCATCAGTTCGCCGAGCTCGGTGCGGGCGGTGACCTGGAGGCAGTCCGGCAGAGTCCCCTCGTTCACCAGCAGGGAATGGTAGCGCATGGCGTCGAAGGGGCTGGGGATGCCGGTGAACACGCCGCGGCCGTCGTGGCTGATCGGGCTGGTCTTGCCGTGCATCAGCCTCCCTGCCCGGACGACTTCGCCGCCGAAGGCCTCGCCGATGGCCTGATGGCCGAGGCAGACGCCGAGGATCGGAATTCTGCCGGCGAAATGGCGGATGGCGGCGATGGAAATCCCGGCCTGGGCCGGGGCACAGGGACCGGGCGAGATCAGGAGCCGATCCGGGGCCTGGGCGTCGAGCCCGGCCAGACTGATCTCGTCGTTGCGGAATACCCGGAGTTCCACCGGATCGGCGGCGCTGATCCGGTGAATGGTCTGGACGATGTTGTAGGTGAAGGAATCGTAGTTGTCGATGATGATGATCATGGTGAACCCACAGAAAAACGAGGCGGCCAGGGTGGCAACGGTCGCCGGGACTCAGAAACCCTTCTGCGCCATTTCCACCGCCCGGCGCATGCCCATCGCCTTGTTGATGGTTTCCTGATATTCGTTTTCGGCAACGGAATCGGCGACGATGCCGGCACCGGCCTGCAGCCACATGTCACGCCCCTTCATGAAGATGGTGCGGATGGCGATGCAGAGATCCATGTTGCCGGTGAAGCCGAAATAGCCGACCGCACCGGCATAGGGCCCGCGCCGCTCCGGTTCCAGCTCCTCGATGATCTCCATGGCGCGGATCTTGGGCGCGCCGCTCACCGTGCCGGCGGGAAAACAGGCGCGGAGCACGTCGAACATGTCGCGGCCCGCGCCGATGCGGCCGCGCACGCCGGAAACGATGTGCATGACATGGCTGTAGCGCTCGATGACCAGCAGGTCGTCCACCTCCACCTGCCCGGCGGCGGCCACCCGGCCGACGTCGTTGCGGCCGAGATCCACCAGCATCAGGTGCTCGGCCCGTTCCTTGGGGTCGGCGAGCAGTTCCTCTTCCAGACGCCGATCCTCTTCGTCGCTGACGCCGCGGGGCCGGGTGCCGGCGATGGGGCGCAATTCGATCTGTTCGCCCTCGAGACGGACGAGGATCTCCGGCGACGATCCGATAAGGACGATCTCCTCCAGCTTGAGGTAGAAGAGGTAGGGGCTCGGGTTGATGTGGCGGAGCGCCCGGTAGAGGAGGAAGGGATCGAGATCGGTGGTGGTGTGGAAGCGCTGGGAAAGAACCACCTGAATGATGTCGCCGGCGCGGATGTACTCCTTGGCCTTTTCCACCATGGCGTGGAAATCCCTGGCTGCCATGTTGGTCTGGAAACGGAGTTCGGCGGCAGTCCCGCGCGCGCCGGTCACTCCGGCGGGCAGCGGGCCGCGGATGAGGGCGACGACCGCCTCGATCTGCCGGAAGGCCTCGGTGTAGAGCGCCTGGAGATCGGCACCGGCCAGCACCTCGACGCAGTTGACGATCTGCACCGTCTGTTTGAGATTGTCGTGAACCAGGACGATGCGCGGCACCATCAGCGAGCTGTCGGGGAACTCCCGCATCGGCGGTTTGCGTTCAGGCAGCCGCTCCATGAACCGCACCATGTCGTAGCCCATGTACCCCACCGCACCGCCGAAGAATCGCGGCATGTAGTCGGGGGCGATGGCATGGAAGGAGGCGAGTGTCTCTTTGAGAATCTCGACCGGATCGCCCCGATGCTCCTCGACCTTGTCCCGCCGCCGGATGGTGACCGCGGCGCCCTCGCTGGCAAAGGTCAGCAGGGGCCGGATGCCGATGAAGGAGTAGCGTCCCCACTCCTCGCCGCCCTCCAGGCTTTCCAGCAGGAATGCATGCGCCTCGCCCGCCGCCACCTTGGCAAATATCGTCAGTGGCGTGTCGAGGTCGGCGACGATCTCCCGGCAGACCGGCACCAGTCCGGCTCCGGCGGCCAGCTCCTCAAATCGGGAAAATTCCGGATATTGCTTCATCGATGGACTCGCAGGTCATTCATTCCGCAGAGCGCATAAAAAAAGCCATGGGACAACTGGTTGTCCCATGGCTTCGCGAATCGTTACCCTTCGACATCGCCGCCGGCGATGAAATAAACCGAGGGTCGTCCTCCATGACGTGATCAGGAGGAGGCGGCGGTGTTGGCCGAATTCACGAAGGCATTGACCCGACGGGTCAGGCGGGACACCTTGCGGGCCGCCGTCTTCCAGTGAATGGACCCCTTGACCGCGGCCCGGTCGATGGCAGGGATGGCCGCTTTCAGCGCCTTCTCCGCGTCCTCGGTCGAGGATGCGGCGATGGACTCGTTGACAGTGCGGATGACGGTCTTGATGCCGGACTTGACCTCGCGGTTGCGCAGGCGCCGCTTGACGCTCTGGCGATGACGCTTCAATGCAGACTTGTGATTAGCCAAAACTGTACCCTCCGGTAGTAAGGTGATGGATCAGAAAATTCGCTCGGCATCGGCGCCGGTCGTATCACGGTGTTTATCCTGACGAAACGGGGAATATAAAACCCTTTGCCGGTCATGTCAAGGCTGCAGCACGCGATGCCGGAAAAACGTACGGCGACGACCGGTGGCCGCCCCCTCGCCAGCTCGAGAAATCCTTGCTGATTCCATCGATTTCCTTGCATAAGACCAAGGGAAGGGGTTTAATTACCACATATTTTACAGTCGTCATCTCCATCGGCTGCGGTTGCGGCACACATGTCTGACGTACCGTCATCCCCTGCCGATGGGATCCCTCGCCTTGCCAACTCCATTCCCCGACGGCGCCGGCGCCGGCCGGGAAAACGTGCAGCTACCGATGCTCGACCTGATCAAGTCGATACGCTGGCAGGATCTCGCGGATATCCTGGTGGTCAGCTTCATCATCTACCGCATCATCCTGCTGATCCGCGGCACCCGCGCCATGCAGATGCTGGCGGGCATGGTGGTGCTGCTGGTCATCTATTTCGGCGCCCGCGAGCTCGAGTTCATGACCCTGTACTGGCTGTTGAACACCTTGATGAGTTCGATCTTCCTGATCATCATCATCGTCTTCCAGCGCGACATCCGCAGGGTGCTCACCCGCGTCGGCCAGACCCCGTTCGGCCGCACCGGCGACGACACCATGGATTCGGTGATCGAGGATATCGTCGCCGCCGCCCAGGAGATGGCGGAAAAACGGATCGGCGCCCTGATGATCATCGAACGGGAGACCGGTCTCAAGGAATATTTCGACTCCGGCGAGGACATCGACGCCAAGGTGAGCAAGGGGTTGCTGCTCAGCATTTTCCATACTTCTTCCCCCCTGCACGACGGCGGCGTGATCATCAAGAACAACCGGGTCATGCATGCCCGCTGTCTGATGCCGCTGTCGAAAAACCCGTACATCAGCAGGAGGCTCGGCACCCGCCACCGTGCCGCCATCGGCATCTCCGAGGAAACCGACGCGGTGGTCATCGTCGTCTCCGAGGAACGCGGCCAGATCTCGCTCGTGCAGCACGGCGCCATGACCACCAACATCGATGCGATGTCGCTGCGCAACCGGCTGCACATCATCCTCTCCCCGCGCGAACACCAGAAACAGCCATGGAAAAACTGGTTGAAAAAATCCTGAAAAAAACCGGCGACCGCTACTCCGCCAACTGGGGGGCGAAGCTGCTTTCGCTGCTGCTCGCGGTCTTTCTCTGGTACTTCGTGGTGGGCGAGGACAAGGTGGACATGAACATCCTCCTGCCCATCGAGATCGTCAACCTGCCCCGCGACCTGGTCATCTCCAACCAGTACAAGAAAGAACTGGACGTCACCGTATCCGGCCCCCGCGGCATCATCCAGACGGTTACCCGGCAGAACCTGAGTCGCAAGATCGACCTGTCCAAGGCCGAACCCGGGACCATCGTCATCCGCAACACGCCGGAGTCGGTTTCCATGCCGCGCGGCGTTCAGATCCTCCGCATCCAGCCGACCCATCTCATCCTGACCCTCGACCGGCTGGTCAAGCGCAACCTGGAAGTGGTGAGCAGGCTGCGGGGAGAACCGGCACCGGGGTACGAGATCTCGGCGGTGGAGCTGCGCCCGGACCACATCGACCTGACCGGGCCGGAGGCGCTGCTGGGAAATCTCAAGGAACTCTCCACCCTGCCCATCGATGTCCAGGGACTTGCCGAAAGCAGGGAGGAACAGATCTATCTGGATCTCTCGCCGGAGCTGATGGAAATGATCGGCGAGTCGGTGATCACCGCCAAGGTGGTCATCACCCGCAAGATCCTGTCGGCGACCCTGGAAGATCTCGCCGTTACCGTCGAAAACCCCGACGAAACCCTCGGCTATCTCCTCGATCCGGAAACGATCGACGTCGACATCCGCTATCCGGTGCAGGAACGCAACGGCACCCCTCCCCGGTCCTCGGTACGGCTGTCGGTCAATGTCCAGGGACTGGCCGTCGGCCGCCACATCCTGCCGGTGTCGGTCGCCACCGACGAGGGCGTCTCCATCAAGAAGATCGAACCCAAGGAAGTTCAGATCGACATCAGCAGGGTCATCAAGCCGCGCGCGCCCATCAAGGTCAGGCGCGGCGGGCCGGCGCGGCCGTCCCCCGCCGCCGACACCCCGCCGGCCTCCGCGCCGGAGGGTCCGTCCGTTTCGCCCGCCAACACGAGAGGAAACCCATGAGAAGACTGTTCGGAACCGACGGGGTGCGCGGTGTCGCCAACGTCTACCCGATGACCACCGAGATCGCCATGCAGATCGGCCGGGGCATCGCCTTTCTGGTCAAGGACCGCCGGCACGGCCATCGGATCGTCATCGGCAAGGACACCAGACTCTCCGGCTACATGCTGGAAAACGCCCTGGCCGCCGGCATCTGCTCCATGGGAGTGGATGTGCTGCTGGTGGGGCCGCTGCCGACGCCGGGCATCGCCTTCATCACCACCTCGATGCGCGCCGATGCCGGGGTGGTGATTTCGGCGTCGCACAACCCCTTCCAGGACAACGGCATCAAAATCTTCGCCGGCGACGGCTACAAGCTGCCCGACGAAAAGGAGGCGGACATCGAGGACCTCATCTTCTCCCAGAAGATGGCGGCGCTCAGACCGGTGGCCGACGAGGTCGGCAAGGCGGCGCGCATCGACGACGCCCGCGGCCGCTACATCGTCTACCTGAAACATACCTTCCCGAACGCCTACACCCTGGAGGACATGCATATCGTCCTCGACTGCGCCCACGGCGCCACCTACGGCGTCGCCCCGCACGTCTTCACCGAACTGGGGGCCAGGGTCACCTGCCTGGGATGCGAGCCCAACGGCAAGAACATCAACGACAACTGCGGCGCCCTCCATCCCCAGGGCATGGCCGCCAAGGTGAAGGAACTGGGCGCCGACATCGGTATCGCCCTGGACGGCGACGGCGACCGGCTGATCGTCGTCGACGAAAAGGGGGCCACCGTCGACGGCGATCACGTCATGGCGATCTGCGCCGCGGAACTCCTCGCCCGCAAGAAACTCCGCAAGAAGACCCTGGTGGCGACGGTGATGAGCAACCTCGGCCTCGAGGTCGCCATGCAGCGCATGGGCGGCCAGCTGGTGCGCACCGCGGTCGGCGACCGCTACGTGGTGGAGGAGATGCGGCGGCACAAGTACAATTTCGGCGGCGAACAGTCGGGGCATCTCATCTTCCTCGACCACAACACCACCGGCGACGGCATCCTGGCCGCCCTGCAGCTGCTGGCGGTGATGATCAAGCGAGGCAAACCCCTGTCCGAACTGGCCGGGGTCATGGAGAGTTTTCCCCAGGTGCTGAAAAACGTCCGGGTGTCGCGCCGCATCGATCTCGCCGCCTCCGACTCCTACCTGCGGACCCTGGCCGCCATGGAGGAAAAGCTGGGCGGCGACGGTCGCATCCTGGTGCGGGCCTCGGGTACCGAGCCGGTGATCCGGGTGATGATCGAGGGCAAGGACCAGGGAATGATCAACGATATGGCCGGCGAACTCTGCGAAACCATCAGCCGCCTCGACGCCCTGTGAAAATCCGCCTCGACCGGCTGCTCGCCGAAAAGGGCCTGGCAACCAGTCGCCAGCAGGCCCAGGCGCTCATCGCAACCGGGCTGGTGCGGGTGGATGGCCACCCCGCCGCCAAGACCGCGGCCATGGTGGACAGCGCCGCCGATATCGCCATCGTCGGCAAGGCCTGCCCCTATGTCAGCCGCGGCGGCCTGAAACTGGCCGCCGCCCTGGAACATTTCCAGATCCGTCCCGCCGGGCTGATCTGCGCCGACATCGGCGCCTCCACCGGTGGCTTCACCGACTGCCTGCTGCAGAACGGCGCGGCCAGGGTCTACGCCATCGACGTCGGCTACGGCCAGCTGGCGTGGAAGCTGCGCCAGGACGAGCGGGTGACGGTCTTCGAGCGCTGCAACGCCCGCCACCTGCAGCTTACCGATCTGCCGTCGCCGGTGGATCTGGCGGTCACCGACGCCTCCTTCATCTCCCTCAGGCTGCTGCTGCCGGCGATGCCCGGGCTGTTTGGCGGCCCCATCGCCATCGTCGCCCTGATCAAGCCCCAGTTCGAGGTGGGCAGGGAGGCGGTGGGCAAGGGCGGCGTCGTCCGCGACGAGGGCCTGCATAAAAAGGTGATCGACGAGCTGGCCGTTTTTGCCGGGACCCTCGGGCTCGCCACCGTCGGGGTCACCCCGTCGCCGCTGCTGGGCCCCAAGGGCAACCGGGAATTTCTCTGGTATCTGCGGGGGGAGAAATGAACGGCACCGCCGCCCTGACCCTGCTGCTTGCCCTGACCGCCACCGCGCCTCCGTCCGGGGGCGGGGATCTGCTCCTCATCGACGATTTCCGCCGGGGACTGGATACCTGGAAGACAAAGGAGTTCAGGGGCCGGACCCTCTACCGCATCGTCAGCGAGGACGGCAAGCCCGCCCTGCGGGCGGACAGCGACAAGGCCGCCTCCGGTCTGGTACACGAGCGGGACATCGACCTCGACCACTATCCCATCCTCAACTGGAGCTGGAAAATCGGAGCGGTACTGGAAAAAGGCGACGCGCGCAGCAAAAAAGGCGACGACTACGCGGCGCGGGTGTATGTGGTGTTTCCCGGAACCTTCTTCTGGCAGACCAAGGCGCTCAACTACATCTGGGCCAACCGGTTGCCGCAGGGAACGGTGCTCGCCAACGCCTACACCGCCAGCGCGATGATGATCGCGGTAGAATCCGGCAACACCCACGCCGGCGAGTGGCGGCAGGAATGGCGCGACGTGCGCGCCGACTATCGACGGGCCTTCGGCAGGGAACCACCGGCGGCCAGGGCGGTGGCGATCATGACCGACACCGACGACACCGGCGGGCAGGCAACCGCATGGTACGGGCCGATCTGGTTTTCCCCGCAACCGCCCGCCGCCGGGTCGGCGGAGGATGGACACGGCCGCCCCGCCAATTGACTTTTCGCGCCCCAGCCATTATTCTTGCCCGAACATTCCGGCCGGATGGAGCGCCGCAAGGCACACCGCCTTCCGTGCCGCCGCCGTCATCGCCGTGCCGCCAAACCGCCAACTCCCAAGCCCTCGAGGACGCAATATGAAACCTTCCCGATTCTGGCCATCCCTCCCTCTCCTGCTCACCCTCGTCGCCCCGGCCACCTCCTTTGCCGCCACCTACGCCAGCATCGCCAAGGACGGGGTCAACATCCGCTCCGGCCCCTCCACCTCTTCCGAGATCACCTGGGAGGTCTTTCAGGGCTTTCCGGTGGAAGTTGTCGAACGCAAGGGCGACTGGGCGAACACCAGGGATTTCGAGGGGGATACCGGCTGGATCTACGCCCCGCTGCTCTCCGAGCGCAGGACGGTGATCGTCAAGGTGGCCTCCGGCAACCTGCGGGTGGGGCCGGGCACCAACTACGAGGTGGTGGTCACGGTCAAGTACGGGGTGGTCTTCACGCCGCTGGAACGGGACGGCGACTGGATCAAGGTCCAGCACGCCGACTCCACCGCCGGCTGGATCCACAAGTCCCTGGTCTGGCCCGCCGACTGATGGCAGCCGGGCGCTTTCCGGCTTCCGACCCTGCCGCTGCCGTAACCAACCAACGGGGTAAGGCCGCCGCGCAACAACCCTGCACCAGGGTTTGTATGCGGTCACCGGTTGGTCCAGCTCCGCGAAAGAGGCCTGTCCGCCATACACCTCGTATGCGGACAGGCAGATGCCAAAGGAGATGGGGTGTCCGGTGATCGCCTACCCGTTGCCTTCATCGCCGATATCCACGGTAACCTGGAGGCCCTGACCGCGGTTCTTGCCGACATCGACGCTGCCGGCATCGACCGGATCGTCAGCCTCGGCGACAACGTCGGCTACGGCGCCGACCCGGAGGCGGTGGTTCTGCGGTTGCAGCAACGGGCCATCCCCTCGCTCTTGGGCAACCACGAGCTCGCCCTGATCAACGAGCGCTACCGCCAGTCCCTCAATCCGCGGGCGCTGGAATCCATCGCCACCACCCGCCGGCTGATCTCGCCGGCGACCCTGGCCTATATCGAGACCCTGCCCAGCGCCTTCTCCCTGAACGGCTGTCTCTGCGTCCACGGCTGCCCGCCCGATTCCGTCACCCGCTATCTCTTTCACCAGCGCCGCCGCGTCCTGGCGCGCATATTCGCGGGTTACGAGGAAGTCCTCTGCTTCCACGGCCATACCCACAACCTGTCCCTGCACCGGCGCGACCCCGACGGGACCATCGCCACCCTGCCCACCAGCCAGGGAACGGTCCAACTCGCCTGTGGCAGCCGGTACATCGTCGGCATCGGCAGCGTCGGCCAGCCCCGCGACGGCAGCAACACCGCCAAATATCTGATCCACCGGCCGGCGGACTCCTCGGTCGAATTCCGTGCCGTCGCCTACGACATCGCCACCGCGGCCGGCAAGATCATCGCGGCGGGCCTGCCGGAGTTCAACGCCACCCGCCTGTGGTGATGGGGTTGGACGCCGCGCCGAGGGAGGTCGGAATGGCAGGCAGGACCCAAGCGCACAACATAAATAAAGTACGCCACATCAGCAAGATGGAAAACTTATCCGCGCATCGACGCGAGGTTTGGCGCGCCGGGCGTGCGGTCAGTTGATCGCCACCAGTTCGATGGCAAAGGTCAGATCCTTGCCGGCCAGCGGCGGATTGGCGTCGAGCTGGACATGCTCCTCGGTCACCTCGACGACGCGGACGACCACGGTCTGACCGTCCGGGGTGCCCATCTGCAGGGTCTGGCCGACCTCGGGATCGATTTCCGGCGGCACCTGGGCGCGGGGCACGGCGATGAGCAGCTCCTGCTGGAAAGCCCCATAGGCCATGGCGGCGGGGATGGTTACCGTCTTGTTCTCTCCAAGGGCCATGCCGAGCACCGCCTGTTCGAAACCGGGGATCACCTGGCCGCTGCCGAGGGTGAAGGCAAGGGGTTCCCTGCCCGCGGAGGAATCGAATACGGTGCCGTCGGCAAGGGTGCCGGTGTAATGGATCTGGACCTTGTCGCCGTTTTTCGCCTGTGCCATGCTCTGTCTCCCGAAGATGCGGGGTCGCGTTTTCACGCGGATTCCCTGTTGCGGAACCGCGGCCGGTTCCGAAGGTTTCCCGGCCGCGCCGGAAAAAAAGGGGCACCCTACCATATCCCCCGCCATCTTCCCAGCTTATTCCGGGCAAGCGGGACAGCGCTTGACAAAAGGGCCACCGGCCCGGTACTGGGTAGTCCATGAAGAGCATCGGCCGCTACACCGTTCTCTCCCGCCTCGGCAGGGGGGGGATGTCCACCGTCTACAAGGTCGCCATGCCGGTGACCGAAAAGATCGTCGCCCTCAAACTCCTCGACCCGCCGGAAATTCTCGCCGAGATCATCGGCATGGATGAGCTGCGCCGCTATTTCCTGGCCGAGGCGGTGGCCATGGCCAACCTCAGCCATCCGCACATCGCCGATGTGTGGGACTGTGACGAGCAGGACGGTCGGCCCTTCTACATCATGGAGTACTTCTGCAACAATCTTGGCACGCTGATCGGCGAGCCCGAGGACGAAACCGGCCCGTCGCGCCCGCTGCGGCCGGAACAGGTTTTCCGCTACGGTGCTCAGATCCTCGAGGGCATCGCCTGCCTGCACCAGGCCGGCATCGTCCATCGCGACATCAAGCCGGGCAACGTCATGGTCACCGACCATCACCTCGCCAAGATAGCCGACTTCGGGCTCGCCCTCTGGCGGCAGACGCCGCTGCCGTCCCCGGAACAGATCAAGATCGGCTCTCTGGCCTATGCCCCGCCGGAACAGCGCGCCAACCCGGACGAAGTGGACGGACGCGCCGATCTCTACAGTCTGGGGGTCACCCTGCACCGCTTGTTTTTCGGCTGCCTGCCCGGCGGCGCGACGCTGACTGCGGCGGGGGACGATTCTTCCCCCCTTGCCACCCTGCTCATGCCCTTTTTCGACAAGGCCTGCGCGCCGCGGCCGGGCGACAGGTACGCCACCGCCATCGACATGGCCGAGGCCTACACCGCCCTTGCCGGGCAGTGGCGCAGCGAGAAAAAAGATTTCTGCGAGATCGTCCTGCCGACCCTGGACGAGCCGGTGCCGGAACCCACCGCCCGTCTGCGCCATCAGCCGAAACGGATCGCCGGCTGTCATGCGGCGGCACAATTCGGTCTCGGGGCCGACATGCAGCCCCGGCGATTTTTCGTCAACGAATTCGTCCACAAGCGCGACGGCACGGTCACCGACCGCGCCACCGGCCTCGTCTGGCAACGGCGGCCGCATCCGCAGACGCTGCCCTGGCCCCAGGCAGGGCCACACATCGACGGTCTCAACCGGCAGCGCTTCGCCGGCAGAGGCGACTGGCGGCTGCCGACGGTGGACGAACTGCTGTCCCTGCTCAACTCCCGTTCCGATCCCACCGCCCTCTGCGGCGAACCGGTGGTGGAGGTCAGGGGCAAATGGCTGTGGAGCGCCGACCGGCGGGGCAAAAACACCGCCTGGTACGTCTGCACCGATCCGCCCTTCGTCGGCTGGCAGGACGATACCTGCCGCTATGCGGTGCTGGCGGTGGCCAGCGGCGGGTGAGGAAAACGGCGGCGACGGAGGCCCGCCCCCCCGGTCCCTTGCTGTCTCGCCACGAAAAGACGAACGGGTCGGGGGAAAGGAAAAGATGCCGCGATTCAGCGACCTTCGTCCATCCGGATCCCCACCGCCTTCTCGATGGTACTGGCGGCGATGCGGTAATCGTAGAGGGCCTGGACATGGGCGGTGCGGGCGTTGGCCAGGGTAATCTCGGCGTCGGTGACTTCCACCGGATTGCCGACTCCGGCCGCGTACCTGCCCGCCGCGATCCGGTAATTCTCCTCGGCCTGGCGCACGGTGAGTTCGAGGGTACTGATCCGTTCCTCCGCCTCGGCGAGCTGCAGATAGCCCTGCTGCACCTCCCGGTGGATCGCCTGGCGGAGCGCCGTCAGGTCGGCCGCCGCGCTCACCAGGTTGGCCTCGGCCTCACCCACCTCATGTCGGGTGCGATGGCCGTTGAACAGGGGCACGGAGAGGACGACGCCGATATCCCAGCCCTCGTCCAGGGGAAATGTCTCTCCCGCCAGGGAACCGCCCGCCTGCCCGGAAACGGTGGGACTGTCCCCCTTGCGCGCCAGCGCCACCGCCTGTTCGGCAAGACGCTGGCGCCGCTCGAGCGCCTTGAGATCCGGCCGCCCGGCATAGGCCTTTTCCATGGCCGCGGCAAGGGGCAGGGAGAACGGCTGGAAATCCAGGTTGTCCTCGACCTCGAAGAACGGCGCGGCGGGCACGCCCATGGCGGTGTTCAGGGTCACCCGCGCGAGGCGCAGGGCGTTTTCCGCCCGGATGCGTTCGAGTCTGGCATTGCTGAGATCGACCTCCGCCTTGGTGACATCGTATTTCGGCTTGACGCCGGAATCGAAAAATCCTTTGGCCTGGAGCAGGTGCGCTTCGAACTGGGCCACGGTTTCGGTGGCCACCCCCAGGTGGCGCCCCGTCTTCAGCAGATCGAAATAGGCGAGTTTGACGTTGTAGACGATCAGATCCTCCACCGCGCCGAGATCGGCCCGGGCGGCATCGACCGCCGTCCGCCGCACCGCCACCCTGGCGCTGGTGCGGCCGAAATCGTAGAGCAGCTGCCGAGCGGTCACCCCGGCGGTGTACTGACTGTAGGCGCCGTCTTCCCCGCCGAGGCCGGCCGCAACCCCGGCCGGGGAATACCGGGAGTAGCCGGCCGTGCCGTCTACCTGCGGGTAGAGGCCGCTGCGGGCCTGGCCGACCAGGCTTTCGCCCGCGGCGACGGAGCCGCGCGCCGCCAGGATGGCCGGCTGCATCCTGCGGGCGATGGCCACCGCCCTGGCGAGCGACAGGGTCTCCCCTTCGCCGATCAAGGCCGCCGGGTCCGGACTTTCTTCCGCCGCAATTTCAGCCCCAGGCGCCGGCGACGCTCCGCGCACGGCGGCAGGCGCCAGGACGAACAGCAGGAAGGCCGCCGCGGCGGTCCGCCATGGTTTTCCGGTCATTGTTCCCTCCCCGCGGTCGCTCCCGGACCGCTCTCTGCTTCCCCCCGCCGGTCCCGGCCATGGTCACGGGCGACCAGCATGTAGATCGACGGCACCACAAACAGGGTGAACAGGGTGCCGATGGCCATGCCGCCCACCAGGACCAGGCCGATGGAGTTCCTTGCCGCGGCGCCGGCGCCGCTGACCAGGGTGAGGGGAAAATGACCGGCGACGGTGGCGGTGCTGGTCATCAGGATCGGCCGCAGCCGGGTGAGCGCCGACTCGCGCACCGCCTCCAGCTTGCCGTTGCCCGCCAGCTGCAGCTTGTTGGCGAATTCGACGATGAGGATGCCGTTCTTGGCGACCAGTCCCACCAGGGTGACCAGCCCCACCTGCGAGTAGATGTTGAGAGTGGTGGTCCAGCCCCGGGTCCAGAAGGGCGTATTGGGATCGGGGATCTTCAGGAAGGTGAAGATCAGGGCGCCGAACATGGCCAGCGGCACCGAACCGGCGAGGATGACGAACGGGTCCCGGAAACTGTTGAACTGGGCCGCCAGCACCAGGAAAATCAGCACCACCGCCAGCGCGAAGGCGGGCAGAAAGCGATTGCCCTCGGTGCGCAATTGCCTTGATTCTCCTGTATAGTCGAGCACATACCCCTTGGGCAGAATTTTAGCCGCCTCCGCTTCGAGAAACCGCAGTGTCTCGTCCAGGGGGCGGCCCGACACGCCGCTGATGGTCACCGCGTTGAGCTGCTGGAAGCGGTTGAGGGAACGGGGCACGGTGGTGTTGGCGATGGTGGCGATGGCCGCCAGCGGCACCATCGCCCCCTCCGGTCCGGTGACGTAGATCCGGCGCAGCTGTTCGGGATTGAGCCGTTCCAGCCGCTCTATCTGCGGGATCACCTTGTAGCTGCGGCCGGATATGTCGAAACGATTGACGAAATTACCGCCGAGCAGGGAGCCGACATCGGCGCCCACCTGCTGCAGGGTCAGCCCCAGGTCGGCGACCTTGTCGCGGTCGATGCGCAACTGCGCCTGCGGCTGGTCGATCTTCATGTCGATGAGCGGCGGAAAGTAGAACATGCCGCTCTGCGTCGCCTTCAACTGGATCTGCCGGGCCAGATCCAGGATCTGCTGCGGTTCGGCGGTGGAGGCGATGATGAACTCCACCGGGAACTGGCCGCCGCCGGGCAGGGCCGGCGGCGTCACCGGGAACATGCGGATGCCGGGGATTGCGCCCAGCTTCCCCTGTACTTCGGGCAGAATGTCGAACACGGTGCGTTGCCGCTCGTCCCAGGGCTTGAGCACCATGCCGCCGAAACCGGAGGAGGGCATGGTGATCTGAAAGGTGAAATCGGTTTCCGGCACGGCCAGGAACACATCGTTGGCGGCGGCGGCATAGCGGCTCGTCTGGTCGAGGGTGGAGTTGGCCGAGGCGTCGAGGATGCCGAAGACAACCCCCTGATCCTCCGACGGCGCCAGTTCCACCGGCGACATGAGAAACAGCGGCGCCACCAGACCGCTGACCAGCACCCATACCAGGTACACCGCCGGCCGACTCCTGAGGGTGGCGTCCAGCATCCGGCCGTACAGCCGCTTCAACCGCTCGAAGCCGCGGCTGATCCTCCCGGCGAGTCCGTGTTCCTCGCCACCCGGCACGAGGAGTCTGGCCGACATCATCGGCGACAGGGTCAGCGCCACCACACCGGAGACCGTCACCGCGCCTGCCAGGGTAAAGGCGAATTCGCGGAACAGCGAGCCGGTGAGACCTCCCTGCAGGCCGATGGGGGCGTATACCGCCGCCAGGGTGACGGTCATGGCGATGATCGGTCCGACCAGTTCCCGGGCACCCAGAATGGCCGCTTCAGTGGGCGGCAGCCCCTCGCGCAGGTGCCGTTCGACGTTTTCGACGACGACGATGGCATCGTCCACCACCAGGCCGACGGAAAGGACGATGGCGAGCAGGGTGAGGAGGTTGACGGTGAAGCCGAAGGCCTGCATCAGGAAGACGCCGCCGATCAGCGACAGGGGAATGGCCACCACCGGGATGAACACCGAGCGCCAGGAGCCGAGAAAGAGAAAGATGACGACGACGACAATGATGAGCGTGTCGCCCAGGGTCTTGATCACCTCGCGGATGGCGTTGTCGATGTAGTCGGTGGCGTCGTAGGCGACCCGCGCTCCCATGCCGCTGGGCAGATCCTTGCCGATCTCCTCCATCTCGGCGCGCACCCTTTTGATGACGTCCAGGGAGTTGGCGTTGGGCAGCGGCCAGATCCCCATGAACACCGCGGTCTGCCCGGAAAAACGCACCTCGGCGTCGTAGTCCTCGGCGCCGAGCACCACTTCGGCGATGTCTTCGACGCGGACGATGGCGCCGCCCTCTTCGCGCACCACCAGTCGCTTGAAATCGGCCACCGACTGCAGGTTGGTGTCGGCGGTGAGGTTGACCTGGATCAGCGCCCCCTTGGTCCGCCCCAGGGCGGCCAGGTAGTTGTTGGCTGCCAGGGCCTGGCGCACTTCGGTGGGGGTGATGCGGTAGGCGGCCAGTTTGTCAGGCTTGAGCCAGATGCGCATGGCAAAGGTGCGGCCACCGAGGATGTCGGCGCGCTGGACCCCTTCCAGGGCGGACAGACGCGGCTGCACCGAACGCATCAGATAATCGGTGATCTGGTTCTGCTCCAGGACGTCGGAGGTGAAACTCAGATAGGCGGAGGCGAATTCGCTGTCGGCTGAGGTGACGTTGATCACCGGCACCTCCGCCTCGGGCGGCAGGTCGGCGCGGACCTGGTCCACCTTGGAACTTATCTCGGCCAGCGCCCGGGTGGCGTCGTAGTTCAGTTTCAGCCGAACGTTGATGGTGGACATCCCCAGGGCGCTCTCCGACTGGATGTAGTCGATGCCGTCGGCGGCGGCGATGGCCCGTTCCAGGGGGGTGGTGATGAAGCCGCGCACCAGTTCGGCGCTCGCGCCGACATAGATGGTGGTCACGGTGACCGTCGAGTTCTCGCTTCTGGGGTACTGGCGGACGTTCAGGCTGCGGACGGCCTGCAGACCGGCGATGACGATCAACAGGCTCACCACCAGGCTGAGCACCGGGCGATGGATGAACAGGTCGGTGAATTTCATGACGCGGCTTTCTCCACCTCTGCCTGGCGGGCGGTGCGCGGGCGGGCGCCCATCAGTTGTTCTCCGGCTCTGGCCGCAGCTGGAAGTCGGGGGCATGGCTGTTGTCGATCACCACCTTCTCGCCGTTGCGCAGCTTGAAGACCCCGGTGCTCGCCACCACCTCTCCCTCCTCGACCCCGGTGAGGAGCGCGACGAAATCGCCGCGTTTCTCGCCGAGACGGACGAACTGCTGGCGCAGAACCTTGCCGCCCTGTTCCGCCTTTTCGTCCTGGCTGTCCTCCACCACGAACACCGAGTCGCTGTAGGGGGCATGGAGCACGGCGGTGGCCGGAACGGTGAGCACCTGCGTTTCTTCTGGGAGAAGGACGGCGACGTTGACGAACATGCCGGGCCGCAGAAGTTCGGCGGGATTGGCCACGGTGGCCTGTACCCGAACACTGCGGGTGGCTGGGTCGAGACCTGGGCTGACCGTGCTGATCTCGCCGACGGGCTGCAGGTCACCGAGCCCCTCGCCGCTCAAACGTACCGCGAGCCCCGGCTGCAGCCGGGGCATCTCCTCCTGGGGCAGCTGAAAATTGACGAAGATCGGATCGAGGGCCTGGAGGGAGACCACGGCATCGCCCTCACGGAGGATCTGGCCGAGGTTGACCTCGCGGATGCCGAGCCGGCCGGCGAAAGGGGCGCGGATCGTCTTCCTGGCGATGACCGCGCGGATATTGTCCTCCCGGGCGGCCGCCTCCTTGAAGGCGGCGGCGGCGTTGTCGTAGTCGACCTGGGCGATGAACCCCTCGGCCACCAGCCGCGCCATCCGGTCGAGGTTGGTGGCGGCCAGAGCCCGCGAAGTCTGCAGCTCACGCAACTGCGCCTCCTCCGCGCTCCGGTCCTGCTCCAGCAGCAGGTCGCCCTGCCGGACCGAAGCCCCGGCGGTAAAGGCGATACGCACCACCTTGCCCGGCACCTCGGCGGCGACGGTCACCCCCTGCACCGCCTCCAGGGTGCCGACGGCGGTGAGCGTCTCCTCCCAGCGTTCACTGGTCACCGGCGTCGCGGTGATGACGGTGGGCGGCGGCACGAAACTCGCGCCGCCCGCCATCATCGCACGGATCTGCAGGAACTTGACGCCGGCGATGGCGCCGACGACGAGAAGCAGAAGAACAAGGGTAAGGACGATCCGTTTTGCCATGATGTGTTTTCCCAAAGTGGCGGCGGCCACTGCTCCCGGCTGCGGGGTGGGGGTGGCCGTCTCTTGTCGAAGCGCGGCGCAACGGCCGCTCAGCGTTTCACCGCGTCCCAGCAGGCCGACAGCACGGCGTCGATGGTTGCATCCTCCGCCCGCACCAACCCTGAAATGCAGTCCTTGACGAGAAAGATGACCGGGCCGATGGCCAGGGCGATGAGGGCGAACTGCGGCAGGTCCTTGATGAGCCGCTGTCGTTTTCCCGACTCGAAGACCTGGGAGAAGGGAAGCTCGTCACCGTTTTCGCCTCGGGCGCAGAAGAGTTTCTCCCGCCGCAGGTCGGTGCCGTAGGGGGAGTAGAGGTACTGCTCGATGAACTTGAACTCGAACGGCTTGGCGATGCCGTAACGGAAGACCCCCCGGCAGAGATGGAAAAAGCGTTCCCGGACGGACCGCCTCTCGTCGTAATCCTGCAACAGGGTCCGCTTGAAGACGGCATCGACCTGACGGAATATTTCCACGACCAAGGCGTCCTTGTCCCGGAAATAACGATAGATCGTGCCGGTGCCGACGCCGGCGGCAGCGGCGATCATGGCGACCGAGGTGCCGTGAAAGCCGTATTCGGCAATCAACCGGATGGTCGCCTCGACGATGCAGTCACGCCTGTTGATCGGTGCTTGCCCCATAGCCCCTCGCGGAATGAACGTTCATTCCGCAGGATACTACCGTACCCGCCGGCCGCCGTCAAGGTCAGCAGTGAGGTACAAAAATGTCCACTGGCGACAATTATGTACACCTCCTCGTCGCCGGGTATCCGTCCCGGCGGTCGGCCGCCGCATCGACCAAAGGATATCTCTCCGAGATCATGGAACATACAGCAAGGAGGCAACTTTGTCGGTCACCGTCTTTGCCCTGGCGCACTGTTTGCTCTGAATGCCTGCATCCCCTCCCCTTTTCCGGAGTTTATCGATGAAAACCGCATGGCTCTTCCTGTCGCTGCTCGTCCTGACCGCCGCCCTGCCCGCTTCCGGCAACGCCGCCGGGATCCATCTCTCGGCCGCGGCCAGTCTGACCGACGCCCTGCAGGCACTGCAAACGGCCTATGAACAACGCCACCCCGGCGCAAAAATCCTGACCAATTTCGGCTCTTCCGGGACGCTGGCCAAACAGATCGTCCAGGGAGCGCCGGCAGACATCTTCATTTCGGCCAACGGCGAATGGATGGACTACCTCGTCAAGGAGGGAAGGATCTCCGGCGGATCGCTGCGCCTGTTTGCCGGCAATTCCCTGGTGTTCGCGGGCGAGCCCGGAAACGGCGCCGCCGGGTTTGCGGAGCTTGCGGCCCTCTCCCGCATCGCCGTCGGCAGCCCCCGGAGCGTGCCGGCGGGCCGGTATGCCGAACAGGCGATGCGCGCCGCCGGCATCTATGAAGAACTCCTGGCCGCCAACAAACTGGTGATGGCCAAGGACGTGCGTCAGGCCCTGCTCTACGCCGACCGCGGCGAGGTGGACGGCGCCTTCGTTTACGCCACCGATGCCCGCCTCGCCGAACGGGCGAGGGTACTGTTCACCGTGCCGGCGGCCCTGCACGATCCCATCGCCTATCCGGCGGGGCTCACCGTTGCCGGGGGAAAAAACGAAGCCGTCCGCTCCTTTTTCGCCTTCCTCACCGGGCCTGAGGCCGGCGCCGTCCTGAAATCCTTCGGCTTTACCCTGCCGCCGGCGGCGGAGCAATAGGGGGCCGCGCATGTTTTCCCTCTCCCCCCAGGACATGCAGGCGATCCGGCTGTCGGTGGAGGTCGCCGCCGCCGCCACCCTGCTGACCGCGCCCTTCGGCTTCGCCGCCGCCTATCTGCTGGTGTTTGCCAAGATACCGGCAAGGGCGGTGCTGGAGGGGATCATCAACCTGCCCCTGGTGCTGCCGCCGGTGGTGGTCGGCTATCTGCTGCTGCTGCTTTTCGGCAAAAACGGCGGCCTGGGGCCGCTCCTGGCCGTTTTCGACATCCGCATCATCTTCACTCCGGCCGGCGCGGTGCTGGCCTCGGCGGTGGTGGGCTTTCCCCTGCTGGTGCGGGCGATCCGCATCGGCATGGAGGCCATCGACGCGCGCTACCTCCAGGCGGCCCGCACCCTGGGAGCGGGCTGGCAGGATTGCCTGTTCACCATCATCCTGCCCCTTTCCGGCCGGGCACTGCTGGCGGGCATGACCCTGATGTTCGCGCGCAGCCTGGGCGAATTCGGCGCCACGGTCATCCTCGCCGGCAACATCCCCGGGGTGACCCAGACCATCCCCCTGGCCATCTACGAGTACACCTCCACCCCGGGCGGCGACCGCATGGCCCTCTCCCTCTGCCTGGTCTCCGTGGTGCTCTCCTTTCTGGTGCTCCTGGTCAGCGAGGCCTCCGCCCGCTCCCTGCAACGGCGAGCGGCGCGATGAACCTCGAAGTTTCGGTACGCAAAAGATTCCCGGCCTTCGATCTGACCGCCCGGTTCCGGGCAACCGCGAAACGCTGCGGCGTGTTCGGCCCTTCCGGGAGCGGCAAATCGACCCTGATGCACCTGCTGGCAGGACTCGTCCGCCCGGATTCCGGCCGGATCAGCCTGGCCGGCCGGACCCTGTTCGATTCGGAGCGGCGCATCGACCTGCCGCCCGAACAGCGGCGCATCGGCGTGGTGTTCCAGCACGCGCATCTCTTTCCCCACCTGAACGTGCGCCGCAATCTGTTCTACGGCTGGGAACGGACCCCGGCGGCGGAGCGGCGGATCGAGCCCCGGACGCTGATCGAGATGCTGGATCTCGGCCATCTGCTGGAGCGGGGGGTGAACGCGCTTTCCGGTGGGGAACGGCAGCGGCTGGCGCTGGGACGCACGGTACTGGCCTGCCCCCGGCTGATCCTGATGGACGAGCCCCTGACCGGGCTGGACGAGAGGCTGAAATATCAGATCATCCCTTATCTGCGAAAGGTGTTCACCGAATTCGACCTGCCTCTCGTCTTCATCAGCCACTCGCTGCAGGAGATGCGGCTGCTCACCGACGAGGCGCTGCTGGTGGAGAAGGGCAGGATGGACCGCTTCCAGCCGGTGGAGGACCTCGCCCGGCACCAGCTCGCCACCAATGGTCGCGGCTACGCCAACCTGCTCCGTCTGTACGATCCCCGGCCCCGGGGGGATCTGTGGAGCTACCGCTGGGGCGAGGGGGAACTGGTCGCCACCGAGCCGGGAAACGAGGGCGCCAATCAGTTCGAGCTGGGCGCCAAGGACATCACCCTGTTCAAGCACCCTCCGGAGGCGACCAGCGCCCGCAACCGCTTCGACTGCCGGGTTACCGGCCTGTTCGGCGACGGCAACCGGGTGGGGGTGGAACTGGACGCGGCCGGCGGCCGCCTGGTGTCACAGATCGTCCCTGAATCCCTCCGCGAACTGGAGATCAGGGAAGGAACGGCGGTGACGGCGGTAATCAAGGCCTCGGCCCTGCGGCGACTGTACTGAAGCAGGACGCAGCAGAATTGACCGGCGGGCGGAAGGCCCCTTCTCACAACCCCAGCAGCCGGCCGTTGATCTCGATGGCCGCCGCGCAGCCCTGGCCGGCGGCGATCACCGCCTGGGCATGGCCCGGCCGCAGGGCGCCGACGGCGAAAAGGTTCGGCACCGAGGTTTCCCCGGCGCCATGGGTGAGAATCTTGTACCCTTCGGCGTCGCGGTCGGGATGGAGGCCGGCGAGATACCCGTCGTTCAGCTGCATACCGAAGCCGAGAAAGATCGCCTCGCAGGGGAGAAAAGACCCGTCGGCCAGTTCGACTCCTTCAAGATCGCCCTCGCCCCTGAGCGACTTCGGTTCGCCGTAGTGGAGAGTGATGCCGTCCTCTTCCAGGAGCTGCCGGTAGTCCTCCGGAACGGTGAAACCGACCGCCAGCACCCCCACCCGCTCGGTGAACATCTTCCTGATCCCGAAGGCAAGGCGGACACTGTTCAAGGAGGAACCGATCATCAGGGTCTGCCTGCCCACCACCCGGTAGCCGTCGCAGTCGACGCAGGTGTGAACGCTCCTGGCGAAATGGCGGCCGAGGTTGGCGAGCGGCGGCAGAATCTCGCGGCCGCCGGAGGAAGCGATGACGAACCGCGCCTGCCAGCGGTCGTGTTCGGTCCGGACGGTGAACAGCTCTCCCCCCTCAACCGCGGTCACCTTGGCCCTGACGATCTCGGCACCGAAGCGGGCCGCCTGGGCAAGACCGGTGTCGATCAGTTCGCCGCCGGTCACCAGTTCCAGGCCGAGGAAATTCTCGATATGGCGGGCGTGGCGGGTACGGCCGCCGCCGCCGTCGACGACGAGCACCCGCCGCCGGAAACGGCAGAGATGGATGGCGGCCTGCAACCCGCCCGGGCCGGCACCGATGACGATGCAGTCGTAGATGGTCACCCCTTCACCTCCCCGGCAGGGAAGGCCGACCTCTTTCCTCCCCCGTTGCCGATCCTGATGTTGTAGTCCACCGGACAGCGGACCACCTGGCCTGCCTTGTTGGCGAACAGCAGGTGGCGGTGACGCCAGCCGAACAGAAAGAGATCGCGGGTCAGTTCCACGTCCCGGCGGCAGTAGGAGGCCAGTTCGTCGAGCCGGCCTTCCCGGTAGAGCCGCAGGGCCATGAGGCCGTCGCCGCTCTTGCGGCCGCCCAGGCTGTGCTCGGCCAGGTTGTCGAGGCTCAGCCGGTAGCCGAGATGGCGCTGTACCTCCTCCAGCAGATCCAGGGTGGGCAGGCGGCCGGGAGAAGGACCGCCATAGGCGGCCAGCACCTGGTAGTCGAACCTCCTGCTGTTGAACCCCACCACCAGGTCGCAGCCGGCCAGGGCCGCCAGCAACCGGTCCACTTCGTTTTCACCGTACACCTGCCAGGCGTCCTCGCGGGAATCGTACACCACCGCCAGACTCACCCCCATCCGCGCCGCGTACTGCCAGCCGCCCACCTCCTGGGCCGAACGCTGGGTTTCCAGGTCGAACACCCGGTAATGAACGGTCGGCTCCGGGCCGGTCTGGGTCCGCGCCGGCGAGACCGCCGGTGCTCTCGCCGGCTGGTGCCCGGCAGGCCGGAGTACCACCACCCGGCCGCCGGCCTTCTCGCTCTGCAGTTCCCGCGCCAGAAACAACGCCGCCTCCTTGTCGATGGGGCGGTTGCCGGAGCCGCATTTCGGCGAATGGACGCAGGAGGGGCAACCGGTGTCGCAGCGGCAGGAGGCGATGGCGTTCAGGGTTGAACGCATCAGGTCGCCGGCCCGGGCGAAAACTTCGCGGCAGAGACCGATGCCGCCGGGATGGCCGTCGTAAATGAACACCGCCGCCCGGGAAAGTTGCGGATGCGCCGGTTGGGAGATGCCGCCGATGTCGTTGCGGTCGCAGAGGACCAGAAGCGGAAAGATGCCGATGGCGGCGTGTTCCAGGGCATGGATGCCGCCCATGAAATGCAGCAGGCGGCCTTCGGCCTCGGCCTGCAGCCGCTCGGGGATCTCGAACCACAGCCCTTCCGTCTCGAACACCGACGGCGGCAGATCGAGGGGTTCGGTGGCGATCAGTTTCTGGCCGCGCACCAGCCGCTTCTGGAAACCGGTCACCCGGTCGGTGACCCGCAAACGGCCGAGGGAGACCGTGGCGCCGCCTACTTTTTTCGTCGCCTCGACATGGAGGATCTCGGTGTGCTTTTCCGCCATGGCACGGGTGAAAAAATGTACCTTGCGAGGACTGGCCAGCACCTCGCGCCCCTCGATGTCGAGGCCGGAAACCACCCAGGTGGTGGTGCGGTGCAGATAGACCGCGCCGGGATGGCACTCGCGCAGGCAGCGATGGCCGTCGATCTGCCCCACCAACCGGTGCTCATCCTCGGTGTAGATGAGAAAATTGCCGCCGCCGCCGCGCAGACTCACCTCGCGGTGGGGCGCGGTACGCATGGTGTGCCAGCGGTCGCCGTCTCGTCCCCGGAGCAGACGGCCGCCGGCTTCGAGGTCGCGCACCGCCGCCATCACCGCCGGGTCGGCGAGCAGCGGTTCGCCGGCCGCCAGCGGTGTTTCCGCGGCGGCGCAGACCAGATGCTGGGCGGCGATCACCGGATTGGCCGGGTTGAGCACCGCCCGCTCCACCTCCCGCCCGAAAAAATCCTCGGGGTTGCGCATGAAGTGCTGATCGAGGGCGTCCTCGCCGCCGATGAGCACCACCAGCGATTCCCGCTGCCTGCGGCCGACCCGGCCGCCGCGCTGCCAGGTGGTCATCACCGTGCCCGGGTAACCGACCATCAGACAGACATCCAGCTCGCCGATATCGATGCCCAGTTCCAGGGCGCTGGTGGACACCACCCCGAAGAGCTGGCCGCTGGCGAGCTTCGTCTCGATCTGCCGGCGCTCCTCGGCGAGAAAGCCGGAACGGTAGGGACTCAGCCGCTCGCGCAGATCCCCCAGCCGTGTTCTCGTCCAGATGGAGATGAGTTCCGCCATCTTGCGCGACTGGGTATAGACGATGGTGCGCAGTCCCCGGCGCAGGGCCTGCTCCAGCAAGCGGCAGGCGGCATGGGCGGCGGAATGCAGGGGATTGTAGAAGAGGAAGTGCCGCCTTCCCCGGGGGGCGCCGCTTTCGGTGACCACCGCCGCCGGCCGGCCGGTGAGCTGCCGGGCCAGTTCCGCGGGATTACCCACGGTGGCGGAACTCATGACGAATTGCGGCTCGCTGCCGTACAGCCGGCAGATCCTCAGCAGCCGGCGCAGCACCCAGGCCATGTGGGAACCGAAGACGCCGCGCAGGGTATGGACCTCGTCGAGAATGATGTAGCGGAGTCCCGGCCAGAAGGAGGCCCAGCGCTCGTGGTGGCCCAGGAGAGACAGGTGCAGCATGTCCGGATTGGTCATCATGATATTGACCGGATGCTGGCGGAGCTTGCGGCGCTGATGACCGGAGGTGTCGCCGTCGACGATGGCGGCCGCGGGCCGCAGAGGGGCGGGCAGAGCCCCGGCCAGTTCGTTCACCGCCCGCAGCTGATCCTGGGCCAGGGCCTTCAGCGGAAAGACGTAGAGGGCGCGGCTGAAGGGATCGCGGAGGATGCGGTCGAACACCGGGATGTTGTAGATCAGGCTTTTGCCGCTGGCGGTGGGGGTGGACACCAGGACATCGCTGCCGGCGCGGATGAGGTCGACGGCCTGGGCCTGGTGCCGGTACAGGCGGGCAAAACCGGTAACGGTGAGGGCATCGGCCAGAACCGGGCATGGCGGCCGGGCGAGATCGGCCCAGTCCGCCCCCTGTTCCTCCATCTGCCGGTGGTGGATGATGTGGGCGGCGAAATCCTCCGCCGCCTCTAACTCGGCGAGCCAGGCGGCGACCGGGGCCGGTTCCGGTGCACCACCGCTGTCAGCTCTGTCTTCCATCCGAGGCATTCCCTGCTTCACAAACCGCATGTCCCATGGTACGTTACGCCACTTTTGCCGGCGGCGGGGCACAGGCCGCAGCCGCGACCAGCGCGGCGGCGCGCACGCCCCTCACGCTAACAGGTAACCGCAGACAAGACAAGGACCATCCGGCGGGCGGACATGACGATTCTTGCTACACTCGGGCCGCTGGGCTCCCATCCCTGGCAGGCAGCGCAACTGTACGACGGCGGCGCCGAGATCCTGCTCTGCAACCGCATCCGGGAAGTTTTCGCAGCCCTCGCCGCCGGCCGGGCCGATCGGGCGGTGGTGCCGATCTACAACACCCGCGAGGGGGAGCCGCAGGACTTCTTCCGGATGATGACCGCGGTTGCCGATTGCCACTGGGTCGACAACCTGGTGCTGCCCATTCACCTCTGTCTGGGAAGCCTGGACGGCCACTCCGACCTCACCACCATCACCGGCGGCGTTTCCGAGCTGAAGCAGTGCGAGGAATACATCGCCCTCTCCTTTCCCGACGCCGACCTGCTCGCCACCCACGACGTCGACGCGGCCATCCGCCGGCTGCGCCGCGAGGGCCGCGCCGACGTCGGGGTGATCGAGGCGGAGGAGATCCTGAAAGCCCGCAACCTGGTTGTCCGGGCGCGGGAGATCGCCGCCCACAACCGCACCCGCTTCGCCGTCTTCGCGCGTAAGCCTGCCGCGACCAGCGGCTACGACGCCACCGCGCTGATCACCGAACCGCTCAAGGACCGGCTGGGGCTGCTGGTGGACATCCTTGGCGAATTCTCCCGCCGCGGCATCAACCTCGCCGATCTGCGCACCGATTCCGACATCAAGACCCAGCGGCTGCAGATCTACATCGAGGCGGAGGGGCATATCGACGACGAACCCCTTGCCCAGGCCATCGCCCGCATCGAGCGCGACATCGTCCAGGAACCCGGAGTCGTCCGGATCCTCGGCAGCTTTCCCCGGGTGGACATCCGCGCCAAGCTCATCGACGGCTTCGGTTTCATCGGCACCGGCGACATGAGCACCTGGTTCGCCCGCAAGCTGGAAGGCGAAGGCTACCGCACCCTGCTCGCCGGTCGCTCGACGGTGCTCAGGCCGGAGGAACTGATCCGGCAGGTGGACGCGGTGGTGATCTGCGTGCCGATTTCCGCCACCATTGCGACGGTACGCGAATACGGACCGCTGCTCCAGGAAGGCCAGGCCCTGATCCTGCTTGCCGGCTCGGCGGAAAACATCGTCAACGCCGCCCTGGACCATACCCGCGAGGGGGTGGAGGTGATGCTGGTCCACAACCTCTGGGGGCCGCAGGCGGCGACAATGAAGAACAAGACCGCTTCCGTGGTCCGCACCCGCAGGAGCGGCGCGCTCTGCTCCGAATTCGAGGCCTTTCTCTACAAGCACGGCGCCGACATCCTCCAGGACAGCCCCGGCCGGCACGACCTGCTGATGGGGGTGGGCCAGAAACTGCCCACCAGTATCTCGGTGGCGCTGGCCCGCACCCTCAGGGAAAACGGGATCACCCCCGAAGACATCAACAGCCACGCCACCCTCACCTCGCTCTACACCATCCTGCACATGTCGCGAATCCATGCCCAGAACGACCGCACCTATGCCGAGATCATGGCGGCGGCCGGGGCCGGCATGGGCCTGGTGCGGGATTTCATCGCCAGCCTGAGCGGCCTTCTCACCATGGCCGAGGCGGGCGACATCGCCGGGTTGCAGGAGGTGATGGAGAAGAACCGCAGCTACCTCCGGGAAGATTTCCTCCGCCAGAACATGAACTGCGCCCTGGCGGTGGACGAGGTCATCAGCCGCCGCCGCCACCGCTGACCATGCCCTTCGACCCGCACGTCCTGGCGCCGCCGCTTATCGGCGCCTTCATCGGCTATCTCACCAACGACATCGCCATCCGCATGCTGTTCCGACCGCTCAGGCCCTGGCGGCTCCTGGGCATGCGCCTGCCGCTGACGCCGGGGGTCATCCCGGCCAAACGCCACGAATTGGCGAGAAACATCGGCGCGATGGTGGGCGACCATCTGCTCACCAGCAAGGATGTGCAGAAGGGCATCATGGCGCCGGCCTTCCAGGAGGAACTCGCCGCCCTCGTGCGCGACCGGGTGGAGTCCTTACTGGACAGACAGCTCGGACCATTGCCGTCCCTCGTTCCCGAGCGGTTTCGCCCTTATTTCGATGCCGGCGTCAAGATCCTCGACCGGCGGGCGCAGAAATCCCTGCAGACCTACCTCGCCGGCGACGATTTCCGCAAGGCGATGCGGGGCGCGGCCGCCGATGCCCTGCAGGGATTTCTCGGCCGGGGCTGGGAGGATTTCCTGAAGGAGAAGGACGAGACCGCCCTGCTCGACTTTTTCGAGGAGATGAGCGGCAAAATGCTCGCCAGTGGCCGGCTTGCCGCCTGGGTACGCCTCGCCGTGCGGGAATCCTTCGAGCAGGCGGTGGCCGACGGCCGCACCCTGCAGGACCTGCTCGGCGAGGAGATGGTCGCCATGCTCGGCAAGGAACTGCGCGGCGCGCTTCCCGGGCTTCTGACCAAACTTGCCGGGGCGCTCGGCCGCTCGGAGTTGCGTCACGCGTTCACCGACAAACTCGTCGCGGCGCTGCAGTCCTTCATCGCCTCGCTGGGGCCGATGGCGGCACTCATCGGCGGTTTCGTCTCGGCGGAAAAACTGGCCGCCCATATCGACGCCTACCTGGAGGCGCACTGGCAGGAGCTCTCCACCGGCCTGACCGACGGGGAAACCGGCCGCCAGCTCACCGCGCTGCTCAACGACAAGCTGGAGGAGTTCTTCCGGCTGCCCATCGCCAGACTTCTCCCGGTCGATGGAGAGAAGCGGCAACTCATTCCGGACAAGCTCGCCGAGGCAATCCTGCTGCAGCTGCGGAGGCCGCAGGCGGCCAACGGCCTGCGCAACATGCTCGCCGACCATCTTGCCGCCCTGCACGGCCGCAGCCTCGCCGAGGGCTGCCGCGATCTCTTCGGCGGCGAACGGACCGGCCGCGGTCTCGCCTGGCTGACCGGCGAATGGGTCTCTCTGGTCCAGTCGTCGGCCTTCCGCCACTTCGCCGCCGAGCTCGCCAGCAGTCTGCTCCATTCCAAACTCCTGCACCGCCCCCTGGGCAGCTTGCGGGAATTTCTGCCCGGCGCGGTCCGCGAGGGGCTGCATCTCTATCTGGTGCAGCAGATCAACGACCTGCTCCTCCGCGAGGTTCCCGGCCTGGTGGACTCCCTCAACATCCGCGACCTGGTCACCCGCAAGGTGGACACCCTGGATCTCCTCCGCCTCGAAGGGCTGCTCATGGGGATCATGAAGGAGCAGTTCAAGTACATCAACCTGTTCGGCGGACTGCTCGGCTTCCTCATCGGCCTCGTCAACCTCCTCGTGCTGTTCTGAGGCCGGCAGGGGCTCACGCGGACGGCGCCGGCGCGTTCCCCGCCGGGACGCCGAAAAAAATGCTGCCAGCCTGCAACAAAACAGTCGGAAGACTGTCACACCCGTATACGACACTTCATCTTTTTCTCCTTCCTCTCCCCTCTGAACCGGCCCTCGCGGCCGGTTCTTTTTTTCTCGCCGCAAAGGGGACCATCCTGCCGCGGCGCCCTCGGCACCCACCGATTTCCCCTTTATGGACAAAATTGTAACCTGACATAATTATTGTGTTACTTTTTTGTATCGTTGCATGACGGCACAGAATGTGATAGTTTCGAAAATAGACTACAATACCGAACAGATACAAGAGATTCCGCAAACTGGCACATAGCGTGCATTTACGGCCAGCCAACATCGCAGGAAGCGCAGCGACCTCCGGCCGCCGGAGAGAACGTGCGAAACCGGTTCGGAATTCCACGCTGCATGCGCGGTTCGGGCACCAACCATCACATTTTTATCAGAGGTCACTATGAACACCGGAGACATCGCCTTCATGCTCATCGCCACCGCCCTGGTCATGCTGATGACCCCGGGACTCGCCCTGTTCTACGGCGGTCTCGTCCGGGCGAAAAACGTCCTTGCCACCATCATGCAGAGCTTCGTCTGCCTGGGGCTCATCTCCATCGTCTGGGTGGCGTTCGGCTACTCCCTGGCCTTTGGCCCCGATGTCGGTCACTTCATCGGCAATCTGGACTGGGCGGGACTATCCGGCGTCGGCCTGGAGCCCGGCCCCTACTCGGACACAATTCCCCACCTGCTGTTCTGCGCCTTCCAGCTCATGTTCGCCATCATCACCCCGGCGCTGATCACCGGCGCCTTTGCCGAGCGGATGAAATTTTCCGCCTTTCTCCTTTTCACCCTGCTGTGGAGCGTTCTCGTCTATATGCCGGTGTGCCACTGGGTCTGGGGCGGCGGCTGGCTCGGCAAGGACGGCGCCCTCGACTTCGCCGGCGGCACGGTCATCCACATCAACTCCGGCGCCGCGGCCCTGGTGGCGGCCCTGGTTCTCGGCAAACGCAAGGGCTGGGGCCGGGAATCCTTCCACCCCCACAACCTGCCGACCACCATTCTCGGCGCCGGCATCCTCTGGTTCGGCTGGTTCGGTTTCAATGCCGGCAGCGCCCTGGCCGCCGGCCAGACCGCGGTCATGGCCTTCTTCACCACCCAGGTGGCGGCCGGCGCGGCGGTACTCTCCTGGTGTCTGGCGGAATGGCAGCACACCGGCAAGCCCACCACCCTCGGCGCCGCCTCCGGCGCCGTTGCCGGCCTGGTGGCCATCACCCCGGCCGCCGGTTTTGTCGGACCGCTTTCGGCGATCATCATCGGCCTCGTCGCCGGCGTGCTCTGCTACGCCGCCGTGCTGCTGAAGAACCGCATCGGTTACGACGACGCCCTCGACGTGGTCGGCGTTCATGGAATCGGCGGACTGTGGGGTGCGCTCGCCACCGGCCTGTTCGCCACCACCGCGGTCAACGCGGCGGGCAACAACGGCCTCTTTTTCGGCAACCCCCTGCAGCTGTGGATCCAGGCCAAGGGCGCTCTGGTGACCATCGTCTACTCCATGCTCCTCACCTGGATCATCCTCAAGGTCATCGACCTCACGGTCGGCCTGCGCGTCAGCCAGGAAGAGGAGGTACAGGGGCTCGACCTCAACCAGCACAACGAAATCGGCTACAATATGTGAGCGTTACCGGAAGGTTGGAAACATATCGACCCGCCACGATTTTTTTTCGCGACACCGGGAACCATTTCCAGCGACCAACGTCTGAACACTAGAAGATGAAACATCTTCTTCTCTTTTCTTTCCTCCTTCCCACGCAAAAAGGCCGACCCCAACGGGTCGGCCTTTTTGTTGCCGCACCAGCACGTTGCCGCGGCATCACCCTCCCTGTACCGCAATCCGCCGCGGCGCCGCCGGGGCCACCTTGGGGAGCACCAGTTTGAGCACCCCGTTGACGATGGAAGCGGTGATTTTGTCCTGATCGATGGATTCCGAGATGGTGAACCGCCGCAGGTAATGACCCGAGTCGAATTCCTTGAGCAGCACCCTGCCGTCCTCGACCGGTTCGCCCCCCATCTGTCCCTTGAGGGTCAACACCCCGTCATCGAGACCGATTTCAACGCATTCCTTGCAGACGCCCGGCATATCAGCCAGGACGGTCACCGCCTCGGAGGTTTCGAAGATATCCACCGCCGGCAGGAACTGCCTGACGTTCTTGGTGGACTCTCCCTCCTGCCTGACTTCCTGCTGAGGTTGCAGCTTCATCTGATTTTCCGTCATGGTTCTTCTCCTGGTCCGTTATTTTCTGGATAACATGCCGCATCCTATTCCTTCGGCACCACCTTGACCGTCCTGGGCTTCACCTCCTCCACCTTGGGGAGGACGATGGACAGGATACCGTCCGCGGCCTTGGCGGTAACCTTCTCGGCGCTGATACGGGTGGGCAGATTGATCGCCCGGTTGAACCGGCCGTATTCGATCTCCCGGCGATGGTAGGACACCTTTTCCCCGACAGTGACGGCACGGCGCTCTCCCTTGATGGTGAGGGTCTCCCCCTCTACGGAAATCTCCAGATCCTCGGGCGCGACCCCGGGAATCTGTGCCTCGACATGGATGGCGTCCTTGGTCTCGGAAACCACCAGGGCCGGATACACATTGGGGGCTTCGCCTCCCCAGCCTTCATGGGCGATGCCCCTGGTCAACTGGTCCATTTCCCGCCGCATCCGCTCGAATTCGATCCACGGATTGCGGAAAAAGGGACGATCACCGAAACGAATGATGGCCATAACTCCTCCTTTTTCCTGAAGTGGTACAAAAGCGCGGCAACCTCCCGGCTGCCGGCGCTCCATCCTTGCAACAACGACGAACGGCGGGCCCGCTTGCGAGGACCCGCCGCCCTGACCCCGGTCAGTGCACTTCGATGTGGGTCAACTTCTTCCGCGCTTCCTCGGTCTTCGGCAGCACCACGGTGAGGATGCCATCCTTGTAGGTGGCCTCGATCTTGTCCTGTTCGACGGTGGCCGGCAGAGGCAACGCCCGGTAGAAGCAGCCGTAGGTGCGCTCGACCCTGTGGAAATGCCTCCCGGTTTCCTCGCTCTCGCTCTTCTTTTCGCCCTTGATGACCAGACTCCTCTCGTCGAGGGAGATATCGATGTCCTCGCGCTTCAGGCCCGGAAGTTCAGCTTTCACCGTAATCTCCTTGTCGGTCTCGCTGAGATCCACCTTGGGCGACCATGCAAAGGCGGATTCGCCTTCCCAGCCGCCGAAGGGCAGATCGGACCACATGCGCCGCATCAATTCATCCATTCCGCGAAAGAGGTCTACCCGTTCATCACGACGTCTCGTTGGCAACAGGCTGAACATATCATCACCTCCCTTACAACGTTCTGGTTTTATTACTCTTACCTGTCCCTGCCTGAAAAATTAATACCGAAGAGATGCTTGTCAAGGGGAGGCCCCGTACCCGGATTGGCAAAAAAGTACTGCCAACCACCACGGATTCCAGTATATTACGAGGTTACTTCGATCAGCACCCAACCATCACCACCAATTCACCACAAAGGAGGATCCCCATGAAAATCATCCTGCTGGGCGCGCCCGGTGCCGGCAAGGGCACCGTTGCCAAGCTGCTCACCAAAATCGACGGCTCCGTCCAGATCTCCACCGGCGACATCCTGCGCGGCGCGGTCCAGGCCGGCACCGAACTGGGCAAGAAGGCGGAGGAGTTCATGAAGCGCGGCGACCTGGTTCCCGACGAACTGATCATGGGCATCATGGAAAAACGGCTGCAGGAGGCGGACTGCCAGAACGGCTTTCTGCTCGACGGCTTCCCCCGCACCATCCCCCAGGCCGAGGCGCTGAAGACCCTGCTCGCCAAACTGGACATCAGGCTCGACATGGCGGCCAGCATCGAGGTGCCGCGCGAGGTGATCCTCGACCGGCTCACCACCCGCCGCACCTGCGCCAACGCCAAGTGCCAGGCGATCTACAACGTCAAGAGCAACCCGCCGAAGAAGGAAGGGGTCTGCGACAAGTGCGGCAGCGCCGTGGTGCAGCGCGACGACGAGACCGAAGCGGCGATCAGCCACCGCCTCGAAACCTACAACCAGAAGACCGCGCCGCTCATCGGCTTCTACGAGAAGGAAGGCCTGCTGAAGAAGATCCACGGCACGTCCAGCGACGTGGTGGTGCAGGCGATCAAGACCGAACTGGGCATGTAGTCCGATCACCGGACCGCAGCGCACCCACGACAGGAGACCGGCGGCGGCGCCCCGGTCTCTTCTTTTTTTCAGCGGCACAAGGATGGGACAGAAAGCGATCACGATCATCGGCGGCGGACTCGCCGGCTGCGAGGCGGCATGGCAGGCGGCACAACGGGGCTGCCGCGTCGTGCTTCTCGAGATGAAGCCGGAGGCGTACAGCCCGGCGCACCAGTCACCCTGCCTGGGGGAACTGGTGTGCTCCAACTCCTTCCGGGCCGCCGACCCCAATTCCGCGGTGGGTCTGCTCAAGGAGGAGATGCGTGCTCTCGATTCGCTGGTGATGGCCGCCGCCGAACGCACCCGGGTCCCCGCCGGCCGGGCGCTGGCGGTGGACCGCGAACGCTTCGCCCGGGACCTCACCGCGGCCATGGAGGGCCACGCAAACATCACCGTTCGTCACGGCGAGGTGCGCGAACTGCCGGGTCCGGGCGATGGCCCGGTCATCATGGCAACCGGGCCGCTCTCCTCGGAAGCGCTCACCGCCTCGCTCATCGCCCTCACCGGCCGCCAGAATCTCGCCTTCTACGACGCCATCGCCCCCATCGTCGCCGCCGATTCCCTCGACCGCTCGGTGATCTACCAGATGTCCCGCTACGAGGACGGTCCCGGCGACTACCTCAACTGCCCGATGGACAAGGACGAGTACTTCGCCTTCATCGCGGCCCTGGGGGAGGCGGAGAAGGTGCCGCTCAAGGACTTCGAGCGGGCCGCCTACTTCGAGGGCTGTCTGCCGGTCGAGATCATGCTGGAACGCGGCATCCACACCCTCCGGTTCGGCCCGATGAAGCCGGTGGGCCTGCCCGATCCGCGCAGCGGCCGCGAGCCGTTCGCCGTGGTGCAGCTCAGAAAGGAGAACCTGGAGGGAGACAGCTACAACATGGTGGGCTTCCAGACCAAGCTCACCTACCGGGAGCAGGCGCGGGTCTTCCGGATGATCCCGGGCATGGCGCGGGCGGAATTCCTGCGCTACGGTTCCATCCACCGCAACACCTTCGTCTGCGGACCGGAGGTACTCACCCCGACCCTGCACTGCCGGATGCGGCCCGACCTGCTCCTCGCCGGGCAGCTCACCGGCGTCGAGGGCTACGTGGAATCGGCGGCGATGGGTCTGCTCGCCGGCATCTTCGCCGTCGCCGATCTTGCCGGCAGGGAGATCGCCCCGCCGCCCGGCGACACCGCCCTGGGCGCGCTGATCAACCATCTCACCCGTACCGAGCCCAAGCGCTTCCAGCCCTCCAACGTCAATTTCGGCCTGTTTCCGGAGCTTGCCGGCAGGGTTCCGAAAAAGCAGCGGGGCGAGTTGCGCAGCCGCCAGGCGCTCGCCTCTCTTGCCGGGTGGCGAAAGGAGCACCTGGAAACCTGAGCGGGGAAAGGGGCATGAACGAAAGCCGTCGCCGACCACCCGATCGGTTCCGCCGGCTTCCTGCTCCACCAACACCCGCCCCGGGCGACGACGTCGACAGGACGACCGAACGGTTCCGCCGGCGCTGGCGCCTCTGTCCTTCCCCCTCAGTTGCACCCCTGCCCGTTCTTCCCGGCGATACCGCGCCCCCTTTGTCGATCCCGTTTCCCTGCCGGTCGACGGCCAAGGGGCCGCCCTCGTTTCGGCCAGCGGCTCCCCGCTCGGCACATTCGTTTCTCCTTCGACCGATAACGCTTGAGCCGGCTTTCCCTCGACACCTATAATGGTGACAGGCAGGACGGGTCGCGCCATGGAGGGTGGCGCGGCACCCTGCCATCACAAGCGGCCGGCACAGACCAGAAGATGCGGCCGCGCAACCGGAGAGAGGTCGAATGGACATCAGAAAACGGCTCATACTGGCAGGCGCGCTGGTCATCGTCATCGTCGGCGCCATTGCCGTCACCCTCACCTTCGCCCGCCGCACCATCAAGGCTTCGGTGGCGGAGAGCAAGGACTTTTTCCAGCTCGCCATCGCCGCAAAGCAGATGCAGCAGGACATCATCCAGGTGCAGCAGTGGCTTACCGACATCTCCGCGACCCGCGGGCTCGACGGTCTCGACGACGGCTTCGCCGAGGCGGAGAAAAGCCGCGCCGCCTTTCTCGCCGGCGCCGACCGCTTCCGCGACGCCTACCGGCAGCGGGCCGACGAGGCCAGGCTCCAGAGGCTCGCCGGCATCGTCACCGCGTTCGAGACCTACTACCAGGTCGGCCGGGAGATGGCCCGGGGTTACGTAGAAGGCGGCCCGGAGACCGGCAACCGGATGATGGCCCGGTTCGACGGAAGCTCCGCCGATCTGCAGCAGGTCTTCCGCCCCTTCGTCGCCGAGAACATGGAGTCCAGCGACAGCCAGCTGGCCCGGGTCGAGCGCTTGCTGGGCATTCTGGTCGCAGCCGCCGGGGTCGTGGTGGCGTTCATTCTCGCCATCGCCCCCTTCTTCCTCAACGCCATCGTCACCCCCCTCAAAAAGGCGGGTATGGAGGTAATGGGTTCGGCGGAACAGGTGGCGGCCGCCTCCGGCCAGATTGCCCGATCCAGTCAGGCCCTGGCCGAAGGGACCGCGGAACAGTCGGCCTCGATGGAGGAAACCTCGGCCAGCATCACCGAGGTCAGCTCGATGATCCGGAGCGACGCGGAAAATCTGCGCCAGGTCGCCACCACGGTGCAGGAGGCGGAAGCCGCCATGGCAAAAGCGGAGGAAGGGATGCGGCAACTGGCGGCCGCCATGGCCGAGATCTCCGCGGCCGGCACCGAAACCCAGAAAATCGTCAAGACCATCGACGAAATCGCCTTCCAGACCAACCTGCTGGCGTTGAACGCCGCCGTGGAAGCGGCCCGGGCCGGCGAGGCGGGGGCCGGATTCGCGGTGGTGGCCGGCGAAGTGAGAAATCTGGCCATACGGGCGGCGGAGGCGGCCCGCTCCACCTCCCGGCTGATCAGCGACACGGTGGACAAGGTGGGCCAGGGGGACCGACTGATGAACGAGGTCGGCGGCTGCTTTCAGGAGGCCACCGCCGGTTCCGGCAGGATGAAGGTGATCATCGACGAGATCACCGTCTCCACCCGGGAGCAGGCCAACGCCATCGAACAGGTGAGCCAGGCGGTCGACCAGATCGAATCGGTGACCCAGGTACAGGCCTCGGCGGCCGAGGAATCG
>JBFLZZ010000004.1:0-127567 GCA_040755255.1 Thermodesulfobacteriota bacterium
TGCCCGACTGGGTGGCCAGCGTCCGGGACAATCGCCATGGTCCTTTCCTGCTCATTCCCGCCGAGATGGCGGTATGCAGGAAGGTGCCGAGTCTGGTCAACTCGCGAACCTTGGTGCGGCAGTAGCGAAGGAAAAAAGGGTCAGGTCTTGCATTGTGCATACTGTGCATACCGCCCTTGAACGTATTGCAATGCAAGACCTGACCCTATGTGCTACGCACAGGGGACTTGCACCCCATAAGATCACGCCCGTGCCGGGCGTACACCAGCGGTTTAACTTGACCGCGGTAACGGTTGCGGCGCTGACGCGGATAATTCATCGGCGCGGACAAGTTAACCGAAACGTTAAACAGCAGAATGAAAAGAATTACGTATTTCATAATTTCGTTAGTCATATTTCTCATTCTAGTTGGCTGTGACCGTGAATCAAAAAATGCAATATCCAAATACTCAGGAGACGGCATAATAAAACATCTTCAATCTCCTGGGTTGTTGGGCATTGACGGGGTAGAAATCAAATTTCAGAACTTTGATTTATCTCAAGATTACAGTGCAACATATTCACTGCAAGGTTTGCCGACGGGCACACCATACATGATTTACTTGGTAGTGCCAAATCCTGCCCCACTTGATGAAATAAAAAACAATAACCTCCAGGTGAGAGTTTTTAACAAGGACACAGTAATTCTGGACCTTAGTCGGCCAATCGGAAAAATGATTAATAATCAAGAGCAAGGTCTGAATAGGTTCTACTGTCTTGAGGGCTATCAAGACATGAAGGTTTCTAGCCAAGTAGAAGCCACTGCGAAAGGCAATTACTCAATAGAAATGAACTACGAAAACACAAATGTAAGTGAGAAGGTTTTCGCTTATCTCCTGCTCGAAAGAGGCGGATATAAATAAAAAACCGACCCCTGAGGGGGAGCATCCGAAGTTTATGGATGGCATAAGCGGGAAGAAATGGTCAGTTCTCGCATTGTGCATACTGTGCATACCGGCCTTGAACGTATTGCAATGCAAGACCTGACCCTATCAGCCCCGAGAAAGCAGAGTGAATCAGCATAAGGGAATCTTGAAAAATAGGTCAGGGGAAAAAGGGGTCAGGTCTTGCATCAGGGGAAAAAGGGGTCAGGTCTTGCATTGTGCAGGGGGGCAAAAGGGGTCAGGTCTTGCATTGTGCATACTGTAGCTTAGGGGTCGTGTCTGCCTTTGACCTTTCTCGGTCGATCGAATAGGCGGTGCAACAGCAACAAACCGGGTCGGGGTCGGACCTAGTTAAGTGATTGATTTTAAGGAAGAAAGGGTCAGGTCTTGCATTGTGCATACCGCCGTTGACCGTATTGCAATGCAAGACCTGACCCTATGCGTTGTATGTAGATCCAGCATGTGGAGGCGAACCGGTCAAGGTTGTGACCGCAGGGAGCACCCGAAGGGCTCGACCTTGACTGGCTTTGCTCCACATGCTACTCCGATCTACCCACTGGAAACCCGGAAGCGCCAAAAAAAAGCAGATTTTGTGAACTGGAAGTTCATCATAGAAGCTATGAGGTAGAAGTTCTTGAGGGTAGAGATGATGAGGCGCTTGTTTCATTATGCCCTCGATGTCATGGGCTTATTGAATTCTACCCCGATAAACTTAAAAGATCTTGTCTCAATGAAAAAGAAGAGAAATATCTTGAGCTCAAAAAGCTTCATGCTGATGTCAAAAAGAATGGGTTACCTATAAAAATTATACGCCACAGTCGGAAGGGCAGTGAATCAATCGAGTTGCTATATGCTGGAGACGAAAGTTTTTTAATATTCTACTCGCTAGAATCACTAATGTTTGGTTTTGTTCTAAATGTAAGTCATCGTCACCGTGACGAAACCAAGATTCCTTTACCATTTGGTCGAGATAAATTTTATCAGAAATCAGGCGCTAAAATAGCTGACAAGAAGAATGGCAAAGAAATTCTAAATGTAAAAATAGCAAATGGCACTCCAATCGTTAAAGCATCAAGAAATTACACATATCCTGTGCATGAATATCTTTTGTCCTATATCTCAGGGCAAGAGCACTGGTATGTTGTTTAGTAAGCATCTAACACGGCGCTCAAAATGGACGCAAATTCCGCTGCGCCCCTTCGGATCGGGGTCGGACCTAGTTAAGTGATTGCACCGTGCCGAGAGCGAACATATACTTCATTCCTGGATATGTGTGGCATATTACCCATCGTTGCCACCAGAAAGAATTTTTGCTCCGTTTTGCTCGGGACCGGCAAGTATGGATTCGGTGGCTCTTCGAAGGAAAAAAGGGTCAGGTCTTGCATTGTGCATACTGTGCATACCGCCCTTGAACGTATTGCAATGCAAGACCTGACCCTATGTGCTGCTTGACCCTATGTGCTGCTGTTAGCTCAAAACATAAAAAACATGCCCGAAAAGTTATTTAAATATAAGGGGCTCTCGCTCACCCCCGATGGTTGCCTAGATGATAGGTCTAATAATCAAGTTATAGAGCCAATAGTAGAAAGCTACTATTATCTACCAACTAGAGCGAAACTTAACGATCCGAATGAAGGTATGTTTCAAAATCAAATACAATCTGGAATAACTTCATATCTTAGAGGTGTAACATCAACTGGAGAAAGAACTGAAATAACAAGAGCACTCTATGGTCTAGCTCAACAAATCAGCCAATCAACAGACAATAGCGGTGTATTTTCTCTATCCAGGAACGTTATCGATGAGTTGATGTGGGCACATTATGGGGCAAGCCACTGTGGTATTGCAGTTGAATATAGTCTGCATCAATTAACACGGTTCTCTTCTTCCCAACACCTTCACTGCTTCAGGGTAAAGTATGTTGAAGAACCACCAAGTCTAAGTATGAGTAATTTACAAAGAGATGCTGGCGAAGCTGTAATTAATATGCTTGGCCACAAGTCACCAAGGTGGCGGCATGAGGAAGAGTATCGTGTAGTCTTAGAAAATATAAATGGCCAAATACCACATGATTATCGTGCGGTAAAAAGCATTACATTTGGCTTGAAGGTACCTGATGGCGTTAGGCAAGAAATATATACTGCCACAAAACACAAGGTTCCTGCTTTTTATGAAATATGTAAAATTCCAGATACCTACATGTTAGAAAGAAAGATATTGGAAGATTATTTAGGAGAGACTCCAACAGGTGAATTATCCGAGATAGATTGGAACATGCATTTCGAAAATATTGGCGAAACAGAAAAGGAACGGTTCATTAACCTAGCCCGATCAGAAATTGAGCAAGATCCTCATTTTAATGAGCTTTATCTAGCCGATAAGTCATCAAACTATCCCTCCAAGGTGGTACTTCAATATGAAGCTAAGCATCATCGAGGATTACAACCCTGGTCAAAATACACTAAACATTACTTCGACTTATAAAAGTGGTGTTTCTAATAATAGAAATATACAAAGCTAACAAAACGTTCCAGCAGAATCCGCAAACTACGCGGATTCTGCTGAACTCCACGTTCGACTGAACTGCAAAAATTAAAAAAAAATGTTCGTACTGGGGGTCGTGAGGGGGGTCAGGCTTCCAAGTTGTCATGATTCATGATCCCGGGTGGGGGATAAAAGGCATGCTTTGGGGGTATCCCGTTTGAATTGATGCTGCTATTTGTTCTGCGAAAAATTCTTGCCTTTCTGTAATCGAATGGATACAATGTGCATGTGTACACAGTCAAAACCACCAGGGAATTCGACAAATGGATCGGCAGCCTCAAGGACAGCGTCACCAGGCACCGGTTGCGCGTCCGCCTGCGGAAGGCCACCCTTGGCAACCTCGGCGATGTGCGGCCTGTCGGCGCCGGCGTTTTCGAGATGCGAGAGCATTTCGGCCCCGGCTGGCGCATGTATTACATCCAGCATGGCAACACCCTGGTCGTGATGCTTGGCGGCGGCGACAAATCCACCCAAACCGCCGATATTGCCAGGGCGATCAGCCTTGCTGAAACCATGGAGGATTGAGGCATGAGCAAAAAAATACGGATTTCCGATCTGCCCGAGTTCGACATGGCGCAGCACCTCAAGACACCCGAGGACATCGCCACCTATCTTTCCATTGTGATCGAAGAGGATGACGCTGCCCTGCTGGCCGCCGCCCTGGGCGATATCGCCCGCGCCCGCGGCATGACCGAGGTGGCCAAGGCGGCCGGCATCACCCGCGAGGCACTGTACAAAGCGCTCCGGCCCGACGCGCACCCTCGCTTCGACACCATTAACAGGGTTTGCAAGGCGCTCGGTGTCAAGCTGCACGCCACTGCGGCGTGACACCCGCGGCCGGCGGCCGCCGGCGACACAGAGCAGGCGCTCCTAGCATAGGGGTCGTGTCTAGCATAGGGGTCGTGTCTGCCTTTGACCTTTCTCGGCCGACCGAATAGGCGGCGCAACAGATTGGCCTGTGTGGAATGAGGATCAGACTACCAAGTTGACACCTTCACGGCCCTCGCAATTTCAGCGAGCCAGATCTTGAGCCCGACGATACCGCCGGGCTTTTTTGTTGCCGAACCTCCATCGTTACCGTAAGCGGTTCAGGATGTTGCCCGGGTGCCGTCCCGTGATCGGTTACTCCTCACCTGCCGCCCTTGACCGTCGTGTAGCTGGTGATCAGATGGCGGTAGTCCGGGATGTGGCTGGAGAACAGCGCCCCCAGGCCCTCGACATCATTGCGCCAGTCGCGGTGCAGTTCGCAGGCAACCCCGAACCAGGTCATCAACTGGGCGCCGGCGGCCGCCATCCGGCCCCAGGCCGAATGTCGGGTCAGCTCATTGAAGGTGCCCGAGGCGTCGGTGACGACGAAGACCTCGAAGCCTTCTTCCAAGGCCGACAGGGCCGAGAAGGCGACGCACACCTCGGTCACGATGCCGGCGACGACAAGCTGCTTTCTCCCGGTGGCCCTGACCGCCTTGACGAAATCCTCATTATCCCAGGCATTGATCTGGCCGGGACGGGCGATGTAAGGGGCGTCCGGAAAAGTCTCCTTGAGTTCCGGCATCAGCGGCCCGTTGGGGCCATCCTCGAAACTCGTGGTCAGAATGGTCGGCAGCTTGAAGTATCTGGCGAGATCGGCCAGGGCCAGAACGTTGTTTCTGAATGTATCCGGATCGATATCGCGCACCAGCGACAGCAGGCCGGTCTGATGATCGACCAGCAGGACGGCGGCATTGTTCTTGTCGAGACGAACGTAGGGTTTGTTCATGACCTGTCTCCTTTTCTGGTTTGTTTCCCCGGTACGCCCAGATCCCGCAGGATCTCCCGCATGTGGTTGATGTGGAAGGCGAGATGCGACTCGTCCCTGCCCCCTTGCAGGCCGATCCAGGTTTCAAGGGTGGGATATTCTCCGAAGGGCGTGTCCTTGAGCATGGGAATGCGGGCTGTGCGGTCGAGCTGCTCCCGGGTCAGATCCTCGGTGAACCGGGAAATACGGTCGTATTCCCCTTCGACGGCCGCGAGCAGGTGGGCGAAACTCGTCCGGAACCGCTCCTCGGAAAGAAAGGAATTTTCCGCTTCGATGTCGAGTCTGGGGGTGTCTTCGTCGAGAAAGGCCTGCAGGGAGAGGAGCGGAGGAGCTTCCTCGGGGCCCAGCAGGTGGGAAAGGATCTCCTTGGGGGACCAGCGACCGACCGGAGCACGGCAGGCGGTCCCCTCGTCCACCCCTTCGCACACCTCCTTCAGTTCCTCCATTCTCCGGCGGATGCCCTGCGCCAGTTGTTTCCCGGTCGTGGTCGTCATGGTGTTCCCTCCTTGCCTCTCCTTCATGCCCGGTTCTGTCGATGTCGCCGCGGACACGGTCGACCGGAACCCCTCATCCGCCGTCGCCGCAGATGATGGTCTTACGCCGTGCCAGACTCCATTTTCCTCCCTGGGCTCACCTTCCGGCCATGGGCTGCCAGAGCCCGAACACCGCGCCGGTCGGATCGGTGAGCACGCTGAACCACCCCATGTCCGGCACTTCGGTGACCTCCTTGCAGATCGTGGCGCCGAGGGACTGGGCCTTTCTGGTGGCGGCGCCGACGTCGTCGACGAGGATGTAGGGAAGCCAGAGGTCCGGCATGCCCTCCATCGGCTTCTGCATCATGCCGCCGCCGGTGCCTTCCCCGACGTCGATGATGGTGTAGCCCATCTCCGGCATCTCGTTCAGCTTCCAGCCGAACATGCCGGTATAGAACTTCTTCGATTGTTCCACGTTCCGGGTCTGCAGTTCGATGTGAACGAAGGGATTTGCCATGGTGAACCTCCTTATGGTGACGATGGGAACTCTCCGGTCAGAAGCGGCGTGGCCATCTCCTTCACCGCTTCGCTGGTGTCATCGGCCGGGTGTATCCGGCGCTTATGAAAGACTGAGACTTTGAGCCGCCCAGTCTGGATCGCCACGGCCCTGCGGGCCTCGCGATGACGGCAAAAAAACCCTGGCGGCTGTCGCTTTCTCCGCGTCACCGCGGGCGAGTGAGCATTCAGCCGCGAGGCCGCAGGCCGTGGCGGGAAACCGTCCGGCTTCCTCCGCTCTCCTTCGGAATCAGCGAGCAAAAGTCGCTTCCCCTCCCGTACGGTGGTGAATTTTCCATAAGTATCGGAGGCAACCTCATCGGCCTGCCCGCATACCTGACGCAGAGCGGTCAGGCCTCATTCGCGGCTCCAGCGCGCCTGTGATCGCTCACCTTCCTCCTCCTGCAGCCGCCTGCGGCGGGCAAGTTCCGCCTCGGACGGTTCCTCCGGGGCGAACGATCCCGGCCTCACCCCTCCCGCGCGACTGTAGGAGGCGACGATGACCCCGGCGGGCGAAGTCCTGCACGCGCGCAGTTCGAAACCGGCGGCAACGGCGCCTGTCGCGAACAGCCGCTTGCCCCGGCCGAGGGTGATGGGGAATATCTTCAGCCAGAGTTCATCGACCAGGTCGTGCTGCAGCAGTGTCTGGACGAGAACGCCGCTGCCGTGCACCTGGATGTCCGGGCCATCTTTTTCCTTCAGTTCGGCCACCGCCGCGGCCACATCGCCCCGGAGGAGTTCGGAATCGCCCCAGTCGAGCCTGGTCAGCGTCCTCGAGGCGACATATTTCTTCGCGCTGTTGATGCCGGTGGCGATGGGATCAGCGGACTGCACGTACGGCCAGTACGCGGCGAATATCTCGTAGGTCCTTCTTCCCAGCAGCAGATCGAAGGGATTGCCCATCTGCTCGTCCATCACCCTGCCGAGGAAATCATCGAAGTACGGAAAGACCCAGCCGCCGTATGCGAAATTGCCGGTGGGATCCTCTTCGGGCCCGCCGGGGGCCTGCATCACGCCGTCAAGGGTCAGGAAAGACAGTACGACCAGTTTTCGCATGTCATTTCCCTTCGTACGCCCTGCTGAGCGCGGCAATGTCGAATTTTTTCATCTTGAGGAACGCCGCCGTCAGCCGCGCGGTTTTTTCCTGGTCCCCGGCCTGCATCATCTCGTCCATGGCCGCGGGAACGATCTGCCAGGAGAGGCCGTACCGGTCCTTCAGCCAGCCGCACTGTTCCGCCGCCGGCTCCGCCGAGAGCTTCGCCCAGTAGTAATCTATTTCCTCCTGGGTGTCGCAGGACACCATGAAGGAGATCGCCTCGTTGAAGGCGAAATCGTGGGGATGGGCGCTGTCCATGGCCGCGAACCACGTCCCGGCGAGCATGAAATCGGCGAACATGATGGTTCCCTCCCGGTCCGGCGCCCGATCGGCGCCGTAACGGGCGACCATGCCGCGCCGCGAGTTTTCGAACACCGACGTATAGAAATCGATGGCCTCTTCCGCCCTGCCGCACACCTTGCCGACGAACAGCAGCGCCGGGACGATTGCGGGCCGTTCCTCGCCCTCGGGGGCGGAAAGGATCAGTTGCCAGGAAAGTCCGAAGGCATCCTGGATCCAGCCATAGCGTTCACTGAAGAAGTAGGTGTCGAGGGGCATGAGCGCCGTGCCGCCCCGGGAGAGTTTCGCCCACAGGGCATCGAGATGCGCCCGCGCATGCCTGTCCCTGGCGGGGTCGAAATTGACGATGAACGAAACCGATGGGTTGAATCTGAACGGAGGCCCGGCGCTGATGGCCATGAACGGCTGGCCGGAAAGCTCGAAGGATACCACGTCGCAGTCCCCGGCCGGCGTGCCGTGCAGTGTCGTGATGTTCGAGATTTTCGAATCGGGAAACAGGGAGGCGTAAAATCCGGCGGCCGCCTTCGCTTCCCGGTCGAACCACAGATGCGGTGTGATTTTCGGCATAGGATTGCTCTTTTCTTTGGTGGAGCGGGTTCTCTGTGGAAACCACCCAGCCTGACCGTGGGTTGGCGGGGCGTTATGGATTGCTTCGTCACTCCGTTCCTCGCAATGACACAGGAGGGGGTGACCTTCGGCGTCATTGCGAGGGCCGCAGGCCCGTGGCTGTCATCACGAGCGAAGCGTGGCGATCCAGTCCACTACAGTTTCATCTCTCCGGGTGGGCGCCGCCCATGGACAACTCAGTCGATCAGGCGCTCGGACGCCGGCGATGGAGAGAACCAGCCGGGTTCGGCGATTACGACAACGACAACGACAACGACAACGAGGAAAAAAGGATACTGCCCCTGCTGTCCGCCGCAAGGGTCGTCACCCGGTGCGCCAGGGAGGCGCACATCCAGCCGTGCCGCTGCAGGTGGCGGAATATTATCGTTGTCAGTGCAGCGGCAGCGAAACGGTTGTCGTTGTCGTCTTCGTGGTCGAAAGGACGATGCCGATGGCGACCAAACGTGACACTGCCGGCTCTGTCAATGCAAACCGCCCAGACCGCCTGCGGCCTGTCGACTATCCTGGATCGCTTCGTCACGTTGTTCAGCGCGAAGGCGGGGTTGCCCCCGGCGTCATCCGAGGGCCGCAGGCCCGTGGCGGTCATCGCGAGCGAAGCGTGGCGATCCAGTCCGCGCTTCTGTTTCCCCCATCCGGGTGGGCGCCGCCCCTGGGCAACTCTCATGTTTTCTCGCAGCTGTTCCGTTTGACGACAAACGTCCGCATTTCGACGATCCTGTCGCCGCGGAAACGGTAGATGTCGCAGTAGGAGTAACAGGCATCCTTTCCGTCTTCGTCCTTCATCGTCATGTCCCCGTGCGCGGCGACCTGTTCCCCCTCCGCGATGACGCCCTCGACCGTGAATGTCGGCGCCCCCATGTCCATTGCCGCCAGCCACAGGCGAATGGCATCCTTCCCGCTGAGCGTCCTGTCGCCGATTATGGTCCACTTCACGTCATCCGCGCAGAACGCCAGGAATCCCTCCAAGTTGTTTTCCGCAAAGGCGGCGTTCCCCCTTGCCACGATCTCTTTGTTTGTCGCCGGCATGCCAACCTCCTGTTCCTTGCTTCGTGGGTACCAACGGGTCCTTTCTCCTCAGCCGCCGCGGCGGGATGCTTGCTTGTTGCCGCCTCACATGGTCGTTCTATGCGGCGGCTGCATGAACGACACCGCCTCCCCTCAATACCCGCCGAACGACGGGCCGTCGCCGAACCGCCGCCGCCATTCCTCGAAGCCCATGACGTAGTTGTAGCCGCAGACCGTGGCAAGCCGGCGGCCTTCCAGAATGTCACGGAGCCGGCGGCCGCCCGCGACTGTCCTGTCCGCGGGGCCGAAGGGGTTGTACTTCATGCCCTCCCCGTCGAGAAAGACGTAGTCGCAGACGAAGAGCAGATCCTCGAACAGGTAGAAGGTGAAGCCCGGCGTGTGGCCGTCGATGTGGAAGGCCTCGACGCCGTTATGGACGAAATCGCCATCGAAGAGTACGTCGAAGGTGAAGGCGCGGCAGATCTCGTGGACGGAGTCGTCGCGGTGGATATGAACCGCGGAGTAAAACAGTTCCCGGTACAGGTTGACGGCGCCGAGGAAATGGTGATGGGTGAACAGGATCGTTGCCGCCGGCTGCAGGGATCGGTCGAACGAGGAAGGACAGTCGATCCACAGAGGGCCGCTGTCGGTCTCGATCCGGTAGGCGGCGTGTTCGATGCCGAGAGGAGGATGGGAATGCAGCCTGGTCACTTTCCCGCTCACCCGGGTGGAGACCACCCGGTAACGGCTCGAGCATGCCGCGGCGGTGATGAAATGCTTGCTTCCCGCGCCGCAGAACGGGCAGTGATCGGGATGGGCGCCGATCATGTTGAAGCCGCAGACCAGACAGACGTATTGTTCCCGTCCCATGGGCACCTCATTCAACTGCTGCACGGCATTCCGTCCGAACCCCATGAAGCTGGAGGCTGTAGCTATCGGCACGGACCCACAATACCGCAATTTCCATACCGGAACTTTGATACCAGAATGGTCTGTATTTCCGGCAGAAAGGCGCAATGGAAAGACAAGAACCATTCCTGTCCGGCAGGATTTATTCCGTCCGGCAGGACAGAAGAGGCGTTCAACTGAGGGGTTGTTCTGAGGTCGCGGCGGGACCGCCGTCCGTGGAGAACCCGGCCGACGGTTTGCAGGGGAACAGGTCGACCCGCCAGATGGCGGAGGTCGGCTCGGTGCTGATGTCGATGTCCGGAACTTCTCGAATTACCATGATATTGGGCTGCGCATGGACCGACAGCGGCAGGGGGGATGTCCAGCCTGCCGCCGTCGGCCCCGATCGGATCGCCCGGACCGCGATGCCGTCATTCGCCGGGACTGCCTTCCTCCATCCGGCGGAACAGCTTCCACAACGGCGATATCTTGCGTATCCGCTTGCGGGTGAGCTGCGGCCAGAGGATAAGGGGTTCATAGACCGCCTGCCCGAAATAATGCATACCGCCGGCAAGGGCGGCATGCGCCGGCATATCCCAGGGTTCCCTGGGCAGGTCCTGCTCATTTAGACCGTTACCGGGCGCCACCGCCACCGCCTGCCACCCCGCCGCCAGCCCGCCGGCGGCGGCGAGAATCGCCAGACTCAGATCGAAAAATCCCTGGCCATCGCCCAGATGGCAGCCCTGGCGGTCCACCGCCAGCACCTCGTGGACCAGCAGATCCACCAGGAACCGCTCCGGAAACTCGATATCCAACCGCTGGCCGAGTTCGGCCATGCCCGCCGGGGTGGCCGCATAGGCGAGCCTGCCGCGGGGCACCCTGGAACCCGCCAGGAGAAGAAAACCCTCCTTCAACCCCGGCGAGGGCATGAGCAGGTTCTTGCCGTCGGCAAGCACGTTGATCCGCACCTGGCCGAGCAGGGGGGAAGGCGAGACAAAGACCGTCCGCGCGCCCCGGTAGATCGGCGTCCCGCGCAGGATTTCCGCGAGCGCGCCGCGGCTCATCCCACTCACCCGGGCGGAACACTGCAGACGCAGACGATTTTTTTCGTTATCCAACGGCTTGTCCATGGGGTATAAAAAAAGGCCGCTCACCGCGGCCTTCTCCGGAATACTCGTCAGGTCGGATAGATTACAGGGCTACACCCGGCCGCACCTTCTTCGCCGGGGTGAGAATTTCCAGGCGGGAAAGTTCGTTTTCCCGGTGCAGCTGCCGGCGCAGTTGCGCCAGCTGCTCGACGGCGCTCTGCTGCCGATCGTCGCTCTTGCCGGCCAGCTGGAAACCCTTGTTGACGAGCAGCGGGATATCCTCCCACATCCGGCCGCTGCCCATGATGGCGACGACGATGTCCTGCCCGTTCCGCCTGAATTTACCGACGTAGGTCTGGCGCGCCGCTTGGGTGAATCCGGTCTTGCCGCCCAGGGCGCCTTCGATCTGCCACAGGGCGCGGTTGTGGTTGCTCAGCGTCTGGCCGAAGCTGGTGCGAACCTTGGACCGGGCCATCCTGTCCGCGAACTCCCGGTTCTTCATGGCGGCGTTGAACATGACCGCGAGATCCCGGGCGGTGGAGTACTGGCCGGGTGCGGTCAGGCCGTTGGCGGTGCGGCACTGGGTGCTGCGGGCGCCGAGCTCGCCGGCCTTTTCGGTCATCTTGCGGGCGAAAGCGGTTTCGGAACCGCTGATCTTCTCCGCCAGGGCGACGCTGGCGTCGTTGGCCGAGGCGAGCAGCACCGAGTTGATGAGATCGTCGGCCTTGTACTGCTTGCCGGCCCTGAGGTAGACTTTCGAGCGCGGCATCCCTTCCGCCCGGCTGCTCACCGGTACCTTCTCGCTGTTGTTCAGTTCGTCGATGGCGATGAGACCGGTGAGGATCTTGATGGTGCTGGCCGGCTGCCGCTTTTCCGTGCCGTTGCGTTCGAAGAGGATGGCGCCGCTGGCCGCGTCCATGACCACGGCGCAACGTGCCGAGATGTCACCGCTGGAGCGGGAAGCCGCCCGGGAGGCGACCGCCTTGTTTTTTTTGGGGGAACGCTGCGCTTTTTTGACCGACTTGGCGGATTTACCGGACTTGGCGGACTTGGCGGGTTTGGCGGACTTGGCGGTCTTGGTGACTTTCTGTTTACTCTTGCCGACCAGGGTGGTGGGCGTCTGCTCGGCGCCGACCGCCGGAATGAAACAAAGCGAGAAGACGAGTACGAGGATCCATAGTCTTTTCATCATTCCCCCCCGGATGATGTGTGCAACGCGGTACCGTCTTGAAAAAAAAGCGATGATGTCTACGGTTATACAGGGAAGGCCGATGAAATCTCAAGATATTTTTCATCTTGCCCGCATAAATTCGCGAAAAAATGACCTTATTGCCCCACAACATCCGCCCCGCAAACAATATATTGCGCTCTCACGCAACCGCACCACATCATAAAGCACATCCCACCGATACGACAAGGAAAATCGTCATGCAATCCCCCGGCTTCCCCTCATTTTTTTCCTGCCATGCCGAAGGCGGCGGTCTCCGGCTGCACTGCATCATCAGAGACGACCGCCTGCTGCACAGCAGCTTCAGCCGCGAACAGCACGACCGGGCCGTCGCGTACCTCTGCCGCACCCTGGCCGTCGCGCCGCCGCCGGTCTGTGTCGGGGTTCCGGATCTGCTGCGGCCGGTCAGCGTCTTCCTGGAGGGGCACCGCCGCGACCTGCCCCTGGCCGCCGATCCCTTCTTTCTCGCACGGGGAACCGATCTCCAGCAGCAGGTATGGCAGATCCTCCGCACCATCCCCTTCGGGGAGACGCTGACCTATGGCGAGGTGGCATCCATGCTGGGGAATCCGGGCTTGGCCCGGGCGGTGGGCCAGGCCTGCGGCCGCAACCCCCTCGCCCTCTTCATCCCCTGCCATCGGGTGGTGGGCAGGGGCGGCCTGACGGGTTTCGCCGGCGGCATCGGGGTCAAGCGGCGGCTGCTGCAAATCGAGAGGGAGGTGCTCTCCCTGGCAATGGCAAAAGGGGACGACACGACGGCGGGAGGTGGCGCTGGGGCCGCTCCCGATTGAGCGACAGACGGCGGGAAAGTCTACAGCAGGTTCATCACCTCGTCGCCGATCTGGGAAAGGGGAAGAACCTTGCCGGCGGCGCCCAGGGCGATGGCCTCCTTGGGCATGCCGAAGACGACGCAGCTCCGCTCGTCCTGGGCGATGGTTTTGGCGCCCGCCTCCTTCATTTTGAGCAGCCCCTCGGCCCCGTCCTTGCCCATGCCGGTCAGCAGCACCCCGACGGCGTTGGCGCCGCCATAGGCGGCAACGGAATTGAACAGGACATCCACCGCCGGCCGCTGATGCCAGACGAGCGGGCCGCTCTTGACGTTGACGTAGTAGCGCGCGCCGCTGCGACGCATGACCATGTGGAAGTTCCCCGGGGCCAGCAGCGCCGTCCCGGGCACGATGGAATCGCCGTCCTCGGCCTCCTTCACCCGGATCTGACAGATGGAGTCGAGCCGCTGGGCGAAGCTGGTGGTGAACTTGGCCGGCATGTGCTGGACGATGACGATACCGGCGATGGACGGGGGAAAGGAGCGCAGCACCTCCAGGATCGCCTCGGTGCCGCCGGTGGAGGCGCCGATGGCGATGACCTTGTTGGTGGACTGGGACAGCGACAGTTTCCTGGTCGGAGCCGCCGGTGCCGCCTCCGCCAGCATCCGCGCCCGATGCTGCATGTTGACCCGGGATGCGGCCCTGATCTTGTCGGCGAGCTGCAGGGTCATGTCCCCGACCGAATAGGAACCGCCCGGTTTGCACATCACCTCCACCGCGCCGGCGTCCAGGGCCTCCATGGCCAGTTCGCCGCCGGCGGTGGTGAGCGAACTGACGATGATCACCGGCAGAGGGTAATGCTTCATCAGTTTGCGGAGAAAGGTGAGGCCGTCCATCCGCGGCATTTCGATGTCGAGGGTGATGACGTCGGGCTTGAGTTCGACGATCCTCTCCCTGGCGACATAGGGATCCGGTGCGGTGCCGACCACCTCGATGTCCGCCTCGCGGGAAAGTCCCTCGGTGAACAGCTTGCGCACCACCGCCGAATCGTCGACGATGAGCACCCGAATCGGCTTGGTCATCTCCGCCTCCCGTTCCCGCAATGGCTCCGCCCGGCCCGCTCAGCCAAGGGAGAGGACATCGTGGGCCTTCTCCATTTCCACCAGCAGATCCACCATGCAGTTGTCGATGGTCTCCGGCTTGATCCCGTATTTGGCCAGCCCCGCGCCCTGCAGTTTGACGGCCAGGCCGTCGGCGCCGCCGCCGATGCCCATGGAGACGACGATGGCGTTGCTGAGCGCGACCAGCGCCGACAGCGGCCCCTTGTCCAGGGCATCCGGGTCGTGGTGCTCCCGGACCGCGGCCACCATCTCCGGATCGAACTCCCACTTCTGCAGGATCAGGCCGCCCAGTTCGGCATGGGTGGTGCCGAGGATTTCCCGTTCGGCCTCGACAAAGGAACAGCCCTTCTCATCCACCATCCCGATAATGCGTTCCATGTCGTCGGCGACAAAGGAGCTGAGAAAACGCTTGCCGATGTCGTGCAGCAGGGCGGTGGTGAATGCCGTTCCCCGGCTGGTGCCCTTCACGAAGGGCGAGAGCCCCCGGGCGACGATGGCACTGGCCACCGAATGGTGCCACAGGCCGCCCTTGTCCAGATCGTAGCCGGCGCCGACATTGCCCTTGTAGAACTTGGCGGAGCTGCTGGTGATGATGATGTCCTTCAGCTCGGTCTGACCGAGCACCACCAGTGCCTCTTCCAGGGAGGAAATCTTGCGGTGCAGGCCGAACATGGCGCTGTTGCATATCTTCAGGATGTTGGCGGTGATCGCCGCGTCGTACTGGATGACCTCGGCCAGGTCCGCCGCCTTGACGCTCGGGTCGTCGAGCATGGCGAGCACCCGCTGCGCCACTTTGGGAAAGGGCGGGACCGCCTTCGCCAGCAGGAGTATTTCTTCCAAACGACTCATAATTGAAATTCCCCCCTTCCAGAAACCTTCAGCATGGTTACACCGGTCCCCACCTCGAGGCTGATGGTGCGATTGACGTTGCCGCCGACATCCTCCTTGTCGATGCGGATGGAGTTCTTCTCGAACATCCGCAGCAGGATCTCGTGGTTGCGCTTGCCGATGTTGAAAATGCCGGCGGAATCCATCACCTGGGAGCCGCCGACCACCTTGACCACCAGCCGGCTCTTTTCGGCGCCTAAGGCGTAGGCGGCCTTGAACAGCGCCGGCACGCCGGAGACGGCGAACATGTAGGGTTTGGTTTCCGCCTTGCTCTTGTCCGGGCCCGGGTCGGGCAACATGTAATGGAGCATGCCGCCCACCTTGGCCACCCGGTCCCAGAGCACCACGGCGATGCAGGAGCCCAGCGAGTAGGTGATGATCACGTCCGCCGGGTTCTTACTCACCTGCATGTCGGCGATTCCGACAATTATTTTCATGCGCTTCTCCTCGGGTTGAAGCTCCGGTGCCGCTGCCGCGATCCTTGCCGCGCGACGCCGGCATCATTTCTGAAATACGGTTGCCTCCACCTGCCTGAATCGATGGTTGAGGCTCGAGATCGACTCCGAGTGGCCGATGATCAGAAATCCGCCGGCCACCAGACTATCGTAAAACTTGTTGACCAGCCGCGTCTGGGTTTCCCGGTCGAAATAGATCATCACGTTGCGGCAGAAGACGATATCGATCTCCCCCCGCCACGGAAAAGGTCCCATCAGGTTGAAGTGCTGGAAACGGATAAGGGCACGCAGCTCCGGCTTGACCTTGACGTACCCGGCGGAATTCCCCGCCCCCTTGAGAAAATACTTCTTCAGGATTTCGCGGGGCACGTTGGCGACCCGCTCCATGGGGTAGACCCCCCGTTCCGCCACCGCCAGCACCCTGGTGGAGATGTCGGTGGCAAACACCTGAAACTTTTCCCGGGAAGAGGCCAGGGCCTCCTGGGCGACGATGGCCAGGGTATAGGGTTCCTCGCCCGATGAGCAGGCCGAGGACCAGATGCTAATCGGCTTTCCCCCGGACCGCCGTTGGATGATCTCGGGGAGCAACCGCTCGGCCAGCAGGGTGAAATGGTTCTGTTCGCGAAAAAAGGAGGTGTAGTTGGTCGAGACGCTGTCGACGAAGTTGGTGAACTCGATGCCGTTCCGGTCCGAGGTGATCAGTTCGTAATAGGCGGTGAAGGAATCGAGGCCGCAGGCCCGCAACCGTTTTCCCAGTCTGGCGTTCAGCAGTTCCTTTTTCTCGGAGGAAAGGTTGATGCCTGTCTGATCGTAGATCAGCGTCCGGAACTTCTGGAAAAGGTTGTCGTCAAGCATCGCTCGACCGTGCCGACGCCCGCTACATCCCGGCGAATTGCTTCAGTTCCCCTTCGCTGATCACCCGGTCGGCATCCAGCAGGATCTTCACCTGCCCCTTCACCTTGCCCATGCCGAGGATGTTGGACGAATCGAGGTCGCCGGCGCCGAAGGCGGGCGGCGGCTCGATATCCTCGCCGGCGATATTGAGCACCTCGGACACCGAGTCCACCAGCATGCCGACCTGGACGGTTTCCGCCGGGCCCTGCACCTCGACGACGATGATGCAGGTCCGCTCGTTGTATTCCTGTCGTTCCATCCCGAACTTGGTCCGCAGTTCGAGGACGGGAATGACCCTGCCCCGCAGGTTGATCACCCCCTTGATGTAGGGGGGCGTGTGCGGCACGGCGGTGATTTCCATGAGGCCGATGATTTCACGGACCTTGAGGATACCAACCCCGTACTCCTCCTTGCCCAGGTTGAAAGTGAGATACTTGCCGCCAAGGCCGCTCATGCCCTGGGATGCTTCCACTCGCGCTGCTGCTTGCATATTCGCTCCTCCCGCGTTTCCAATCGCTTCAGAAAGTTTCGTCGCCGCCGCCTGCTCGGGGACGCCCGCCGTCCCGGTCGACCAGCCCGGCAAGATCGAGAATGAGTCCCACCCGGCCGTCGCCGAGAATGGTCCCGCCGGCAACGCCGGGGATATCGACCAGCAGGCCGCCGAGACTCTTGATGACCACCTCCTGCTTGCCCAGGAGTTCATCGACCATCAGGGCGCGCTGCTGCCCTTCGTGCTCCACCACCACCAGGATGGTCTGGCAGGGGTCGGTACAGGTGGGCTCGACGTTGAACACCTTGTAGAGCCGGATGATGGGCACCAGCTTGTCCCGCAGCAGGATGGCCTCGCCGCGGTTGTAGACCGTCTGGTAATGCTTCTCCTCCGGCTTCAGCGATTCCTTGATGGCGATGGTGGGGATGATGTAGCGCTCGCTGCCGATCCGGACGATGATGCCGTCGATGATCGCCAGGGTGAGGGGCAGCTTGATGATGAACTGCGATCCCCGCCCCGGCTGACTGACCACCTCCACCTTGCCGCGCAGTTTTTCCACCGCCTTCTTCACCACGTCCATGCCGACGCCGCGGCCCGATACGTCGGTGATCTTGTCGGCGGTGGAAAAACCCGGAAGAAAGATGAGGTTGTTCAGATCGTGATCGGAAAGGTTGTCCTCGGGCTGGATCAGGCCCCGTTCGATGGCCTTGCTGCGGATCTTTTCGGTATTGAGACCGTTGCCGTCGTCCTCGATCTCGATGACCATGTTGCCGCCCTTCTGGTAGGCGCGCAGGGCCACGGTCCCGGCCCGGGGTTTGCCGAGCCGTTCCCGCTCCTCCGGTTTCTGCACGCCGTGGTCCACCGAGTTGCGGATCATGTGCACCAGGGGATCGTAGATGGAATCCACCATGTTGCGGTCGATTTCGGTCTCCTCCCCTTCCATGATCAGATCGACGACCTTGCCCGATTTCTTCGAGAGGTCGCGGACCAGGCGGATCATCTTCTGGAAGGTCTGCCGGATGGGGACCATCCGCATGGACATGGCGGTTTTCTGCAGTTCCGAGGTGAGGCGGCCGAGTTGGGAGAAATCGCGCACCAGTTTGGGATCGACGATCTTTCTGATGTGCGGATTCTCCTGGACCAGGGACTGCATGATCACCAGTTCGCCGACGGCGTTGACCAGCGCATCGAGCTTCTCGACGTTCACCTTGATGGAGACATCCAGCTTTCCGCCGCCGGCGGTCGCCGTCCGCTTGGCACCGCCGCCTTCCTCACTCTCCGCCGGGGCGGCTTCCCCGGCCGGGGCGGCCGCTACCGGCGTTGAAGTCCTCACGGCCTGCGGTGCGGGAGCCGCCGCCCGGCTGGGCGCGGCATCCGCCGCGGCCAGGACCTCGCCGCTCTGCACGGCGCGGATGCGTCTGGTAAAATCACGGATGTCGAAATTGCGGTGGGCGGCCGGCCCCTTTTCCATGACCTCGCGGATGTTGTTGATCATGGTCCGCAGGTAGTCGCCGACCCCGAGGACGATGTCGATGACATCGGAGTCCATGGGGTGGGTGCCGTTGCGGACGTCGTCGAGCAGGTTTTCGGTGGCGTGGGCGAGTTTGTTGATCGCCTTCAGATTGAGAAAGCCGGAAACACCCTTGATGGTGTGGAACGGCCGGAAGATATTGTTGATGATTTCCGGATCGTCCGGATTGTTTTCCAGTTCGAGGACATTCACCTCGATGGTTTCGAGATGTTCCGAGGATTCCTCGATGAAACCGCCCAGCAGTTCCAGATCCTGCAGAAACTCCTCCGGCTGCTGGACGATGGCCGGTTCCTCGTCGGCACCGGTGGCCGGCGCCGAGGCGGCGGCCCGGGGCGGCGGCGTTACCGGCGGCTCCGGTGGCGCCGCGACGGGTTCGGCAGCCGCCTCCTCTTTCTCGGCCGCTGGTTCAGCACCGGCCATGCGGGGCATGGGTACCGTGCCGGCGGTGATCGTCGCCCCATCGACCTCGACCCCTATTTTGCCCATCAGGGAACAGAATTTCCGGACCTGGTTTTCGGACACGGCCTTGCCCTGGCGGCCGATCTCCTGAAAGAGGGCGATGCATTCGCCGACCAGTTCGAAATTCTCGGCACTGTCGGCCAGTTCGGCCATGATGATCTTTTCCAGCGCCTGCCTGGTCAGGACCACCATATTACAGAGTTCGGGATGGTGAACGGCGAAATCGTCGACCGCCAGGACCTTTTCCAGGAGTTCCAGAAGTTCCCCGACCACGGAAAGATCACCCGGTTCGATGAGGACGATCTTGAGCGCCATGTTATCCAGCGCTTCGGTGATCCTCTTGTCGACTTCAGCCATGCCGGTTCACCTCCATTTCGGCGGACTCTCCACGTACAGCCATCCCATAGTAAGGTAGGGTGGGAAATACTCGCTCAGGCAGACATTGTCGTACTCGCAGCAATTGCGGAGTCGATTACCCCTGCACCCGGAAACACCCATCAGACAAGGATCTCCGGGCATACGCGAATATCTTATCATTTTGATTCCTGCCATTCCAAGGGAATTTTCCCGGGATGAACGAACCCCTGGCAACCCTTGCGGGCCGGCACGTCCATGTGCCGCCGCCAGTCTGTTTATCAACGGGCTGTGATGGACAGCTAAGCTCTGGAAACTCACCCAGGCTGGCTGCGGGCTGACCGATGATTCTCGATCGGATCGTCCATCCGGGCGCGCGCCGCCCATGGGCGACGCTAAGGAGTACCCCCCACGCCGGCAGGGGGCGTCAGGGGCGGTGCGCCTCCCGACTGCTGGAGTTCCCCGTCGATCACCTGCATGTTGCGGCGGACCTTGTCGATCACCTCCGACTGGGGATATTTTCCGATGATCGCCTCGAGCACGCCGCGGGATTCGAGCAGCAGTTCCCGCTTCGCCCCGGAATCGCTCATCCGCCTTGCCTTGAGAAAGAGATCCGCCGCCTGCCGGCGCATCTCTTCCGCGGCGAGATTGGCTGCGGCGACGGTCTTTTCCCGGGCGCGCTCCCCATACGGGGTGGCGAGCAGGGTGGAGAAGGCGGATATGGCCTCATCGTACCGCCGCTGATCGAAAAGCGAGACCGCCGCATCCCATTCCGCGGCGAGAGCCTCGGAAGCCTGGGGATCGACGGCAACCGGCATCGCCTCCTCGCCCTCCCCGCCGCTCTCCCCGTCCGGGATTTGCGGAGTTGCCGGGGCCGGCGGCGGCGGCGGCAGGCTGCGGCCGGCAAGTTCCGCCGCCAGCCGGCGGGCGGTTTCCACATCCCCCGCCTCGACGCGCTCCCGGATCCGCGCCCGCGCCCCCTCTTCCCAGGCCAGCGCCGCCTGGCGCATCTCGCCGTACAGCTCGATCGCGATGCCGGTGACCGGCGCGTCGGCATAGTACGACTGCATCTGGGAAACCGAGGCAGCCACCGATCCCGGGATGTTCTTGCCGTCGAAACGCAGATACTCCCCAAGGATCATACGGTACAGACTCACCAGTGGCGAACTCGCCGGATTGGTGCGGAGCAGATCGGCGTGGGTCTGCGCCCAGCCCACCGCGGCTGCGCGCTCGTCGGTGGATTTGAGCAGGGATTCGTAGAGACGCAGCGCTCCGGCGAGATCCCCGCCAGAAAGAAGCAGGTCAGCGGATTTCTTCCTCAGTTGCAGACCGCTGCCGCCGTCGGCGCCGCTGTTGGCCAGATCGTTATAGATGGCGGCGGCCCGGCGCCAGTCGCCGCTACGGGCAATGGCGTCGGCATAGGCGAGACGGACGTTTTCGGCGGCCGCCTCCTCGGGGAAAAGCCGCTGCAGGTTCGTGAAGGCGTCGATGACCGCCTGCCGTTCCTCCTCCCCGACCTCCGTGCCGCCGGGACCCTGGGGGGCAAGCAGGGCGGCGACCAGCTGCCGGGAGGTCTGCTGCCGCACCGTCGCGCAACCGCCGGCGGCAAAGGCGAGGTCGTCCGCCAGCAGGGTCATCGGCGAGTTGGGGAGCGCCTCGCCGGTCTTCGCCGCACGACCGCCGCTGCCACTGTACTCCAGCAGCTGCCGGTAACGGTGGAGGATATCCTCCACCTGGCGCCGGCATTCGTCGCGGCCGGCGGCATCCGCCGCGGCCAGTAAGCCGGCGAAGGAGGTTTCCACATCCTGCCAGTGTTCAAGATCCCGGGCATAGCGGGCGATCCGCTCCTCCATGAAATCGTCCGCCGGCAGCTTTTCCACCTCGATGACCAGGGGTTCGGCCGTGCCCGAGCTTTCACAGGGCGGGGGCTGCGGCTGCTGGCCGCTGCCGCCCTGCCGGCCCGACTCCACGGGCGGTGTTTCCACCGGCGGCCGCGCCTGTTGCCGGCCGCAGCCCGCAACCACGATGGATAAGGAGGCGACGAGACAGCCGAACCGTATATAATGCCTAGCAGTCATGAAATTGTTCCTCTGTGCGGGCCGGGGCCGCGGCGGGCCCCGGTTGAAGGGATGCGGGATTGGGAAGGACGACTCATCCTCCGTGGAAACCACCCTGGCTGGCTCCAGGTTTGCGGGTCGTTCCGGATCGCTTCGTCACCTTGTTCCCCACGATGACGGCAAAAAATCCGGGTGGTTGCCGCTCTCTTTGCGTCACTGCGGGCGAGTGAGCCTTCAGCCGTGAGGCCACAGGCCGTGGCGGGTATCTTTTTCCGGCCTCCTTACTGCACGGTCTTCCAGAAAGGGGAAAAGATGCGCTCGACCCCTTCCCCGTCGGGATAGGCGAGGACCGTGGCCAGGCGGGGGTCGGCGGTGCCCGTCCGGCTGCCGGCGGGGATGCCGCCGCGCTCGGCGTCGACGGGGAGATAGGTCTGGCCGAGATCGACGGGCCGCTCCGGAGCCACCCCCGAGCCGGCGAAGGACATATCCACCGCATCCAGCCGGCCGAGGTAATCCTTCATTCCCGCCGTCGCGGCCACCAGCTTCATCCACACCGGCAGGGCGCCGGCGGCGCCGGTGATGTGGGTCGACCCCTTGGCCATGGACCTGTTGTCGTCGTAACCGACATAGGCGGCGACAACGTAGCCGTTCGCCGTATTGAGCAGGCCGCCGCTGTCGGGACCGGGAAGAAAACCGACGAAGGAGGCGTTGGTGAAGTCGTTGGCCGTTCCGGTCTTGCCGTAGACGGGCAGCACCAGTTTCAGTTGCTTGAAGTACCGTTCCTGCTCCTCATCCCGGCTGCTGAGCCGGATGGCCTTGGCCTGCTGGCCGGTGCCGTAAAGGACGACGTTGCGCAGGATGTCGCGGGTGGCGAGGGCGATGCGCGGATCGATCACCTGGCGCAGGGTCCGGCCGGGTTCGTAGATGACTTCGCCGTCGCTGTCCTCGATACGTTCGATGGCGTACAGTTCCGGACTGGCGGCATCGCCGTCCACCGTGGTGATGCCGTCGCGCATCAACCCCTCGTAGGCGTGCGCCGCCTCGAACAGGCTGACGACATTCGACCCCAGGGGAAAGGACAGCACCGGCTCGAGCCGGCTGTCGATCCCCAGTTGCCGGCAGAGCCCGATCAGATAGCGCAGTCCGACCAGGACCCGGAAGTCGTGGACCATGGCGAGCTGTTCGTCGCTGTACTGCGCCATCCGGCTGATTCTGCCGTATTCCCTTTCGACCGCTCCGGCGAGATCGTTGAAGGCGGACTCGCTCAACAGACCGCCGAGCAGCAGGTCGTCGGGAACGACGCTCTCCTCCCTGCTCATCGGTGTCCAGCCCGCCGGCGGCCGGCCGGCGAAGAAGGCGTAGATGTTGTCCTTCCAGTACAACCCGCCGTCCACCGGCTCGCCCAACCGCCAGAGTCGCAGCGCCCGCGCCGCCGCCTGGAGATCGACATAGCTGTAGCGGGCGATGTCCTGCTGCAGCCACTGCTCCTTGCGTTCGGCCGGGGTCAGTTTCGCCTCGTCCTCCCAGCGCACCCCTTCGATGGCGTAGTGGAGCCGCCGGATAACCTCCAGTTCCTGCAGCCGACCGTCGAAAACCAGATCCGGCTCGATGGTTCTGACCGCCTCCTCGAAGGCCGCCCGGTAGAGGGTATCCCGGTTGAGAACGATGCCGACCTGATCGCGGATGCGGCGGCGGTAGTCGGCGACGCTCTCCTCGGCGCCGCGACCGAGACCGACCTTGCCGGCCACCTCCCGGAACTGGGCCGGGGTGAGCTGATCGCAGAGATGGTAGAGGAGCCAGACCGAGGCGACGTTTTCCGAGGTGACGCCGGCCCAGCTCAGCGAGACCTGCTGGTTTTCGCTGGGATGGTCGGGCCGGGGGAAATAGGACTGGCGAAAGAACACGAACACGTCCCGCCGGTTCTGCAGCAGGTCGGCGGGGGTCCAGCCGAGCTGCTGCGCACCGGCATAGAGGAGCGGCTTGAACACCGAGCCGACGGTCCGTTTGGCGTGCACGGCCCGGTTGAAATGCTCGTTCTCCATGCCGCCGGCCATGGCGACGATGCGGCCGTCGTGGAGGACGATGGCCCCCCCCTGGATTTCCGGGTACTTGGCGAGGTCGAGCAGGTACCCTTCCTCCTCGTTGCCGGAGCGGACCCTGACGTAGACCGGATCGCCTTCCCCGATCTGCTCCAGCAGCATGGGCATGTCCTGTTTCCGCGCCTCGCTCCAGCGGCCTTTCCGAAAGCGGACCAGGGGTTCCAGCATGCCGAAGAGTCCTTCGTAGTCAATGACCCCGGACGCGCCGTTCAGATCGACGGAGACCCGGTGGGCCTTACGGTCGACCGACGTCACCGAGCCGAACAGGTAGGCGTCGGGCCGCGGGTCGTTGCCCGCTCCCTTCACGGCGGCGTAGCGGCGGCGGATATCCTCGCGGTCATAGCCGGCAAGCCGGACGTCCAGCCGGGAAAGCTCCTCGCGCAGGGCGGACATCGCCTGCCCCTGCAGTTCCTCGTCGAAGGTGGTGACGATCCGGGCCCCCGAGGTGGCGATGTTGTCGATGCCGCTCTCCGCGAGCGCCGCCTGCACTTCCCGGTGATCGATGGCGCTTCGGACCAGGTCGATAAGGGTGTTGCTGCCGTAACTGGTCTGCCCCTGCCGGAAGGGAACGGGCTTGCCCCGGTTTGCCGCGTGGAGCTGCTCGCTGATCATGCCGAGCTGCAGCATCTGATCGAGCACGTAGCCGGTGCGGGCGCGCGCCAGTTCCCCGGCCTGGCGCACCGCTTCCTCGCTGCGCTTGGTGAAGGGATTGTAGGCATTGGGCCTTTTCACGCAGGCGGCGATGAAGGCGCATTCCCGCAGATCGAGCTGCCCGACCTCCTTGTCGAAGAAGTAGCGGGCCGCAACGGCGAGGCCGTGCCCGTTGCCGCTGACGTAGAACTGGTTGGCATAGAACTCGAGGATGTCCTCCTTGGAGTAATGACACTCGAGCCGCAGGGCGTAGATGAGTTCCTTGAACTTGGAGGCGAGGGAGCGGTCCTTGCGCTTGAACAGGTTTTTGGCGGTCTGCTGGGTGAGGGTGCTGCCGCCCTGGACGACTCGGCCCGCCTTGAGGTTGGCCGCCGCCGCCCGGAAGATGCCGCTGAAGTCGATGCCGTGGTGGCGGAAGAAATCGTGATCCTCGGCGGCGATGATCGCGTTGATGAAATCGGTGGGAATGTCGGCGAAGGGAACATACTGGCGATGCTGATCCTGGAAGAACACCCCGATCTTGGTGACGCCGTCCCGATAGAAGATCGGGCTTTCCACGGCGAGGATGTTGCGGATGTTCTCGCGGGAAATCTCCTCCCCCGGGGCGGCCACCACCAGATAGTAGAGGCCACCGGCGCCGGCGAACAGGAGAAGGAGCAGGCCGGCCGCGCACGACAGGAGGAATGTTTTCAACATGGAAGACTGCACAGCGGTTTATGAGCCCAAGGCCGGGCGATGGATCCGGACAGAGCACGACGGAAAAATGTGGCGCCCGATTATACCCAGGAACGGCGCATACTGCATTGCCTTATTGCACACCCCGGCCTTATTTTTCCAATTCCGCGCCAATGGCGCGGACCACCCCGCAGGACCGGCCGCCGGCGAGAGCGGCGGGTGAGGTGAGGACGGCCGCGGATCGCCGCCGGAGCCGATTCTGGGTTGCAATTCCCGGCAAGCTCCTGTAAAAGGCGAAAACCATTCATTTGGCAAGCTATTGAAGGTCCGTGTCAAGACAGGTCTGGCACGGAACGTTTCCGTCCCGCGGCCCGCCGTTCGGGGCGGCAAACGTCCACGGCAACCACTGCCCCGGAGACAACATGCCCCGATTGCGCCTGTACCTCGTCCTCCCCGCCCTGCTGCTGCTGATCAACGGCTGTGCGCCGGTTGACAACCGCCCGTCCCCGGACGATCCGAAATTCCCTGCGACCAGAAAAGTCCTTTCCACGAGAGGTGGCCCCGATGGTCTCGCCGGCGCCACCTGCCCGACACCGGAAAGCGACGGCTCCCTCACCGCCGAGGAGGTCGAACAGCTGCGCAGGCTGCCGGACTGGCTCGACTCCCAGAGTTCGACGGAGGAAGAGGATACGGCCCTGTTTCCGGTGACGGTCAACCCCCAGGTCAGTTACTATCTCGATTTTTTCCGGAACAAACACTCCAAGTCCTTCGGCAGATGGCTGAGCAGATCCGGCCGCTACCTGCCGATGATCCGGGAGGAAATGGAAAAAGCGGGTCTGCCCGCCGAACTGGCCTACCTGCCGATGATCGAAAGCGGTTTCAGTACCGACGCCCGTTCCCCCGCCGGCGCCGCCGGTCTCTGGCAGTTCATGGAAAGGACCGGCCGCCAGTACGGCCTCGTCATCAACAGCTACGTCGACCAGCGCTACGACCCCATGGCATCCACCCAGGCGGCGATTCTCTACCTGCGCGACCTGTACCGGGAATTCGGCACCTGGCCGCTGGCGGTCGCCGGTTACAATGCCGGCAACGGCACTGTCCGCAACGCCCTGCAGAAAACCGAGGGGGACACCTTCTGGGACATCGCCAAATCCTGTTACCTGCGGGAAGAGACCAAGCTGTACGTTCCCAAGCTGATGGCGACGATCCTGATCGCGAGAACGCCGGAGGAATTCGGCTTTGACCAGGTCGAACCGGAACCGGCGGTCACCTTCGAAACCGTCGAGGTGCCGCCGCTGACCAGGCTTGAGGCCATCGCCGTCGCGGGCGGGCTTTCAGAGGAAACCCTGCAGGACCTGAACCGCGAGCTTCGCCAGGCGCTCACCCCCCCGGATCTGGACTACGCGGTCAGGGTGCCGTCCGGACACGGCCGGCGGATCCTGGCCAATCTGGAGCGGGTCAAGCCGGTGATCGCCACCGAATACAAAACCCATGTCGTCGGCCCTGGCGACACGGTGGCCTCCATCTGCCGCGACCACAACCTCAACACCCTCACCCTGCTCAAGGCCAACAACCTGCGCCGGCCGAAACTCTCCGAAGGCCAGCGACTGAGGATCCCGGTACAGAACGTACACTACGTCCTGCTGGAGGACGGGAAATCCGGCAGGGATCTCGACAAGGACTACCTGGTCCTCCACACGGTCAAACCCGGCGAAACCCTGTCCGCCATCGCCATGCAGTACGACGTGACCACCCAGCTGCTCGCCGCCTGGAACGACATCAAGGACGCGCGCAAGGTGCGGGCGGGAAGCCAGCTGGCCCTGTATTTCGCCCACGGCAGCAGACCGGAGCTCGCCACCGCCCGAGGCGGCGCGGCTCCGACCCGGAGCAGCGGCGGCAGAGATACCGGCGGCGAGGAACGGATCACCTACTACCAGGTCCGGCAGGGGGATTCCCTGTGGAAGATCGGCCGCCGCTTCAACCTTCCCGCCGACTCCATCCGCCGCTGGAACGGGATGGAAGGCAACACCCTCCAGCCCGGCACCCGCCTCAAGCTCAAGCTCGCCGGCGACATCGACGCCTGACCGGCGGCACTCCCCTGCCATGCGGATCAACGGCAGCACCGCCCTGGTTCTCGGCGCCGCCAAAGGCATCGGCAAGGCGATTGCCGAAAATCTCGCCGAAGGCGGCGGGCGCGTCATCGCCACCTGGTTCGACTGGCCCGACGACGCCGCCGCCACCTGGCGGGAGTTCGAGGGACGCGGATTCGACTTCCTGCCGGTCAGGGTCGATCTGCGCGATCCCGAACAGGTCGCCGGCCTCTTCCGCGGCTTCGCCGACCGTGGCGACCGTCTCGACATCCTCATCAACAACATCGAACGGGGCGGCATGCCGGTGGTGCACGGCCCCTACCTGAGCGAACAGTGGGATCTGGAGATGGAAACCACCCTCAAGGCGAAGTGGTGGGTGGTCCGTCACGCCATGCCGCTTTTGCGCGCGCGGCCCGAGGCGGTCATCGTCACCCTCTCCTCCATCGCCGGACTGGTGGGCCGTTCGGGGCCGGCGGCGCTCATCTTCAACGACGGCTACGCCGCCGCCAACCGGGCGATCTCCTCCTTCACCGAGACCTGGGCCAGGGAGGGGGCGCCGACGGTCAGGGTCAACGAGCTGATGCTGGGATTCTTCGAGACCCGCCACGCGGAAAAGACCAGGGGCTGGGGGCTGCTCTCGGAAGAGCAGCGGCGGGCGATCCTCGCCACCGCCCTTCTCGGGCGCAGCGGCACCCTCACGGAAGTCGTCCGCGCCGTCCGCTTTCTCGTCGAGGATGCCAGCTACATGACCGGCAGCGTCCTGCGCCTGGACGGCGGTTATGTCCCCGGCCAGGCCAGGGTGGCGCCGATGCCGCCCGGGGTGGACCGCTGAACCGGCCGGTCGCCGTCAGCTCTGCAACTCCGGATAGTCGTCGAGGTTGACCGCCCAGGCAGGAATCATCCGCATGATATGCTCCACCGCGGCTATCTTGACGTCGTCGTTGAGCCGGCGGCCGGCCTGTACCTCGCGCAGCACCTCCTCGGCGTCATACCAGCAGAGTTCCTTGCCGCGCAGATCGTAGACGGTGAGAATCCGCCGGTTCGACTCGTGGATGTGCTCCTCTTCGATGACGTTGCCGATGATTTTCTTGGCAACCTCGTAGGGGAGGAAATCTTCTTCGCTGCTCATGGGTTCACCTCCTGTCGGAATCAGTAACCGTTCACCGCACTGGTACGGTGGTGCACAACCACCTGCGTTGTAGCCGAAATCACGCTGTGCCGCCGGAAAAAGTGGGGAAAGATACCCGCTGGCGCCCGCCTTGCCAATCGGAAAACTGCCCGTGCCCGCAACCATGCGCGGCAAAACCGCCCCCCGCCCCGGTCCGGTTGACTCTTCCGCCGGTTCTGGGTAACTTGGCACCACCATGAGCGAGCACCAGCACTTCATGCGCGCGGCCCTGGCCGAGGCGGAAGCCGCCCTGGCCGACGGCGAATTCCCGGTGGGCTGCGTCCTGGTCAGCGGCGGACGGATCATCGGCCGCGGCCGGCGGCGCAACAGCGCCGGCACCACCCTGACCGAACTCGACCACGCCGAGATCGTCGCCCTGCGTTCCCTGGCCGCGGCCGGCACAGAGGCCGCGCCGGGCACCATCACCGCCTACGCCACCATGGAACCCTGCCTGATGTGCTTCGCCACCCTGCTGCTCAACGGCGTCACCACCATCGTCTACGCCTACGAGGACGCCATGGGCGGCGGCACCGGTGTCGCCCTCGACCGGCTGCCGCTCCTCTACCGGGAAATGCAGCCGCGGGTGAGCGGCGGCGTGCTGCGCGCCGAAAGCCTGGCCCTGTTCCAGCGGTTCTTCCGGGTGCCGGCCAACACCTACTGGCAGGACAGCTATCTCGCCCGCTACACCCTGGCCCAGGACATCGCGCCGGCATGACTCTGCGGGCGACCACCATCGATTTCAAGCCGGGCGAAAGAAACGTCTTCTTCCACATTCTCACCGCCTGCAACCTCGCCTGCCGCCACTGCTACATCAACCGCGAGCAGCACGGCACCGCCACCCTGTCCCTTGCCACCATCAACCGCTGGCTGCGCCTCTTTTTCGCTCCCGGCAAGGAGAACAATCTGATCTTCCTCGGCGGCGAACCCACCCTGCACGAAGATCTCGCCGAAGCGGTGCACGAGGCGCGGCGCATCGGCTACCGCTCGGTGACCATCGACTCCAACGGCTACCTGTTCCACGACATCCTCCACCGCATCCGGCCCGAGGAAGCGGTGCTCAGCTTCTCCCTCGACGGCCCGACCCCGGAGGTCAACGACCCGATCCGGGGCGAAGGGGTATTCACGGTCTGCACCGCCAACATCCGGGCCGCGGTGGCGCTGGGGTTCTCCACCAGCGTCATCTACACGGTCAGCAGCCGCAACATCGACCATCTGCACGCCATGCCGCAACTGCTGCGGCAGCTGGGGGTGAAGCGGTTCTTCATCCAGGTCATCGGCCTGCGCGGCAAATCGGCGGCCACCGGCACCGAGCTGCAGCTCAGCCACGACCAGTGGCTGCGGGTGGTGCCGGAGGCGGCGCGGCGGGCGGCGGAGCTGGGGCTCACCGTCATCTACCCCAAGGTCTTCCTCGACCGGAACGAGCCCTTTCACTGCGCCGGCAACGTCGCGGAAAACTACTTCATCTTTCCCAACGGGCGGGTGTACCAGTGCCCGCTCTGCGAGGACTATCCCATCAACGCCTATGTCATCGACGGGGAACAGCTGGTGGCGGCCGGCGGCATCAACGAGCGGCAACTCTTCTCCCTGTCCATCCCGGAGGGGTGCGTGATGCATCGACTGCTGCAGCACGACAACATCCCCTACGACGACGCCGGCATCCCCCTGTACCGCATCTCCTGCTGCCTGCTGAAAAACCGGATCGCCCCGGAATGACCGCCGGCCTCCTCGCCCTGCTCTGCCTCCTCCCCCTTCTCTCCGGCGAGGCCGCCGCCGCATCCGGCGACCGGGTCCAGGTGGTCTATAACCGCAACATGCCGGAAAGCCGGGAACTTGCGCTCCACTACCTGGCGGCGCGCCGGCTCCCCGCAACGGACCTGATCACCCTTGCCACCAGCGACCGGGAAGAGATCGCTTACGCCGAATTCGACCGGACGATCTTCTCGCCCATCGCCCGGCGGCTCAACGGGCTGCCTGCCGCCGACGGGCCGATCATCCTCGTGCTGATGTACGGGGTGCCGCTCAAAACCGGCCCCCTGCCCGTGGCGGGCGAGAAGGAAAAGGACGCGATGACCGCGGCGAGCGTCGACAGCGAACTGAGCCTCGTCTTTCAGGAAACCTTCGAGCGGCGGCGCTGGCTGCCGAACCCGTGGTTCGCCGGCCGCGACCGGGAAAGGGACCGGGAGAGACTGCGGCGGCAGGTCGTGCTGGTCAGCCGGCTGGACGGGCCGGATCCGGCCACGGTGCGCCGGCTGATCGACGATGCGCGGCGGGTGGAGGAAAAGGGACTTGCCGGAACGGTCTGTATCGACGCCCGGGGGATGCGCGGCGATTCCGCCTACGATCGTTTCGATGCCGGCCTGCGCAGCCTGGCCGCCGCCCTCCGTCGCCAGACCTCCCTGCCGGTGGTGCTGGACGTCTCCGCCGAGCTGATGCCGACCTGCCCGGAGCCCGCCCTCTACTGCGGCTGGTACGGACTCGGCCGCTACCAGGGGGATTTCCGCTGGCGGCAGGGGGCGGTTGCCTACCATGTCGCCAGCGGCGAAGCCGTCACCCTGCGCCGCAGGGACAGCAAGGTCTGGTGCAAGCGGCTGCTGGAGGAAGGGGTCGCCGCCACCGTCGGCCCGGTTGCCGAGCCCTACCTGCAGTCCTTCCCCCTGCCGGAGATCTTCTTTCCGCTTCTGTTGAGCGGCACCACCCTGGTCGAGGCCTACTACCGCAGCCTGCCCTTCCTGTCGTGGCGGCAGGTGCTGGTCGGCGACCCGCTCTACCGGCCGTTCGCCGCCCGCCCGCCGATCATTTTACCGCCGGTCCCATCGCCTGCAGACGGACCAGGGCCTTATCCAGATAGGAACTGAATTCATCCCCGGTCAGTTCGTCCATGGTGGCCAGCGGCCGGCCGTCCTCGTCGGCGACCACCCGGGCGTCCGGAGTGAGGAAGGCGAGGATGCATTCACCCTCGTTCCCCAGCTTCACGCTCAGCGCCTGTTCCTCCTCGTTGAGCGGGTAGCGGAGGTCGACCCGTACCGGCACGAACTCCCGTTTCACCCGTGCCGCGATGGCCGGATCCTCGTAGATCATCACGCACAGCTTGTCGCAGCGGCGGCAGCTCGTCCCGTAGAAAAAATCGACGAGCACCGGCTTCTGCCGCTCCACCGCCAGCTGTTTGCCATGCACCAGATCCACCCAGGCGATCCCCGGCCGTTGCTGCAGGGAAGGCTGGCAGGCGGAGAGGAGCAGGAGAAGAAGCAGCGGCAGGGTTGAGGCGACGATACGCGGCATGAGGACCTCCTTGGGTGAGTGGTGGCGATCAGTTGCGAACAATTCCTATTGTGTTGCAGAAATGTACCAGCGACGGGCCGGGATGTCCAGCGCTCTCAGCCCGCGGGACGGGAGCGGCGGGAGAACAGCCCGCTGCCCAATATCCCCGCCTCGTAGAGAGCGACGAGCGGCAGGCAGAGCAGCCCCGCGGAAAAAACGTCGCCGGCGGCCAGCAGCATCGCCAGCATCGCCATGCCGAAGTAGCTGCACCAGCGCTTGTCGGAGAAATGGCGACGGTCGAGCAGACCGCCGCGGGTTGCCATGATCATGAAGAAGGGAATTTCGAAGGCGAGGCCGAAGCCGATGCACACGCGGGCGACGAAGGTGAGGTAGGGGCCGATCCTGGGCAGGGGTTGCAGGTCCGGGCCGGCATACTGCATGAAGAAGCGCAGCATGCCGGGCAGGGCGACGAAGTAGCCGAAGAGAAGACCGGCCAAGAAGAGGGTGGAGCCGAACAGCACCACGCTGGCGGCAAAGCCCTTCTCGTGGCGGTGGAGACCGGGAGCGATGTACTGCCAGGCCTGTTGGATGAACAGGGGAAAGGTCGTCGCCACCCCGGTGAACAGGGCCACCTTGATGTAGGTGACGAAGGCCTCGGGAAGGTTGGTGTACACCAGTTTCCGCAGCAGCGGCGAGGCGTGCAGCAGCGGGGCCATGAAAAACCCGCTCACCGATTCTATCCAGTAGTAGGCCAGGGAACTGGCGACGGCGACGCCGGCCAGGACGATCATCAGCCGGCGGCGCAGTTCCTGGAGATGGCCGGTGATGCCGACCGCCGCGGTATTCATCCGGGCGGAGCCTTGGCGGCCGGCTCGGCGGGGCGATCCTTCAGGTCATCCGTCTCGCCGGCGGACACGACAGGCCCACCGGGTTCACTCTCCGCGGCAAGCCGGCGGGCACGGGCGGCCATCGCCTCCGGGGTGAACTGTTCCGGGGTGGGCGACGGTTTGCTGTCGTCCCCTTCGTTGAGGGAGTCCTTCAGGGAATTTGCCGCCTTTTTCAGTTCGATCACCTGCCTGGCGATGGTCTTGGCGAGTTCGGGCAGTTTCTCCGGGCCGACGACGATGAGGGCGACCGCCAGGATGACTATCAGTTCCGGGAGTCCTATGCCAAACATGTGTTGGTCCGCAACGGCCTTCTGGTGGAGGGGGACATCTTCCGAAAGAGGCGGCGCGCCCCATGGCCGCCGCCCTTCGTAACCCGGAAAATCTACGGTATTTGCCGGGCGCTGTCAATCCTCGGCGATTGACAACCGCACCCTCTTTGGCTATGGTGGCACTGCATTTATTGGAACCGTGTCCATACCTGGTTCCGGCGCCGGCCAGCCGCGTGCCGACCGGCCAGCGTCGCCGGATGTTATCGCACGTGACCTTTCACGGGGCCATCCTCGTTACAATCCAAACGGAAAAGAGCGCCGGACCAACCGGCAGGGCAGCAGACAAGGAGTCAGCAATGGCCAACGTCGTCATCGTCGGCACCCAGTGGGGTGACGAAGGCAAGGGGAAAATAGTCGATCTCCTCACCCGCCATGCGGACTGCATCGTCCGCTTCCAGGGCGGCAACAACGCCGGCCACACGCTGGTCGTCGACGGCAGGCAGTTCATCTTCCACCTCATCCCCTCGGGTATTCTCTACGGGGACAAACGCTGCTTCATCGGCAACGGCGTGGTCATCGACCCGGGCGTGCTCCTCGCCGAAATGGAAAAACTGCGGGCAAGCGGCCTGCCGGTGGACGGGAAGCGGCTGATGATCAGCGAAAACGCCCACATGATCATGCCCTACCACAAGGCGCTGGACATCGGTTCGGAGGCGGCCAAGGGAAAAGGCAAGAAGATCGGCACCACCGGCCGCGGCATCGGCCCCTGCTACGGCGACAAGATCCTCCGCCACGGCATCAAACTGGGCGAACTGCAGGACGAGGGACTCTTCCGGGAGAAACTGGAAGAAAACGTCGAGGCGAAGAACCGGCAACTGGCCGAGATGGGCGTCGCTCCCCTGTCGGCGCCGGCGATCTTCGACGAATACCGCCGTTTCGGCGAACAACTCGCCCCCTTTGTCGGCAACGTCTCGGTGGAGCTCGACCAGGCGCGCAAGGCGGGCCGGCACATCCTGTTCGAGGGGGCGCAAGGCACCCAGCTGGACATCGACCACGGCACCTACCCCTTCGTCACCTCCTCCAACACCGTCGCCGGCAACGCCTGTACCGGCAGCGGCTTCGGCCCGTCGCACATCGACTGTGTCATCGGCATCGTCAAGGCATACACCACCCGGGTCGGCGAGGGGCCGTTCCCCAGCGAACTCATGGACGCAACCGGCGACGCCCTGCAGCAAAAGGGCGGCGAATTCGGCGCCACCACCGGCCGCAAGCGCCGCTGCGGCTGGTTCGACGCAGTGGTGGTCAACGACGCGGTGCGCCTGAACGGCATCAACGGCATGGCGATCACCAAGCTCGACGTGCTCAGCGGCCTCGACACCCTGGAAATCGCCACCTCCTACCGGCACGGGGACGCCACCTACACGGCCATGCCGTGCAACATCCGCACCACCGCGGCCCTGCGGCCGGTCTACGAGAAGATCGCCGGCTGGAGCGAGGAGATCCGCCGGGCCCGCTCCCTGGACGACCTGCCGGCCAGGGCGAAGGCCTACATCAGGCGGCTGGAGGAATTGACCGAAACGCCGGCCTACATCGTCTCGGTGGGCCCGGACCGCGAGGAGACCATCCTGCTGCGCAACCCCTTCGCCGAAGGACGCTAACACCTGGCAACACGTTGCATTTCGCCAATTGCGAAGGGATTTCTCCCGGCGGCGAGGCGTGGCTGAAGGCGCACAGCAGTGCTGTGAAACTGAAGCCGTAATGAAGTCGACGCGGAAAAGACCAAGCAGGATGCGATAGACAAGAGGATACGGGCTACTAGCGCGGCACGGTCCGCGACCCGGCCATCACCGATGTCATGTCCTCGGCGATGCGTACCAGCATGTTGGGCACCGCCGGGGCCGTCACCTGGGAACGGGAAGGATAGGACCAGGAGAAGGCGTCGCGGAACTCCCGGGACAGGCTCCGGTCCGGCGAGGCCTGCGGCTGACGGATAACCTGGCCGATGTACCAGACGGTGTCGCCGCTGCCGGTGCTGAGCAACCGCAGGGAAACATCCACCGCCGAACCGCCCAGCTCATAGCCTTCGATGAGGTAGTTCACCCGGCCGGCGACCACGTAGTCGACCCCAGCGCTCCTCCCCGCCGCCACCGCCTCCGCCAGCGAAACGTACCGGGCGGGCAGCACCTGCACCGAGGCAAAGGCTTGCCTGCCCATGAGCACGTCCTTGAACAGCAGAGCCACCTGTTCCCCCACCGCACCATCCACCCCGGCCGGCACCTGGAAGGGAAGCACCGCCGCCGCCCGATCCAGCCGCAATTCGGAAAGCGGGTGGACATAGACTACCGGCGAACCCTTTTCCGGGGGCGGCGCAGCCACCTCACGACCGGCGCAGCCGGCCAGCAGAGCGACGAGCAGCAGGGCCGCCGCCGGTTCACGAAGCCTCTTTCTCATACACCGACAACCGTGTTGGAGTTGTTGTCCCGCCGCCGGCGTACAGCAGCCGGTTGATCGCCGGACTCCGCTGGATCTCGATGCCGGCCACCGACAGCACCCGGTCCGAGCCGACGTCCAGCAGGCGGATATTGACCACCACCGTCTGCGGGGTCAGCGAATAGGTCCCGGCGACGATGGCGGTGGCCTGGTGCTGGGCGGCCAGTTCCCCGGCCCTGCGGCTCAGGATGAACTCGCCGGAATCCTCGCGGATCGCCAGTTCGGCGAGCTTGCGCGTTTCCACCACCTCGGCGCCGTGCCGGAAGAGCTGGGTGGCCAGGGCCTCGGTCATCAGCCTGCCGAAGCTGCTGCTGTCGTCCACGGCGTCCAGCTGCACCAGCGTCGCCATCACCAGCCGTTCCTCCGCCAGGTCCTGGCGGTGATTCAACTCCAGCTGGCGGGCGATGTTCTCGCTGATCCCGAAAAAGTCCGGCGCCATCACCGAGACGGTGCCGCCGGTACGCACCCGGCCGGCGCAGGCAGACAGAAGCAGGAGCAACAGGCAGACCCACAACAGATCGCGTCGCAGCATGATTTCCTCCCTCAAGGTCCCGGTTGCGGGTTCGGCCGGCCGCCGCTGCTGACCTTCAGGGTCTGCGGCCTGCGGGAAAGCGGCACCTTTTCGTCGGCGAGCAGTTCTCTGACCAGACCGTCCGCATCCAGCACCATGCCGGCGGCGGAAAGGACCATGCCGTCGCTGTTGCGCAGCAGCCGGGCATTGACGAACACCTGCCCGGCCGCCTGCCGGTAGGTGCCCACCAGCATGGCATGGGCGCCGTGGACATAGCTGAGTTCCTCCATGTCGCGGGACAAACCGTATTCACCGCCATTTTCCCGAATCAATATGGACGGGGTCTTGCGGACGTCGATCACCTGCAGCCCGGCGTTGCGGAACACGGTGATCATCTCCTCTCCGAGCAACCGGCCGAAACCGGAGGTGGCGTAAAGGTTGTTCAGATTGACGAAGGTGCTCACCGTCACCGATTGATCGTCGTCGAGACGGCTGGCGGCGGCAAGGTCGGTGCCCAGGCCCCGGATTCTTTCGACCAGACCGGCCGGCGGCGGGGATGGCGGCGTCCTTGCCCCGGGCTCCGCCACCACCGCGGCAAGCGCCCCGGCGGCGGTTTCCCCTCCCCCCTGTCCCGGCGGCGGCGGAAAAATCCGCTCGGTGCGGTAGACGTAGTCGGACGGTACCTGGTGGGGGAGATTGTAGACGTGATTTTTCCCGGCCACGGGGTTCTCGGCCGGCTGGGGTCGCCCGGAAAAATCAAGGGCGGCGCCGCCGCCCCCGGCCGCCACGCATCCGCTCAGCAGCGTTGCCAGTCCAAGCGCCAGGACAAGGAATTTTTTCATGGCTACCCCCTGCTCAGTTGAACCGGTATTCCGGGTACTGGCCCTGCACGTCCTTCCAGGCGGGGCCGTACAGGGTCTGCAGATCATCCCCCGGGCGGCTCTCCCCCGCTCCCGGGTAGATCACCGGCAGCACCGGGGACGGTTCCAGCCAGGGAAGCGACACCCGGGCCTCCATGTCGATGAGGGACGAGGATACCGACGAGGCACACCCGCAACACAGGAGTCCGAATCCCACGGCCAGCAGCAGCATCCTGCCGGCACCGTCAATTTTTCCGCGCTTTGTCATCTTTTCCCTTCCCGAAGTAGTCATCGCAGCGGGTTCCCTCCGGCATGTGCCGGCGCCGGCAAGTCCGGCCGCGGCGCGGCCCGGACAGCGGCAAATTTTGCCGGCCAGGCCCGGCTTCGCCTGTTGGCGCCCTTCATTTCCCCCTTTTTGAGCATTTTCCGTGCCACCTGTTCCAATCCGCCTCGGCGACCGGCGGGCCAGCCCTGCTCCCCCCTGGCCTGAGGGAAAAAATGATTGCCAATCAGGGGGAAATGATTATATTCCTGTGGTTCATTCCCGGACTGCCATAGATACTTTTTCCCTGGAGGCAACGCCGCATGGCAAGGATCACGGTCGAAGACTGTTTGAAAATCGTAGGAGACGATAACCGGTTCACCCTCGTCCACCTGGCGGTGGAAAGGGTGCGGCAGCACCGTCGCGGTCAGGATTTCCTGGTCAAGGGCAAGAACAAGGAAGTTGTCATGACCCTGCGGGAGATTGCCGGCGGCGAGGTTCGCCTTGACAACATTGCCGAGTTCTGGAAACTGCAACAGGAAATCGACCGCATCCGCCGCGAGGAGAGGAAAAAGGCGGAAGCCCTCCTGCAGGCCGAGATGGCCGCGGCCGAGGAAGAAGAAGAAGAAGAAGAAGAAACGGAATAATCCCTCAGAGATGGAGAAGGACTATTACGATATCCTCGGCGTTGGCCGCAACGCCTCCGCCGACGAGATCAAGAAGGCCTACCGCGGCCTGGCGATGAAGTACCATCCCGACCGCAATCAGGGCGACAAGGAAGCGGAGGAGCGGTTCAAGGCCGCCACCGAGGCCTACGAAGTCCTCCGCGACGACGGTAAACGACAGATCTACGACCGGTTCGGCTACGAGGGCCTGAAGAATCAGGGCTACGCCGGGCCGGGCAATTTCGACGACATCTTCGCCAACTTCGGCGACATCTTCGGCGACCTCTTCGGTTTCGGCGGCCGGCGGCCGCAACGGCGGCGCGGCGGCCCGGTTGCCGGGGCCGACCTGCGCTACGACCTCACCATCGCCTTCATGGACGCCATGCAGGGGGTGGAAAAGGAAGTGGAACTGCAGCGCCCCGACACCTGCTGGACCTGCGAGGGCAGCGGTCTCCGTCCCGGCTATCGCCCCCAGCCCTGCGCCGCCTGCGGCGGCCGCGGCCAGGTGATCCGCTCCCAGGGTTTCTTCCAGGTAAGCACCACCTGCCCCCAGTGCCGGGGCGAGGGGGAAATCATTACCGAGCCGTGCAACGACTGTCATGGCGAGGGCCTGATCGCCAGGAAGAAAAAGGTTTCCCTCAAGATTCCCGCCGGCGTCGACACCGGTGCCAAGATGCGCTTGCGGGGCGAAGGCCAGGGCGGCCGCAGGGGTGGCCCGCCCGGCGATCTCTATGTGGTCATCCATGTCGAGCCCCACGATTTCTTCGAGCGTGACGGCGACACCCTCTACTGTCAGATCCCGGTTTCCATGGCCCGTGCCGCCCTGGGCTGCGACATCCAGGTCCCCACGGTGAACGGCGAGAAAAAGCTGCACGTCCCTGCCGGGACCCAGTCCGGCCAGAGTTTCTCCCTGCCGGGAGCGGGCGCGCCGCGCCTCCGGGACGGTTCGCACGGCGACCTGATCATCGAGATCAAGGTGCTCACCCCTACCAGGCTCGGCAAGCGGCAGAAGGAACTGCTGCAGGAACTGGAAGAGCTGGAAAAGGATGAACACGACAGCAACGGCTTCTTCAAACGGTTTTTTCAGCGGGCCTCCTGACCCCGGACCGAGTCCGTCGGGCGGAGGAATTGCCCCTTCCGGATACATCGAGGAGAACATGCATGGATCAGAAAGAGCTTCAATATTTCAAGGAAAAGCTGGAAGGCATGGGCAAGAGCCTGCTGCAGGAGGCGGAAAAAACCCTTGCCGACATGACCGATTCCAACGACAACTACCCCGACCCCACCGACCGCGCTTCGGCCGAGAGTGACCGTAATTTCGAGCTGCGCATCCGTGACCGCGAGCGCAAGCTCCTCTCCAAGGTCAAGGCGGCCCTGGAACGCATCGAAGGCGGCACCTACGGCATGTGCGAGGAATGCGGCGAGGAGATCGGCGCCAAACGTCTCGACGCCCGGCCGGTGACCACCCTCTGCATCGATTGCAAGACCAAGCAGGAAAATCTCGAGAAACAGCAGGCAGAATAGATCATGCCCGAACTGCGCAAGGATCCCATTCTCGGCCGCTGGATCATCATCTCCAAGGAAAGGGGCAAACGCCCGACCGACTTCATCGTCGAACGCAATCACGCCAAGGGCGGCTTCTGCCCCCTGTGCCCCGGCAACGAGAACACCACGCCGCCCGAGGTGCTCACCTACGGCCGCGTTTCGCAGATCGCCAACACCCCGGGCTGGAGCCTCAGGGTGGTCCCCAACAAGTATCCGGCTCTGGTCATCGAGGGCTCCCTCGACAAGGAAGGCGAAGGTCTCTACGACAAGATGAACGGCATCGGCGCCCATGAGGTCATCGTCGAAAGCCCATCCCACGACGAGGTCTTCACCCACCTGTCCCAGGACCGCATGCTGCAGGTCTTCACCGCCTACCGCGACCGGATCAACGACCTGGCCAAGGACCCCCGCTTCCGCTACGTGATGGTCTTCAAGAACTTCGGCCAGGCCGCCGGCGCCTCTCTGGAACATTCCCACTCCCAGCTCATCGCCCTGCCCATCGTCCCCCGGATGATCGTCTCCGAACTGGACGGCTCGCTCGCCTACTACCGGTACAAGGAGCGCTGCATCTTCTGCGACATCATCCGCCAGGAGATGAAGGTGGAGGAACGGGTGATCTGCCGCAACGACCGTTTCATCAGCATCATTCCCTACGCACCGCGCTCCCCCTTCGAGATGTGGATCCTGCCCCTGCGCCACTCCTCCTCGTATACGACGATGAACAGCGACGACTACCGGGCCCTGACGGGCATCTTCTCGGAAAGCCTGCGCCGGCTGGACGCCTGCCTGCCCGACGCGCCCTACAATTTCGTCCTCCATACCGCGCCGCTCCATGCCGACGCACTGGAACACTTCCACTGGCATTTCGAAGTGATGCCCAAGCTGACCTCCATCGCCGGCTTCGAATGGGGTTCCGGTTTCTACATCAATCCGACGCCGCCGGAGGACGCCGCCCGCTACCTCCGCGATGCGCCCATCATCCCGTAAACCTTTGCCGAGGGCGAGTTATGAAAAAAATCCTGCTCATCGACGACGAGGAAAGCATTCACCTGCTCTACCGGGAGGAACTGGAGGAGGAGGGATACGAAGTGCACTCGGCGCTCTCCGGCGAAGAGGCGCTCGACAAGTTCGGCATCCTCTCGCCCGACCTGGTCATCCTCGACATCAACATGCCGGGGATGAACGGCATCGACGTGCTGCGCCGGATCAAGGAAATGAACAGCAGGCTGCCGGTGATCCTCAGCTCCGCCTACCAGGAATTCAAACAGGACCTGGCTTCCTGGGCCTCGGACGACTACATCGTCAAGTCCTCCAATCTCGACGAACTGAAAGCCTCCATCAAGCGGCTGCTCGCCTGACCCGACTGCCTCCGGCGGAACCTTCCGACGCGCCAACCAGTTTGCGGCCGTGATGCCATGAAAGAGTAGCCGTTCAGCAGAAGTCGTCCTCGGACGATCGGCCCCGCCCGCGTACACGAGGGAGGCGACGCCGGTCCGTCCGACCGAACCCGGGACACCTCCGAACGGTTTCAGCGTGGGTGGTTGTGCACCATCGTACCTGTATGGTGAACGGTTACATGAAAGATATTCAGAGCGAACACGACCCGCGTCGGATCAGCATCAAGAAGGTCGGCGTCAAGGACATCTCCTACCCCATCACCCTGCTCGACAAGGAAAAGCGACTGCAGCACACCGTCGCCCGCGTCAACATGTACGTCAACCTCCCCCACCAGTTCAAAGGGACGCACATGAGCCGCTTCGTCGAGGTGCTGAACCAGTACCACGGCGAGATCCACGTCAAGCGCATCCACGACATCCTGGTGGCGGTCAAGGAACGCCTGCTCGCCGAGGAAGCCCATTTCGAGCTGGACTTCCCCTATTTTCTCCGCAGCGCCGACGGCCGCATGCAGGAATTCCGCTGCCGGATGCACGGTTCGCTGACGGCGAGGGAGGAACTCACCATCGAGGTCGAGGTCCCGGTGGTCGCGGCCCCGGGCAGGATCCAGCCCCGCGCCACCACCCTCCCCCCCTCGCTGGGCCGCTGGGGGCTGGCCACGGTGGCGGTGCGCTACCACCGCTTCGTCTGGCTCGAGGACATCATCAACCGGGTGGAGGAGGCGACCGCCCGCTGCCTGCGCGAGGTCGAAGATCCCGATTGCGACGAGGAACTCACCGTCGAGCGTCTGACCTCGATGATCGGCGAGGCCCTGACCTCCCTGCCGGATATCCGCTGGTTCCAGGCAACGGTGGAAAATTTCTCCGCGGGCTACTCCACCTTCGCCACCCTGGAATGGCCGGAGCACTGATCCGCGTACCCTTTGCCAACCCTGTTGCACACACCACGAGGACTACCATGGCGCACGAACTGCTCTTCGAGATAGGCACGGAAGAAATTCCGGCAGGCTATATCCTCCCCGCCCTGACCGGCATGCGGGGGCTGCTGGAAAAACAGCTGCACGACCTCTCCCTTTCCCATGCCGGCATGCGGACCGCCGCCACCCCCCGGCGCCTGACAGTCGCCGTCGCCGGCCTGGCCGAACGCCAGCCGGACCGGCGGGAAGAGGTGGTGGGTCCGCCCCGGCAGGCGGCCTTCGATGCCGCCGGCAAGCCCACCAAGGCGGCGGAGGGCTTTGCCAGGAGCCGGGGCATCGCCATGGAGCAGACGACCATCATCGCCACCGAACGCGGCGAGTACCTCGGCGCGATCATCGAAAAGAAGGGACGGCCGACGGCGGAACTTCTCCAGGAGATCCTGCCGGCGGTGGTCAAGGGCATCCCCTTCCCCAAATCGATGCGCTGGGGCGCCGGCCGGATCTTCTTTGCCCGCCCCATCCAGTGGCTGCTCGTCCGCTTCGGCGGCGAGGTTGTGGCCGTCCGTCTGGAAAACCTGGAAGCGGGCGGAGAAAGCCGCGGCCATCGCTTCCTTGCCCCCTCCGCCTTTGCGGCCGACGGGTTCGAGCAGTACCTGGCCGGCCTGCGCGCCCGGCACGTGCTCGCCGACATCGACGAACGACGGGCCGCGGTGGTCGCCGCCATCACCGCTGCCGCCGAGCGGATCGGCGGCACCATTCCCCGCGATGACGAACTGGTGGAGGTGGTCACCAATCTGGTCGAAAAACCGCATGCCGTCTGCGGCACCTTCGAGGAACGTTTTCTCGTCCTGCCGCGCGAGGTGTTGATCACCTCGATGCGCGAACATCAGAAGTACTTCGCGGTGGAAGACCGCAGCGGTCGCCTGCTGCCCTGTTTCATCGCGGTCAACAACACCGATGTCAAGAGCGAGACAGTGGCGGTGGAAGGCCACCAGCGGGTTCTGCGCGCCCGCCTGGAAGACGCCTTCTTCTTCTTCCGCGAGGACCGGCACAAGACCCTCGACCAGAGGGCCGAACAACTCGACGGCATCATCTTCCAGAACAAACTGGGCACCATGCGGGAAAAAAGCTCCCGCCTCACCGAACTTGCCGGCTGGCTCGCCGAGCGGCTCAGTCCGGCCGAGGCCGGCAACGTTCGCCGCGCCGCCGCGCTGGCCAAGGCGGACTTGCTCACCGAAATGGTCGGTGAATTCCCCACCCTGCAGGGCATCATGGGTCGGGAATATGCCAGAATCGAGGGCGAGCCGGAAGCGGTGGCCGTGGCCATCCACGAGCACTACCAGCCGGTGCGCGCCGGCGGCGAACTGCCGGCATCGACGACCGGCGCCATCGTCGGCCTCGCCGACCGGATGGATACCGTGGTCGGCTGTTTCGGCATCGGCGAGGTTCCATCCGGCACCGCCGATCCCTTCGGCCTGCGGCGGTTGACCATCGGTTTTCTCGCCATCGTCGAGGCCATGGGTTTCCCCCTGGCCCTCGCCCCCTTCATCGACAGGGCCATAGCCCTCTACGGCGACAGGCTGAGCGAGCCGGCGGCCACCATCCGCGCCAATGTCCTCGCCTTCATTCGCGGCCGCTTCGTCAACGACCTCATCGGCCGCGGCCTGCCCCAGGAAGCGGTGGAGGCTGCCGCCGCCGTGGATTTTTCCGATCTGGTCGACTGCCGCCGCCGCATCGACGCCCTGGTCGCCATCGGCGGCCGCGCCGAGTTCACCCTGCTGGCCGGCTCCTTCAAACGGGTGAACAACATCATCAAGGACAACGCCGACATCACGGTGCGCGCCGAGCTGCTCGGCGAACCGGCGGAGAGGGAGCTTGCCGGCGCGCTGGCAAGCGTGACCGCCAAGGCGGCGCCGCTCTTGGCCGCCGGCCGCTACGGCGAGGCACTGCTGGAAATCCTGGCGATGAAGGACCCGGTGGACAGCTTCTTCGACAAGGTGATGGTCATGGCCGAGGATGCCGAGGTGCGGCAGAACCGCCTCAACCTGCTCACGGGAGTGGCACGGCTCTTTCTGCGGGTCGGGGATTTTTCCCGGATGTACGCGATGAAGCAGGGCGAACAGCCCTGACCTGGCGCCCCCCATGCCAGTCAGCGGGGAGTGCGGCTGCGCCGTCTCCGGCCATCCGGTCCACGATTTCGGCCGGCACTACCGCTCGCGCTACGGCGAGCCGGTCGGCAAGATCGCCCTGGCCACCGGCACCGTCTGCCCCAACCGGGCCCGCGGCGGCTGCACCTACTGCGCCGCCGCCAGTTTCACCCCCTATTATCTGACGGAGGGGGGAACGGTGGCCGCGCAGCTGGCCCGAGGCCGACACTTTCTGCAGCAAAGGAAGATCCGCCGCTATCTCGCCTATTTTCAGCAGGAAACCCCCACCGCCGCCCCGCTGCCGCTGCTGGAGAGCTCCTTCCGCCTCGCCCTCGCCGACCCGGACTGCATCGGACTCGCGGTCAGCACCCGCCCCGACCACCTGGGCGATGGGGTCCTCGGCCTGCTCACCGAGCTCCACCAGGAATTTCCCGAGCGGGAATTCCTCGTCGAACTGGGCCTGCAGTCCGCCCACGACAGGACGCTGGCCGCCATCAACCGCAACCACGATTTCGCCGATTTCCGGGATGCCATGGCGAAACTCGGCCGCCATCCCTTCATCGAGCGCGGCGTCCATCTCATTCTCGGCCTCCCCGGCGAGAACGAGGATGACATGCGCGCCTCGGTGCTGCAGGCGGTGGCCTGCGGCGCCAGCTACCTGAAACTGCACCATCTGCAGGTGGTGCGCGCCACCGAACTTGCCCGCCGCTTCGCCCGCGAGCCCTTTCCCCTCCCCGATGCCGCCGCCTACCTCGAACTTCTCTCCCGGCTGCTCGCCGTCATCCCGTGGCGGGTGGTGCTGCACCGGCTCTGGTCCACCGCAGGCGCCGACTTGCTGGTGGCACCGCGCTGGCGACTGGGGCCGGCCCAACTTTCCGCCCTGCTCCGGGAGAAGATGACAGCGACGGGGAGCCGTCAGGGAATCGATACCGATGAGTGAACCGCGACTGCCGGAACCCGCCAAACTGGTCGCTTCGGTCATCTACCGTTCCCCGGACGGCACCGCGACCGAGGAACTGGACGGTGCCCTCGCCCGGCTCGAACAACGGTTCGGGGCCGCCGATTTCATCAGCGCCCCCGCCCCCTTCACCCAGACGAGCTATTACGAAAAGGAAATGGGCCGCCCCCTCTGGCGGCGGTTTCTCGCCTTTGCCCGGCTCGTCGACCGCGGCAACCTGGCGGCGATCAAACTCGCCACCAACGCCATCGAGAAACAGGTCGCCGCACCCGGCGACCGGCCGGTCAACCTGGATCCCGGTCTCCTCACCCCGGAAAACCTGGTGCTCGCCACCGGCAAGAACTTCGGCCACCGCGTCTACCTCGGTTCGGGCATCTTCGCGGAAGTCACCCTCATGTTCGTCAAAGGCCGGTTCCGGCCCCTGCCCTGGACCTACCCCGATTACGCCAGCGAAGAGATCCGCACCATGTTCGCCGAAATCCGGAAGACGCTCCTTGCCGGCCGCCAAGGAGGGGTTCTTCCATTTCTCAGTCAGGATGAGAACCCCCGGCGCAGCAGACACGATTAACGCGTGATGTCTGATGGGAATTCAGTCCCCTGCCGCTCCGCAGGGGGATCCCCCCGTTGGTTGCCGGCATCGAGCAGCCCGCGGATACGGGCCGCCATGGTGGCCCAGTCGAAGGGTTTGACGACGTACTCGCGGATACCGGCCTTTTTCGCCCGTTCGGCGTCGACCTTTTCGCTGTAGCCGCTGCAGAGGATGATCGGCAGTTCCGGCCGCAGCGCCAGCATCGCCGTCGCCATTTCCAGCCCGGTCATCCCCGGCATGGTCATGTCGGTGAGCACCAGATCGCACTCCCCGGGATGGAGCCGGAACCAGGCGAGGGCCTCGCCGCTGCTTCCCTGGGCGAGCACCCGGTAGCCGATGTCGGCAAGCACCTCCCTGCCCAGTCCCAGCAGGGCTGGGTCGTCCTCCACCAGCAGGATGCGCTCGCTGCCGCCCGGCGGCATCCGCCCCTCCGCGGCGCTGTCTGGCCCCTGGCCTTCGGGGTCTTCCGCCAAAGGCAGATACACCCTGAAGACCGAGCCCTCACCCGGGGTGGTCCGCACCGTGACATGGCCGCCGCTTCTGGCGACGATGCCGTGCACCACCGCCAGCCCCATGCCGGTGCCCTCGCCTGGCTCCTTGGTGGTGAAATACGGTTCGAAAATCCGTTCCAGCACCGCCGGCTCCATGCCATGGCCGGTATCGCTCACCTCGAGACGGACATAGCGGCCCGCCGCCATCGCCGGCTCGCGTTCTGCGGCATCCCTGTCCAGGACCACCGGCATCAGCCCGACCTGGAGGATGCCGCCTTTCTCCCGCATCGCATGGTAGGCGTTGACGCACAGATTCATCAGGATCTGGTGGATTTCCGTGGGGCTGGCCAGCACCGTGCCGCAATCGGGGGAGATGTCCGTTTTGATGTCGATGGTCGCGGGCAGCGAGGGGCGCAGCAGCTTGAGCGCCTCCTTGACGATGGCCTGCATCCGGACGGGGATCTTCTCCTGCTCGGTCTGCCGGCTGAAGGCCAGGATCTGCCGGACCAGATCCCTGGCCCGGTAGCAGCCGGCCAGGGTTTCCCGGAGATAGCGACGCACCGGGGAGTCTTCGGAAAGCGCATGCTGGGCCAGCTCGGCATAGCCCTGGATGGCGGTGAGGATGTTGTTGAAATCGTGGGCGATGCCGCCGGCCAGGGTACCGATGGCTTCCATCTTCTGGGCCTGGCGCAGCTGTTTCTCCAGCTTGGCCTTCTCCTCTTTCATCCGTACCCTGTCGGTAACGTCGCGGAGAATCACCACGGTGCCGACGGCGCTGTCCCCTTCGCCGCCGAGCCGGGTGGTCTGCAGGATAACCGTGCGGACCGCATGGGCGCTGTCGACGATTCTGCACTGGATCCCGGCGGACGGCAGCGGATGGTCGGCCCGGGGGGGGAGGCTGGCGGCAATATCCGCCTCGACCCCGCCGTCGTCCTGGAGGATCTCCGCAAGCGGCAGACCCAGCGCCCTTTCCCTGGTTTTGCCGGTCAGTGATTCTGCCGCCTCGTTCATCAGCAGGATACGACCGGCCTGATCACAGGCGAATACGGCGTCGCTGATCCCTTTCAGGGTGACCGCGAGTCGCTCCCTTTCCCGCCGCAGCGCGGTCTCGGTCGCGACCAGATCGGCGGAGGCGTGGTTGAGCGCAGCCGCCAGGCCCGCGATTTCCTCGATGGGCGAGGCGACATCGACCCTGGCCCCCTTGTTCCGATCGAGCCCGCGGGCGAACTCGGCCAGACGCCGGATGGCGGTGAGGGAAGGCCGCAGGGCGAGGGTGAACAGAACGATCCCGGCAAGAATCCAGACGACGGCGGCCAGGAGGGCACGCGTCCAGATCCCCCTGTGGAGGACCGCCGCGGCGTTCTGGTTGAAGCTCACCTGCAGGTAGCCGAGGGTCGTGCCGGCGCGGACCGGATGCCAGGCGACCAGCCCGGCCTTGACATGGATCTGGTGGGGGCCGCCGGCGACCGCTGCCGGCAATTCCATGGGTGGGCCGCCGTAGCGGCAGGACGGCAACCGCCCCTCCCCGTTCCGGACGATGTCCACCAGCAGGGCCCCGTCGGGCTCGCAGAGCCTGATGGCGTCGATGTCCGGGTGGTCGGCGGCCCGCAGCAGGAAGTGTTCCAGGGCCGCGAAGTCCTCGACCACCAGATGGTGGGCGCTGTGCTCCGCCATGTTGCGGACGGTGACGGCCGCGCCCTCCGCGAGCAGCCGGTCGCTCATCTCGCCCTGCTGATGGGAGACCAGCCAGCCGTAGGAGGCGATGGCGGTCGCGAGCACCAGGGATACCAGAAACAGAATCCGCCAAAAGAGGCTGCGACGACAGGGCATCGTCATTCCTGGTTGGCGAGGTTACGGATATCGATGGCCTCGATGAACTGGTAGTCGCTTTGATAATCGGCCGGGACCGGCTCGGCGAGCCGCGCCGCGGCAAGCCGCTCCCTGCCCTTTGCCGTTGTCGCCTGGCGGAGGACGGCCTCGCGGATCGCCAGGCGGAGATTTTCCGGCACGCGGGGATGCGCCGCCACCGGATGGGGTTTGATCCGGTCGGTGGTCATGATCACCCGCAGCTGTTCCCGGACCGGGGCGGGTTCCTTTTCCAGGTCGACATCGAGCAGCGCGCCGCCGTCGATCTTGCCGAGGATGACCCCCATCACCACGTTTTTGGCGGAGCCTGAATAGTTTTTGTTGAAGTCGATCCGGTTTTGCCCTTCAGACAGACCCTGTCTGACAAAGATGCTTCAGAGATTGCGCTTGCCGACGAAACCGATCAGCCGGCCCTGCAGGTCGCGTGCTTCATGGTAGGGGGAATCCTTCCTGACGACGAGCATGCCGCTGATCAGCCTGCTGCCGCGGACGAGGGGGATGTAGCCCTGCGACGTGCGGGCAAGTACGGTCTGGGTCGGCGAGGCGTAGAGAAAATCCGGGCCGCCGGTCTCGAAAGCCGCCTCGAAATCCTCCATCCTCTCATAGACCTTGAGTTTGAGAGGGATACCGGTCTCCCGGCTCAACTCCTCCACCAGCGGAATCCAGTTGGTGTACATGGTCACCGCCGGCAGCTGCGGCACCACCGCCAGGGTGTACTCCCCGACCGCGGCCCGTCCCGGGGACGATTCCCCCAGCGGCAGCGCGACGGCCAACAGGGCAAGCAGAACAGTCTGCCATCGGCGTGACGTTGCGGTTGCCATCATCTCCCCTCCCTGTGCGATGGAGCTCGCAGGACACATTTTCCGTGCATTCTGCCAATCATCCTAGTCGAAAGCGCCGGCTCGCTGTCAACATAATTCCGCCCGCCACCGACCATCTCCCCGCCGGCCGCCCAATCCGGCGGCGCGAAAGCGGTTGACTTTCCGGCCTGCTTCGGCTATCGCTGTGGCCGCGGCGCAAGCTTCGTGCTTGCCGCCGCGCCATCCATCCCTCCACCCCCGGCACCGCCATGATCCATCTCAGCAACATCACCCGCCAGCACGGCAGCCGCGTCCTCTTCCGCAACGCCGGCTTCCAGATCCTGCCCGGCGACCGCGCCGGCTTGGTCGGCCCCAACGGTGCCGGCAAAAGTACGATCTTCCGCCTCATCACCGGCGAGGAGACGCCGGATTCCGGCACGGTCAGTTGCGGCAAGAAGACGGTGATCGGCCATTTCTCCCAGAATGTCGGCGACATGGCCGGCCGTTCGGCGCTTGCCGAGGTGATGGCCGCCGCCGGCGACACCGTGCGTCTCGGCGAAGAACTCCGGAAGATGGAGGCGGCGATGGCCGAACCGCTGGAAGCCGATGCCCTGGACGCCCTGCTCGCTCGCTACGGCGATGCGATGGAGGAGTACGAACACCGGGGCGGCTACGATCTCGAAAGCCGGGCGCAGGCGGTGCTCACCGGGCTTGGCATCGGCCCGGACGACTACCTGCGGCCGGTGGAATCCTTCAGCGGCGGCTGGAAGATGCGCATCGCGCTTGCTTCCATCCTGACGATCAACCCGGACGTCCTTCTTCTCGACGAGCCCACCAACCATCTGGACGTCGAGTCCATCGTCTGGCTCGAGAACTGGATCGCCAAGGACTACAAGGGCGCGGTGCTGATGACCTCCCATGACCGCGACTTCATGAACCGGATCGTCACCCGGATCATCGAGGTGGCGAACGGCACCCTCACCACCTATTCGGGAGACTACGACTTTTATCTGCGCGAACGCGAGATCCGCCGCGAGCAGCTCATCGCCAGCCACCAGCGCCAGCAGGCGATGCTCGCCAAGGAGGAGGAGTTCATCGCCCGCTTCGCCGCCCGCGCCTCCCATGCCGCCCAGGTCCAGTCACGGGTAAAGAAGATCGAGAAGATCGAGCGCATCGAACTGCCGCCGGAGCAGCGCCTGATCCGTTTCGAATTCGCCGAACCGCCGAGAAGCGGTGACGATGTCGCCCGGATCTCCGACCTCGGCAAGACCTGGCCGCTGCCCGACGGCGGCGAAAAATCGGTGTTCCACGGGGTTTCCGGGGTGATCCGCCGCGGCGAGAAAATCGCGGTGGTCGGAGTGAACGGCGCCGGCAAATCCACCTTCCTCAAGGTCCTTGCCGGCCGTACCGAACCGAGCGCGGGCAAGGTCGAAATCGGCGCCAGTGTCAATGCCGGCTACTTCAGCCAGCATGCCCTCGATGTCCTCAACCCCGGCGACACCGTCTTTGCCACCGTGCAGAATGCCATGCCTCAGGCGAACAATGGCGTCATCCGCAACCTCTGCGGCGCCTTTCTTTTTTCCGGCGACGACGTCGAAAAACGGGTCTCCATGCTCTCGGGAGGCGAAAAAAGCCGAGTGGTGCTCGCCACCCTGCTGGCACAACCGCTCAACTTCCTCATCCTCGACGAGCCCACCAACCACCTCGACATCGGCAGCCGCGAGATCCTCCTCGACGCGCTGCAGAAATTCAGCGGTACCGTGGTGCTGGTCAGCCACGACCGCCATTTTTTACGCTCGCTGGTCAACCGGGTCTTTGAAATCGATCACGGCGAGATGCGGACCTACGAAGGCAACTACCAGTACTATCAGGAGAAAACCGCGGCAGCCGGCCTGTCCTGAGGCCATGGCCATCGCAGGGGAGAACAGGGGTAGCCTATGGAAAAAACAAGGTCAGGGAGAAAACCTGCCGGCCCTTGACGGACACTCTTTTTCCCGGCTCGCCCCTGACCGTAGCCCGAATCCGGCAAGGGAAAAGTCCGGGGCCGCGGGCAGGAGCTCCGGAAATCCTCCGGTGCCGGCGGCACACTTGTCGCTCAGTGGCTGAACCGCAGCGGGTAACGGAGATGCCCTGGGCAGCCGATTCCTTGTACTCCCCGAGCAGCTGGGTTACCCGCTCGTCTTTGGGGACGAAGCAGGGGCAATCGCATCGCATCTCCCTGTCGGGGAGCTGGCAATCTCCTTCATTGATGCGGTTGTTTTCCCGATACAACGCCGTCGCAACGCACCTGAAGCACTGCCTTCAGCAGTAATGCCGCCCCTTGAGCGGGCAGGCGGCATACTCCGCGCAGGCCTCGCAGGTCGCATAGCGAACCGCATCCTCCGCCCCCCACAGACCCTTCGCGGTCAGGGCGCATTTCATCGTGCACTCGTTGCAGCTGACCGGTTCCCCGTCCCTGATTTTCTGCCAGCCCGCCTTGAGAAGCGAGGCGGCAGACCGCTCGCTGCACGGTTGGCACAGGTGAAAAAAAAGGCTTTCTCCCTCGGCTTTCAGTTTCCAGGTCGGCATATCGTTCGCTCCTCTCCTTCATGGCCTCGAAGGTTTCCCAGGGTTGATCTGCTGCCCCGCCGACGACCCGGCGGGTGACACCACGCCTCCGCCAAGCGGCAACCCCATCGCAAGCCACCCCCTTCCCCTGGCAAAAACGCTTGGGACACAAGGCATTCAGCAGCTTACCGAGACGTCGCGGCCTCGCTCTTCCAGGCGTCAAGGGTCTTGCCGCATTTTTCCCGCACCAGGGTGGCGATGGAATCCCGCGAAAAGTCGCGGCTCTTCATCATCTCCCGCGAGGCGTTGATGAGGCCGGTCCGTATCTTGCGGTCCCTCGCCTCGGAAGCCGCCAGAGAGAGCTTGCCGCGCAGATCGTCCGCGGCAAGCCCCTCCGTTGCCCCCAGGGGACCGAGTTCGGCCACCCGCCTGGTGAAGGCAGTGATGATCTTGACGAAGTTCGGTCCTTCGGCGGCCGAGGCCCAGTCGATCAGGAAACGCCCGTTACTGACCCCGAAGCGGGTCAGCACCTCGTGTACCAGGGCCGCCGATACCAGGGCATGGTAGTTGCCGTCCTGGTAGTGGCATTCGCCGGGGTGGCAGCCACCGACAAAAATGCCGTCCGCGCCTTGCGCCAGGCCCTCAAGAGGGAAGGAGGGATCGAGTCGGCCGGTGCACATGATGCGGATGACCCGCAGGTTGGCCGGGTACTGGTAGCGGCCGACCCCTGCCGAGTCGGCGGCGGTGTAACAGCACCAGTTGCAGAGAAAACCGAGGATTTTAGGGGAGTAGGATGCACTCATGGTGGTGTTCTCCAGACGGGTATCGTTTACTTGCCGTTGACCAGTTCCTTGAACGGCCAACCGTCCATGCCGTTGGCAAGGATGTATAGCCTTTCCTCCGCAACACCGGCCGCTTTCAGATAGTCGTAGGTCCGTTTGGCCCCGCCCTTGCCGCGCGGACATACGACCACCACATCCTTGGTGTTGTCCTTGGCCGCCGCGACGGCGACATCAAGCCGCTGTTGTTCTTCCGGGGTTTCGACAGGAAAGGCGTTGGTCTCGATGGCGCCGGCAAAATGCTGGCGGCTGAAATCCTTGGCCGGCTGAATGTCGACAAGCACGAACTCCTTGCCGCTTTCCAGCCAGGATTTCATCTCCTGCGGCTCGACATAACGGTACTCGCCGGCCTGGGCGGTAACGGCAGACAGCAACAACGACAATGCGATCAGTACGTTCTTCATGGTGGTTCTCTCCTTGTGTTGGTTACACATCGTGACGCACCTGGCCTTATGCCTGGGCGACGGTTTCCTTTTCCCCGGCAAAGGCCCCGATCTGGGCCATGATGCTGCCCAGGGTAAAACGGCCCATGTCGATGGCCATGGTCGGGCAACGGGCCGAGCATACCCCGCAACCCTTGCAGGAGGCGGTGATGGTGCGGGCCTTCTTCCGGTTATCGACCTTGTAGATCTCGATGGCCTTGTAGGGGCAGAAGCTCTGGCAGGCACCGCAGCCGATGCACTTCTCCTCATCCACCGAGCTGACGATGGGCTCCGGGGCGATGAAGCCTTTGGCCAAAGGCTGGCAGGCACGACCGGCCGCGGCCTGCGCCTGGGCGATGCTCTCGGCCATGGCTTGCGGCGAATGGGCCAGGCCGCAGGTGAAGACGCCGTCCACCGGCAGATCTACCGGACGCAGCTTGACGTGGGCCTCAAGGAAAAAATTGTCCGCCGTCACCGGCACCTTGAGCATCAGGGCCAGATCCCTGGTGTTCTCCGGCACGATGCCCACCGCCAGGGCGACCAGGTCGGCGCTGATGCTGATCTCCTCGTTCAAGAGCGGATCAAAGGCGGTGACCAGAAGCGGGCTCGACTTGCCGTGTCCCGGCGCCACCTGGGGTGGCCGCTCGGGCGTGTAGCGGATAAAGAGCACACCCAGCTTGCGGGCGGCGAGGTAGTCGTCCTCCAGAAAGCCGTGTGCCCGCATGTCGCGATAAAAGACGGTGACGCCGAGATCCGGCTGCAACCGCTTCAGCCGCAGGGCGTTCTTCAACGCCTGGCCGCAGCAGACCCGGCTGCAGTAGGTGAGATCCTCGCCGCGGGAGCCGACGCACTGGATCATCACCACCTGCCGGCCCCTGGCGGGCAGGTGGCGTTTTGTTGCAAGTCGTGCCTCAAGTTCCAGCTGGGTGAGCACCCGGTCCGATTGGCCATAGAGGTATTGACTTGGCGTGTAAGGCCTGCCGCCGGTGGCCAGCACCGCTACCCCGTGGTTGATGACCCGGGTGCTCTCGCCAACGTTCACCGTGGTGGTGAAGTTGCCGACATAGCCCGAGACCGAGGCCACCGTCGCCTGCTTCAGCACAGTAATCTTGGGGTGCTTTTCCACTTGGCGGATTAAGCCCTTGATCTGCTGTGCCGGGGAGCCGCCGAAACGATCCTGATCGAGTTTCAGGGTTTGGCCGCCCAGGTGGCCGTTTCTCTCAATGAGGGTTGTCTCGTATCCTTGACCGGCGATGGTGAGCGCCGCGGTCAGGCCCGCCAGCCCCCCGCCCACCACCAAAGCGCTTGGTGTCACCGGCAGTTTGTGTTCTTCCAGCGGTTTCAACAGGGCGGCCTTGGCCACAGCCATCCGCACCAGATCGCGGGACTTGTCGGTGGCCTGTTGCGGCTCGTGCATGTGCACCCAGGAACACTGGTCGCGGATATTGGCCATCTCGAAGAGCGCCCGGTTCAAGCCGGCCTCGCGCATGGTGGCCTGGAACAGCGGCTCATGGGTGCGCGGGGTGCAGGCCGCCACCACAATCCGGTTCAGGCGGTGCTCGCGGATGGTCTCGATCAGCTGCGACTGAGTATCCTGGGAACAGGAGTAGAGGTTGTTGGTGGCGTAGGCCACGTACGGCAGGGTGCGGGCATAGGCTGCTACGTCCGGCACACTGACCACGCCGCCGATATTGGTGCCGCAATGGCAGACGAAGACGCCGATACGCGGCTTTTCGCCGCTGATGTCCCGTTCGGCCGGGAATTCCACCTGCACCGTGTTCTGGCCCCTGGCCTCGACAAGCAACTCCGAACAGAGACCGGCGACGCCGCCCGCCTGCACCACGGAGTCCGGAATATCCTTGGGCCCCTGGAAGGCGCCGATGGTGAACACGCCGGGCCGGTCGGTGGCCAGGGGCGTATAGGGGGAGGTTGCGGCAAACTGGTACCTGTTCAAGGAGATGCCGCAGGCTTCGGCGAGCTGGTCGGCCCCATCCGGGGACTCAAGCCCTTGCGAGAGCACCACCAGGTCGAATTTTTCGCAGTGGTGCTTGCCGTCTTCGGTGGACCAGGTGAGAAGCATGCGTCCGTCAAAGACATCCTCCACCTTGGGAGGGCGGGCGTAGATCACCCGGAAATCGTTCTCGCGGATGGCCCTTTCGCGGGCGGCGTCGAAGCCCTTGCCGTGGGTGCGGATGTCCATGTAGAACAGGGTGATCTCGGCCTCCGGATCGTGCTCGCGGGCCAGCGTCGCCTGCTTGATGGCGTACATGCAGCAGACGGAGGAGCAGTAGTTGTTGCCACAGCTGTCGTCGCGGGAGCCGATGCACTGCAGGAAGGCGATTTTCTTCGGGTGCTTGCGGTCGGAAGGACGGACAATTTCGCCGCCGGTTGGGCCGGATGCGCACATCAAACGTTCGTGCTCGAAGGCGGTGAGCACGTCAGGAAATCTGCCCCAGCCGTAGCGAGCCAGGACATCCTGACCCACCCGACCGAACCCGGGGGCGAGGACCACGGCGCCGACGTTCAGTTCAAGGGTTTGAGGTTGCTCCTCGAAGTTGATCGACCGCTTCTGGCAGACTACCGCGCAGAGGCCGCAGGTACCGTACTTCAGGCGCAGGCATTTGGAGGGGTCGATGGCGTAGGTGGCAGGCACAGCCTGGGCGTAATCGATGTGGATGGCGCTGGTATTGGCCAGTTTCTCGTTATAGTCGTCATCGATGAGTTTCAGGCAGTATTGGGCGCACTGGCCGCAGCCGGTGCAGGTCGTTTCATCAATGTAGCGCGGCTCTTTGCGGATCGTGGCCGTGAAGTTGCCGGGTTCGCCGGCAAGCCCTACGATCTCCGAACGGGTGAGGATGTCGATGTTGGCGTCACGACCCGCCTCCACCAGCTTGGGGGCCAGGATGCAGAGTGAACAGTCGTTGGTGGGAAAGGTCTTGTCGATCCGGGCCATGACACCGCCGATGGCGGCGCCTTTTTCGACCAGATGGACCTTGAGGCCAAGCTGGGCCATGTCGAGGGCGGCTTGGACACCAGCGACCCCGCCACCGACGACCAGTACGGAGCCGGCAATGGAACAGGGGGATGGACTTGGGGATGGGGCATTCATGAGAGCTTCCTCCTTCAGAAATCAGAGCTTGATAAGACGCCTGGCATGGCAGGCGTCTTCCCTGATCCCTGAAGAAACGAAGCCCTCACATGAGGAGTGAGCGCGCTCCGTTGCGCGGGAAAGGCGATGCGCCTGGCATGAGCGCTACCCGGACCGGGCAGCTCGTCAGACGCAGTGTTCAGTATAAGGGGTGATTGAGCGTTTTCATTTTTCTGTCAAATCGTGTCGGGTGAAGAGGTCACTGCCGGCCATATAAAATGAAAACAGCGGTGGTGTCAAATTAAAACTCACTGGCCGCAGGGCAACCCCAGGCGGGGCCAGCGATTTCCATGCGCATATTTTGGTTGCAATATGGTCTCAATCTACTATTTTTCGGGATGGGATCTGAAAAAAAAGAGCGGCGCCAAGCTGAACAAGGAGAAAAATACGTGAAAAATCAAAAAGTAACCATCTCTTTCTGTTGTTTATTCTTTTTGATCTCATGTTCTTTTTCTTCATCCTTCGCATATCATAATGAAAACCGCCAACATCCTGAACCATCTTCCCCAGGATCAGCCAACAACATCTCCAACTCAAACTGGTCTCCAACTACCGACCTGTTGCAGTTTCCTCTCGATGAACATGTTGTCGCCTTTGCTCGACAAACAATGTACGTCGCCAGTGGCGATCACCTCCTCTCCGTTGCCTTTGTCGGCACGGAAGGAGCAACGCCCTCATCCGTCCCTTCCCCTGCGCAGGGCAATGCCGCCCCCACCCCCACCAGGGTTTCCTACACCAACCTCTGGCCCGGCATCGACCTGGGTTATGCCGCCTCTGCCGACGGCATTCTCGAGAGCACCTGGACGGTTGCCCCCGGAGCGGACCCGGCCCGGATCCAGCTGCGCTACAATGCGCCGGTGACCCTGGACACGGACGGTGGACTGCGCGTCGCCTACCCCACCGGCTGGATGCGGGAATCGGCACCGATCGCCTGGCAGGAGATCGACGGCGTCCGCAGGCCGGTGCAGGTCGCCTTCGTCCAGCGAGGGGCAACGGAGATCGGCTTCGAGCTTGGCCGATACAACCCCGAACACCCCCTCCTGATCGATCCGACCATGCAGTGGCACACCTTCACCGGCGGCAGCCTGTGGACCATCGGCTACGCCATCGCCACCGACCGGGCGGGCAACGTCTACGTCGCCGGCCGCAGCAGCAATACCTGGGGAACCCCCAAGAACGCCCACACCGGCTACAACACCATTGACGGCTTCGTCGCCAAGTTCAACGGCGCCGGCGAGCTGCAGTGGCACACCTTCATGGGCGCGTACAGCACCACCGCCCACGACATGGCACTGCTCGTCGCCGTCGACCGGGGCGGCAACGTCTACGCGGGCGGCTACGGCCAGCTGAGCTGGGGCAGCCCGGTCAACGCCCCCGCCGGGGCCAATGACGTTTTCATCGTCAAGCTCGACCCCGCCGGCAACCGGCTGTGGAACACCTTTCTCGGCTCGCCGGACAACGATTATCCGTACAGCGCCGTGATCGGCGACGGCGGCGATCTTCTCGTCGCCGGCCGCAGCGACGCCTCCTGGGGCTCGCCGCTGAACGCCTACAGCGGCGCCGGCGGCGCCATTGCCCACGAGGCCTTTGTCGCGCGACTCAACGGCGCCGACGGCACCCTGCGCTGGAACACCTTTCTGGGCGGTGACGGCACAGACGTGATCATCGACATAATCGGCGACGACGTCGGCGGCTATGTGCTCGCCGGTTACAGCAACGCCGGCTGGGGGGCGCCGGTCAACGCCCACGCCGGCGGCGCCCAGGACGCCTTCGTCGCCAAACTGGACAGCGCCGGCGCTCTGCAGTGGCACACCTTTCTCGGAGGTTCCGGTGCCGATCACGGCCAGGGCGTCGCGGTCGACGGCAACGGCAGCATCTTCGTGGGCGGGTACGGCAACGCAACCTGGGGCGCCCCGCTGAACCCCTTCGCGGGAGGCGATGATATTTTCGTCGCCAAACTGGACGGGACGGGCGTCCTGCTGTGGAACACCTTCCTGGGATCGGCCACCTCCGACATCGGCGGCCGCATCACCCTCGACAACGCCGGCAACGTGGCGGTCGCCGGCACCAGCGACGCGAGCTGGGGCAGCGCCCCGATTCGCGCCTACTCGGGCAACAAGGACGGCTTCGCCGCGCTCTTGGACACCGACGGCACCCTGCTCTGGAACGGTTTCCTGGGCGGTGCCAACGCCAATCCCGCCTACCACGACGGCGCCACCGACATCGCCGCCGACTGCGCCGGCAACCTCTACATATCGGGGGTCAGCGAATCCCCTGGCTGGGGCACGCCGGTGAGTTCCTTCACCGGCACCGCCACCAACACCTTTGTCGCCCGCATCGGCGAACCCGGCCACACGGTGTGCACCTCGGCACCGGCCGACCAGGGCAGTTTCACCCCGGCCTGGCAACTGGTTCAGAACGGCGGGACCACCACCTTCGACCTCACCCCCCAACCCGGGTTCGCGGTCAATACGGTCACCGGCTGCGGCGGCGCCTGGTCCGGCGGCAATCCCTACACCACCGGCGCAATCACCTCCAACTGCCTGGTGGAGGCGACCTTTGCACCGCTGACCACCTTCACGGTGGACGCCACCGTCGATGCCAACGGCGCGGTGGACACCCCTTCCCAGTCCGTCTACGAGGGTACCGGGGCCAGTTTCACGGTGACCTCCGATGCCGGCTACGCCCCGGACACCACAGTAGGCGGCACCTGCCCCGCCGGCTCCTGGAGTGGCGCCACCTACACCACCGGCCCGGTTATCGCGGACTGCACGGTCCAGTTCACCCATTCCCCTGCCCACGAGGTAAGCGCAGGGGTCGATAACCATGGCTCGCTGGATCGGGTGTCGGCGACGGTTGCCGATAATTCCACGGCCAGCTTCACCGTCACCTCCGACCCGGGCTACCTGCCCGACACCACCGTCGGCGGCGACTGCCCGACCGGTTCCTGGAACGGCGCCACCTACACCACCGGCCCGATCACCGCCGCCTGCACCGTATCCTTCACCCACAGTCCGATGAGTTACACGGTGGCTGCCACGGTCGACGCCAACGGCACCCTGGACGCCGGTTCAAAGACCATCGCCCACGGCACCACGGCGAGCTTCACCGTGACCCCGGCCACCAGTTACCTGCCGGCCCCGGCGGTGGGCGGCGACTGCCCGGCCGGATCGTGGACCGGCGCAACCTACACCACCGGCACGATCACCGCGGCCTGTTCGGTCAGTTTCACCACCATCTTCACCACCTATGCGGTGACCCCTTCGCCCGGGCCGCCCGCTGCCGCCATCGACTCAGGAAGCTACCATTCCGTGGCCCTGACCAGCGGCGGCACGGTGGCTGCCTGGGGCCATTCCTTCAATGCCGGCCAGACGCCGCTGCCCGCCGGCCTGGCGGGCGTCAAAGCGGTGGCGGCAGGTTTCTTTTTCAACCTCGCGGTCAACGGCGACGGCACGGTGGTCGCCTGGGGACACCCCTTACTGAACACCTTCGGCGAAACCTCGGTTCCCCAGGGTTTGAACAACGTCAAGGGGGTGGCGGGAGGCTGGCATCATGCGCTGGCCGTGAAAAACGACGGCTCGGTGGTCGCCTGGGGCGCCGGCACCACCAATACCGGCACCCACCCAGAATACGGTCAGGCGATCATCCCGACCGACATAGGCCTTGTTGCCGAGGTTGCGGCTGGGGCCTATCATTCGCTGGCACTGAAGACCAACAGGACCGTCACCGCCTGGGGTGGCTTCAACCAATACGGAGAAACCACCGTGCCGCAAGGGCTTTCCAGCGTACGCGCCATTTCGGCCGGTTACTCCCATAATCTCGCCCTGAAGCTGGACGGCACAGTGGTCGCGTGGGGCGCCGGCGACAAGCCTTATATATCCCAGCCTCATTTCGGCCAATCAAACGTGCCGGCCGGCCTTACCGATGTCTTCGCCATCGCCGCCGGCCACTACCATTCCCTCGCCCTGAAGGCGGACGGCACGGTGGTGGCCTGGGGCGCCGGCACCACCAGCCTCACCAGCGGGGGCAGCAATGGCGTTGAATGGGGCCAGTCGATGGTGCCGGCAGGACTCACCAACGTCGTCGCCATCGCCGCCGGAGAACGCCACTCCCTGGCCCTGAAGGATGACGGCAGCATCGTCGTCTGGGGCGAGAACACCCCCAACAACCAGGGAACGGTTCCCGCCGCCCTGCAGATCCTGGCCAACGGCACCATTTCCCCCAATGTTGCCCAGCAGGTGCCCCTCGGCACCACCACCCAGTTCACCGTTACCCCGAAGACGGGTTACACGGCCTCGGTCGGCGGCACCTGCGGCGGCACTCTGTCCGGCACTCTCTTTACCACCGATGTCGTGACCGGTCCCTGCACGGTGGAGGCGGTCTTCTTTTCGGGAGGCCACACCGTATCCGCCACGGTCGATCCCCACGGCACCCTGGATGCCGCCTCGACGGTGGTGGCCGATGGCGCAACCGCCAGCTTTACGGTGACGCCGAGCACCGGCTACAGCACCGACCAAGCGGTTGGCGGCGACTGCCCGGCCGGCTCCTGGAACGGCGCCACCTATACCACCGGCGCCATCACTTCCCCGTGCAGCGTCAGTTTCAGCCACACCATCCTTTCCCACACCGTCAGTGCGGGAGTCGATGCAAACGGCACCCTGGACAAGGAAACAGTTGCAGTCCCCCACAACGCCAGCGCCAGTTTCACGGTGACGCCGAGCACCGGCTACAGCACCGACCAGGTGGTGGGCGGCGATTGCCCGGCCGGCTCGTGGAACGGCTCGGTCTATACCACCGGCGCCATTACCGGCGCGTGTTCGATCAGCTTCAGCCATACGCTCCTCAACCATACGGTCAACGCAACTGTCGATGGGCAAGGATCTCTTGACCAGTCCTCCTCGACGGTAGGACATGGCGCAACCGCCAGTTTCACGGTAACGCCGGGTGCCGGGCAAACCATCGACCCCATTGTTGGCGGCAGCTGTCCGACCGGTTCCTGGAACGGTTCTGTTTACACCACCGGCCCCATAACCGTTGACTGCAGTGTCGTTTTCTCCCACGCCGTCAACCGTTATCTGGTTTCGCCCAGCCCGGGCCCCCTTTCCTCATTGGTCGCAGCGGGCTATTTCCATTCCATGGTTCTGAACGCCGACGGGACAGTGACCCCGTGGGGATATAACCAATATGGCCAAACAACCCAACCATCCGGTTTGACCGGCGTGGTTGCGGTTGCAGCGGGAACTCTCCATTCCCTTGCCCTCAAAAATGACGGAACAGTGGTGGCCTGGGGGGCGGGTTTGACGGATACCGGGTCCTACCCGGAATTCGGCCAATCGATTGTCCCGGCCGGCTTGACCGACGTGATCGCCATTACGGCCGGAGACGAACATTCCCTCGCCTTGAAAAAGGACGGTACGGTTGTCGCCTGGGGATTCAACAAGGACGGCCAGGCATCGGTGCCAGCCGGTCTCAAAGACGTTGTAGCGATAGCGGCAGGTTCCATCCATTCTCTGGCTCTGAAAGGAGATGGTACCGTTGTCGCCTGGGGAGGGAATAAACAGGGTCAGACGAGTGTTCCGACCGATTTACGCGGTGTGGTGGCGATTGCCGCGGGCGATCAGCACTCCCTTGCCCTGAAGGATGACGGTACGGTTGTCGCCTGGGGATGGAACGTTTCCGGGGAGAGTACCGTACCCGTTGGCCTGACCGGCGTGGTTGCGATAGCAGCCGGCGGCAATGGCGGCGGAACGTCCCTGGCATTGAAAGGTGATGGCAGGGTTGTCGCCTGGGGCGATAACAGGGATGGAAAAACCACCGTGCCGGTCGATGTAACCGGGGTGATGGCAGTGGCTGCCGGTGGAAGCCATTCCCTCGCCCTGAAAAGCGACGGGACCGTCGTTGGCTGGGGGAATAACAACCTGGGTCAGGCGACGGCGCCGGCTGCAGTTACCCTGCTGCCGTTCCATGGCGTCCACGGCACCCTGTCGCCCCAGGTCCCGCAGAGCATCGCCCCGGGAGCAACGGCGAGCTTCACGGTAACGCCGGAACCAGGGTATTCCGCCTCCGTGGGCGGCACCTGCGGCGGCACCCTGGTCGGCAACGTTTATACAACCGATGCGATCACCGCCGATTGCACAGTGGTTGCAACCTTTTCGGGAGCGGGCGATTTCAACGGCGACGGCACCCTTGACCTTGCGGATGCCATCCTCGGCCTGGGGGTGGTCACCGACACCGCACCGCCAGGGACCGTCAACGCCGACGCTAACGGCGACGGCGTCACCGGCACGGCGGATGTCATCTACCTGCTGCAGCAGATCGGCAAGTAAGCAACATCAGCCCGGCAGAGAAACGGCCCGACAGGGAAGGATCGGCAAGGCTGCGTGGTCCCCCCCGTTCGGGCCTGTATCGCAACAGGCATCCGCCATTTCGCCGGGGAGGGGCGCGCGGTCCCTGCGCCATCCATCAGCGGGGAAAAAGCAGCCGGCCGGGATCGTAGCCGAAGCCACGGATATCCTCCACCAACCCCTTGAGGGTCGCATCGTCCAGTTGCGGGGTGCGGGCAAGAATCCAGACATAGTTCCGCGATGGCTCACCGACGATGACCCAGCGGTAGTCGGGATCGAGCTTCAAAATCCAGTAGTCGCCGTAGAACGGCCAGAAAAAGCTGACCTTGAGTTTGGCGTTGGTGGTTGCGTCGACCACCTTGGCCTTTCCCTTGGCCTGCTTGACTCGGCCGCCCTCGCCGTCGAGCCGGCAGGAGTTGATCACCGCAATGGTACCGTCCGGGTTCAGGGCGTAATCGGCGGTCACGCCGCTGCAGCCCTCCTCGAAGCGGTGCGGATAGCGGGCGATCTCGTGCCAGCGTCCGAGATAACGGCCGAGATCAACGTCTGCCACCGTCGCCAACGGCGGGTAGGCATTGCCTGCGCAGGCCGCCAGACCGAACAGGCCGCAGACGGCGGCCAGCAGTTTTCTCGTCAGGTGCAGCGCCACGGCCCGGTTCGATTTTCGATCATCGTTGTCGTCGTTCATTTCTCCCCCTGAAGATAGTTCCGCACCATGCGCCTGATCTCCGCCGTGGCGATGGGTTTTGCCAGATAATCGTCCATGCCGCTGGCAAGGCAGCGTTCCCGGTCTCCCTGCATGGCATGGGCGGTGAGGGCAATGATCGGCAGCCGGTTTCGCCCCTCCCTGCCCGCTTCGAGTCCACGGATCGCCCGCGTCGCCTCGAAGCCGTCCATCTCCGGCATCTGCACATCCATGAGAACCAGATCGAAACGGTCGCCTGCGATCTTCTCCAGGGCGTCGTGGCCGTTTACCGCCTGGACCACCTCCAGTCCCAGTTTTTCGAGAAGGGCGGTGGCGAGCATCCGGTTGACGAAATCGTCCTCGGCGAGCAGAACCCGGCCGTGGAGTGGCTCCTCCGCCACCTCCTCGGACAAGGGCAGCATTGCCGATTCCTCTCCCGCCGCCCCCTGCAACCGCAGCCGGACGGTGAAAAAAAAGGCGGAACCGCGGGCGGTTGATTGTTCCGTCGCCTCGTCGGCGGGCGGGCTCTGCAGCCACATGCTCCCCCCCATCATCGCCGCCAGCTGCGAGGAGATGGCCAGCCCCAAACCGGTTCCGCCATGGCGGCGGGAATGGGAGCCATCCACCTGGGTGAATGCGGAAAAAATATCGGCCTGATTTGCCGGCGGGACGCCGATGCCGGTGTCCCGAACGCAGAAAAGCAGTTCCACTTCCCCGTCTCCGGTCTTCCCCAGATCGATCGAAAGCCGGATTTCTCCCTGTTCGGTGAATTTGATGGCGTTGTCGAGAAGGTTCAGCAGGATCTGCGACAAACGGCCGGGATCGCCGCAGACGATCCCCGGCAACCCTTCTCCCAGGTTGCAACGGAGGAGCAGCCCTTTTGTTTCGGCACGAGGCAGGAAAATCGCCACGGTTTCCTCCACCGTCCGGCGCAATGGGAAGCAGCGTTCTTCCATATCCAGTTTTTTTGCCTCGATCTTGGCAAAATCGAGCACATCGTTGATCACCTGCAGCAGCCGTTCGCCGGAAACCTTTGCCAGATCGAGATACCTTTTCCTTTCGGTATCGAGGGGGCCGTGTTCCAGCATGGCGAGCAGCCCGAGCAGGCCGCCCAGGGGGGTGCGGATTTCGTGGCTCATGTTGGCGACGAACTGGCTCTTGGCGACATTGGCCGTCTCGGCCGCTTCCTTGGCGGCGCGCAGTTCCTCCTCGACCCGGGTGCGATCGGTGATGTCACGGACGATATCGCGGGAGCCCGCCCAGATCCCGTTTTCGAAAATGGCGGTGGAACTGACCTCGATATCCAGCCAGCGGTCGTCCTTGGTGCGCATCTTGCCGACGAAATGGTCGTATTCCCCCTGCTCCGGCAGCTTACGGAACTCCTCGCCGGAACGGGCGACCTGCTGCGGCGGGATGACATCGTAGACGGTCATGCCGAGGAACTCTTCCCGGGAGAAGCCGAAAATCTCAACCGCCTTGCGGTTCACCTCCCGGTAGCGGCAAAACTTGTCGAGAATGAAAATGGCGTCGCTGGCATTCTCGAACAGATCCCGGTAGCGACGCTCCGACTCCCGCAACGACTCCTCGGCCTTGCGGCGGTCGCTGATATCCCTCGCCAGGGCGAGGATGGCGTCCGTGTCCTTGAAGCGGATGCGCCGGGCGCTGATCTCGGCAGGGATTCTGCGCCCGTCCCTGGCAACATGCACGGTTTCGAAAAACATCGACCCCTGCAGGAAGACCTCTCCCATCCGGCCCGCGACCCCGGCGGCGTGTTCCCCGTCGTTGATGGCCTGCGGCCGCATCGCGAGGAACTCCTGACGGCTGTAGCCGAGACGGTCCACCGCCGCCTGGTTGACATCGAGAAAATCGCCTTCCCGCCCGATGATGAACGCGGCGTCGTTGAGGTTGTCGAAAAGGTAGCTGTAGAGGGAGGCCTTTTCCTCCAGGTCCGCGACCGCCCGGCGGAGCCGGGAGATCTCGACCTCGGGATGCTCGCCTTCCGACGTCCTGGCGGCGCCTCCCACCTTCCCCACTCCCGGGCGGCACTCCCCCGTCATGGATTTTCCCGAACCGTTCCTGGCGCCGTCACGTTTCATTCAATTTCGCAACCGGTGGCGACGGTAGTCCTGACGCCCGGCCAGTGGCCTCCCTTCGGTATTCTCTTTATCGGGCCGAGGAGGGATAAGACACCCACGGCGACGTCGCTGAGCAGCGGTCACCCGTGCCGCGCCGCAGCCCAACTTCAACCCATCCAACCATAATCGTTCACAAAAGATGCAGCAAGCGCAGACCGTCGAAGATCAGCAGCCCCGCAAGGACGAGCAGCAGCCCGCCTATGATGCGGAGGCTGTACAGATAGGCCCTTCCCTGCAGGAATCTTCTCGATTTCCCGGCCGCCATCGCCAGCGTGACCTTGGAGCCGACCAGAAAAAAATAGAAACTGAGCACAAAGGCGCAGGGGGCGACCAGCCCTTCCCCCATCGCCCGCACCACGGTGGGCGCGCCGACGCTCAACCAGAACAAAAAAGGATGGGGACTGAGAACGTTGGCCAGAATCCCCTTCAGCAGGGGATGTGGCCCGTGGTCCGGGGAGGGGGTTACGGCTCCGGCGCCGGCAATGATCTGGCAACCGTTGAAAATCAGAAAACAGCCGCCCGCAAGCGAGATCATCCCCAGCACCTGGTGAAACCCCGACAATCTCGACAGGACCAGCAGGGTGAGCAGCACCACGGGCAGATCGGTGACGAGGGGGGCGAAGGCAACCCTGACTCCCGCCGGCACGCCCCGCCGCAGGGTTTCGGAAAGCACCAGCGCCAGCAGCGGGCCTGGTGCCAGGCCTGCCGACAGGCCGAGCAGGGTGCCGATGGCCAGATAGTGGATCACGGTAACGGCAGCCCGGATCAGGTTGAAGGCGGCTTCGCCGGCCCCACCGGGCAGGGGCGCAAAAAGGCCTCCTCCTCGGCGCGGTCGCCGCAGCAGGCGGCCAGGAAACGGCGGTGATCGAGATCGGCTTCCCGCTGCGCCTCCTGCCGGATTGCCTCCACCGCCGCCATGTCCTCGTGGATCAGGTCGGTGAGGTCGGGATCGAGTTTGCCGTGGGCGGCCATGGTGCGCATGATATCGTCGGTGGAGCGGCCGCTCACCCCGCATCGGTAGGGACGGTCTTCGGTGAGGGCGGTGAAGGTGTCGGCCACCGCCAGCAGCCGGGCGGGGAAAGGGATCTCATCCTGGCGCAGCCGGTAGGGGTAGCCGGAACCGTCGAGCCGCTCGTGGTGCAGCGCCGTCCATCGGCCGATATCCCGGAAGCCTTCGGTGGCGCGCAGGATTCTTTCCGAGAAATAGGGGTGCTTGCGGATCACCGCGAAATCCTCGACGTCCAGCGCCTGACTTTTTTCCAGGATTTCCGCGGGCACCACCAGTTTGCCGATGTCGTGCAGCAGGCCGGCCATGAACATCCGGGCAACCTGCCGCTCATTCTGGCCGCTCTTCCAGGCCAGCCGCGAAACAACGGCGGCGACTCCCCGGGAATGGGTGGCGGTGAACCTGCTGCGAAAATCGATGAGCCGGCAGAAAAGGGTGGCCAGGGTCAGCAGATCGTCCTCGCTCAACTCCACCGTTCCCAGGGGAAGCCGATCCCGGAGAAAGTCATCCACGGCCGGCGGGGTGAGATCCAACCAGAACGCCTCCCGCCGGGAGAGGGCAGCGAAGGCTGCCACCTGGTCCGGCACGAACATGGCACCCCGGTCCGCCTCGATGCGCTGGCGGATCTCCTCCTTCTGGACCAGGATTTCCCGCCCGGTGCGGATCTGCACCGCCACCCGGTCGGCAAGGTGGATGACGTGGCTGAGTTCCGGCACCTCCATTTGCCGATATTCACGGCCATCGCCCTGCTGCCAGTCGACATGGTGAAAACGCACGAGACGGGCCGCTTCCCGTAACGGCGGGAAAAGGGCGAGGAGCAGGTACCCGGGCTTGGCATGCCGATCCGGTTCATTCTGTTCGAAATCGAAACTCTCCAACCGGTCTCTCAGCGACAACCCGCCGATGTCGTGCACGGCACCGGCAAGGGCGAGCAGGCGGCAGTCCTCGTCGGCAAGGCCGAGTTCCCTGCCGATGGCGGCGGCGAGGAAGGAAACCCGCCGGTGGTGACTGACCAGCAGGGGGCTGGCCAGGTCGGTGGCCTCGCTGATGCTCAGCAGCAGATCGACCAGATCGACACGATACCGCTCCCGGCTTCCAGTATCCGGTTCGGCCGCGGGGGTGATGGCCTGCACTCAGCCCCCCGCTTCCATCACCGAGGCGATGGCGAAGGCTTCGGCCAGGGCGATCAGGCCCCAGAAGGACAATTCCAGAACGATGAGCGGCAGGGGTTCGCCGAATTGGTTGAAGGGGGTGAAGAATTCCCAGAACAGAAAGCTCAGGAAAAACAGCAGCCCGGCCAGCCGCAGGGCGCGCGGCGCGATTCCCTGCGGCCAGGCCGGGGCGAGCCAGCGGTAGATGAAGGCATGGCCGATGGCGAACAGCAGCAGCCCGGCGATGATCGGAGCGGGCCTGGCCACGACCAGGGGCAGCGGCTCAAGTTCGGTCCAGACCGCGATGAGTTTCCGGCTCTGCATGGCGGAACTGAGCAGGACGCCGCCGCCGTTCCAGCCGAAGCCGACCGCCCGGAAGGTCAGCAGCATGGCGAGATTCATCGCCATGCCGCCGGCCAGCCCGGCACCCAGGGTTCTCGTGATATTGCTGTTCATGTGTCGCTGCTATGGCCGGAGCCGGAGGTTGGTTTCACGGTGATGTCGCCTTTCCGCGGGCTTCGCTTCCCGCGCCCGCCTCGGTGAATGCTGCCCGGACAAGTTCCTTCGAAGGCATCGCCGATGCCCCGTACCTTCTTCAGGTAATGCCAAACTGCACGACATCCCTGGCCTCAGGGTCAATGTCGAGGCCGTTGATCTGCACCGTCGGGCTGCCTATATGGCGGTACTCTGCGGCTTCTTCCGGGCTGCGGACAATCACGTGAGTGAAATCGATAGCGATGCCCAGCTCCGCCGCCGTTTCTTTGACCAGGGCGATGGTGGACGGGGTGGCGGCGCATCGTTCCAAGGACACCACTCGCACCTGCATCATGGCTCCCTCCTGACCGCGACGCTCCTGACCGCAGGCGGCAGCAATGCCCGCGACAAAGAATAACGCCACCATGAACAAATGCAATTTCATATCTGATTACCTCGAATCTTCAGCCTATTTCCGGCGAGGAGGATATTCCCAAGCTGGACGCCTGCCGGCGGGCGTTCCTTTCTTTGCCGGCCAAAGAAGATGGATTCGTAAAAACTGGCAACCCGCGTCATTGCGAGGAGCGGAGCGACGAAGCAATCCAGTATTTTCAATGAGTTACAAACTCATGGATTGCTTCGCTACGCTCGCAATGACCCTGGTTTTGGGTTATTACGACTCCATCAAAGAAAGGAACCAAAGAAAGGCCGGCCTTCACTTGCCCCCGCTGCGCGGGGGTTCCCCCCGTTCCTTGTCGCGGCCGGGCGCTGCGGAACTCGGCCCTGCGCGCCTCAGACAGCGGAGTCTCCGCCGCTGTCGCGGCTCCGCTTACCTGCTCGCGCTTTTTCCGGCGACTCCTGCGTCTCTCCGGCTGCGTGAAAATGGCATCCGAAAATGCATACTGAAGGAATCCAGGCTACCGAAATAGCAGCCTTGCAATTGGCTGAACTTCGACGGTAATCAGAATTTCATAAGCGTGGGGTCACGGTTTGCCCTTTGCTGTCGTCACAGAAATTTTTTCCAGTTTCATCCTTCCATGCGCGCCAGATGCAAAGGGTTCAGGCTTCCCGGCTGACAAGACTTTCCAGTTCGGCCTTGACTCTCCTCACCTGCTCTGCCAGTTCCGGCCTCTCCCGCATCCGGTCCGACAACCGGCGGGCAGCCGAGCTGACGCTCGCAACGTCCCGGTTGACATGCCTGGCGACGTCGGAAAGGGTCGCGCAACCCAACTCCCGGGCAAGCCAGCCCACCACCGCACGCGCCTCGCAGGCGACCCTTTGCTGGGACACCGCCTTCAACCTCGCCTCGTCCACATGATAGGCGCGGCAGACCGCATCGGCGATCTCCTTGGCCGTCAAGCGAAGAGGTCTTCTGACATCGAAGTCCAATAGGCACTTTTGGGCAAAGTCGTCGTCACCGAGAATCCGCGGATCTTCTTCACCGCCGTGAAACTCGGGACGGTGCGCTTCCCCCAGCCTGTCGAGCACGAAGGCCCTGTACCCCGCCCGGGCCTTGCCCACCGATTTTCCGAACTGCCCGAGGACCCAGTCGGTGGTCAGCCAGGGGAGCGATTCCTTGCCAAGGTAGGCCGTGTGACCACTCCAGGGATATTCCCCGGGATCGTTGACCATTCCGGCCCGTACCGGATTGAGGTGAATATAGCGGACCAATTCGAGCAGATAGCGATCACCATCCACCAGAACGGCTTTATAACGCCCCTGAAAGAGGTGGCCGGTTCTCTTTTCCCTCTGGTTGATCCAGCGGGTAAACCGAAAGGACAGATTCTGCATGCCCTGTGACAGGGGAATGTCGCCGGCCTGCAGGGCAAGATGGATATGGTTGGTCATCAGACAGAAGGCGTGAACCCGGTACCCGAACCGACTGGTTCCCTCCTGCAGCAGAAGGAAAAAACGGTGCCGATCGTCGTCTGCGAGAAAAACGGGTTGGCCGCCATTGCCGCGAAGGATGACGTGGTAGAGACCGCCTGGAAGATGAATGCGTGGCTTGCGCGCCATGGAGGGAATATACCTTTCACCCCGTCGACTTGTCAACTTGCAAGCCTGACCCTAACCGCACCACTTCGATTGAATCAAGAATAACCCTCCCAATATATGCACCGGCATTTCGCTTTAGCCCCCTGAACAGATCAAGAAGAGTTTTTTTGTCCTGATAGTCCTCGCAGCCAAGCAACTGCACGATTGCGATAGTCAAATATTCAGGCAAATATTCGCTAGTGATAATTTTTCGAGAAAAAACCTCCTGAATCTTTTTCTTTTCAGATGATTCAATTTTATCTTTGTATTTAATCAGGACGTCAACGATATATGGTGTAAATTGCGGGAAAAGATCTGCTAGTTCAGGAAGGAGTGAGAAATATATGTATTTTTCTGAACCTAAAACAGATTTGATAAACGATTTGATGTCGTCTGGTTCAGTTATTTTCTTTTCCTTGATGGAGTTAAATAGTTCTCTAGGGTCACTCTCTTTAAGTTTTGACAACTCAGCCAGATTGGGAGCGCGGAACCGAGTAGGAATCGTACCGCCATAACCTGCCATTAGACGAAATTGTGGCTCTGGCTCTTCGGAAGATGTTTTTTCTTTTTTCTTATTTTCTGGAGGTGCACTTGTTTCTTTTGCTTCTTCTCCGGAGATAGGTTTGAGGCTGGAAACATCTTCAATTTTTGTCTTCCGCTGATTTATCGTTAAACCTTCAAGCCAGAGACGCTCAATCAGTTGAGTGAGCCAATAATGAGCGGTATGAGCATTAGGAGCGAACAACCTGTAGTCATCGACAAAGCGACAAAATTGCACCCCGATTGACAATAAATAATTGTCTACTTCCAAGAGTGCTGCTTCAGCCAGAATTCGGCTAGCATTTGAGCCGACTGGTAACGAATAAGAGTCGCGATTTGCCCAAAACAGAAGCAATTCGTTGAGCTGTTTTACTCTCGTTTTTTCAAACCCATTCGACAGCAAAATGGATTCAAGTCTATGAATATTTAGCCGGTCATAAAAATTTGCAATGTCGCAAGTAACGAGGACCTTGGTGCTTTTCTGTCGAACTTTCTGTGAGACATGCTTTTTAAATGAAGTGATATTGTATTTAGTGTCGAAAATATACCCGTTTTGCGATTTGAACCGATATGAGAAAACAACCTTTGTGATTTTCTTAGGCCGAAGACTTTCCAGTTGATCTGCAAAAGTAAGAGATAGGGCAAGAAATTTGATTGTGTCTAAAGGATGGATAAGTGCACATCGCCTGAAGTCAAAAGGGCCTCCTTTAGGTAGCAAAACATGATCAATTTGAGCTATTTCTAGGGATTCTAGGGAGTTGCCCTTGATGCACTTGGTAACATTTTCTATTACCTTCTTTTGAAATAGTTTGTTTCTGAGCAAACGAAGTTCGGTAGGGGCAGTGAAGATATCCGTTAGCCCTTCTTTCAACACATTTTGAACCGATAATCTTGTTGCTTTGTCTATTTCCATAATTTTCCAGGCGAACGACTAAAATAAGCGGAAAATTGGCCGCAGGCCAAGTTTTCCGCTTGATTGAATTGTTAGCGCTTTAATTATTAGTCTGTAGGTTTTCACTCTTCCTATTCAATAAAACCGCTGATACGGCTTAGTGACATGGGTACGCTTCTTCGAGCGCACGAATTACGGAATACTTCGCGTCAATATTTTCAACGCGAGAACGATTCCGAACGATGTATGACAACACGATATTTTTCAGATCAGTCTGAGAAAATATTTTTCCTGCTAAGCAAAAACCAGTTGGCCTACTGGGAGCATTTGACCTGTCGGGAGAATGTTCATTACTAGTGGCAACACCTACAATGTAGCCATTACAAAAACCTTGGTCATACAGATTTTCCGACTGACATACACGCCCCAATAATTTTCCATCTGGTGGCATGTCTCCTTCCCCTGCGTGAGCAGCCTCGGTATAGAAAATACAGAGCAGAAAAACGCAGATTACCTGTAAAATGGGCGTAGACTTTATAGAAAGATGATGCTTTTTAGAAAAAAGTGGCACCGCAACAGCAAGCACAATGGCGGAAAGAAAGCTGCGCATAACATTTACCTCCGCATGTGGGAGGGACGAAACCCGATTGATGCAGCTGTATCACTTCGAACCATGGCAACCTGCCCACGGCAGTGGCTGCAAACAATGTATACTTCATTCCCGTCTCTAAGGAGAACCGGAGGCCTCTCGGTGGTGGACTGGCTACCGTCCGGTGTAATTACGTGTGTCGCGTAAAGAACACTGCCACAACCTGGACATTTGACATTCATTAATTTGCTCCTTTGATCGACCGGGTAGGTCAGGAGCCTTGCGGCTCCCTTCCCCCCTCAGAACCGTACGTGACAGTTTCCCGTCATACGGCTCAAGCGCCTGCTAAGGTTCCCCTTGTTGGGGTTCCCGCAATTAATAATTGCTTCACGATAATGACAGACTGTCAGTATAGCCGAAACTTAAGGGCGCACCAGCACAATGGCCGTCGTTTGCTTTCCCTTATGCTACTGATTCACTCCGTTTTCTCGTGAATAGGCACCTGCCAGAAGTCTGCCTCCTTGCGGAGCCGAGAATGTTGCACTCGGTATCCATGCCATTACAGCATGACATTCGCTTCTTAAGGCATCTCGACCCAGACCTCCAACAGCTTGCCTTGCGGTTAGCCTGCCCATTGGGCGAAGGACCTGGGGTACCACGTTCCACGTTTTTACCTTTACGGGCAACTTAGGCGGATCTTGAACGCCGGTGGAAATTGGGTCCCGTGCAGGCACGTTAGCGACCTGCAACCTCTCCGACACGCGTAAACACACGGAAACACGTCTTCGACCTGTTAATCCCCGTAGGTCTGGCCACAACTGACGGCGCGTGAAGATCTTTGCCTACTCTCGCCATATTGCCCCATCCTAGCCCTTAACCGGGTGGGATTCCCGGACGGGTTTCCGCCTCACGGCTTCCTCCCAATTCGGTACATTGTCAGGAGGGTTTCGCACCCCGTCATCAGCGCAACGGCAGCACGCCTCCCTAGGATACCGGCGGGGACACGCCGGGTGATCAGCCAGCACTTAACATGCTGTTATCACATATAAAAACGCGACTTCGTGTCGCGACTAACGCTAGTGGTGAGGGGCCGGCCTAAAACAGGGGTCATGTGGGGGTCAGGCTTCCAAGTTGTCAAGTTTCTCAAGCTCAGCTTTGTGTGTTCTCACCGTGTCTACCCGTTTTGGCGCGGTCCTCGCCGTACTGCGTGTACTGTCTCGTCGCAGCCCGCTTGCCTTCGCGTTCTACTGTTGATTCGGAATGGAAAAGGCCCCCTTCGCCCCGGCCGACGTCGCAGCGCAGTCACTCTCCTGAGCCTGCGGACACAAGATCTTCTCCTATTTGACCGGCGAGGACATCCTCGCCGTCATCATCACGCCCGAGGCCTGAATGTACTGAAAGAACTGTTCTTCATCGCAAAAAAAGAGGGGTTTCCCTGTCTATCTTGCGAAAAACATGGGCAACCCCTCCTGATGGTTTCCGGTGGTGCGGCCATTTGACCGCGATCATCAACTGATTTGTTCTTTATCCCGCCTCCATGAATCTGTCAATACCGATTGGCCCATACCTGCTCTAAGCACCTTGCCGCAGCAGACGCCTGATTCCTCCTCAGTACACCCCCAGATAGTTCTCCAGCTCCCATTCGGTGACCGCAGTCCGATACGAGTTCCACTCCGCCTCCTTGCCGGCGAGATAACGAGTGAAGATATGGTCCCCCAGGGCGGCGCGGCCGATGGGGTTCTTCTGGAACTCGTCCAGGGCCTCGTCCAGGGAGGTCGGCATGTTCTTGATCTTGCTGGTGCGCTTCTGCCGGTCGGTCATCCGGTAGATGTTGACGTCGGTGGGCGGCGGCGGCTCCAGCCGGCTGTCGATGCCGTCGAGGCCCGCCTTGAGCATGACGGCAAAGGCGAGGTAGGGGTTGCAGGCGGGATCCGGACAGCGGACTTCCACCCTGGTCCCCAGCCCGCGCGACGCCGGGATGCGCATCAGCGCGCTGCGGTTGGAGGCGGACCAGGCAACGTATACCGGCGCCTCGTAGCCGGGCACCAGCCGTTTGTAGGAGTTCACCAGCGGGTTGGTCACCGCCGCGAAGGCGCGGGCGTTCCTGGCGATGCCGGCGATGTACTGGTAGGCGGTCTTCGACAGCTGCAGCCGATCTCTGATGTCGAAAAAGGCGTTGGTGCCGTCCAGGTTGAACAGCGACTGGTTGGTGTGCATGCCCGAACCGTTGATGCCGAACACCGGTTTGGGCATGAAGGTGGCGTGCAGGCCGTACTTCTTGGCGACCGTCTTCACCACCCACTTGAAGGTGATGGTGTTGTCGGCGCACCTGAGGGCGTCGGCGTACTTGAAGTTGATCTCGTGCTGGCCGGCGGCGACCTCGTGGTGCGAGGCCTCGATTTCGTAGCCCATCCGCTCCAGGGTCTCGATGATCTCGCGGCGGCAGTCGATGCCGTAGTCGTCCGGATCGACGCTGAAATAGCCGGCCTTGTCCTGGGTGCGGGTGGTGGGCGCGCCGCGTTCGTCGCGCTGGAAGAGGAAGAACTCGCACTCGGTGCCGACGTTCATGGTGAACCCCGCCTTCCGCGCCTCGGCCAGTACCCGTTGCAGGTTGACCCGCGGGCAGCCGGCAAAGGGGCTGCCGTCCACCTTGTAGACGTCGCAGATGATCCGGGCGGCGGCGCTGCCCTCCTTGTTGCGCCAGGGCAGGATGGTGAAGGTGCCGTAATCGGGCTTCAGGTACATGTCCGACTCGTTGATCCGCACGAACCCCTCGATGGAGGAACCGTCGAACATGATCAGCCCGTCCAGCGCCTTTTCCAGCTGGCTGCGCGGGATGGCGACGTTCTTCATGTGGCCGAAGATGTCGACGAACTGCAGGCGGATGAAGTGGATCCTCTCCCGGTCGACGGTCTTGACGATCTCGTTTCTGGTCATGGCGTGTTTTCCTCCCTCCGTTCACATCGTAACCGCGCACGGGCATGTCCCCACGCGGGATCCTTGAACAGGCTGCTGGCAGCAGCGGTTACAGGGTGCGGCAGATCCGCGAAAGAGGTCTGACCGCTATACATCAGGTATGCGGACAGGCCGATGACAAAGGAGGTGCCGTGCCCTGTAACCGCCCGCATCACATCTGCCGGTCGCGGCTCTCGTGCGTGGCAACGTGCAGGAGCGCCCGGCGGATCTCCTCCTGGTACTCGGGGTCGTCGATTTTGGCGCCGTTGCCGTCCTGGACATAGAAGACGTCCACCACCTGATCGCCGCGGCTGCCGATGCGTGCCCGCAGGATATTGATGGCGAAATCGGCCAGGGTGCGGGTCACCTCGTACAGCAGGCCGATGCGGTCGTCGGCGTACACCTCGACGATAGTGCACAGATCCGAACCGGCGTTGTCGAAATCAACCCGCGCCTCGCGGCGGGGGGCGCTGCGGCGGCGGCGAAACCCCAGTGGCGCCAGTTTCTTGTGGATGCGGTAGTCGAGCCCGAGGCGGTTGTTGACCGCCAGGCGGAAATGCCCGTTCAGCGCCTGCCAGTCCTGCTCCGCGAAGGCGGCCTCCACCGCGGATTCCACCTCGATGACGTCCACCACCGTGCCGTCCTGCCAGGTGAAGATCTGGGCGGCGAGGATGCGCAGGTTGTGGAGCGCCAGCACCCCGCAGATCTTGGAGAGCAGGCCGGGACGGTCCATGGTCATCAGCAGCAGCGACCAATGGCCGTTCTTCTCCACCGGCTCGATGACGAAATCGCCGCCGGCCAGGGTCTCGCGCAGGGCGAGGTGGTGGGCCACCTCCTGCGGCGAAAAACTCACCAGGTAGTCCGGCGACAGCCTTGCGAAGTCATCGCTGCTGGCGCCGGGGATCTGCCGCTGCACCTGATTCTCCATCCACTGGACCGCCGCCTCCTGGTCGTCCTGGCGCAGGCGCAGGTCGCTGCGGTCGAGCAGATGGGCGATCTTCAGGTAGAGATCGAGCACCAGCGCCGCCTTCCAGTCGTTCCATACCGTGGGGCCGGTGGCGCGGGCGTCGGCGATGGTGAGCAGGTACAGCATGGCGAGCCGGTCCGGGTCCATCACCTTGCGGGCGCAGCGGATGATCAGCCGCTCGTCCTCCAGGTCGCGGCGCAGGGCGGTGTGGATCAGAAAGAGATGGTGCTCGACGAGAAAGGCGAGACAATCCCGCTCCTTTTCCGGCAGGCCGAGCCGCGCGCCCAGGGCGCGGACCAGAACGGCGCCGCGCTCGGCATGGCCGTGGCCGGTTCCCTTGCCGATGTCGTGCAGCAGCGCGGCAAGAAACAGGATATGCGGCGAGGTGAGGAGGTCGAACACCCTCGCCTCTTCCCGGGCCAGCGCGTGCATCTCGGCCACCGACTGGATGAGATGGCGGTCCACGGTGTTGATGTGGTAGACGTCGTGCTGGGCCAGGGAACCGATGGGCGCGAACTCCGGCAACCAGGCGGCGAGAAAGCCGGTTTCCAGCATCACCTCCAGCACCTCGGCCGCGGCCGGCTGCTGGAGAATGTCGATGAAGGCCCGGCTCATCCGCTTCGACCTGCGCAGCCGCTCGTCCACCAGCGCCGCATTTTCCTGGATGTGCTTGCGGGTGCGGTGGTGGATCGGCAGGCCCCGCTCGGCCGCATGGTGGAAAACCCGCATCATCAGCTGCGGCTTGTCCCGGAGCAGGTTGGGGTTGGGCAGATGGACGCGGCCGTGGCGAATGGTGATGCCTGCCTCCAGGCGGACATCGGCGGCCGCTCCCTCGCTCCCCTCCAGGCCGGCCACCTCGTCGGCGTGCTCGAAGAAGAGATCGGCGGCCACGGCAATGGTCTGCATGGCGTCGTGGACATCGCGCATGAACTGCTCCACCGCCAGCAGCCCTTCCTTTTTCCGGTAGCCGAACACCCCGGCCATCTCCTCCTGATGCTCGAAGTAGAGCTGATCGTTCTTCCTGCCGCTGGCGTAGTGCAGCCGGTTGCGGATGCGGATGAGCTTTTCCCAGGCCTGGTCGATGGCCTGGCCTTCATGGGGGGCGAGCAGACCGGCATCCTCCATGGCCGCGAGACCGCTGAGACCGAACACCACCCTGGCGGTCCACAGCATCGCCTGCAGATCCCGGAGCCCGCCGCGGCTTTCCTTGATGTGCGGCTCCAGCAGGTAGGTGTGCATGCCGAAGCGGCCCAGCCGCCGCAGCCGGTGATCCTCCATGGTCGAGAGGAAATTGCGGCGGTTGCCCTCGATGAAGCCGGTACTGAACCGCTGCCACAGATCGGCGTACAGGGTTGGCTCGCCGGCGAGCAGCCGGCTGTCGAGCAGGGCGACCTGAAAGAAGAAATCAAGGGCGGCATCGGCAAGGCAGGCATCCAGGTTGCGCACCCCGTGCCCCACCTCCAGGCCCGCATCCCAGAGCGGGTAGAAGAGGTACTGGGCCGCGGTGTCCAGCTTTTCCTTCGCCTGCTCGTCGTAGAGCAGCAGCAGATCGATGTCGGAAAAGGGGAACAGCTCCCGCCGCCCATAACCGCCAAGGGCGACAAGGGCAAGACCGCCGGTGTCGGTCATCTTGCCGAACTGCTCCTGGAGAAAGACGTCGATGGTCTCGGTCTGGCGCTCCAGGAGCTTGCGGCCGGACGTGCCCTGCCGCCAGAGATCTTCCAGCGCTTCCCGTTTCACCTTCAGTATGTGCTTCTGACTGGCCACAGGCCCGCTCCCGTGTCTGAACTCCTCCTGCCGCCGGTGAAGGATTTCAGTTGATCCGGCGGGCGGTGGCGGGACAAGGAGAGTCCCCTCCGCAGACGCCAGCATAACAGGATGGATTTATTACGGAAAGAAAATTCGTGACCGGCAGGGATTACACAAATCTGTAATCCTGCCCCCTGCCCGACGGGATAGGCGCCGCAAGGGCCTTGGCCCAAGGCCGGTTCTTGCCATGGATCAGGGATGAGCGTCATTCCCTTTCCCGGGCGGCATTGCGCGGCGCCTTGCCGTGGCGAATGGGACGGCCCTCGTACGGCTGATATACCACCGGCGATGCCTTCAACCCCGGCTTGAGGGGCGGGTCTGGCTTGGCTTCAGAGGATCTGGTAGCGGTGGAAAAGAATCGACTGCACCCTGCCCGCCGGCCACTGCTTGTCCAGCCAGGCCAGCAGCCGTTCCTTCATCTCGCCGCGGGCCAGGGCGAAACGCTTGAGTTCGAAAAAGGGGCGGTTGGCGTAAAACTGATAGATGAAATCGCGGATGGCGTACTGGTGCTCGATGGGCAGTTCACCGTCGCCGGCGGGCAGCAGGAGGCTGAGATCGACGACCACATAGCTTATCGCGCCGCTGCCGTCCTCGGATTCGGCGGAGATCATGAAGGAGGGAAAGCGCCATTTGCGGTACTGGCCGACATCCCTGTCCAGGGAACCGGCCGCGCCTGGCGGCGGCAGGATGATCTGCTTCTCGGCGATTGCCGGCACCGCCGGCGCATCCGGGTTATCCTCGGCCTCGCCGGCAAGCGGTGCCAGGCCGGCCGGCGATGCCGCCGGCGCGGCCGGTTCGGCGGGTGGCGCAACCGGTTCTTCGGCGATGGGCGGGACGGAGGGAGGGTCACTGCCGGGGATGACCGCCAGCGCGGCGACAATCAGCAGCGAGAGCGTCGCCAGAAGCGCCGCGCCGCGCTGCACCGCCGACAGGCGGCCGCACAGACCGGCGGGCAGCAGCCGCCAGGGATAGACCGCATTGCCGAGCCCGGCAAGCAGTCCTTGGAGGGGACGATGTCGGCCCCCGCCCGGCACGGCGGCGTCGGCCGAGCCATCGATGGCCGGCCCGGGGTCGGATCTGCTATCGGTCTTGCCGGCCTGGGGCGGCCGAGATGTCTGGTCGTCGGGGGCTTGCAGGTATTCGGCGGCGCTGAATGCGGATTCCCAGTCGGCGTCGTTTCCCGCCGCGCGGTCGGAAGGAGGGGAAGGGTCTTTCGGTGCATCCGGCATCGCGGAAGACCGGCTCAGGCAAAGACCTTGTTGATCTTCTCGCCGAGGGTGTCGGCGGTGAAAGGCTTGACGATGTACTGGCTGACCCGCGCCTTGACCGCCAGGATGATGTTGTCCTGCTGCGCCTCGGCGGTCACCATGATGAAGGGGATCTTGGTCCAGGCCGCTTCGGCCCGCACCCTTTTCAGCAGTTCCAGGCCGGTCATCTTCGGCATGTTCCAGTCGGAGATGATCAGGTCGATCTTGCTCTCCTGCAGGACCTTCAGGGCGGTGGTGCCGTCGTCGGCCTCGATGATGTTCTTGAAGCCGAGCTGGGTCAGGATGTTCTTCACAATCCTGCGCATGGTGGCGAAATCGTCAACAACGAGAATCCTCATGTCCTTATCGGCTGCCATCGTTCCCCTCGAGAGCTGTCGGCATCTTGGCTGTGACCGGCGGGCGGGCGGCGCCCCGCGGCGCGCGGGTGACGGGAAACATTGCCGTCACCCCGGCGATACAGATATTGTAATGAAAATAAACGTCATTTGCAAAGCGGCTAGGCGGCCAGGGCCTTTTTCATTTTGGCGCGCAGCCGCAGCATCGCCTTGCTGTGCATCTGGGAGATGCGGGATTCGGTATAGCCGAGCACCTCGCCGATCTCCTTCATCGTCAATTCCTCGAAGTAGTAGAGGGCCACGGTCAGCTTCTCCTTCTCCGGCAGCCCGTCGATGGCCCGCGCCACCACCTCCCTCAGTTCCGCCCGGTTGATCGCCGCAAAGGGGTCGGTCTCGTCGGCCATGCAGCCGAGAAAACCGTCCTCGTTGTCGGAGACGTTCTGACGGAGCATCTCGATGTCGATGAAGGTCACCGCCTTGGTCTCGTCCACCAGCCGGTAGTAGGCATCCATGCTCAGCCCCATGGCGCCGGCCACCTCCTCGTCGGTAGCCGGCCGGCCAAGCTTCGATTCCAGCTCGGCGTAGGAGGTCTCCAGGTCGGTGAGCTTGCGCCGCACCGAGCGCGGCACCCAGTCCAGCGAACGCAGTTCGTCCAGCATCGCTCCCTTGATGCGGAACTCGGCGTAGGTCTTGAACTGGACGTTCTTGGTGAAGTCGAACTTTTCGATGGCGTCGATCAGGCCGATGATGCCGCAACTGATCAGGTCCTCCATCGAGACGTGCGCCGGCAGCCGCGCCGCGAGCCGCTGGGCGATGTACTTGATGAGCGGCGTGTAGGTGAGGACGAGTTCGTTGCGCCGGTCGGCGTCAAGGGGCCCCTTGCCGTTGAAATAGGCCTTGGTGACGTCCTTGAATTTGGTTGGGGAATGCTTTGTCATCGGCACGCGGTGGCGGCTGTGCCGGAGGCGGTTTCGGCCTCCGGTCTCGGATGGAACGATGCCCCCAATTATGGAGGGCTCGGAATTACTCATAATCGGTGGCATCCGGCAACGCAATCTCAACGGATACAGGGTAAGCCGGCGCCGGAATCGCAGTCATTGCGGTTCCGACAATTATACCAGAGTCACCGGAGCTGCATCCTTCTTTTTTTTGGTCCGGCGCCGGTGGCGGCAAGGCGGAAAAGGGCGCCGGCAGCGGGAGGGACGCCGGGGTCAGAGGGTCATCATCCCCCGCCAGAAGAACTGGATGCTGCCGGCGGCGGAGGTTTCCGGCCGTTCGCCGGCGAGCTGTTCGGCAACCCCGGCAAGAGCGGCGGAAAAGGGTGCCGAGGGGAAGCCTTCCACCACCAGCTGCTGTTTGCGCACCGAGCGGGGAAGATGATCGTCCAGGGGAAGGTGACCGAGATAGTCGAGGGAAATGGTGTCGAGAAAACGGTCGGCGACCTCGCTCAGCTTGCGGAACACCGTCTTGCCCTCCCTGTCGGAACGGGCGAGATTGACCAGGATCCGGAAACGCTTGACGTCGTAGCGACTGGAAAGCACCTTGATGAGGGCATAGGCATCGGTCATCGAGGTGGGCTCCGGGGTGAGCAGGACGATGCGTTCCTGGGCTGCGAGGTTGAAGTACACCACATTGCCGTTGATGCCGGCGGCGGTGTCGACGAGGAGAAAATCGAGATCCCGGCCCAGCCCCTCCATCTCCTCCAGGAAGAACAGCTTCTGGCTCTCGTCCAGATCGGCCAGTTCGAGAATACCGGAGCTGCCGGGCAGGATGGAAAACCCCGACGCGGCGGTGATCAGCACCTCGGCCAGCGACCGTTCGCCGGAAAACACGTGCTGGAGATTGTAGCGGGGGGTCAGCCCGAGCAGCACGTCGATGTTGGCCAGGTTGAGATCGGCGTCGAGGATCAGCACCTTCTTGCCGAGGCGCTGGAGGGCGGCGGCGAGATTGGCGGTGACGTTGGTCTTGCCGACCCCGCCCTTGCCGCTGGTGATGGAGATCACCCGCACCATGGGACCGGCCGCGGGCGCCAGGGAATGGCGCGCCTTCCTGCCGGCCATGATCGACTGTAGTGTTTCCGCCTGATGCATCGAATTCCCCTTCGGCAGCATGCCGACGTTCACTGCCACGCCGCGTCGCGGCCAATTTTCTCAAGCCAGGAAACGAACGCCGGCCAGCCGTTGCGGAACAGTGTACCAGCTGTTTCCTCCGACGCCAGCAAAAAATCCTCGGGAACCTTCTGGCCGCATCCGAGCCCCGCCACCGGCACCCCGGCGGCGGCAAGCTGCTGGCACAGCGCGGCATAGGCCCTGGTTTCGTCGAGCTTGGTGAGGACCAGGCCGCGGATGCCGAGAGGTTCGTAGGCGTTGAGCACGGCGGCGATGTCCTCCTTCTTGGTGGTGGCGCTGAGGGTCAGATACGGCTCCACCGCCGTCTCCGGTCCGAACCACTGCAACAGTTCCTGCACGTGGCTTTCGTCGTAGGGGTTCTTGCCGGTGGTGTCGACGATCACCATGTCCTTGCCGGAAAAGCGGGCCAGGGAACGGGCAAGGTCGCGGGGCTGCATCGCCACGTCACACTGCAGGTTCATGATCCGGGCATAGGTCCGCAGCTGGTCGGTGGCGCCGATCCGGTAACAGTCCATGGAGACGAGGGCGACGCTGCCGCCCTGGCGCAGGCTCGCCCAGGCGGCGAGCTTGGCGGCGGTGGTGGTCTTGCCGACGCCGGTGGCGCCGACAAGGGCGATGACCCGGCGGCGGCGGCTGTCGATACGGAAAGGTTCGTAACGGATGCGGGCGAGGATCTCCTCCCGCCAGCGGGCCACGTCGCCGCTTTCCCTGCCGGCGGGTGCGACGGCCGGGCGCGGCGGCCGGACGGCCGCAACCGGCGGCGACAGATGCGGCGGATGCTGGTCGTCGCTGACCCCCCTGGCGTGCAGCTGGGCACGCAGGGAACCGGCAAAGCGTTCCGGCGGCGGTTCGGGCCGGGACGAGGAGACGGATCCGGCCTCGGCCGCGTTTCTCGTCACCGGTTCCTCGCCGGCGAGACGGAAGACGTCCTGGTCCATGGCAGCCACCACCTCGACGGAGGAGCGGCCGCTGGCCGAACGGATGGTCCGGTTGGCGAGGATCACCGCGTCCTCGCCCAGTTCGCCCTTCACCATGGCCAGGGCCGATTTCTGATCTGGTGCCTCGAATCTTCGGATACGCATCTTCTCCCTCTCTCGGTGGTATCAAAGTCGACGGCTTTCAGTCGGCAGCCGACAGCCAGGGAATCATCCTCGGCCACCGGCTGAACCCTGCCGACTGCACACTGAAAACCGCATGCTGAAAACCGTATTCTGCCAACGTCTCCATCCTATCGCCGCGGATTGAGTTCGATAGTGCCCAGGGATTTGATCATCACCCGCGAGGTCAACTCGGTGTTGGACAGCACGACGATCTGCGAGATGAACCGGGACAACAGCTGCCACAGGTGGCGACGCACCGCCGGCGAACAGAGGATGATCGGCTGGTAGCCCTCGCCGCTCACCCGTTCCGCCTCCTCCTGCACCGATTTGATCAGCCGCTGGGCCAGGTTGGGTTCCAGGTTGAGGAAGTAGCCCTGGTCGCTCTTCTGCAGCGATTCGCGGAGCAGATCCTCGATCCGGGTTTCGATGGTCAGGGCATGGAGGCTGTTCTCCTCGTCCACCAGCGAACTGACGATGTGGCGGGCGAGCTTGCGGCGGACGTACTCGGTGAGGATGTCGGGATCCTTGGTCATCGGCGCGTAATCGGCGAGGGTTTCGCAGATGGTCAGCATGTCGCGGATGGAAACCCGTTCCCGCAGCAGGTTCTGCAGCACCTTCTGCACCCCGCCCAGCGGCAGCAGACCGGGAACCAGCTCCTCCACCACCTTGGGATAGCTCTGGGCGAGGTTGTCGAGCAGCTTCTGGGTGTCCTGGCGGCCGAGCAGTTCGTCGGCATGGCCGCGCAGGATCTCGGTGAGATGGGTGGCGATCACCGTCGACGGGTCGACCACGGTGTAGCCGGCGAGCTGGGCCTCGTCCTTCTTGTCCGTCGAGATCCACACCGCCGAAAGCCCGAAGGCCGGCTCCTTGGTGGGGATGCCCTCGATCTGCCGGCGAGCGGCGCCGGAATCCATGGCCAGGAGGCTGCCTACCATGATCTCGCCGCGGGCGATCTCCACCCCCTTGAGCAGCAGCGCATACTCGTCGGGGCGGAGCTGCAGGTTGTCGCGCACGTGCATCGGCGGGACGATGAGGCCGGTGTCGGTGGCGAACTGGCGTCGGATGCCGCGGATGCGTTCGAGCAGATCACCTTCCTGCTTTTCGTCCACCAGGGGGATGAGGCCGTAGCCCACTTCGAGCTGAAGGATGTCCAGCGGCAGGAGCGAGGCCACCGCCTCGGGCGAACCGGGCGACGGCTCCTCGGCCTTGCGCTTCTCCTCCTCCCTGCCCTCTTCCTCCCTGATCTTCTCCTGCTGCTGGAAGGCGAGCCAGGCAAGCCCGCCGGTCGCCGAACCGAGGATGACGAAGGGCACGTGCGGCAGGCCGGGTACCAGGGAGAACAGCAGGATGATGCCGGATGCCACCGCCAGCGCCTGCGGCTGCTGGGTGAACTGCCGGGAGAACTCCTTGCCCATGCTGGCGTCGGAGGCGGCGCGGCTGACGATGATGCCGGCGGAGGTGGAGATGATCAGCGACGGGATCTGCGAAACGAGGCCGTCGCCGATGGTGAGCAGGGTGTAGGTTTCCAGGGCGCTGACCAGGTCCATGCCCTGCATGAAGGCGCCGATGGCAAGGCCGCCCAGGATGTTGATCGCCATGATGACCAGGCTGGCCACCGCCTCGCCGCGCACGAATTTGCTGGCACCGTCCATGGCGCCGTAGAATTCCGACTGGCGCGCCACCTCCCGCCGCCGCCGCTTGGCCTCCCCTTCGTCGATGAGGCCGGCGTTGAGGTCGGCGTCGATGGCCATCTGCTTGCCGGGCATGGCATCGAGGGTGAAGCGGGCGGCGACCTCGGCGATGCGGCCGGAGCCCTTGGTGATGACGATGAAGTTGATCAGCACCATGATCAGGAAGATGATGAGGCCGACGCCGAAATTGCCGCCCACCACGAAGTTGCCGAAAGACTGAATCACCTGGCCGACGGCGCCGGTTCCTTCGTGACCGTGCAGCAGGATGAGGCGGGTGGAGGCGATGTTGAGCGACAGCCGGTAGAGGGTGGTGACCAGGAGCAGCGAGGGAAAGGAGGAGAAATCCAGGGGGTTGGTGTTGTACATGGCCATCAGCAGGATGACCAGACCCATGGTGATGCCCAGCGACAGCAACAGGTCGAGGGCCATCGTCGGCAGCGGGATGATCATCACCATCAGGGTGCCCACCACCCCCAGCGCCACCGCCAGGCTGGACGGCTCCATCACCATCGGCCGCATCTCCGTGGCTGCCTTCTCCGCCATTATCCCTTATCCCCCTGTTTCATGACACCACCCGGTTTCATGCCGATTTGCGCTTGAGGCCGTAGACGTAGGCGAGCACTTCCGCCACCGCCTGGAAGAGGTTCTCCGGCACATAGTCGTCGATCTTCACCTGCTTGAACAGGGCCTGGGCGAGCGGCTTGTTCTCCACCAGCGGCACCCCGTGCTCACGGGCGACCTCCCTGATCCGTTGCGCGATGGCGCCGGCGCCCTTGGCCACCACCTTGGGGGCATGCATGCTCATGGAGTCGTAACGCAGCGCGATGGCCAGCCGGGTGGGGTTGGTGATCACCACGTCCGCCTTGGGCACCTCCTCCATCATCCGCCGCCGCGCCATCTCCATCTGGATGGCGCGGATGCGGCCCTTGACATGGGGGTCGCCCTCGGTCTGCTTGGCCTCTTCCTTCATCTCCTGCTTGGTCATCCGCATCTTCTTCATGAACTCCCAGCGCTGGAAGGCGTAGTCGAACATGGCGAGGACGATGAGGATCAGCGCCGCCTTCAGGAAGATACGGAAGGATACCTGGCCGATGAAGCCGGCGATCTGCAGCACCTCCTGATCCATAAGCGGGTTGAGGCCGGGCAGCGCCCGCATGATCTCCCGGTAGGCCACGTAGCCGATGATCACCACCTTCATGATGGACTTCACCGAGTTGGCCAGCATCTGCAGGGAAAACATCCGGGCAAAGCCCTGGATCGGATCGATCTTGGAGAGCTTGGGCGTCAGTTTTTCGGTGGTGAACAGGAAACCGAACTGGCCGACGTTGGCAAGCAATCCCACGACGAGCACGACCAGCATCACCGGACCGGCGGTAACCAGGGAGAAACGCATCCCTTCCAGCGTCAGCGCGCTCATGTCGCCCAGGCCCAGTGGCACGGCGTGAAGGTTGGTGAGATAGTGTTTGAGCATCCGGTAGAACTGTTCCATGAAAAAGGTGCTGAAGCCGTACAGGGTGAGGATGGAGGAAAGCAGCACCAGGGCGGAGGGGATCTCCATGCTCTTGGCGATGTCGCCCTTGTCGCGGGCATCCTTGAGCCGGCGCGCGGTCGGCTCCTCGGTTTTTTCCTGACCGCTGTTTTCTTCCGCCATCTTTCGCTATCCTCCGAGCCCGGCGGCGAGCCGGGGCAGCATGCGGGCGAGCATCTCGAAGTTATTGAGCATCACCGGCAGAAAGAAGGCGAGCGACAGGCCGACGAACAACATGCCGATGGCGATGTTCATCGGCATCGCCACCAGCATCACCGGAATCTGGGGCACCGTCTTGGCCAGGATGCCGGCGGCGACATGGGAAAAGAGCAGCACCGCGCCCGCCGGCGCCATCACCTTGATGGCGAGGACGAACATGTTGACCACCCCCTCCATCATGCCGACGTAGGTCGCCCGGCCGAGATGCAGGGAGCCGGGGGCGACCCAGCGAAAGCTCTCGGCCAGGGTGGTGATGTACATGTGGTGGCCGTCGACGGCGAGAAAGAGCAGGATCGCCACCAGGTTCCAGAAGATGCCGATCAAGGAGGTCTGGGTACCGAACTGGGGGTCCATCGCCGCCGCCATCCCCATGCCCATGGAGATGGAAACGTACTGGCCGGCCAGCTGCACCGCGGCGAACACCAGCCGGACGAAAAGCGACAGGATCGCGGCGAACACCACCTCGGCGAGGACGAACAGGGCGAAACCCACCGCTTTCTGCGGCAGCTGCTCCGGCCGGATCTCCACCACCGAAGCCAGGACCAGGGAAAGGACCAGGGCGAACAGCACCTTGATCTGGGTCGGCACCCCTTCCGAGCCGGTCACCGGCATGAAGAAGACCAGCGGCCCCACCCGGGTGAGGATGACCACCACCGCCAGCAGGTGGGACAGGGTCCAGTTGAGCAGCTGGGCGTCGGGCACGGGCTCACCTGATCAGGTCGGGGATGCTGGTGATCAGATCGCTGGTGAAGTCGGTGATCTTCACCATCATCCAGGACGCGAAGAAGATCATCGACAGCATCACCGCGACGATCTTGGGCACGAAGGTGAGGGTCATCTCCTGGATCTGGGTGGTGGCCTGGAACAGGGCGATGAGCAGACCGACCACCATGCCGACGATGAGCGGCGGCGCCGACAGCATCAGGGAGAGGGTGATCGCCTGTTCACCGAGGGTGAGGACTTCCGCGCTGGTCATCGTTCAGCCTCCGAAGCTCCGCATCAGGGAACCGACCACCAGATTCCAGCCGTCCACCAGGACGAAGAGCAGCAGCTTGAACGGCAGGGAGATCATGATGGGCGGCAGCATCATCATGCCCATGGCCAGGAGCACCGAGGCGACCACCATGTCGATGATGAGAAAGGGCAGAAAGAGGACGAAGCCGATCTGGAAGGCGGTCTTGAGTTCGCTGATCATGAAGGCGGGCACCAGCACCGAGGACGGCACCTCGTCACGGTTCTGCGGCTTGTTCAGCTTGGCCACCGACAGGAACAGGGCGAGATCCTTCTCGCGGGTCTGGCGGAACATGAAGTCCCTGAGCGGCGCCATGCCGTTGCGGAAGGCGGTCTCCAGGGGAATCTGTTCGGCGAGATAGGGCTGCACCGCCACCGTGTTCATCTCGTTGAGCACCGGGGTCATGACGAACAGCGACAGGAAGAGGGCGAGACCGATCAGCACCTGGTTGGGCGGCATCTGCTGGGTGCCGAGGGCGTTCTTCAGAAAGGCGAAGGTGACGATGATCCTGGTGAAGCAGGTCATCATCAGGAGAATGGCCGGCGCCATGGACAGGACGGTGAAGATCAGCAGGATCTCGATCAGGGTGGACACCTTCTCGGGCGAATCCGCCTGGTCGAGGCCGATCTGCAGGGTGGGCAGGGTCACGGCGCCGGCCGCCGCCGGCAACAGCACGCCGATGACCACCGCCACCAGCCCCCATTGCCGCCTGGCGTTCATGCGCTCCCCTCCCCCTTGCGCTCCGGGGCGATGCCATCGGCCGCCCTGCGCAGCACGGCGGCGAAGGGCGACTGCCGTTCGGACGAAACCGGGACGGACCGCTCGACGGCGGGCAAGGCGGCGAGCCGGGTGATCTGCTGGTCGGTGATGCCCAGCGCCAGGGTCTCGCCGCCGATCTCCACCACGGCGACGTATTTCTTCGGGGCGATCATCCGGGTTTCGAGGACGTTGATCAGCCGGCCCGCCTTCACCACCCCCTGCCCGACGCCGCTTTTGCGCAACAGCGCAACCACGGCCACCAGCAGCGCGATGACCACCGCCAGCGACACCGCCACCTTGACGATGGCCGCCGCCAGCGACACCGGTTCGCCGCCGGCAAGCGTCTCCGCGGCGCCGGCTGTGGCAAGCGGCAGCAGCAGGGCGACGGCGAGCGTTATGGTCAACGGCAGGCTCCGCACCGGTCTACCCCATGTTCTTGATGCGGTCGGCCTGGCTGATGATTTCGGTGATGCGCACGCCGAAACGGTCATTGACGACAATGACCTCGCCCTTGCCGAGCAGTTTGTTGTTGACGTAGATCTCCACCAGCTCGCCGGCCGCCTTGGTCAGCTCCACCACCGACCCCTGCGTGAGCTGCAGCAGGTTGTTGATGATCATTTTGGTACGGCCGAGCTCGACGGTGACCTCCAGCGGGATGTCGAGAAGAAAGTCGAGATTCTGCGAATCACCGGCCACCGCGCCGTCGCCGAGATCGGCGAACTTGGCGGTCTGGCCGGCACCGTTGCCGGTGTGCTCGCCCAACGCGGCGGCCCAGTCGTCGTCGCCGATGCCGTTGCTTGCCTTGGGATCGTCAGCCATGTAATCCTCCTGGATCCGTTGTCCGAATCGTTTACGCCGCGCTCAGACGACGGCAACTTCAGTCCCTTTCCTGGTCGAGGACCTTTTTCTTGATGAGAAACGCCTTGCTGCCCCGGTGCACCCCCGGCGTGCCCATGTACTTGCGGACGCCGGCGATGAAGGCGGGCAGCAGTTCGTCGTGGCGGCGATCGAGCTTGATGATGTCGCCCGGGTTCAGTTCGAGGATGTCGCCGGCGGGGATCAAGGCCTTGCCCAGTTCCACCTTGAACTCCAGCGGCACGTTCTTGATGTTCTCCTCCAGCAGCCGCTGCTGGACGATGTCCTCCTCGTTCTTTTCCCGCTGGAAGGTGGTCATCAGCTTCTTCTTCACCGAGTCGAGGTTCGACAGCGGGATACAGGTGGTGATCGCGCCCACCGCCCGGTCCATATCCACTTCGTAGCGGTTGATCAGCACCACGTCCTCGGGCTGGCAGATCTTGGCGAACTGGGGGTTGATCTCGCTCCTGACGTACTGGACCTTGATGGGCTGCAGGCTGTACCAGGCCTTCTCCATGTCGCTGAGCAGCTGGTTGACCAGCCGGCGGATGAGGCGCTGTTCGATGGCGGTGAAGTCGCGGCCCTCGATACGGGTGGAGCGGGTGCCGGTGCCGCCGAGGAAGGTCTCGACAAAGGCGAAGACCAGCCGCGGTTCGAGAACGATGAGGGCATGGCCGCGGAAGGGGTCCATCCGGAAGATCTGCAGGCTGCTGGGCACCGGCAGGGTACGGACGAAGGCGCCGAAGCGGTCGAACTCCATGGGGGTGGCGGTGATGTCGAGGATGCGGCGCAGAAGGTTGGTGAGCGAGGTCCGGATCGAGCGCAGGAAGGTGTCGTTGATCACCTCCATCGCCGGCATCTTGATCTGCAGGATGCCGTCCTGCTTGGCGAAGTCATAGTGGGAAAAGCCGGAGACCTCCCCCTCCGCAACCTCTTCCGGTTCCTCGATGTCGCCGCCGGCAATACCCTTTAATAGGGCATCGACCTCGTCCTGACTGAGTATCTGTTCCATAGGTTCCCTGCCCGGCGGCCTGCTACTGGACGACGAAATCGGTGAAATAGATGTTGCTGACCCGGTCGGGCCGCATGATTCCGTTGAACCGCTCCAGCAGTTCATCGCGGATCTGCATCTTGCCTTCCGGGGTCATCACCTCCTCGAAGGTGAGGCTGGTCAGCATGATGATCACCATGTCGCGGAGCTTGGGGGTCAGTTTGGTGGCCTTTTCCACCGCCAGCGCATTGGCAAGTTCCAGGCTGATGGTCACCTTGAGGTAGCGCTTGCCCTTGGGATCGGACAGGTTGACCACAAAGGGGTCCATCTGGAACATCTCGCCGACCTTCTCGCCCAGTTCGGCGGGTTTCACCCCCTGCGCCTCGGCGGGCGCTTCCGGCGGCGGCGCGAGAAAGGTGGTGTAGATGAAGAAACCGCCGCCGGCCAGGGCGACGACCACCACGCCGATGATGATGAACAGCATCAGCTTCGACTTCTTCTTTTCGCCGCCTTCCTCAGGCGCCTTGGCATCCTTTTCCTTCGCCATCGCTATCACTCCTGTTTGGATCGCAGGCCTCCCGCCGGAGGATCACAGTTCCCCATTTGGCAAGGACCATGCCACGGGAAACCAGCCGTACCGCTATTTTATAACACCCCGTTTCCACAACACAACGATGAACCCGGCCCGCCTTTCACCGGGCTTGCCGGTGGGAGTGGTGCCGGCGCGAAGTCACTTTTTTGACTCCGTCCCGCCGCGCCCGTCAAAACTCCCCCACGGGGTTCCCCCTGTTCCCGCCGGCCGGAGATACCCAATTCCGGTGGAGTGTGGTACTCTTGCCCTCCGCCCGCCGGGGATGATCAGAGCCCATCCAAAATCCATGGAAAATCCCCGACCATCGGGGGATGGTCCGCAGCCCCTCGGATGGGAGAAAGGCTGCTTGCTTCGTCACCTTGTTCCCCGCGAAGACGGAGAATTGCCCGCGGCGTCATCGTACCCGCGGCGTCATCGCGCGCGCAGCGTGGCGATCCAGACCGGAGGGATTCACCTCCCGGTCCCCTCCATGAGGGACGGAGGCACACGGGATGACCAGGACATGCCGGAAGTGTACCATGGAACCGGCCCCGGGCCGCGACGGGATTCGCCCCGGTATAATTATTTGTACCCTCGGCCGGCGCCCCTCGTCCGCCGGCCGTTTCCCTGGCCCGGCACGGCCTTTTTCCGGGCTGGTGCAAGGTACAAAATTTACGACGCCCCTTACATGACGATTTTATTACATTTTTTCACAAACCCCGAAAAGCGGCCCACCGCGGCCCGCCCACGGGGTATCAATTTTTGTACCGAGCCCCTGCCGAAGACTTTCGCGCCAACACATGTATCTATTTGAAATTGAAGGCAAAAAAAGACTAGACCGATCATGGCACGCATCCTGCTAAAACGAAAGACCAAGAGAATTACTCTTATCTCCTTTCTTCTTTCTCTTTCTCTGAAAAGGTCAGCTCCCCCCCAAGGCTGGCCTTTTTGCTTTTCCGCCTCCCCTTCCTTCCCCGGATAACGCCTTCGTCATGCGTGTCGACGACTGCCGCCTCGCCCTGCTCCCCTGCCCGGAATACTCCGCCTGCCGGCTTGCGGTGGCCGCCCTCTTCACCGCCCTGAAACCTGCGGGCTGGCGGGGCCGGACCGTGCTGGTCAAGCCGAATCTGGTCCTGGCCCGCAACAGGAACGATCCCGCCTGCACCCACCCCGCCGTCGTCCGCGCCGTCTGCGAACATCTCCTCGACCTGGGCGCCTGCGTCCTGGTCGGCGACTCGCCCGCCTTCGGTTCGGCACGGCAGGCGATGGAGAAAAACGGCACGGCCGGGGAACTGTCCGGGCTGCCGGTACGGCTCGTCGACTTCGACACCCCGGCCACCGTCACCACCGCCTCCGGCTGTTCCGTCGGCGTCGCCAGGGCGGCGCTGGAATGCGATCTGCTCGTCAATCTGCCGAAACTGAAAGCCCACAGTCAGCTGCTGGTCACCCTGGCGGTGAAGAACCTCTTCGGTGTCGTGGTCGGCTGGCGCAAGCAATGGCTGCACATGCGCATGGGCGACCGCGACAACCGGTTCGCCCGCCTGATCGTCGACCTCCTCCCCCTGCTGCCCGAGGGTCTCAGCCTCATCGACGGCATCGTTGCCATGCACCGCACCGGGCCGATGGAAGGCGAACAACTGCGCCTGGGCATCCTGGCCGGCGCGCTCAATCCGGTGGCGGCAGACACCGGTCTGCTCTCCCTGCTGCGCATCGACCACGCCACCAGCCCGGTCTGGCGGGAATGCGCCGCTCGAGGACTTGCGGGCAGCAAGAACGAAGATATCATCTACCCCCTGACAAGCCCGGAAGACCTCCATCTTCCCCCTTTCGAGGTTCCGGAACGGTTGCAGCCCATCCGTTTCAACCCGCGGCACATCGCCGCCAGCATCGGCAAACGACTGATGCGCCAGTGACATTCTTACACAGGACGGCCTCCATGCTGCTGACCACCATCCGCCCCCTTCTCCTCGCCTCCGCCTCTCCCCGCCGGCGGCAGATGCTGGAACATCTCGGCCTGACCTTCACCGCCGACACCGCCGACATCGACGAAAGCCTCACCCGCGGCGAAAACCCGCGGGATTTCGTGCTGCGACTGGCGGGCGACAAGGCGGTCACCGTCGCCGGCCGTCACCCCGATTCCTGGGTACTGGCCGCCGACACGGTGGTGGTGATTGGCAACACCATCATGGGCAAACCGGCGGATGACGCCGACGCCGCCCGCATGCTCGGGCAGCTCTCCGGCAGAACCCATCAGGTCTGGACCGGCTATTGCCTCTTCTGCTGCCAGGGGGAACGGCTGCGCAGGCGGGCGGTGATGACCGAGGTGGAATTCCGCCCCCTGTCCGAGGCGCTCATCCGTGCCTATGTCGCCTCCGGCGAACCGCTGGACAAGGCGGGCGGCTACGGCATCCAGGGGCTGGCGGCCGCCATGGTCGGCGCCATCCGCGGTTCCTACACCAACGTCGTCGGGTTGCCGCTGGCCGAGGTCATCGAGGATCTGCTCGATCTCGGCGTCGTCACCCCCCGTTCCCCGCAAGGAAAATGGTAGCCAGCGACAAGGACCATGGTGTAGCCTCCTTGCCAGGAGGTCTTCCATGAAATTCCTGAAAACCCTCGTCGTCCTTCTCCTGGTCGCCGCTCTCGCCGCTGCCGGCTACCACCATCTCACCCGCGAGCAGCCGGTGGCGGTGATCGTCCGCGCGGCGGACCGCGGACCGGTGGAGGTGACCGTGGTCAACACCCGCGCCGGCACGGTGGAGCCCTGCCGGCGGGCGCAGATGTCGCCGGCCGCCGCCGGCCAGATCGCCCAATGGCCGGTGAAGGAAGGCATGACGGTGAAGAAGGGCGATCTCCTGCTCAGTCTGTGGAACGACGACCTCGCCGCCCAGCTCACCTCGGCGGAAAGCGATCACCGGGCCGCACTGGCCCAGGCCGAGGCCAGCTGCCTGCAGGCGGAAATAGCGGCGAAAACCGCGACCCGCTACCTCGCCCTCGGCAAAAGCGGCGCCGCCGCCCAGGAACAGATCGACCAGGCGGTCAGCGAGGCCGGCAGCAGCGCCGCCCGGTGCGCCGCCGCCCGCGCCGCCGCCGACGCCGGCCGCGACCGGGTCGCGGTCATCCGCGCCAATCTCGACCGCACCATCCTCCGCGCCCCCTTCGCCGGCATCGTCGCCGACCTGCACGGCGAACTGGGCGAATACGTCACCCCGTCGCCGCCCGGCATCCTCACCCTGCCCGCCGTCGACCTCATCGACCCGACCTGCTACTACCTCACCGCCCCCATCGACGAGGTGGACGTGCCGGCCATCCGCGCCGGCATGGAGGTGCGCATCACCCTGGACAGCTACCGGGACCGCACCTTCCCCGGCAGGGTGCGCCGGATCGCCGACTACGTCCTCGATCGGGAGAAACAGGCCCGCACCGTCGACGTCGAGGCCGATTTCAGCAACCGCGACGATCTGGCTCTGATGCTGGCCGGCTACAGCGCCGACGCGGAGGTGGTGGTCGACGTCAAGGAGGAGGCGCTGCGCATCCCCACCGAAGCGCTGGTGGGCGGCGTCAGGGTGTTCGTTCTCACCGGCGGCGGCCGCCTCGAAGAACGGCGGGTGGCCACCGGCCTCGCCAACTGGCAGTTCACCGAGATCACCGAAGGCATCGACGCCGGCGACCGGGTAGTGGTTTCCGTCGACCGCAAGGGGGTGGCCGACGGCGCCCTGGCGACCGTGGAAGAAGAGCAATGAGCGAACTGATCCTTCTTTCTTCCGTCTGTCGCGACTTTCCGGTGGGCGGGGTGGTGGTGCACGGCCTCCGGGATGTATCGCTCGCCATCGGCCGGGGCGAATACCTGTCGATCATGGGGCCGTCCGGTTCGGGCAAATCGTCGCTGCTGCACACCATCGGCCTGCTCGATCGGCCCGACCGCGGCGACTACCTCTTCGACGGCCGCAACGTCGTCCATCTTTCCGACGAGGAACGGGCCAGGCTTCGCCGGCAGCGGATCGGCTTCGTCTTCCAGTTCTTCCACCTGGTGCCGCGCCTCACCGCCGCCGAAAACGTCGAACTGCCGTTGATGCTGGCCGAAATGCCGGCCAGGGAGCGGCACCGGCGGGTGGATGCCATCCTTGCCCGGCTGGGGCTCGCCGACCGGCGCCATCACCGGCCGGACCAGCTTTCCGGCGGTCAGCGCCAGAGGGTGGCCATTGCCAGGGCGGCGGTGACCGATCCGGACGTGCTGCTCGCCGACGAACCCACCGGCAACCTGGACCGCGCCGCCGGCCATGAGGTCATCGCCATCCTCGAGGAATTGAACGCGGGCGGCATCACCCTGATCATGGTCACCCACGATCCGGCCATCGGCGACCGGGCCCGACGGCGGATCAGGATGGAGGACGGGGCGGTGCTGCCGGAGGAAAAGTGATGCGCCTCATCGATCTCTGCCGGTTCACCGCCCGTTCGCTCACCAGCGTCCGGTTGCGCACCGCGCTGATGCTGGTGGCGATGAGCATCGGCGTCGCCTCGGTGGTGGTGCTCACCTCCCTCGGCGAGGGCGCCCGCCAGTACGTCACCGGCAAGTTCAGCGCGCTTGGCACCAATCTGCTCATCGTGCTGCCGGGGAGATCGGAGACCACCGGCGCCGCCCCGCCGCTTCTGGGCGAAACCCCGCGCGACCTCACCCTGGAGGACGCCCGGGCCCTGTTGCGTTCGCCCACCCTGCGCGACATGGCGCCGCTGGTGGTGGGCAATGCGCCGGTGTCCTGGCGGGAACGGCAGCGGGAGGTGTCGGTGCTGGGCACCACCGCCTCGTTTCTCGCCATCCGCCGCATCACGGTGCAGAGCGGCCGCTTTCTCACCGGCGGCGCTCCGGATCTCGCCCGGCCGGAATGCGTGCTCGGCGTCAAACTGGCAAGGGAACTCTTCGGCACCGGTTCGCCGCTGGGAGAGCTGATCCGGATCGGCGACCGCCGCTTCCGGGTGATCGGCATCACCGCGCCCGCCGGCGTCTCCATCGGGGTTGACCTGGACGACATCGCCATCGTGCCGGTGGTCTCCGCCCAGCAGCTGTTCAACACCAATTCCCTTTTCCGCATCCTCGCCGAAGGCAGGGACCGGCAGGCTATCGGCGCCGCACGGCAGGCGATCGTCGACATCATCCGCGACCGGCACGACGGCGAAAACGACGTCACCATCATCACCCAGGACGCGGTGCTCGCCACCTTCGACCGCATCTTCACCGCCCTGACCCTCACCGTCGGCGGCATCGCCGCCATCAGTCTGCTGGTGGCCGGCATCCTGGTGATGAACGTCATGCTCATCGCCGTCAGCCAGCGCACCGGGGAAATCGGCCTGCTGAAGGCCCTGGGCGCACCGGCGCGCGAAATCCTCGTCCTCTTCCTCGGCGAGGCGCTGCTGCTCTCGGTGCTCGGCAGCGCGCTGGGCTCCCTGGCGGCAGCGGTTTCCCTCGCCCTGCTGCAACGACTGTTTCCCGATTTTCCCCTGCAGGTCGCGCCGTGGGCCCTGGCCGCCGCCACCGCGGTGGCACTGGCGACCGGCGCCGTCTTCGCCATCCTGCCCGCCCGCCGGGCGGCGCGCCTGGAACCGGTCGCCGCCCTGGCGAGGAGATGAACATGCTGGTCCGGGACGCCTTCCGCTTTTCCGCCCACGCCATCGCCAGCCATCGGCTGCGCAGCTTTCTCACCACCCTGGGCATCGCCATCGGCATCGCCTCGGTGATCCTGCTCACCTCCATCGGCAAGGGGGTGCAGGGTTACATCCTCGGCGAATTCACCCAGTTCGGCACCAATCTGCTCGCCATCGCCCCGGGCAGGACCACCACCATGGGAATGTCCGGGGCGGTGATCAGCAATGTCCGCCCCCTGTCCATCGACGACGGCGAATCGCTGCGGCGTCTGCCCCATGTCCTCGCCACCGTGCCGGTGGTGCAGGGCAACGCGCCGGTGGAAACCGGCAGCCGCCAGCGGCGGGCGACCATCCTCGGCACCGGCGCCGCCGCGCCCCGGGTCTGGCAGTTTCCGGTGGCGCTCGGCTCCTTCCTGCCGGCGGACGATCCCCGCGCCGCCCGCGCCTTCGCGGTGCTCGGCAGCAAGGTGCGGCGGGAACTCTACGGCACGGCCAATCCGCTCGGCAGCGTCATCCGGGTGGGGGGCAGCCGTTTCCGGGTGATCGGCGTCATGGAATCCAAGGGACAGATACTGGGTTTCGACCTGGACGACACGGTCTATATCCCCACCGCCCGCGCCCTGGAGCTCTTCAATCGCGAGAGCCTGATGGAGATCGACATCCTTTTCGAGGAAGCGGCGGAGCCGGCGGCGGTCGCCGCCTCGGTCCGCAGGGCGCTCATCGCCCGCCACGGCAGCGAGGATTTCACCATCACCACCCAGGATCAGATGCTCGACATCCTCGGCGACGTCCTCGGCAAACTCACCCTGGCGGTGGCCGCTCTGGGCGCCATCTCCCTGCTGGTCGGCGGCGTCGGCATCCTTACCATCATGACCATCGCCGTGCTCGACCGCACCGCCGAGATCGGCCTGCTCCGTTCCCTGGGCGCCGGCCGCGCCACGATCCTGCGGCTGTTTCTCCAGGAGGCGCTGCTGCTGTCCCTGCTCGGCGGCACGGCCGGCCTCGGTCTCGGCCTCGGCGGCGCCGGTCTGCTGCACCTGCTGCTGCCCGCCCTGCCCACCCAGTTCAACCTTTTCTTCATCCTCCTCGCCCTGGCGGTGGCGGCGTTCATCGGCCTGGCCGCCGGCGTCCTGCCCGCCCGCCGCGCCGCGACCCTGGATCCGGTGGAAGCGCTGCGCGCCGAGTGAGGCGTGGGCGAAATGGTACCCGGCCCTTCCTCTCCACCACGTCGCCGCCCCCTCCCCAGACAAATATTAACCCCGCATCCTCTCGAACTTTCTTCCGGAATCGGCTATCGTAGTATCTGTATGCCGGAACAGAACCCTGCTTCCGGAGGAGACTAGGCATGGCGGCACCGGCTCACGATCTGGCCCACCCCCCCATCCCGGGCGATCCGCTGCGGGAGGTCGTGCCGTTCAACGCCCTCCCCGAGGCGGCGCTGGCCGATCTCGCCGCCGCCTGCCGAATCGAGCACTTCCGCCAGGGCGAGACCATCTTCGCCCAGGCCGAGGGCTGCGCCAGCGTCTACGTCGTGCTCGCCGGCCTGGTGCAACTGTCGCACCGCGCCGTATCGGGCAAGGAAATCCCCATCATCACCGCCCGCGAGGGCGAACTCTTCGGCGACGTCAGCCTGCTCACCACCGGCAGCCGTTTCGCCTCCGCCCGCGCCGCCCAGGCAACCACCCTCTGTTTCATCCCCGCCGACCGCTTCCATCTTCTCCTCGATCAATACCCGCGGTTCGGCAAGGCGCTCCTGCAGACCTGGGGAAAAACCTTCCTCCACGGCATCCTCCACGATCTCGCCGGCCGCGAGTACCAGCGGCAACTCTTCACCCAGAAGGAAACCCTGCCCTGCCTGCCCCTGATCGGCGATTCCCTGCGGGCGAAAAAACTCCGCAACCTCGTCGAACCACTCGCTGCAGGCCTGGCGCCGCTTCTCATCATCGGCGAAAAAGGCAGCATGAAAAAGCGGCTGGCCGGGTTTCTCCACGAAACCGGCAACCGCCGCGACAGCCCTTTCCTGCTCTACGATTCCGCCAACCCGCCGGCATTTTTCGATGCCGGCGAGGACCAGGGGGTCGACCCCCACGCCCTCGCCCTTTTCGGCCTGGCAGGGCCGCACGCCGGCTGGAGGGGGCTGCTGACCATGGCGGAAAACGGCACCCTGGTGGTAGCGAGGGCGGATCTGCTCGACGCCGCGGTTCAGGACCGACTGGCAGCCAGCCTGCAGGAGTCCGGCCCGCATGCCCCCCGCGTCATCCTCACCGCCCGCGCCGCCGATATGCTCATACCGAAGCTGCTGCGCTGCTTTCCCGAGAAGGCTTCCGTCAGCCTGCCCCCTCTCCGGGAAAGGAAGAAGGACCTCAAGCTGATGGCGGACGCGGTGATCGCGGCCATCGCCGGCGAAAGCGGCGCCCCTCCCATCGGCCAGGAGGCGGTCAACCGGATGCTGGCCTACCAGTGGCCGGGCAACTACCGGGAGCTGGAGGAGGTGGTCAAACGGGCCCTCTATCTCGCCGGCCGCGAAACCCTGGAAGCCGAGGACATCTACATCGGCACCGTGCGGATCACCGGCAAAAACGCCTTCAACCTCCTGAACGTCCCCTCGATCCGCGGTTTTTTCCAGAATCCTTCCTATCCGGTGGTGCCGCAGTCGATCATCGCCGGCCTCTTCCTGGTGATCATCGCCCTCGGCCTCTGGGGCAATCCGGCGGCCGATTCCAATGTCGCCCTGCTGCTGGTCTGGGCCAACTGGGAACCGCTGCTCATCCTCAGCTGCTTCTTCGCCGCCCGCATCTGGTGCAGTTTCTGCCCGGTGGGCTTTCTCGCCGAACGGGTGAATACCCTGCCGCTCCGGCAGCGGCCGGCGCCCGCCCTGCTGCAGAACCTCGGTTTCTTGCTCAGCGGCTTCGGCCTGCTGGTCATCTTCTGGGCCCAGGCCGCCTTCGACATGTGGCGACAACCGGCCAACACCGCCGCGCTCCTGCTCGCCATCCTTTTTTTCGCGGTGGCGGTCTCCGCCCTGTTCCGGGAAAAGATCTGGTGCCGCGTCCTCTGCCCCCTCGGCCAGATGGTGGCCACCTTCGCGCGGCTGTCGCTGGTCGAACTGCGCACCAACGCCAACTACTGCAGCAACGAATGCACCACCTACGACTGCAGCGTCGGCAGGGAGAACGTCCCCGGCTGCCGGATGCTCAAGGGGCCCTTCCTGCTGGAGTCCAACGCCGGCTGCACCCTGTGCGGCAACTGCATCAAGTCCTGCCGCAACAACGCGGTGCGGCTCAATCTCCGCTTCCCCGGCTGGGAGTTGTGGAACAGCCAGGCGGCGGACAAGGTGGCGCTGTTCTTCGTGCCGCTGCTCTGGGGAACGCAGCTGTTCCGCGGCGTCGAACATTCCGGCGTCGCGGAAAGACTGGCTGCCTTTCTCGGCGGCAATTCCCTCGCTCTGGGGCTGCTGCTCGCCGCCTGCGTCGTCTTCGCCTTTCACGTCGCGGTGGCGGGCATCGCCTTCACCGGCATGATCGATACCGACGCCGGCATGGGTTTCGGCACCACCTTCGCCCTCGCCATGCTGCCCCTGGTCTATGCCAACGAGATCGCCATCCGCATGGTATCCCTGCTGAACCATGCCGCCAATTTCTTCAAGGTGCTCGGCAACCAGCTCGGCCGGCAACTGCCGGACATCGCCTTCCGCCTCGATCTGCAGTCCATCCGTTTCCTGCAGGTGATCTGCCTGCTCCTCGGTCTCGTCGCCTCACTGGCCGTGGCCACCCGGCTTACCAAACAACTGCCCGAGGAGCAGACCGCACCTGCCTTTTTCCGCCATCTGCCCCTGTTCGCCATGACCCTGATTTCGGTGCTGCTGCTCTGACCGGCCCGGATGCGGGTGGCGGCACCCTGGCGGCCAATCGGAAAACGGTTACAAAAATTTTATGGAATCTACTGACAAATCGTCCTTTTTCGTGTATTAACCTACCTTCCTGCGACCAGGCATCCCCTTTCCCCTACTCCAAGCACGACAATGACGACCCCACGGGTCACCCCGACCGATCACATCGCGCCGGCGCCTGATCGTATCGGCCGCGCCCCCTTCGAGGCTATCGCACAGTGAGCAGCAGACTGAAAAAGGAAATCGAACGGCGCCGAACCTTCGGCATCATCAGCCACCCGGACGCCGGCAAGACGACCCTTACCGAAAAACTCCTTCTCTTCGGCGGCGCCATCCAGATGGCCGGCGCGGTCAAATCACGGAAAACCGACCGGCACGCGGTCAGCGACTGGATGTCCATCGAGCAGGAGCGCGGCATCTCGGTGACCTCGTCGGTGATGAAGTTCCTCTACCGCGACTACGAGATCAACCTGCTCGACACCCCGGGCCACCAGGATTTCTCCGAGGATACCTACCGGGTGCTCACCGCGGTGGACAGCGCCCTGATGGTCATCGATTCCGCCAAGGGCGTCGAGGCCCAGACCGAAAAACTGATGGAGGTCTGCCGGATGCGCAACACGCCGGTGCTGACCTTCATCAACAAACTCGACCGCGAAGGCATGGAGCCGCTCGACATCCTCGCCGAGATCGAGGACAAGCTGCAGATCGAATGCGCGCCGCTCTCCTGGCCCATCGGCATGGGCAAGGGCTTCAAGGGGGTGTACAACCTCCGCAACCGCACCCTCGACCTCTTCACCCCGAGCCAGGGATCGCGGCCCCAGGACACGGTCACCATCAGCGATCTCGCCGATCCCCGTCTCGACACCCTGCTGGGCATGCAGGCGGACAAGCTGCGCGAGGACATGGAACTGCTGGAAGGGGCCGCCAACCCCTTCGTCTACGAGGAGTTCCTGAAGGCGAGCCAGACGCCGGTCTTCTTCGGCTCCGCCATCAACAACTTCGGGGTGCGCGAACTGCTCGACTCCTTCGTCGAACTGGCGCCGCCGCCTTCGCCGCGCGCCGCCGCCGAGCGCATCGTCGCCCCGGACGAGGAACAGTTCTCCGGCTTCACCTTCAAGATCCAGGCGAACATGAACCCGGCGCACCGCGACCGCATCGCCTTTCTCCGCATCTGCTCCGGCAGGTTCACCCGCGGCATGAAGGTGCGCCATCACCGGCTGGGCAAGGAAATCTCACTGGCCAACGCCACCATCTTCATGGCCCAGGACCGCAGCAACGTCGAGGAAGCCTGGCCCGGCGACATCATCGGCCTGCACAACCACGGCACCATCAAGATCGGCGACACCTTCACCGAGAAGGAACCCCTCAAATTCACCGGTATCCCCAACTTCGCCCCCGAACATTTCCGCAGGGTGCAGCTCAAGAACCCGCTGAAGGCCAAGCAGCTCAACATCGGCCTCGTCCATCTCGCCGAGGAAGGGGCGGTGCAGCTCTTCCGGCCGCTCATGGGCAGCGACTACATCCTGGGCGCGGTGGGGGTGCTGCAGTTCGACGTCACCATGGCGCGGCTGAAGGCGGAATACGGAGTGGACGCGGTCTACGAAGGGGTGAGCTATTCCACCGCCCGCTGGATCAGCTGCCCGGACCGCAGGATCCTCGAGGCGTTCCGGTCGAAGCACCAGGCCAACCTGGCGCTGGACGCCGAAGGCCATCTCGCCTTCCTCGCCCCCAGTGACTGGCACCTGTCGCGGGCAAAGGAACTCTTCCCGGAGATTGTCTTCCATAAGACCCGGGAACATTAGTCCCATTGACAAAGGAGGCACAGCATGGAATTCGAATCCTTTGAACAGGCGTTCAAGATCTGCCTGGAGTCCGAGGACGGCAGCGAACGGCAGCTGGAGGCGATGGTCTACTGCCTGGAACACGCGCCGCAGGAACTGCGCGACCTGCTGCGGCAGCGCCACCAGGAACACCTGGCCGCCCGCCACCAGCATCACGAGGGCTGCGGCTGCGGCAAACACTGAGTTTTCCCCATCATCACGGAGCACGCCATGACACTGCAGGAACGCATCAGGGCCGATCTGAAGGAATCGATGAAGGCGAAGACCGAGGATCGCACCTCGGCCATCCGCGTCATCATGGGCGAGTTCGCCCGCCAGCCGAAAAAGGAACTGGACGACGCCGAGGTAGTCGCCGTCATCCGCAAGCTGATCAAATCGGAAAGCGAAACCCTCGCCCGGCTCGGCCAGACGTCGTCGCCGTACCTGGCCATCCTCGAGGCCTATCTGCCGGCGCTGGCCAGCGAGGAGCAGATCCGCGGGTGGATCGCCGCCAACATCGATTTCGCCGGGTTCAAGAACAAGATGCAGGCGATGAAGCCGATCATGGCCCATTTCGGCAGCAGCGCGGATGGCAACACGGTCAAAAGGATCCTCGAATCCCTCTGAGCCGGCGCTGGCCGTCATCACCGACCGGCTTGCCGACCGGCTCGACGGCCTCGCCTTCGCGCCGCCGGTGGCCTATGTCTACAACCCGCTGCGCTACGCCCGCGCCGGCTGGTCGGCCTACTGCCGGCTGTACGGCGAGGCCCGCCGGGAGATCCTCCTGGTCGGCATGAACCCCGGGCCATGGGGGATGGCGCAGACCGGCGTTCCCTTCGGCGAGATCTCGCTGGTGCGCGACTGGCTGGCCATCGAAACCGCCATCGGCCAACCGGCGCGGACCCACCCCAAAAAACCGGTGCACGGCTTTGCCTGCCGCCGCAGCGAGGTCTCCGGCAAACGGCTGTGGGGCTGGGCCAGGGAGCGGTTCACCACCCCGGACCGGTTCTTCGCCCGCTTCTTTGTCGCCAATTACTGCCCGCTGCTCTTTCTCGACGGCGACGGCCGCAACCTCACCCCCAACGTCCTGGCCGCCACCGAACGGCGCCGGCTGCAGGAGCACTGCGACGAGGCGCTGCGGCACACCGCGGCCCATTTCCGGCCGCGCCTGGTGGTCGGCGTCGGCCGCTTTGCCGCCGACCGGGTGACCGAAGCGCTCGCCGGCATGGAGATCGCGACCGGCATGATCACCCACCCCAGCCCCGCCAATCCCAAGGCCAACCGGGGATGGGAAAAGCTGATCGAAAGCGAGTTCACCGCCCTGGGCGTCGCCATCGACGCCGGCGGCTGAACACCACCTTTTCCCTTGCCACAACGGTGCCGGACTGCTATTTCTGAGAGTCCACCGGCAACGCAACGAGGAAAACCATGGCCGCCACCTCCCCCTACGACGAAGCGCACCTGTTTGTCGCCGCCGTCCGTCTGCTTCTGCACCGCAAGCCGGCTCCGCCGTCGGTGGAGGACATCGCCGAACTCACCGGCCGCTCCCGGGAATGGGCGCTGTACACCGCCCGCAGGCTCCGGGATCTCGGTATCGTCACCATGGTCGAAGACCCCTTCACCATCAAGGTCGACATCGCCGACCACACCCTCATCGAATCGATCCCGAAAGAGCAGCCCGCCGACGCCGGGCTCGGCGCCGAGATAGAAAAATTCCGGAAAAGCCGGGAAGACAGCACGAAAAAGGTGGAAGGAATCAAGGCGGAGCTGGAGAAGAAGAAACAGGATCTGTTCGCCAGCCTCAGCCAGCAGCTCAAAACGCAGAAAGGCAACGATCAGGGAGGGTCCGGCGGCTCATGAAGATCATCCGCTTTCAGGACGACACCGGCGCCGTCCGTCTCGGCCACCGGTTCGAAAACGGCAGCGCCGACCTGCTGCAGGGCGACATCCTCGGCACGCTCACCGACACCGGCCGGCGGCTGAAGGTGGCCAAACTGCTCAGCCCGCTGGCGCCGGCCGCCATCCTCTGCATCGGCCTCAATTACCGGCTGCACGCCGGCGAGTTCGGCGTCGACCTGCCCGAGTATCCCATCCTGTTCATGAAGAACCCGGCGGCGGCGACCAACCCCGGCGACCCCATCGTCATCCCCGCCTGCTGCCGCAACGCCCCCCAGGTGGACTACGAGGCGGAGCTGGCGGTGGTCATCGGCAGGAGCGCGAAAAACGTCACCGCCGCATCGGCGCTGGAGTATGTCCTCGGCTATACCTGCGGCAACGACGTCACCGCCCGCCGCTGGCAGAAGCTCGCCGGCGGCGGCCAGTGGGCGCGGGGCAAGAGCTTCGACACCTTCTGCCCGCTGGGGCCGGCGCTGGTCACCGCCGACGAGATACCCGACCCGCAACATCTCAGGATCAGCTGCCGGCTCAACGGCGAACTGATGCAGGACGCCTCCACCGCCGACATGCTCTTTCCGGTGGCGCACCTGATCGAATACCTCTCCCAGGACACCACCCTCATGCCCGGCACGGTGATCCTCACCGGCACGCCGCCCGGCGTCGGCTTCGCGCGCACGCCGCCGGTCTGGCTCGATGCCGGCGACCGGGTGGCCATCGAGATCGAGGGGATCGGCACCCTGGAAAATCCGGTCACCGCCGCCTGATTCTCTCCGCCTTCGCGACGAACACCGCGACGAAGCGATCCAGAACCGTCCTCAGCCCCGCATTCCTCCCGGATGGTTTCTTTCCAGTTGGAATGGCATGAACCGGTCCCCCATCAGAAGAAGCTGATCTTCTTGTCGGCGCCGAAATGGCCGCGCAGCGCGGCCGTGACCTCGCTCTTCTCTCCCTCCCCCGCGGGGTTTCGCACCCGGTAGACCTCGGCCACCACGGTCTGGTCGGCGAGTTCCCGATCCCTGGCGGCGCCGTCGCCGGCGAGGAAAAAGGCGCGGAGCGCCGAATCCCGCCAGGGGATCACCCCCTCCAGGTACATCCCCCAGATGGTGGGTTGCGGCCCGCAGCCGCAGCTGAAGGTCTGGAAGACGAAGGTCCTGCCGCCATGTTCCACGAGACCGGTGGCGACCATGATGAAATTCTGGTAATTGAAGTTCACCGGCACGACCTCGCTGCCCCTGCCGCTTTTCAGCAGATCGATCTCCCGCAGGTACAGCCGGTGCTGGAGTGAAACGTCCATCATAATCCTGTTCCTTTTCCCGCGAGCGCGGAGAGGCCGGGCAACCAAACCCGCGGACGGGCACCGCCGGCTTGGGCAGCGGGCAACAATTCCGCTGCCAGACCCAAACCGCCACCTGGTGAAACTACATGCTCTACCGACGGTTCGGCAAGACCAACCTGAACATGCCGGTGTTCAGCGCCGGCTTCATGCGCGCCAAGCACAGCTGGTCGGACCTGCCGCTGGCAGCGGTCCCCGCCGACAATCAATCCAAGCTGGAGGAGGTGATCCGCCGGGCCCTGGCCCTGGGTATCAACCATTTCGAAACCGCCCGCGCCTACGGCACCTCGGAGCGCCAGCTCGGCCTCGCCCTCCGGGACATCCCCCGGGCGGACTACCTGCTGCAGACCAAGGTGCAGCCCACCCCGGACCCGCAGGTCTTTACCGCCGACTGCCGCGACTCCCTGGCCCGACTCGGGGTCGACCGCGTCGACCTGCTCGCCATCCACGGCATCAACGACCACCGCTCCTTCTGGCACGCCTGCCGCCCCGGTGGTTGCCTGGCCGCGGCCCGCCGGCTGCAGGCGGAGGGCAGGGTCGGTCACGTCGGTTTTTCCGGCCACGGCGACACCGACATCATCCTGGAGGCGGTGCGCCACCAGCAAGACGGCGGTTTCGACTACATGAACATCCACTGGTACTACATCTTCCAGCAGCACCGCCAGGCGATCCGCGAAGCGCACGAGCGCGACATGGGGATCTTCGTCATCAGCCCCACCGACAAGGGCGGCAGGCTGCAGGCGCCGCCGCCCCTGCTGCAACGGCTCTGCGCGCCTCTCGCTCCCCTGCAGTTCAACGATCTCTTCTGCCTCACCCGGCCCGGCATCACCACCCTCAGCATCGGCGCCGCGACCCCGGCGGATTTCGACGCCCATCTGGCGGCGCTGGCCCACCTGGGAGACCGCGATCTGCTGGCCGCCGTCGACCGCCGCCTGGGCCAGGCCATGGAGACGGCCACCGGCAACGCGCGGCCGGATGCCCTCTGGGAGAAGCTTCCCCCCTGGGACGCGACCCCCGGCTACTTCAACCTGCGGATGATCACCTGGCTCGGCAACCTGGACCGGGGCTGGCATCTCCGTGAATACGCCCGCGACCGCTATGCCATGCTCGGCCGGGAACTCCCCTGGGTGCCGGGCAGGGACGGGGCCGACATCGACCGCTTCGATCTGGCAAGAGGCTTCCGCTCCTCGGATCTGGACATGGGAGCGGTCCTCGACCTGGTCCGCGCTACCCACCGGCGGCTGGCATCCACCTGACCGCAAGCGGCGGCGGGCACGAACCGGCCGGCGGCACCCCCCAAGGTGGCCGTTTCCCCCACATCGAACCTCCGCCCGGCTGCGGCCTGTCGGCCGTCCTGGATCGCTTCGTCACGCTGTTCCTCGCGAAGACGGAGAGTGCCCGCACCGTCATCGCGGGCGCAGTGCGGTAATCCAGTCTGCATCGCGGCAACCGTCCCGGTTGCGCACCGCGCGTGGGCAACCCGGCACGAACGGAATTGCCCTGCACCCTCGTCGACCGCCGGCTGACCTCTGCCGACTGCAACTAAAAAAACAGATGCGCCGCCGCCACCGAGGCGAGGATGCCGGCTGCGTCGGCGCAGAGCGCGGCGGGCAGGGCATGGCGGGTGCGGCGGATGCCGACGCTGCCGAAGTAGACGGCCAGCACGTAGAAGGTGGTTTCGGTCGAGCCCTGCATGATGGAGACGAGGAAGGAGAGAAAGCTGTCCGGCGCCCGGCTGACCATCTCCGACATGAGACCGAAGGCGCCCGAACCGGACAGGGGCCGCATGAGCGCCATGGCCAGGGCCTCGGCCGGCATGCCGATCAGGCTGGTGGCCGGCGACAGCAGCCGGATGAGGATATCCATGGCGCCGCTTGCGCGGACCATGCCGATGGCGACGAAGATCGCCACCATGTAGGGGATGATCCGCACCGCGGTGGTGAATCCCTCCCGGGCGCCGTCGGTAACCGCCTCGTACACCTTGACCCCGCGCAGAAAACCGAACAGCAGAAATCCCGACAGCAGGACCGGAATCAGCCAGGCGGAAACGGCGTTGACCGCCGCCATCGACAGCAAGGAACCGGCCGGCGCCTGCAGGGAACGGTAAACGGCGGCGCCGGCAAAGGCGAGCAGCACCGCGAACACCAACAGGCGGCCCAGGCGGCCGGGCGGCGCCAGTTCGACGGTGGCGACGCCATCCTCTTCTGCCGCATCTGCCGCCGCAGCCGCCGGGGAAGCCGCCGGGACGATGCCGCGACCGGAAAGGAGCTTGGCCGCGACCACCGCCACCAGGGTCGAACAGCAGGTGGCGATGAGCGACGGCAGGAAAATGGCGGCAGGCGCGGCGGCATCGGCGGCGGCGCGCACGGTGATCACCCCCAGCGGCAGCAGGGTGACGCTGGAGGTGTTGATCGCCAGGAACAGGCACATGGCATCGGTGGCGGTGCCTTTTTCCGGCGCCAGTTTCTCCAGTTGCTGCATGGCGCGGATGCCCATGGGCGTCGCGGCGTTGCCCAGCCCGAGGGCGTTGGCCGCCATGTTCATCAGCATGGCGCTCATCGCCGGGTGTTCCGGCGGCACATCGGGGAACAGCCTCACCATCAGCGGTCGCATGGCGCGGGCAACCAGCCGCAGCATGCCGCCGTCCTCGGCGACCTTCATGATGCCGAGCCACAGGGCCATGGGTCCGATGAGGCCGATGGCCAGGGTGACCGCATCCTTGGCCCCATCGAACGACGCCCTGGTCACCTCGTCCATTCTGCCGGTCCAAGCCGCCACCAGGGTAGCGGCCAGGACCATGCCGAGCCAGATGGCGTTGATCGCCGCCGTCTTCTGCTTCATTCCTCCCCCGTCGGTTGTCTTACTCCACTTCCAACTCGCAGAGCGCACGCCCCGTACGCCGAGGAGCGGCGGAGCGCGGCCGACCGCAACGAAACGGTGAAGGTGTGCGAATGAGTTGGAATTGGATTTCCGGATCGATGCCAGGCGTCACCCTACCACGGCCGGAAAAAAATTCTCTTCTTTTGTCTTTTTTCCGAGACCAGGACAGCATTTGTCCTCCTGCCCCCGGTACTCTGGACCCAAGAGTAAACCGCAAGGAGGTTTCCCATGATCCGACAGGTAACCGTGTATCTCGACGACAACGAACTGGAAACGATGGACGGTGCCTTCCGCTGCGGCCCGGTGGTCTGTGAAAACCTGGGCGGCGGCGAGGAGGTGCACAACGACCTGCTGGACAACCGGGGGTACTGGAATCTCGGCGAACTGCGCGCCGAGGTGGCCGCCCTCTTCCGGGTGCCGGCCGAAATGGTGCTGCTCTCCGCCTGAAAATCCGGCGGCGATCAGCAGAAGCGGGGGGCAGCGGCGGGTTCCGCCGCTGCCTGGCAGGTCTGCCGGAGAATGAGGCTGGAGAGGGCCAGGCTGCCGCGGCGATCCGGTTCGAAAAAGGACATGGCGGTGGAATAGCCGCCACCGGTTTCGGGGCGGCAGTGGACCACCCTGCCGGTGAGCGGCAGATAGGCATCGGGACCGATGATCAGCCTGGTTTCCAGCAGCGCCCCCGGCTCGAAGGAGCGGTCGCTTTCGAACAGGGCACCGCCGCCGCTCAGGTTGCGACAGCGGGCAATGCTGTCATCGCAGCCCCGGCCTCGCCCCGGCAGCAGCAACAGCATCTCGAAATCGCAGTCCACCCGGGTGTGGCGCCGTTTGCAGGGGGAAAAAAGGCAGATGCGGTTCTTGCCGGCCGCCTTGGCCCGGTACATGGCCTGATCGGCGTCGCGGAGCAGGGTTTCCGGCCCAGCGCAGTCGAAAGGGTAGGAGGCGAGGCCGCCGCTGATCGATACCCGGATGGAGAAGCCATTGTACGCCACCGCCAGCTTTTCCACCTGACCGCGGATGCGTTCGCCCAGCGCCAGCCCCTGCTGTTTGCCGGTATGGGGAAGAAGCACGACGATCTCTTCGCCGCCGTAGCGGGAAACGATGTCCTCCTGGCGCCTGGACGAGAGAAAAACCCCGGCGATCGCCCGCAGGACGGCGTCGCCGCCGGCATGGCCGTAACGTTCGTTGACGTGGCGAAAATCGTCGATATCGAAGAACAGCAGAGACAGATCGGTTCCATGGCGGGTGGTCATCGACACTTCCCGCTCGAACAGTTCGGCGAAAACCCGCCGGTTGTACAGCCCGGTGAGGTAATCGGTCCGGGACAGGGCGATGGTCCGCTCGTACCGCGACTGATCCACCAGTTTCATGTTGCGACTGGAGCCGGACACCACCGAAAAATAATCGCAGATGACCGTCTGCAGACTGACCGAGCGGCCGAGCCGCGAGCACATGAAACGGTGGTGATGGGATATGAGGGTCCAGACGTTCTTCGCGTCCTGGGCGGGGATGGTCTGATCGCAGACGAGGCCGAGCAGCACGGCGTACACGCCGCTGCCGTGCTGTGCCGCCAGCTTCTCCAGCTTTGCCTCGAGCCCGTCGAAATCATCGAGCGACTGCGACAAAGTGGCAGCGACACCATTGAAGGAACCAACGGCTAACTGATCATTGTTGTTGGGCATATACAACTGCCGTGCATCTTTTCCGGCAACGGATTTATCGTGAGCGACAGGGGCAGATGACCTGTCGTTGGGGGTTTTCCCCCTTTTTCGGCGAACTATGCCCCATCAGAGAAAGAATATCAAGTGCAGGAACAACAAAATGGCCGATCGCCCGCCGGCTTCACGCAAGCGCAAGCCAGGAGAGGTTCCCCTTTCCTTTTCCGGCAAAATCTGGCAAACAGGTAAGCGTTCCGCAGCGTCACATCTTCGGACGATGAGTACGCGCAAACGGTGGAACGGTCGGACGCCGCCTCCGGGTCCGTGCGCTCCCCGACCTGCACCAGCGCCGCCGCGGCTCCGTCCACCCTTGCGGCTCCCGGTCACCAGCGAGGCGATCCTGCCCTATGTATCTGTCCTACATCCACTATTTCCGTGCCGTCGCCATCACCCTCATCGTGCTCGGCCACGCCATCTACGTCGGCCACTGGCGGATCGACAACTGGGGGGCGAAGCTGGTGATGAACGCGGTGAGCAACGCCACCGTGTATTTCGTCTTCATCTCCGGATTTCTCTTCCACCACATCTACGCCCACAAGTTCGGCTTCGGGAAGTTCCTGACCACCCGCATCAAGAACGTCCTCTCCCCCTATCTCGCCCTGTCGGCTCTCCCGCTCGCGCTGATCATCCTCACCGGCGACCGGCTGCCCCTCGTGCCGGAACGGTTCTACGCAACCCCCTGGCACACCCTGATCTACTTCCTGCTCACCGGCTGCACCTTCCAGCCCTTCTGGTACATCCCGATGGCGATGCTCCTCTACCTGCTGGCGGTTCCCATCCTGAATCTCAGCCGGAGCGTCTGGTTCCCCATGGTCATCGGTGCCCTGCTCACCCTGGCCTGCGTCGTCCACCGGCCGATGTTCAACCTCAACCCCCTGCACGCCTTCGTCTATTTCCTGCCGGTCTACCTGCTCGGCATCTGGGCCTCGATCCACAAGGAATGGCTGCTGCCCTGGCTGGAGAAGCACGTCCTGTACCTGCTGGCCGGAGGCCTGCTGTTTTCCGCCCTGCAGACCGGCTTCTCCCCGGTGGTGGGTAACTATCACAAGTACCTGTTCCAGACGGCGCCGCTCGACCTCAACCTGCCGGGAAAGATCTGCTTCATCGGGGTGATCATGGTCGGGCTGCGCCGGCTGGAACATCGGAACATTCCGCTGCTGAACGCAATCGCCGACTACAGTTTCCCCATCTACTTCCTGCACAGCATGGTGCTCGACCTCATCGACCGCCGCTCCCTGTGGCCCTTTTCCGACAACTTCCCGCAGGTGCTCCTGCTCACCGTCTTCCTGATGGGAGCGTCGGTGGCGTTGGCCGCGCTGATCAAATTCCTGTTCGGCAAGACGAGCCGGTATATCATCGGGTATTGAGGCGGGGCGGGCAAGGCTTCCTGGGAAGCTTGGAAAATTTTCTTAGACAACCCATAGCCAAGGAAGTCAACCATACCTTCCTCGGTGGAATGATAGGTGTCAAAGCTTATTTTAACCGGAAACTTAAAGTTGAACATCGATGCTGGCCAAGGTAAAATCATTCTCTACGAGGCCGAAGGTTCATAAACCACACTAGATAAGCATCTTCCGAATGAAACGGTCTCGTTGACCCAAGCGCATATGGTCGAATTATTCAGAGAAACTTGTGAGTAAAGGCCAGATCCCCGCCAAGCCAACGAGGAGCAAACAGAGATACCAGATGAAGGTGAACGCGAGAGCGAAAATCCCCCTTCTCAATTGGCTTCATGAGATCTCACAGGGATGAATCAGTGAATTTGCTGTCAGATCTCCCTCTTCGCCTATCCTATCGCTCGGGCCGGGATTACTTGGTAAGGGATTTTTTTATTCCCTGCCTAGAAGCATCCATCCTTTATCGACGGGCGGCGGGCTACTTCACCAGTGCCGGTTTGGCTTTGGCGGCACGCGGTGTGGCAAGTCTGGCGTCACGTGGTGGCAAGATGCGTTTGGTGGTCTCGCCATTTTTGGATCCAGATGATGTAAAAGCCTTAGAATCAGCGACAAAGAACCCTGACAAGGCATTGAGGGCTATTGTAGCAAAAGGCTTGGCTGACCTTGAGGATGCTTTGGTCAAAGACCGGCTCAACGCCTTGGCTTGGTTGGCGGCAGCTGGCCTGTTGGAAATCAAACTGGCCCTTCGTCTCGATCAACGGGGTGGTTTTTCAAAGGGAATTTTTCACGAGAAGACGGGAATCTTCACTGATGGCGCAGAAAATCATGTAACGTTCTCGGGTTCATCAAATGAGACCGCTGGTGGATTGCTGGAAAACTTCGAGAGCATAAAGGTTTTTTGTTCTTGGAAAGATAGAGAAAGACGGGTAGAAGAAGAGATCGAAAATTTTGAAGCGCTGTGGAGTGATTCAACACCAGGTCTGAAGGTTATCGAATTTACTGCTGCTGGGCGGGAGTTGTTGGAACGTTTTCGGGATGTAAATAAACCACCTGCTGGTTTGTCAATTCATAAAATTACGGATTATGCTTCGTCAGCGGAGTTTCGACCGCCCCACAGTTTCGAGCTTCGCCCTTACCAGGCAGATGCCATTCGAGCCTGGAGCAAAGCCGGCGGAAAAGGTGTCTTTGCCATGGCCACGGGGTCGGGTAAAACATTGACCGCCCTGGCATTGGCCAGCAAGGTGGCAGAAAAAAACAAGCCGTTGGTTGTCATTGTCGTCTGCCCCTTCATTAATCTTTGCCGTCAATGGATCAGAGAAATGGCGACCTTCGGTCTTCGGCCTGTTGCCTGCTTTGAAGGTAGAGAACGATGGCAAGACGAGCTTGAAGAAGGCTACCAGCGGGTTGCGGTTGGGCTCTCGCAGGTTCATGCCCTTGTCGCCACCAACGCTACCTTCCAAAGCGATAGTTTTCAGTCTCGTATTCGGTCGCGAGTTTCTTCGGGGGCGCTTCACCACCTGTTGATTGCCGACGAGGTTCACAACCTTGGGGCGGAACGTAGCAAGGAGGCACTTCCTGAGGGAATCGTCATGCGCCTGGGGTTGTCAGCGACACCCGAGCGCCACTTCGATCCTGTCGGCACTCAAGCTGTTTTGGATTATTTTGGCGGGGCTGTTTTTGAATATCCCCTATCAAGGGCCATAGCCGATGGGCGTCTCTGCCGTTACCGGTACTATCCTGTCCCAGTGGAATTGACCGATGATGAGACCGCCGAATACGAAGAAATCACATTGAAACTTGCCCGCTTTTTTCGTGGGGGAGATACCGATGAAGAGATTGAAAATGCGGCCATGCGTCTGCTTATCAAGCGGGCGCGTTTGCTCGCTGGGGCCAAGAATAAGCTTGATGCTCTCGACCAGGTGATTGGCACCTTGCCCGAACCACCAAAGGGGGCCATTTATTATTGCGGAGACGGGCGGACTACGGATACGATTGCCGAGGAGGAGGTCCGCCAAATTCAGGCGGTTGCCCGATTGCTTGGCGAAAAGCATGGGTTGCGGGTGAGAAATTTTACTTACCGCGAGACGACTCAGGATCGGGAAGAAATCCTGCGGGATCTCAGCAGTGGCTTTTTGGATGGTGTGGTTGCCATCCGTTGTCTGGACGAGGGGATTGATTTGCCTGACTTGAGAATGGGCTTTCTGTTAGCCAGTTCCACAAATCCCCGGCAATTTGTCCAGCGTCGTGGTCGGCTTCTCAGAAACGCCCCCGGGAAAAGTCGTGCGATTATTTATGATTTCATCATCCATCCACCAGATCTCGGAGGCAGGATCGATGACGATGGCTTCAACATGGAGCGGTCGTTTTTTCAAAAGGAATTGAGCCGGATCGTTGAGTTTTGCCGCATGGCAGAGAACGGGCCGGAAGCGCTGCATTCCCTGCATGAATTGCGTTTGAAATACAATCTTCTTTCGGAGTAAGAGATGGATTCAATGCCACCACCAGAAGAACAAACAAAAGTCCTCACCCACGCCCAGGAGATTTTTAAGGGTGCGAAGCCGGAGTATCAAACTCTGATTCGGGATATCCTCAAGGAAGAGCGTGACGTCATGCACCTCAAGCGGCGTCATGAGATTCATCAGCGTCTTTATGACCATATTCGCCGGGTGATCAAATGATTCTAGAACGTCTCGTCCTTGAAAATTTTCGCCAGTTTAAGGGTCGGCAGGAGCTTGTGTTTTCAGATCTCCGGGAACGAAATGTCAACATTGTTCATGCCGAGAATGGTTTTGGTAAAACCACCCTGCTCAAGGCCCTGCTCTGGGGACTTTACGGGAGAGATGGTTTGCTGGGCACCGATGGCAAGTCCGACGACTTTGAGAAACCTGACCGCATCGTCCACGAAGGGATGGCGCATCGGGCCAAGGACCCGAATGCCATTGCCGCAATGGTGCAGATTACTTTTAAGCACGACACGGATCGCTACATCCTCACTCGCCAACTTACGTTGGCCCAACAGAATCTGAATTCAAAGCAGGCCACACTGTCGCTTGAGGTCATGCGCGATGGGCAAACCTTTGTCCAGGATCGGCCGCAGCAACGCATTGAAGCCATCATTCCAGACGGTATTCGTCGTTTTTTGTTCTTCAATGGTGAACGAATTAATTATCTGGCCATGGAGGAGAACAGCTCTCAAGTAACCGATGCCATCCAGCAGATGCTTGGTTTGAAACTCCTTCGGACGACCATCGATGATCTCAAGCATCAAAATGTCCGGGGCAAGCTTCGCAATGAACAGAAGGATGCAACCAGCGAAGAAAAACGAGAACTCATTGAACGGCTTTCCAATCTTGAGGAAGAGATCCAGGAGTTGGAGGAGAGCCGTCGCCAGGCGCTCGTCAATTTGAAAGCAATTGGCGCCGAGCTTGTATCGGTGGACAACAAACTTGCGGCCAATCGTGAGGCTCAAGAGCTTCAAGCGAAGCGCATTCGACTGACGAATGAGAAAGAGGAATTGGCAGCCCGTCGTGACGAAGCCGTGCTTCGATTGCAGAAGCTTATCTCTGAAGACGGTTACACCCTTTTTACCTCTGGTCTCCTTTGCCGTGGCCGGGAGATTGTCGGACGGTTGCGCAGTGAAGGGAAGATTCCCGCCCGTGTATTGAATACCTTCCTACAAGAGCTCCTTGATAGCGGCAATTGCATTTGCAAACGTTGTTTAGCCGAAGGAACAGAGGAACGTGCTGCGGTTGAGAGCCTTCTCACCATCGCAGGTGATCAGGACTTCAATAACGCTGTGGGTGCACTTGATCATGCCATGGGGGTAATCGAAGGAGTAGCAAGGCAAACTGAGGAGCAACTGCGACAGCTCTATATTGAACGGCTGGAATTTATACGAGAAATTCGTAATCTTGACGAGGAACTAGAAGAAATTCACCAAGTCCTTGGAGGCAAAAAGGACGAAGAGGTTCAGCACCTGGAAGAAAAACGCAAGGAGCTTCAGCTCAGTCGTGACGCCCAGCATGCCGAATCCGGCCGTATCGGTGGGAAAATCGAGAACGCGGAAGAGGAAAAGAGCGTACTCGAAGAACAGATTCGTCACATTAAAGACAAGGAGGATGCGGCTGCCCGTGCTCAGCGCCGGGTTGATGCCGTGGAGGATTGTGTGAAACTCCTCGGAGACATTCTTGATGCAGAAACCCGCGATCTCCGTCCGCTGCTCAATGGCGAAATTGATAGTCACTTTCGAAAAATTATGACCAAAGATTACTGGGCCGAACTCACTGAAAACTATACGTTGCGCATTCGGAAACGGGTAGGCGGAGGAGAGGAGGACCCAGGCTCAGTGGAGATCGATGCCGCCCTTAGCACAGGGGAGCGTACGGTAACCTCCCTCGTCTTTATCGCTAGCCTAGTCGCGCTGGCGAAAAAGCGCTCCGAAATTCCAACGATCCTCAGAGACCTTGCCGGATCGGCCTATCCCGTCGCCATTGATTCACCGTTTGGCTCTCTTAGTATATTCCGGCGGGGCGTAGCCCGTTATATTCCTGAGCTGGCACCGCAGGTGCTGTTGCTCGTCAGCCCGGAACAATATAACGGCCAAGTGGAAACCGCCTTGAACGAATCCGGTCGGGTCGGTAAACGTTACTACCTAACTTACCATGGGCCAACGATGCCTGATCGAGCCAACCCTGAACTGGTCGTGAACGGACAGGCAATCCAGCAATATTTCCCATCCGATGAGGACGAGTATACCGAAATCCGGGCTTTATAAACGAGACTCGGACTATCATTGAGGTTGCATAACAGGTTCTGTGATCCCTTGTTGAACTTTCGCATAGTGGGCGGCACAAAGAATAACGGCAAAGAAAAAGGCAGAGGTAGGCATGATGAAGCGAATCCAACGAGCAACTGATAAGGAAGAAATCATCAAATCCTTGATGACCGAGCAGGTTGGAGTTTTCAAGGAGATTTGGAAACTCCTTTTATTTGCCGCTCAGGTTGGGATGAGAAATGGCAAGCGAGAGCCCCTCAAGTCAATTGATGCGGGGAAGGGCATTGATCAAAGCACCTTCGGTAATTGTGCCGCCTGGCCTGGAGTCCTCTATTTGATGGCTCTTACCGTCACGGGCAGTTCCGAGTGCCTTTCTGGTTCTTCGGAGGCGGAAGATGACAGAGCTTCTGTTTTTCAAGAGTATGCCAATGGAGGCCTGGGCATCATGAAAGAATTTTTTTCAGGACGACCACTTGATCTGGACGGGTTGCTTGCCTTTATTGATACTCAGCGGGACGAAGGAGTAAAGCGACCAAATTTGGAATTAACAATTTAATGTGGCAGTTAACTACTATTGTTTGTGTTAATCACTTCATAACTTAATGCCGCAATAACGTTATGAATCTTGATGAAGCCTTGATACAATATCAATATGATGATGCTCAACCTTTACCATTTAATTTCATTCCAAACAGATTGGTAAATGAAAAATACTGCAACTCATTGTCAACAAAAGTGTTGAAAATTTGTAGTGGCAAATGGGAAAAATTAACCGCTACCCCAGGGTTGGCAGATAGCCTACCAGATAAACCTGGAATTTATATGTTTGTATGGAGGACTTATTTCCCATTTATTTTTGATGACAGCACTTCCTATATAAAGCTAATTCTATACATAGGGAAATCAGGTGAGTTGGGATGTAATGGAACTTTAAAATCCAGGTATAAAGGTGAATATTCTAAAATTGTTAAGTCTAATTCGGAAAATATTTGGAAAATTAGCAAATTAAATTCTAGAAAAGAAAGATTGGATAAATTCCTTAATTTGTACGAATTAGAGTATTGGTTCATTGTCATGGATAATTGTGATAATCTATCTGATATTCTAAAACTAGAAGATGAGTTAATTAAACTATTTAATCCTCCAGCTAACAAAAAAGGAATACGAATGAAGTATTCAACATTAACTGATGCTTTCTGAAAAGGAGAAAATATGTCAAACCGTACACTAATCCCAGCATTGAGTGCAAAAGTCGGTGACTGGAAGTATTACATTTGCGTCATGAAATATGCCCAAGTCACAAAAGAAATTCAATTCGCATATGAGCTCGGTGGCAATTCAGATTTAAATAGCCTTATTCAACGTGGAATATCAACAAGGACAAAAGATATCGTTGATTATTTGTTGAATTCACAGCATAGATTTCTTGGGGCATTGATTGTTGCAGTATGGGGTGGAAATCCTAATTTTATCTCTGTTGAAATGGAAAATGATGAAGGGCTTTTGAATGGGCTAGATAATGCGTTTGGTGTCCTAACTTTTGATGGCAGTCAGCAATACTTTGCTCTAGACGGGCAGCATAGATTAAGGGCTATAAAAGACGCATTAAAAAGAAACCCGGAACTCGGAAACGAAGAAATTTGCGTTCTTCTCGTCAGCCATTATGAAACCCCAGAAGGGAAAGAAAGAACTAGACGTCTGTTTACAAATATAAATAGATATGCAAAAACAACTACAAAGGGGGAAAATATTGCTCTTGACGAGGATGACGGATTTTCAATTGTTTCAAGGAGGCTGATTAATGAGCATCCTTTCTTGAAAGAAGATGGCAGGGTTATTGTTTTCACAAGAAATGATCAAGAAGGAGAGATAAAAATTGCAGCTGGAACAATTCCTAATGGCAACAAAAGAGCATTCACTACAATTACAACTCTCTATGAAATGATTAAAGATATAGGACATGAATTAGATATTTCAATGAATCTTAGCCATCGCCCTAGCGATGATGTCCTTGAAGATAGTTATAATCTTATTTCTTCAAGATTTGATGATCTGATAAAAAATTGTGGCAATATCCCAAGTAAATTTTTAAAAACTCAAAGTGCAAAAGATATTCGGTGCCCAAAAGACAAAGAAGCTGAAGGTCATCCTTTTATGCGAAGCATAGTTCAAAGAGCGGTGACTAGATGTGTAAGTAAAATAATTGAACGAGGAAGTATTGGCTGGGAAGAAATAATGTCAAGATTGAATTCTCTTGATTGGCGACTAGCTGCAGCCCCATGGGTTTCTGTTGTAAGCATGAACAATAATAAAGTCAAAATGCTAACCGGCAGAGATTATGTTAGCCTTCTTGATGAATTATTGTTGGTTCACATTGCCCCGAGTTCTAAGTCAGAGATAAGGCGTGCTATTTCTAATTACAAGAGGATAAAGAACAATTCTTATCCGCTGAAGGATGAATATTTATTTATTAATCTTCCATCAGAAAATGATCAAGAAGTTTCAGAAACAGTAGAGGCAAAAGATGTAAAAATATGATTAAATAGTCATAATTTGTATAAATCAAGTAGGTTTTTAATTTGTTGCATGCTTTGTATCCCACGTTCAATGTGGTTGCGGAAAAAATCTGCGACAATTTCTTTTTTTGAAAAATCAATACCGTCTTTTTTTGCCCTCATTATAGTTAAGGCAGCAAGTTCTTTCTGGAATTGACCGGCAAATGTTTTCCATTCTATGTCAATGTTACTGTCTGGCACTTTTGTCCATTTGGGCAGCGGGTTAGGATTTGCAAGTGACCGGCATAACGCGATTCGGCATATTTCATTCCAATGTTCTAACCCCGTATTCCGTTTAACCTTAATAAGTATATCTCTGCCCTTAGCGCTTACTCGGACATGCTCAACTGGTGGTTTCATGAAAAATACCCGGATGTAAAAGATGTTTCCCCATGCGCCTCGTCATGTGTGAGAAGGTAGGTTCGGGTAACGAAAGGCTTGAGAGCTTCATAATACGGCCCCACGATCTCCTCGTCGGTGGACAAAAGCAACACCTGATGTGAAGCAAAGGGGAAGTACCTCTCGATCAAATGCCGCCGGTGCGAAGAATCGAGGCGCCCCAGAGGTGTGTCAATAATTGTCGGTACCGGACGGCCAGAAGCACGGGCGAGTCCCCACAGCAGAGAGGTGGCCAGGAGCTGTTTCTCGCCGGCAGAAAGGCGGTCAAAGGGAAGCGGCATGGTATCGCGACCTGTCAAGGCTGCATCGAATGTCGAGGGGTTAATTGTTAGGCTGCTGACCAGATCCTGCTTGTGGAGTAGCTTGCGGAACGATTCCAGCATGAGAGACTCTATGCGGCTTGCATGACGCTGGACTATTCGGGCGCGGAAGGCACCAAGGGTCTCTCTTACCCGCCGTGAATGTTTGAGGGTTCGTTGCCGATCATCCTCTGCAAAACGTGTTGTCAAATCGTATTCCCCGACTTTCTCTAGTCGTCCTTCTGCCACGACAAGATGTTTTTGCAGGGCATCCTTGCGGACTCGGACGGCCTCCAGCTCGGCGAGCTTTGCGTGGTGAGCACTGCGGGCAACTTCTAGCTCTCTGAGACCCTCAGCTATGCGATCCTCGGTCGGGACACGGTCAAGCTCTCCTTCCAGGCGGGCAATCTTTTCACCGAGCGAGGCAAGCTTGGCTGTACAATCTCGGGCCTGCTGCTCGGCAGTCGGGAGCACGGTGGCTCGCAGATGGGCCAAATGGGGCGCCAGGCTATCTTCGGCATCCAAAATCAATTCCTCACTCGCGAGTGCTGAGCGAAGTTGTCTGTCCCCATGTAAGAATTGATCAATGGCTTGAATTGACCCCTTCCTGATGTTTAATGTTTTCAGTTCGTGTAAAACTGCATTGTCACGGGCCTCTAGTTCTCCAAGCACCAATCGAGCCCGCCGGACCTCGCTTTCGTGTCTAGCCAAAGTTTCAACCTCGCCGAGGAGATCCTCAACCAGCAGCAAGGGCAACGGTCCTGCTGCTAGTTCACGAAATTGAGCTTCGGTAGCCGCCTTTTTTGCCTTGAGCGCAGCTAGCTCACTTTCTAATTGTTTGCGCTGCAGAAATAGTTCCCCACCTTCCTTTTTGAATTGATCCTCTTTAACGCGCAGCTCTTTGCCGAGACGGCCGGCCTCATTGACCAGGGTGCCCTCCTCCATGGCGGCTTTTTCAAGCTCACGGTCGATCTCGCTTACTTCGCTCTGGGCTTGGGAAAGTTTACGGGACGTCTCCGGATCAAGCCCGGCAGTTCTTTTGCGGCGCTCGAATAGTTTCAGATCTACTTCCAACCGGTCTACTAAGTCAAGGCCTAGGAGCGAATGGACAGCTGTGCCGAGAATTTCAGCCGCATGCCGTCCCTCGGCCAGTTCTTTGATCTGTTCGCCATCGAAAAAGAAGAGATGGGCGATTCCGCTGGGAAGGTACGATTCGATGGTTTCGTCCCAGTGGTCCGTAAAAATGTCATCAAGTTGTCCGTCGCGGAGTACGCGAACCGTTTCTTCGATTCCCTTCACGCCTTGCCGCCAGCTACGTTGCAACTCGAAATTCCGGGTTTGTCCTTCTATGATGCGGCGAAAGCGGAGAGTGATGTTGGCGCCCTCTCCAGGGTCGCTACCCCGGTGAATCGATTCTCGCAGGTAGTCCTTATAGCCAAGCCTTCCACGGTTGGAGATGCGGGCCTTTGGGCCATAGAATGCGAGCTGCACAGCATCGAGCAGGGTTGTCTTACCGCCTCCGTTCATGCCCCCGAAGAGAATGATGGGCTTGCCGTCCTCAGGCGTGAGGTCGGCCAACTGACGTCCACCGTAAGCCCCGAAATTTTCGAGAATGATCGTGTCCAGGATCATGCCTCCCCCTCCTGCTCATTCGGAAGGGGCTCCATCGTTGCGAGTGCAGGGAACTGTCGGCGGTTTCTTTCAAGGAGTTTACGCTCATCGGCCATGTTTCGCGCGCGGTCCAAGGCGTCTTGCCGATCATCATAGAAATGACGCGTGAATGTTTTTTCTATCTGGTCATAGAACCCTGCGCGTCTTGCCGTTGCTCGTTGCTGCTGGGTGATGCTCAATAGCTCACGAGTGAGTTCATAATGCAGCCGGTCGTCGCCACACAACGCCTCCAACTCAAGCATCTCTGGTGCACCCAAGATCAGATTGTCATCAAGGGGGCGCCCGGGATACGCTTCTCCCGTTGCCTCCTGATAGATGCGTGGCAAAGAGTCCTCAAGTTCATGTTTGTCTATCACCCAGATGCGGCGAATCTCTTGGAGTTCTTCTAAAGTGATGAGTTCAATTCCCCGTACTCCCGGGGGAGCATTTCGCCGGATATGGGTTTGGGCGTGAAGCAAATCCTTTAACCATTTTTCACGTGCTTGTTGAAGGTACGGTCCGGGAACTTCTTTGCCATTTGCCATGAGCTGAACATTGCCAGCCATACGGCGAAAGTCGCGCAGATCTCGGTCGGCATTTTCGGCATATTCCCCCTTGGCATCGGTGCGGAAATCCAAGGAATTTCGAATATCAAGGAGCGGCATCATCCATTCTTTGTCCACATCGTTCTGGATCATCGCCGTCATAGACTTGTCTTGCCCAACGAGGGTGCAGACCCAGCAACCAAACCGAGAATCACCGCAACTTGGGGTCGAATCATCGACAACGAGAGGGCACTCGCCGTCAACTGATGCTCCGGCATACATGCCGAGCAAGTCACGGTTGTTGTATCCCCAGGGGTTCTTCTGTTGCATGAGGAAAAACCAGACATCATCATTTGTCCAAGCTTCAATTGGCGAATAAACCAATGAGCCGGGAAGGCTTGAATTGGGGCTGAGCCGGTCGCGGATGCGGCCTTTTTCATGCTTTGCCATGTTGACAGCCCGCCTGGAGCTCTCTGCTTTTCTGGTGCCCAGAACGAGAATAGCCTCTCCACTTGATGAAACAATGCTGTTGATGAAGGTGTTCGATGGCATAATTTTTAATCGGTAGGTGCACCAACGGAATTTGTGCCGTGGCGCCGGATAGCCTTTGCCGATCAAGTTTACCCAGAAGGAGTCAATGTAGGCCGGCTTTAATGGGTTGGGCTGGATGGGCATCTTTTGTTCCGCTGCAGCTTTCGCCATCGTCTCAAGTGACCGGGCAACCCAATTGGCGACAATCGGGTTTTCAACCAATGTGTCGGTGGAAATTACATGGACGGTTTTGTGTCGTTGCTCGGGGGGCAACCCTGCAACAGCCTCCCAAACAAGCTGGAGTGTCGCGGTAGAGTCCTTGCCGCCGGAATAGCCGATGATCCAAGGGGCATCGTCAGCAGTGTAGAGTTCGCGAATCTCTTCGTGAAGAGATGCAATGGTTGCCTTAAATCCGAGTTCTGTAAAGGCGGAAGGGCGAAAGACTTTGGCCTTCTCAGAGCTGGTGGCATCTTCGTTTTGCTCAAGGAGATCGCCAGGGGGAAATGCCTGGCGGATGACTTCCGTGACCGGTTTCGGTGCATGTGTTTTGATCTTTTTGTTGATAGTGCTCTTCATCATTTATGGTCTTGGCTTGAGGGTGTTTCCCCCGGACTTTTTGTTGTAGGCGGTTTCGACGCGCTGTTGCTCTTCGTCCAAAGGTAAGGCAAGGGCTTGCTTGATGACATTCGTGGTAAGAATGACATTGGTGGTAACTTTGGAAACCTTGCCACCAATCAGTGCGCGTCCTTCCCAGAGGTCAGCGTTGCTACGGGACCAGTCAATCTTTTGCAAGGCTGCAAGACGGTTACGCCAGTCATTGGGGTGGTTCTTGAGGAGTGTGTTGCCAGCCTTCCCCAATGCTTGGAGGGCAATACCGTGAGAATGAATATATCCTTCCCGCACCTCACTTGAGGGAAGACGGCCTTCGTGCACTTGACCCCATATGGGGAAATGTTCCACAACAGCTTCCCAGAACCCCCTAGCAAGGCTGGCATCCTGCATTAGGTCGCCAATCGCCATTCCTTGCACCAAGTCGGCGCAGGCGTTGTAAAATGCTGAGAGGGTGAAAAGCTTTCGTGATCGTTTGGCAAGGGACGATTTTTCCATGTCGACAATATCGCGAAAAAAATCGGATTTCATAATTACTAACTTTGCCAAGCGTGCTTTGTCGTTGCGATGGTCATAAAGCAATCCTAGGGACCGGCTTGGACGAATGGCGTAGCTGTTCAGGTCAGCAAACATTTGCTGACAACGCTCCAGACCAATATCGAGGAAGAATACTACGGCGATGGTCTCATGGGCGAGTTCAGGCCGTTGATCCAGCGCCTCGATAATGGCTGCCCGGCGATGTTGACCATCATTGATGATAAACCTGGCCTCCATGGGCACCCGGAGCAGTCCTAGTTTATCTTGGCCTGGCAGCGGTTCGAATATGACGTTAGAGTCTATTGATACTGTGAGGGCGGAAAAGACGTAGTCGTCTGGATTGTCTATGATATAGCCGGAAATCTCAGGAATCCGAGCCTTGTTTATGGTTCTTTGAGCACGTAATTCAGGGGGTAGTTCGTCTTCGTCGAAAATGGAGATCTGCCGAAGCATTCTTAAGGTCCACATGGCGACGAAATATTCACGGCGAGCTTGAAGGCCGCGAATCACGGGGAAAGCGATGGTCGGTTGGGTTCCCATGGGCGCCAGAGGACGTTATCGGGCTGTTTTTGGCTTGGAAGATCTAAAAAACGAATTCTAATCTATGGAAAAACATGTTAGTGTTTTTTTACATTGACACAACTTGTTTGTCAAATAATTATCAAAAAAAGACATACATTGCCGGAGACCGCGTGCCCCCCGTATATTTAGACTGTAATGCCACAACACCGCTTGATCCCGAAGTTCGAGAAACCATGTTGCATTATTTTGATGAGGATTTTGGCAACGAGGGCAGCCGGACCCATGAGTTCGGAGCAAGGGCAAAGCAGGGAGTCCAAAAGGCGCGAGATCAAATAGCCGCGGTAGTTGCTGCCAAGCGCGACGAGGTCGTATTTACCAGCGGTGCGACCGAGAGTGACAATCTTGCAATTTTGGGGTTGCGCTTGACAGGCGAGGAGTTGGGTAAACGGCACATCATCACAACAGCTATCGAACATAAAGCTGTACTAGAGTCTTGCGATGTACTGGAACGACAAGGTTTTGAAGTGACTCGGCTACCGATTGGTCAGGGCGGATTTCTGGACCCAGATATGGTCAAAACCGCCTTGCGACGGGATACTTTACTGGTCTCCATCATGCAGGTAAACAATGAAACTGGCGTTCGCCAACCTCTTAATGAAATCGCCAGAACTCTGAACGATCATCCTGCATACTTTCACACCGATGCTGCGCAAGGGTTCGGCAAGGAATTTGAAACACTGTGCAATCCCCGTATCGATCTGATCAGCATCAGCGGGCATAAAATTTATGCCCCTAAGGGAATCGGGGCCTTAGTTATTCGCCGACGGGGTTATGGCCGCCCACCCCTTCAGCCTCTTGGGTATGGCGGCGGTCAAGAGCGAGGCCTGAGGTCCGGCACACTGCCGGTCCCCTTGATTGCCGCTCTTGGCAAAGCAGCCGAGGTGTCTTTTCGTGATCGGGCAAAACGCCAGCAAGCATGCCAACGGATACGAGAAAATGCATTAGCGGCACTAATGCCTCTTAACCCCAGATTGACGGGCGAACAATCTTTGGTAATGGACCATGTTTTGAATTTTGGCTTTCCTGGGCTGGATTCCGAGGCTCTCATCGTGGCACTAAAGGACCTCGTTGCGATCTCCAATGGCTCCGCATGCACATCAAGCAGATATATGCCGAGTCATGTTCTAAAGGCCATGGGGATGAATGATGACGACGCCAATTCCTGTGTGCGGATAAGTTGGTGTCATCTGACGCAGGAAGTCGATTGGGTGGCGATTGCAGACAGAATTCGCTCCATTCAATAATCTTACCCTACCAATTGATACTAAACCTTCATTAATTGCAGTACTACTGTCAGCAGGAGACAAAATCCCTCATGGCTTCCTGACTTGGCATTTCGAAAGCCCCTTTGCCTTCCTGACAAAGGCGGCGTCAAAGGTGACGAACTGGTCGCATCCACGGCTGGCGGCCAGATGCAGGGCATCGGCGAAGTCCAGACCGCGTCCGTGCCAATCGATGGCCTGCGCGACGAGGTCGGGATCGGTGGTGGTCACATTGGCCAGACCGAGGAGTTTTCTGAACGAATCAATGATACTGTCCGGCGGATAGCCGTAGGAAAAGCGCAACACCCATTCGGTTTCCAGTAACACCGTCGTAGGAATGAAAATCGAATCGCTGCGGATGATCTCCTCCGCTTTGCCATGCTGGAGTCTTTCATCGCGGGTGAGGAAGCGGACCAGGAGATTGGTATCAATCGCTATCACGGAAGGTCTCCTTCACGCCCTTGGCGACGGCCTCTTCCATCTCGGCCAGGGTTTTCGGCCCGCCGCGGTAATCGAGACAGCCGGAGACCTCTTCGATGGTGGTTGCCGGAAAAGGGCTTGCCGGCTTGAGCAGGATGCCGTCGCCGGAGTCGATCACTTCAAGCCGTTGTCCCGGTTTCCAGTGATGGGCATTGCGAACGGGTTTGGGGATGATGACCTGGCCCTTGCTTGACAGAACAGTAGTTGCCATGGAGCACCTCGCTGGTAAGATATTTGTAAGATCAGCCTAATAACAATAAAGACGGATGTCAATATCGGCCACACGACCACGGATGGGGTGCATGTACTCCGAAGACGATCTCCTGCCGATATCCGCCCTGCAGCATCTGTTGTTCTGCGAGCGGCAGTGCGCGCTCATCCATATCGAGCAGGCGTGGAGCGAAAACCTGTTCACCGCCGAAGGACGAATCATGCACGAACGGGTGGACAGCGGCGGCCGGGAGTCACGCGGCAGGATCAGGCTGGCCTTCGGTCTGGCTCTCCGCTCGCTCCGGCTCGGCCTTGTCGGCAAGGCGGACGTGGTCGAATTTCACAGGGAGGAACCCGATGGTTGGCAGCCATTTCCGGTAGAGCACAAACGGGGCCGCCCAAAAAAGGGAAACTGGGATAAGGTTCAACTCTGCGCCCAGGCAATGTGTCTCGAAGAGATGCTGGACCGCCGGATAGTCTCCGGCTCCCTGTTCTACGGGAAAACGAGGCGGCGGCAGGATGGTTTTCGACGCAAACCTGCGGCAGGAGGTCGAGGAGACATCCTGCCGGCTCCACGATCTTGTGCGGCGCGGCCAAACACCGGCCGCCCGCTACGAAAAAAATGCGAGAGCTGCTCACTGATCGCTCTCTGCATGCCGAAGGTGGCCGGAGCGGGACGGGATGTGGCCGCCTATCTCTCACGGATGCTCACGTAACGAGAATTCGTCATGATCCAGAACGAGACAACCAGCGAGAAGACCCAGGGCGAGCATGGAGAAATCTTGCTCTATCAGACCGAATGCGGGAAAACCGCCCTGGAGGTGCGTCTCCGGGATGAATCCGTCTGGCTGACCCAGAAACAGCTCTCTTCCCTTTTCCAGACAGACAGAAGCGTCGTCACCAAGCATATCGCCAATATCTTCCGTACTGGCGAATTGGACCAGCAGGCAGTGTGTGCAAAATTTGCACACACTGCCGCGGATGGCAAGACCTACCGTACCAATTACTACAACCTCGATGTCATCATCGCGGTGGGGTACAGAGTGAATGCCAAACGCGGCACCCAGTTCCGCATCTGGGCCACATCGATTCTCAGGGATCACCTGGTGCATGGCTATACCCTCAACCAGCGGCGGCTGAGGGAAAAAGGGCCGGCCGAATTGCAAGAGGCCCTCACCCTTCTGACCAGCACCCTGGAGAACCACAACCTGATCAGCGACGAGGGACGTGCGGTGCTCGATGTCGTCAACCGTTACGCCAAAACCTGGCAGATCCTGCTGCAGTACGACGAAGACAATCTGCCGCTGCCGACGACAAGACACGACACCCGTTCCCTCCTCGGGATTGAATACGCGCGCGAGGCCATTGCCTCTCTGAAAAGGGAGCTGTTGAGCCGAGGGGAGGCAACCGGAATTTTCGGACAGGAGCGGAGCACCGCTCTTGCCGGAATCATCGGCGCGGTACAGCAGTCCTTTGGCGGCCGGGATCTCTATCCCAGCGTTGAAGAAAAGGCGGCGCACCTCCTCTACTTCGTGATCAAGGACCATCCCTTCACCGATGGCAACAAGCGGATAGGCTCCTTTCTTTTCATGCTGTTCCTGCAAAACAATGGTCTGGCGGACGGCAGGGGCTTCGACAACCGGGCACTTGTGGCCCTGGCACTACTTACCGCCGCAAGCGAACCGGGCCAGAAAGCACTGCTCATCCGGCTCATCACCAACCTGATTCCAGCAGGAGACTGAGCGGCGGCCGACATCATCCCAGCGGCCGACATCCACATGAAAAAGCACCTGAATACCCTTTTCGTCACCACCCAGGGGGCGTATCTCGCCAAGGACGGTGAATGCGTGCTGGTCAGGGTGGACAAAGAAGATCGGCTGCGACTGCCGATCCATACCCTGGACGGCATCGTCTGCTTCGGCAATGTCAGCTGCAGCCCTTTCCTCATGGGCTTCTGCGCCGAACGCGACGTGGCGGTGAGCTTTCTCACCGAACATGGCCGATTCCTCGCCAGGGTACAGGGACCGGTTTCGAGCAATGTCCTCCTCCGACGCCGGCAGTACCGCGGCGCCGATGATCCTGTCTTTTCTTCCGCGATGGCGCGAGCGTTCGTCACCGGCAAAATCAACAACAGCCGCTCCCTACTTCTGCGCGCCCAGCGCGACCACGGCGACAAGGAGGAAGTGGACGACAACGCCCTGCGAGCTGCGGCGGACCGCTTGAATGGCATTCTCATCCACCTTCAGCAGGACCAGGCTCTCGAGACCGCCCGCGGTTTCGAAGGCGAGGCCTCGAAGGTCTACTTCAGCGTTTTCAACCAGTGCATCACGTCGCAGAAGGCGGATTTCTTTTTCCATGAACGAAGCCGACGTCCGCCGTTGGATCGGGTCAACTGCCTGCTCTCCTTTCTCTACACCCTTCTCATGCACGATGCCCGCTCCGCCCTGGAATCGGTGGGACTCGATCCGGCGGTCGGCTTCCTGCATCGGGATCGGCCGGGAAGGCCGGGGCTGGCTCTCGATCTCATGGAGGAATTCCGGTCGTTTCTCGCAGATCGCCTGACCCTGTCCCTGATCAATCTCGGCCAGGTCAAGGCAAGGGGTTTCCGAATCACCGAATCAGGGGCGGTGCTGATGGATGACGAAACCAGGAAAACCGTTCTGGTCGCCTACCAGAAACGCAAACAGGAAGAAATCACTCACCCGTTTCTCGATGAAAAAATCCCGATCGGCATGCTTTTCTACAGCCAGGCCCTTCTTATGGCAAGGCACCTGCGGGGGGATCTGGACGGCTACCCTCCTTATTTATGGAGATAGGAGATGTTCGTACTGGTCAGCTACGATGTCGTAACGATAACCCCCGGCGGTCAACGCAGGTTGCGGCGGGTGGCCAAGGCGTGCAAGGACCACGGCCAGCGAGTGCAGTTCTCGGTGTTCGAGTGCATTGTCGATCCGGCGCAGTGGGCGAAATTCCGGCAGCAACTTCTCGACATCATCGATCCGGAGGAGGACAACCTGCGCTTCTATTTCCTCGGCTCCAACTGGCGCAACCGAGTGGAGCACATCGGTGCAAAACCCTCTTTCGACCAGGAAGGCCCTTTGATCGTGTAACCTGAATCTCTGCGCGAACCCAAAGTTCCCACATTTCTCCCGGGAGGTTCGCGACAAAGGTAACAGTTTGATATCAAATGATTTCCACTGGACATAGGGGGAGGAGCCTGGAAATCACGATGCGTAAAATGAGAAATTCGCCCGAACTGGCGATTTTCCTTTTGCCGGCTATGCAACCATGAGCCGGCGGTCGCCCCCCGCGCGGGGGCGTGGATTGAAACCTGTGATGAACGACGCTCTGGCAATGGCGTGGGGGTCGCCCCCCGCGCGGGGGCGTGGATTGAAACTCCGGAGGCTGGGCGACCAAGCTGCCGCGCGCCGTCGCCCCCCGC